>CAZEAI010000037.1:0-39192 GCA_964510105.1 uncultured bacterium
TCCCCTCAGCGAGCAGGCCAGCTTTCTCAGTCTGCCCACGCTGCTTCAGACGATCGCCGGGGGGCCGCTTCGCATCACAGATGTGTGCGGATCGGAAAGCTTCCCTCAAAGCGTCAGCGGCTTCCAGCTCGTACTCCACTGCGCGGGTTGCGATCTGACGCGGCCGGAGATGCTAAGCCGACAGGCAGTGGCGCGACGCGACGAAGTTCCAATGATCAACCACGGAATTCTGCGATCGCTCATGTCTCGCGCGCTGCCGCGGGCGTTTGAGCCGTTCATACGGTGCGGCGCCATCGACGAAGACGCGGCGGATAAGGTCGTGCTATCGGGCGCCCGGTCGTTCTAGCAGAGAGTTGCGACCGTCCGACGGCCCCTCGATCAACCATCCCCGCCGGAAGCAGTTCAGGCTCATCCTCCAGACCTTTTGATCGCTACCCGCCCCCGATGTTCGAATTATGCCGTATCATATTCGATAGTAGCGTCACTGCGTCAACTCCGTGATCCGGCCCGTTGGTGGCGTATTGGTGGGTCGGCATGGCTCTTGCACGTCTGGACGGCGATCGCTATTCGGTGGTGCCGTCGGCTGAGGCGGCGGTGAGTGGACGAGGAGGCCGGTATGACCGGAATTCGCGAGTTGGAATTGCAGCACAGGGACCCCGTCCAGGCGACCGCGAGCGCGGGCGTTGGTGTCTGGCTGGTGGCCATAGCCGTGCTGGCAGGCGTCATGCTTGCGCCACAGACGAGCTTTGCACAGCATGCGGCGTCCGCCCGGGATAGCTCCAGCGCGATGCGTGCTGAGCGGGAGAGCCTTCCGCTGGAGGCGTTGGTGCTCGGAGCGCGGGAGACCCACGTTCGGCTCGTTATCCCCAAAGACCCGGTTCTGTCAGCGATACTTTCGGCAGGCGTACCGGGGATGGGGCAGCTCTACGTCGGCCACTGGCCGCGCGGACTGGCGTTCTTCGGCGGGGTGACTGCGTCGCTTGTGGCGGTTGGGCTTGCGGGCGACGAGCTGAACCTCGATGCCATCGACTACGACGCTCCCAGCCGCGGTGGTAACGGCGACGCGGTTATCGATCCGGCGGAGTACGACCGGTGGGCTCGCGATCCCTACGGCGACTTCGGCGATCTTTCGACAATGCGAAAGGCTGCGGTGATCGGTGGTCTGAGCGCGGCCCTCGGCTTGTATGCCTGGAACGTCGTGGACGCATACGGAGTGGCGAATGATCACAACCGGCGGCTGTATTCCCGTCTATCGGGCATGCGCGTGAGCATCGGCGTAGCTCCAGACGGGCGAGCACGAGCTGGAATCAGCCTCAATCTCTGATACGCACACCGTCATCCAAACCCTCGTTCGGTAGACCGCGGTGCTCGAAACGATCGTCGTCCGGATGCTCGCGTTTGTGGGCGTGTTCTTCTCCGGTGTCAATCCTGACATCGAGATGAGCCGACCCGTCGTGGAGCTTCGACAGGACCGGATCGCTGTTTCGTGCGTGCTCACGCGACCCCTTTCCGACGACCTCGCCAACGTAATCGAGAGCGGCACCGAGGTCCAGCTTACGTTCATCTGCCGCCTAAGGCAGGAGGACGGCACCCCAACCGCGGTTCCGGATACGCTCATTCGACACTCCATCGTCAGGAATCTGGTGGACGGCGTGTACGAGATGCGTGTGGCGGGACGCATCGTGCGAGCATCGCAGATAACCGAGCACTCCCAGGTGTTCCGATTGGAGACGGCGTCGCTCTGGTCGGCTGATGCCGTCAGTGACGGTGGCGCCCACGTCGTCGATATCTCAGCGGAACTCGAGCCGATCTACATACACTCCACCGGGCGAACCTACGACCTCATGGCCCTCTGGAACTTCACACTGCCACGGAACCGAAGCGCGCTATTCACGCGCGCCGATCTCGAAGAGCGGAGGGTGACGCCGTGAGTCTGCGACTCCGATTCGTCATCGCGGCGATGGTCCTGCTGCTGAGCGGGATCATCCCGATTGGCTGGTACGCGATATCGGCTATCGATCGAAGCATTTCCGTCTGGCACGATGCCGAGGTGCGCACGGCACTGCAGGATGCCGTCGTGGCGGTTGACGATACGTCCGTCCGGGGTGATCTGAACGATGCGCTGGTGCGGTATCAGCAGCTCGGCGCCCTCCAGCGCCCCATGGAACGGACGATCATCGTCGTCGGCGTTGGGGTTGCCGCCGTTACGATTCTGCTCGCGGTGGGCATCGCGCTGCTGCTGGCGACCCAGTTTACGAGGCCGCTCCGCTCTGTGTCGGGCGCGGCGCGGATCATCGCGGACGAGGGCGATCTGCGCCACACGGTGCCGCCCGCGAGGATTCCCGAGATCTCCGTGCTGGTCGACTCGTTCAACGACATGGTGAGGAGCCTGCGCGACTCTCGCGCCGCGCTGACGAGGGCCGAGCGTCGCGCCGCGTGGCAGGACATCGCTCGCACGATAGCGCACGAGATCAAGAATCCGCTCACCCCGATGCGGCTGACCACGGAGCGGCTCCGGGAGCGGTTCACGGACAATCGCGATCGCTTCGACAAAGGCTTCATGCGCTCCACGGAGATGATCCTGACGGAGATCGACCGCCTGGAACGACTGGCCTCGGGCTTCTCGAGCTTCGCGAAGATGCCCGCTCCCATCCTCCGGCCGCTGGACCTTCGCGAGGTTGCTCTGGAAGTCGGGGAGCTGCTTGAGGCTCAGGCCGGCCGGGAACTCCGAGTGGAAGTACCGAGCGACGTCGTGCCCGTGATGGGTGACAGGGAACAGCTTGAGCAGGCGGTCCTGAATCTGGCGAAGAACGGACTTGAGGCCGTCGACCCGGAAGACGGACGCGTGGCGATCAGCCTGTCGGTGGACGCAGGTCGCGCCGTACTCATCGTGTCGGACGACGGCCCAGGCATCAGCGCGAACGTGCTCGACACTATCTTCCAGCCGTACGTCAGCACGAAATCCGGCGGCTCGGGTATCGGGCTGGCGGTGGTCGAGCGCGTCATCATCGATCACCATGGTCGCGTCGCCGCCGAGAATATCGAGCCGACGGGCGCGAGGTTCGAGATCAGCGTTCCCCTCACCCGCGAGCTGATCGTGGATGAGGAGAGCGATCCGTACGGACACACAACGGCAGGTGGTGGGAATTTGCCCATAGCGCCTGGATCAAGCGGGGCGCCTGGATCAAGCGGGGCGCCTGGATCAGGCGCCTGGGAAGAAGAGTGAGGGACGGACCATGCAGATACTCATCGTGGACGACGAACGGAACATCCGAGCCGCGCTCAGGGACATCCTTGAGGACGAGGGCTACGAGGTCTCCGAGGCGGCCGACGGCGAGGCTGCGCTGAAGCAGCTCGAAGGCGAGCAGTCAGACGTCGTACTGTTGGACGTGAAGCTGCCGGGGCGGGATGGTATCTCGATTCTGAAGGAGGCCAAGAAGCGTTGGCCGAACGTCGAGGTCATCATGGTTTCGGGACATTCGGATATCGAGACCGCGGTCGGCTCGCTTCGGTCGGGCGCATACGACTTCCTCGAAAAGCCGTTGAGCCTGCCGAAAGTGCGCGTCGTCATCGGCCACGTGGCCGAGAAACTTTCGCTCTGGCGTCGCGCCCAGGCGACTGCGGAAGGCCGGTTCGAGGAGATGATCGGATCGAGTCCGGCGCTCGGGCAGATTCGAAGCGTCATCGACCGGGTAGCCGCCACAAGTGCCACCGTGCTCGTCACGGGCGAGAGCGGGTCCGGCAAGGAACTCGTCGCACAGCAGATTCACCAGCGCAGCGAGCACCCGGACGCATCGTACGTGCAGGTGAACTGCGCGGCGATCCCCCACGATCTCATTGAGAGTGAGCTTTTCGGACACGAGAAAGGCGCCTTCACCGGGGCTTCGGCGAAACGCACCGGGAAGTTCGAGCAGGCGAACGGCGGCACGTTGTTCCTCGACGAGGTGGGCGATATGGATGTGGCCGTCCAGGCGAAGGTCCTTCGCGCGCTTCAGAACGGCGAGTTCCAGCGCGTCGGCGGCGACGAGACACTTTTTGCCAACGTGCGCGTGGTCGCCGCGACGAACAAGGACCTTGAGGCCGAGGTCGCCGAGGGGCGGTTCCGCGAGGACCTGTTCTACCGCCTCAACGTCGTGCCGTTGCGTGTGCCGCCGCTCAGGGAACGTCCGGACGATATCCCCGAGCTTGCCGGCCATTTCCTGGCGCGCTTCTGCATGGAGAACGGACGGGAGCCGTTGCGATTCGGCGATTCGGCGCTTGCGAAGCTGCGGCAGATGCCGTTCCGGGGGAACATCAGGGAGCTGAAGAACCTCGTCGAGCGGCTGGCGATATTCGCGACCGAGAGCGAGATTGGCGCCGGCGACCTGGACGTTGCCGGTGGCGTTGCTTCGACCGCGACCTCGTCACACTTCTCCGAGTCCCGACCGCTCGCGGATGCCAAGAACGACCTTGAGCGCGCGTACATCGAGACGCAGCTCAAGCTCAACGATTGGGACATCCCCGCCACGGCGAAGGCGCTGGAGATACTGCCGAATAACCTGCATCGGAAAATCACGCAACTCGGCATCGAGCGTCCGGGCAGGAGCTAGGTGTCGGGTGGGGATCCTCACCCGGTGAACGCGCAACAGGGCAGCCACAGGGGGCTGCCCCTACGACGCCCACGTCCATCCCGTTGCCGCGTTCGCGCCTTCGCGTGAGGCGTTCACGCCCGACCATCCCACCGGATAAGCCCGCGAACGCACGGTATACTGGACGAGGCTACGCCCCGAGGTGGCAACGGAATAGGGGGAGCGGACATTCGTGTCCGCGCGACAGCTCCTACCCTTCGTTCGCGGCCCAGCGCGCCACCTACGCCACGCCCGGCGGACGCTCGGTCAGCCAGGGCACGTTGAACGCGTACTCGTTCCGGCTCGATATCAGATGCACGCTGCCGTCGTACCGCTGCGCCGCGGCGAGGTAGCCGTTGAACTCGGCGTGACTCCGACCCGTGAGGTGCGGGCGCCCGTCCAGCCCCTCGATGTATCGATCCGGCCCGTCGTCGGATACCGGCCGGACGTACGGCCAGGTGGCGCCGTCGTCGAATGATATCGCCGCGTACATCCCCTTGATCGGGCGACTCGCCCCCGTCGCATCGACGACGTGTTGCGCTTCCGGCGCGTCGATTCCCGCGTTGGAGAACGCCACGAGCAGAATCGGGTCGCTCCCTTCGGCGCACGTGCCGCGCAAGCGCATGAGCACGACGCGCTGGCTCGACGTGATCCCGGGGAACGGGCTCGGCGAGTAATCCCACGTTGCGCCGCGATCGCTCGACACGCTCTGCGCCATCCTGCCGTCGATGTCCGTGCCACGTCCGAACGCGAGGATATCGCCGTTCGCCAGTTCCACTACACCCGCGTGGATACCGGAGATAGTGCCGCCTGCTTCCGCCCAGGTATCGCCACCGTCCGGGCTCATCCAGAGTGCTGTGCCGGGCTCATTGCGCTTGCTGCCCGCGGGTGTGTCGCACGGCAGGACGATGGTCCCGTCGCGCAGGGCGAACACGCCCGCGATGGGCATGTGGCGCGGGCCGTGGTCCGGGATGATGAAGCGAGCGTCGGACCACGTGGCGCCGCTGTCGTCGGAGGTCCGCAGAATAGTCGCGAGCGGACCCCACGTCGCGCCGCCGGACATGCCGTTGAAGTGGTACATCCGGCTGCCGTCCGACCACAGCGCCGGCGCATGATCGTTCTTGTCGGGCGTGTTCCAGAACATAGACGGCGCATCCCACGCATCGGCCAGTCGATCGGTCGCATGGTCGTATCGACGCCGACTCGCGGCGATAGCCAGCTCTCGGCCGCGCTCCTCAACGCACGTGTACCAGATCGCCAGCAGGTCGCCATTCGGGCAAACCGCGAAGCCTGGATCGTGGTTGTGCTCTCCGAACGGAGGGCCGAACGTGTTCGGCGGTACCGTTACGTATGGCAGCGGACCGGCGAACGACGGCTCCTCGGATGCCGTCCCCGCGGCGGGCGGCGTCGTCGAAATGACGTTCCGTCGGTGGAGCGGCATCGGCCCGGCGTGGATGTGCCTGGACGTCACGGGCATCGGACCGATCACGGGGCGGAATCCGACGTACCAACTCCGTTCGTCGGGGTGCGCGCCGGAGCGATTCGCCGAGCGAAGGTAGTAGAGTTCCGTCGAGTGGCTCCCGCCGCGCGTCACGCGGAAGTCGCCTCCCCCCGGCCCCATCGCGTCGACGCGCGGATGCAGCTCGTACGCCGCGTACCAGTCGAGACACCACTCCTCCACAACGCCGTGCAGATCCATGAGCCCGAACGGATTGGCTGGGGTCCGGCCGACGGGCAGCGGCACGGGATGGTCGACTTGCTCGTCGCGGATCGTTGGATACCAGACGACCGCCTGGTTGTTGTGGAACGCCTCCGGCAACGTGTCGCCGGTCCAGTAGGCCGACGTCGTACCCGCGCGGCAGGCAAACTCCCACTCCGCCTCGGACGGCAGGCGGTACGGCAATCCGTCCCGTTCAGAGAGTGCCTCGCAGTAGCGCACCGCGTCGTGCCAGCTAACGAAGACCGCGGCTTCGTCGTCCTGAGTCGAGAAGCCCGCTTTGCCGCGCAGCGATGCGTGCTCCGGGAGGATCTGCTCGAACTGCGCGTTCGTGACGGGTGTCGTCGCGACGTAGTACGCCTGGGTGATTTCCACGCGGTGGATCGGCCGCTCGTCGGAATCGCCGTAGCGCCAGTGTCCAAGCCGGACTATGGCATCGTCGAGCGGACGGTCGTTCCCCATGAGGAATCCGCCCGGCTCGATGCGCTGAAACGTCATGCCGAGGTCGTTGGCGTGGGTCGATTCGGTGAGCTGCATTCCGGGCCTCCAAGTTGCGTGGGACACAGTAACAGTGTCGCGAGGCGCAGCGCGGGACAACCGACGGCAAATGGCGTGGCTGGATGCTGGACGCGCGGGACGTAGCAACGTTTCTTCTCTCGTTCGACGACGCGCGATCACACCCACGGAAGGAGCCCACATGCTCTCCATCGCCACCGACTACGCCGCCGACAAGGGCGATCCGTCGCCATATCTCCGGGACATCGCGGACGCAGGATTCTCGCACGTTCACTGGTGTCACCAGTGGAATACCGATTTCGTGTACATGGACGCGGAGATCGATCAGATCGGCGCGTGGCTGAGGGAGTACGGGGTCAAGGTGCTTGATCTGCATGCCTCGTGCGGTCCTGAGAAGAACTGGTCGTCGGAAGTCGAGTACCAGCGTGTCGCCGGAGTGGAGTTGGTACGCAACCGCATCGATATGACCGCACGGCTCGGTGGCGACGCCGTCGTGATGCACATCCCGGCAGACCCCGAGGGCGTGCCGGTTCGCCGCTCGCTCGACGAACTTGAAACGTTCTCGCGTGAGCGCGGCATCCGCATTGCGCTGGAGAACGGCAGTTTCGACGCTATCAACCCGCTGCTGCGCGACTACGACGCCGCTTACGTCGGGCTGTGTTACGACTGTGGGCACGGCAACAACGCCGGCGACGGTCTCGACCGACTCGACGAGGCAAAGGACCGGCTCATCGTGATCCACTTCCACGACAACGACGGCGAAGACGATCTGCACCAGCTTCCGTTCATGGGCACTGTCGACTGGCCTCGACTTGCCGGCCTCATCGCCGCATCGGCGTACACGAAGCCGGTGCAGATGGAAGTCGGCGTGGGCAAATCCGGCATCGAGGACGAGACGGAGTTCCTGGCGCAGGCCATGGAGCGCGGCACGAAGATCGCGGAGATGGTGGCAGCGGCGTAGGGGGTACCACGCGGCCCCCCGTGGCTGCGGCGGCATTGCGCATGGGACGCGGACAGGAGTGTCCGCTCTCCGAAGGAGGGCCCGTGCTGGACTACCGGGCAGGGGTCTCCGCCGTCATCGTGGGCGCCGGTGGTGCGTCGCGACTGAGTAGGGGCAGCCCCCTGTGGCTGCCCTGTGTTTCGCAACAAGCGGATGCGCGGACAGGAATGTCCCGCGAACGCTACGCGTTCGTGCGCCGCTACGCGTTCGTGCGCCACGCGTGGACCGAGAGCGTCCGCGCCCCTACCTTTCCGTATCCTGTGATCCCGTTCCACGTTGGGAGCCCTGAATGATCCGCGCCGTCGTCTTCGACCTCGACAATACGCTCGTCGATTTCATGAAGATGAAGGACGACGCCGTACGCGCGGCGGCGTGGGCAATGGTGGACGCGGGCCTGCCGATGACCATCGACGAAGTGCGCGACGGCATCTACGAGACGTATGACCTGCTCGGCATCGAATACCAGAACGTGTTCGACCAGTTTCTGCGGAACGGGCTCGGCTACATCGACTACCGTGTGCTCGCGGCGGGGATCGTGGCGTACCGCAAGGCGCGCGACGCGGCGCTTCAGCTCTACCCACACGTGCGGCTCACCATCTCGACGCTGCTCCGGCGCGGACTGAAACTCGCCGTGCTCTCCGACGCGCCTCGGCGGGAGGCGTGGCTCCGCCTGTGTCAGCTCGGGCTGCACCACGATTTCGACGTCGTCGTCACCTACGAGGATACCGGCCACCGCAAGCCGGCGCCGGAGCCGTTCGCGCGTGTCATCGCCGACCTCGCCGTTGCGCCGGCCGAGGCGATCATGATCGGCGACTGGCCCGAACGGGACGTTACCGGTGCACAGCAAGCCGGGCTCTGGACCGTGTGGGCGAAGTACGGCAACGCCCACGGCGTGACGGTCAGCGACGCCGACTACGAGATCGACAGCGTGAGCGAACTCGTGCGCGTCATCGATGCCATCGACGCTCGTGAAGAGATGAAGGGCAAGAGCTAGAGGCGCATACCGCCCGACGCATCGACCGCTACGAGCTACACGGAGCACACGCATGCACCTCGTCACGTCCGAACAGATGGCCCGTATAGACCGGCGCTCCATCGACGAGCACGGCATTCCCGGGTACACGCTCATGCAGCGCGCCGGGAAGGCCGTCGTGGATGAGATCGTTGCCCGGTCAGGGAGCGTCGCCGCGGACAAGGTCATCGTGCTCTGCGGGAGCGGCAACAACGGCGGCGACGGCTTCGTCGTGGCGCGCCTGCTTCGCGACTTTAGGGCGGAAGTGCATTGTCATCTCGTCGCGGGCGATCCGTCGCGCGTCTCCGGTGACGCGAAAACAGCGCTTGACGACTGGCAGGAATCCGGCGGCGAGACGGGCGTACTGGCCGACGACGAAGCCGTCCGAGAGGCGGCTCGGGGTTGGGCCGACGCGGACTACGTCGTTGATGGGCTGCTCGGTACGGGGCTCTCCGGCGATGTTCGCGGCGTAGCACGGGCCGGCATCGAGGAAGTCGGTCGTCTGCGGGTGCCGGTCATCGCGATCGACATTCCGTCAGGTGTGAGCGGGTCGACCGGAGAAGTCCTCGGGATCGCTATCGGCGCGTCGCTGACGGTAACGTTCGGCCTGCCGAAGATCGGTCACGCATTCTACCCGGGCAAGAAGCGCTGCGGCACGCTTGTGGTCGCCGACATCGGCTTCCCGGCGGAGGCTGTCGAGGCGGAGGCCGGGAGTATCCAACTCACCGGCCGGGACGACGCCCGTGGATGGCTCCCTCGCCGCGAGCCCGATGCCCACAAAGGAACAGCGGGGCGCGTGCTCGTCGTGGCCGGATCGGTAGGCCTGACCGGAGCGGCGGCACTGGCGTCGGAGGCGGCGCTCCGAGCGGGATGCGGCCTCGCGACGCTGGCGTGCCCGGCCAGTCTCAACGACGTGCTCGAAAGCATGCTTCGCGAGGTCATGACGAGGCCGTTGCCGGAAGTGCGGCCAAAGCGATGTCTCTCCACGCGGGCGCTAGGCGAACTTCGGCAGCTCGCCGCTGACGCGGACGTAGTGGCCGTCGGGCCCGGCCTGGGGCGGCATCACGAGACGGTCGAGCTCGTCCAGCGATTTGTCCGGGAGCTGGATCGCCCGGTCGTCGTCGATGCCGACGGGCTGTTCGCTCTGGCGGATGCGATCATCAAGCGGGGAGAACGGCCCGCAGGGCTGTTCTCCCAAGGTCAGGACGCAGTCCTGACCCCGCACTACGGCGAGTGCGCGCGTCTGCTTGGCGCTGAGACCGAAGAGGTCGCGTCACGGCCGCTCGACGCCTGCCGCGAGACCGCGGGGCGATTCGGCGCGACGGTGCTGCTGAAGGGCAATCCGACGGTGGTGTGCGGCCCGTCCGGCGAGGCGTGGGTCAACACGTCCGGCAACGCGGGGATGGCCACGGGAGGGTCGGGCGACGCGCTCGCCGGTGTGGTCGCCGGGCTCATGGCGCAGGGCGTCCCCACGGAGACAGCGGCCCGGCTTGGCGCGTACGTCCATGGCGCCGCGGGAGACCTGGCGCGCGATGAACTCGGTCTGCACGGCATGGTCGCTGGCGACATCCTGCGGATGACTCCCCGCGCGATGAAGCAACTCGCCGAGGGTGAGTGACGGCGCGAAGGCCCCCAACGCTGGCCCCCTCGCACGCCGGTCGCTACATTACCCGCCACAGCTTCACCCATAAGCCCGGACTGCATCCATGATCTCGAAAGAGTTCTATCAGCGATTTGCGCGTACCGTCGTTCTCGTGATCTCGCCGCATCCGGACGACTCAGTCCTCGGGGCCGGCGGCCTCATCCACCGTCTGACCGACCCGGTTGCCTGGTCGGCGCATTCAGGGGTGGAGGAGGCGGACTGGCCGGCGGTGTACACCGTCGTTATGACGTCGGGCAGCCGGGGTGTCGACGACGAATACTTCCGGCGGTACCAGATGGACCGCCTCCAGAGGCAGGACCCGGGCCTGTCGGAGTACCTGCTCCGGAGGATGTCCGGCGCGGAGAAAGACGACGCCTGCGAAGCGGCGCTGAATGCCATCCGGGAGGACCTTCGTTGCGAGGAGAGCGTCGCGGAGGGCCGTATCCTGCGTGTACGGGAGAGCTTCTTCCTCAAACTCCCGGGGATCTACGAGAACCACGCGGTCAGCGAAGACGATCGCACGACGGCAGGCGAACTGCTCACCTCTCTGGTCGAGCGGCACGACGGTTGGCAACGGCTCGTACTCGTGCCGCACCGCGATGACATGCACCCCGTTCACAAGCTTTCAACCTCGCTCGTTCTGGATTTCATCGACGATGTGTTCCGCTGGCGCGATACGCGGGTATGGCAGTACGAGAGCCCGTGGATTACGTTTGGGCCGCACCAGGTTGAGGTGGTCGTTCCTTTCGACGGCATCGGAATGGCGACGAAAGCCGAGGCGATGTCGGTGCATCGCTCTCAGGAATACCGCACCCGATACTCCGACGTGGCGCGCTTCCGGGCGCAGATGAAGGCCGAAACGTATCCCGAATTGCTCGCCGGATTCGGACAGTCGGCGCACCAATGGCAGTACGTCGAAGCGTTTCAGGAGATGCGCCCGGTGATGATCTACGAACTGGTGGATCTGGCGATATAGCGGCGCCGGGCAGGCGCACGGCAACGGAGACACGCCATGGCTCTGCAGAAGCCCCGAGCATTCCAGTACCGACCTCCCGAGCGGCGGCGCAGGCAGCTCGAAGAGCAGGAGCGCGAGGAGCGTCGCGCCGACATCGAGATCCCGCGAGCCAGTGACGGGCGCACGTCCACGGGAGGCGTCGGCTTCAGTGGTCCGATGCGGCTGCTCATCCTGCTCGCGGCGATCGTCGCGCTCGCGATTGTCATGTCGCTGCTGGGGTGATTCAGGAGCGCAGGGGGGCCTCGCCAGACGCCGGATGATCCATCCACAGTCCCCTCGCGGTGTTTTCCTGCCGACTTGACTCTTGCTCATCCCGCGTGTAGCATACGCTGCGGAATACGCATCGCGTTCCGACCCAAACGTCGCCGGAGAGGGCCCTCGGATTGATGTATCTGCGGAGGAGGGCCCATGCGCGCGGGTGCCCTGCCGATGCGATGGCGGCGGAGGTCCAGCCGATAGCTGATCTCATCCAGGTCAGCGGACGGCATCTGCGGGTACACACCGGTAGCCGAGGTTTACCGTATGCGATCAGAAGGCAAACGAATGAAGAGGTCGATCGAGACCTCAATCATGCTCGCAGGACTGCTTGCGCTCTTGGCGGCGGGAGACACCCGGGCGCAGCCTGACGACCCCGCGGCGCCGACAGTGGAGAAAGTGAGTGTCGTGCTCTTCGATCTCGAATGCGAGGACATCGAACGCACTGCACTCAGAATTCTCACGGACGTGATGCGCAGCGAACTGGTGAAGTCTGACCGATTCGCCCTGATCGACCGTGCCCATGTGCAGAAAGTACTTGAGGAGCAGCAGTTCCAGCTTGCCGAAACGGTTGATGAGGCGACGATGGTCGAGATGGGGCAACTCATCGGGGCCGAGAAGATCGTCACGGGCCGCATCGGCTGGCTCGGACGGATACGCGTCATCACGCTTCAGCTCATCGGTGTGAGCACCGGACGTGTGGAGCAGCTTGAGGCCACGGACTTCGTCGGCGAGGTCGAACACATGCGCCGTCCTGTACGCGCGGCAACCCAGCGCCTCATAGGCATCGGCGGATTCCTCGATCTCGGCGGCGGCTTCGTCCACATCATCTCACGGCCCGTAGGCGCCGCGGTCTACGTGGACGGACTGTACGAGGGCATATCGCCGCTCGAGTTCCAGGTCGACTCGGCGGCGAGCTATCTCGTCAGAGTGTCCGCGCCGGGCCATCAGGACTGGTCGCGGTACGTCTACGTGGAGGAAGGAGAGACGACGTTCCTCGAACCGGCGCTCATCTCGCTTACTCCGTCGGATATCCATATGGAATCCATCCCGGCGGGCGCGAACGTGTACGTCTACGGGCGCTTCCAGGGAACAACGCCGGTGGACGTCCGCGTGGACTCCGCCGGGATGTACGAAATCCAGATGACCCGTGACGACTTCCACGATTGGGAAGAGCGGGTGCATGTGCGCATCAGTGAGGATCTGTCGGTTCAGGCAACGCTCGTTCCGAACGAGGTGATCGAAGTCGTGACATCTCCCGTCGGCGCGACGGTGTACTTCGAAGGCGGCTTGGTTGGAAGCGCTCCGGTGCTGATTCCCGTGGATTCGCCGGGAGACTACCGCGTCACCGTCGAGAAGGACGACTACCAGATGTGGGAGCGCACGATCACGGTTCGATCGGGAGAACAGCCGACGGTGAATGCCTCGCTGAATCCTATCGTGATCGAAAGCCGATACGTGCGCACTGGCGCCGGAGCCCTGTGGACGTTCATGCTGCCGTATTCGGTTGGCGCGGGGGAGGCGCTCATCTACTCGCTTGGGGTCAGAAGCAGCCGGCCGTATGTCGGCGCGGTGCTGGTCGGCGGGCCGATGGCCTATTTCGGCATGCTCAGATACACGGCCCAAAGAGACATCAGCAGCGCCCGCGCATCCATGATTATCTCGAGCGGTATGTGGGGAACCGCGTGGGGTATCATGTCCGCGGTTGCGGTCAGACCGGACGATAACAACAAATCCGGCGGGCTCAGAGGTCGCGAGCCGAGGATTGCGGCCGGCCTTGCCGTGGCAGCGAGCGCGGCCGCGATCGCTGTGTCATCGCACTATACCGAGCGCGTGGATCTCAGCCGCCGCAGGGTCGCCCTTATCAACGCCGGTGGGTTCCTTGGAAGCGTGATGGGGGTGGGCGTTCCATACCTGTTCGACGCGAGCAATTCGAGCCTCTACTTCGGCTCGCTGATGGTAGGGGGCGTGTCGGGGCTGCTGTACACAGTATACGCAACGCGCGGCATGGACCGCGCGAACGACGACGGCGGGGTCGAGCCGGAACCGGAAACGTCGATCGGCACACCTGCGAACCGGTGGAGTTTCGCTCAGCCGTACGTGTCCATGTCGCCGTCGCTACGCGGGTCCGAGCCCAAGCAGTCGGATGTCCGGTATGGACTGACGCTCCTGAGATACCGGTTCTGACACCTCAGCGGCCGGGGGCCCGCCGTGTGGCCCCCGGCCCGGTTTCTCTCATATGGATGCGGTGACTTTCGCCGTGCCATTCGCTATACTCCTCTCTGAGAGCACGCTACCGACGTGTACAGTCCGCGGACGAGCCTCGCGTCCGCCGTGGATGGCGCGCATTCCAGCGATGCCATCCCGAAGAGGGGGATCGGTCCATGAGCGAACACACTGTCCGCGAAAATCACGGGATCCAGACCACCGTGGGAATGCTCCGATACGCGGCGGACAACGCCGGCGATACGGTGGCGCTGAGGATATTTCGTGGCGCCGGCTACGTGGAAATCAGCTATCGACAGTTCGCCGAGAAGGTCGACCAGTTCGCCGCCGGGCTCATGCGGATCGGCGTCGCGCCGGGCGACCACGTCAGCGTTCTCGGTGAGAACCGCCCCGAGTGGGCGATAGCGTACATGGCGGTCCACCGTGTGGGAGCGATCGCCGTACCGTTGGATTCGCTCCTGAAGGCCGGCGAGTTCCGCCACATCATCGCCGACGCAGGCGTGAAAACGATCATCGTATCCAGCCGATTCGTCGCCGACATCCTGGAAGTGCGCGACGCCATCGGCGAGCCGACCACCATTGTCTGTATGGATGACGATCGTGGAAACGTCGCGGACGAGTCCACACTTGCCATGAGCGAGCTGATGGACCCCGCCGCGCAGGAATATCCCGAGGTTACGCTCGATGATCTTGCGGCGATCATCTACACGTCCGGCACGACCGGGCAGTCGAAGGGCGTGATGCTCTCGCAGCGGAATCTCGGCTCGGACACCGCTGGTGCGTACCAGTGCATCGTCTACGATTCGAGCGACAACTTCCTCTCGGTGCTGCCGTTGCATCACACATTCGAGTGTACCGGCGGCTTCCTGGTCCCGGTGTACGGTTGCGCGTCGATCACCTACGCGCGGAGCCTCAAGTCGCGCGATATCATCGAGGACATCAAGAACACGAACGCGACCCTGATGCTCGGCGTGCCGCTCCTGTTCGAGAAGATGATGCAGGGCATCCAGCGCAAGCTCTCGCAGCAGCCGACGGCGAAGCGGGCTCTCATCGGAACGCTGTTCGGCGTCGAGCGGATCGGGCGGACCGCAGGTCTGAAACTTGGCCGAACGCTCTTCCGGAGCCTGCGCGAAAAGGCCGGGCTGGGCAGCCTCAGGATGATGCTCGCCGGAGGAGCCGCGCTGCCGCCGCACGTCGCGTCGTGGTTCAACAGCCTCGGGTTGACGCTCTTCCAGGGCTACGGCCTGACGGAGACGTCGCCGGTGACGAACGTGAATCGGATCGATATGATCCATGACGAGTCTGTAGGGCCACCGATACCGAACTGCGAGGTTAAGATCATCGACGCGGACGAGACCGGACATGGCGAGATCCTCATCCGCGGGCCGATGGTGATGGTCGGGTACTATCAGAACGACGAAGCGACGCGTGAAGTAATGGACGAGGACGGGTGGCTGCACACCGGCGATATCGGTATCACCGACGACCTCGAGCGTCTCTACATCAGCGGGCGCAAGAAGAACGTCATCGTGACCACGAGCGGCAAGAACGTCTACCCGGAAGAGGTGGAACACCACATCAACCAGAGCCCGTTCGTTCTCGAGTCGCTTGTCATCGGTACCCCGGTCTCCGGCACGACGAGCGAGGACGTGTACGCCATGGTCGTGCCGAACTACGAGTACTTCGACGAGCAGACCGCCGACACGGGACATGAGTACTCCACGGAGGAGATCGAGGATGTCGTTCGGCGCGAGGTGCAGGAGGCGATTTCGCACATCGGAGAGTACAAGCGACCGAAACGCTTCGAGATCCGCTCGGAGGAGTTCGAGAAGACCTCCACGAAGAAAGTCAAACGCTTCCTCTACAAGCAGAAGCCGATATCCGTGTAGGGCGCGCGGCAGAAACGGACGCGTACCGATCCGCGTTCGCATTCCGACGCGCGGACAAGCGTATCTCTAAACAGGCATAGGGTTAGCATATCCAAATGCCGGAAGGGAACCATGTCGGGAACGAAGATTGCGGACGTCGAGCCGATTCCTCTAGCGCCTCGCTGGCTGTTCGTGAAGGTCACCACGGAGGACGGCACCGTTGGCTGGGGTGAGGCCTTGGGCGACCGCGCACTGACGATATCGCAGGCCATCCTGGAGCTGAAGCGCTACCTCATCGGACAGGACGCGCTGCGCATCGAACACCACTGGCAGGCCATGTACCGTGGCGCGTTCTGGCGCGGCGGCCCCATCCTGAACGCGGCGATCAGCGGCGTGGACATCGCCCTCTGGGATATCCTCGGCAAGAAACTCGACGCGCCGATCTGGCAGCTCATGGGCGGTGCGTGCCGCGACAAGGTTCGCTTCTACACGGGGATCGGCGGCAGTACGCCGGACACGATCGCGGAGTCGGCGAAAAATGCCGTGGCGCGTGGGTTCACGGCGCTGAAGTGCGGCGTCTGTGAGGCGACGGAGCCGCTCGCCGGGCTCACGGGGCCGAATGCGGCCGCGGAGCTGATGGAAGCGGTGCGCGGCGCCGTCGGAGATGATGTCGACGTCATGGTCGATTTCCACGGCAGGCTCAGCCCCGCCATGGCCGTCGTGTTCGGCAAGGCGATCGCTCCGTGGCGTCCGATGTTCGTCGAGGAGCCCGTCCTGCCGGAGCATTCCCACGAAATACCTCGCATAGCGCAGGCAATCGGGCTGCCAATCGCGACGGGCGAACGGCTGTTTACGAAGTACGGATTCCGGCCGGTGTTGGAAGCAGGCGGCGTTGCGCTCATCCAGCCGGATCTGAGCATTTGCGGCGGCCTGACCGAAGGTCGGAAGATCGCCGCGATGGCGGATGCGTATGGAGTGGGAGTCGGTCCGCACAACCCGTACGGGCCCGTACTGACGGCTGCTTCGCTGCAACTTGACATTTGCACGCCTAATTTCGTGATTCAAGAGCATGTTAGCTTCGGCGATGGCATATTCAGAGAGCCGCTTACCCTCGCCGACGGTTGCGTTGTGCCGCCGGAAGGGCCCGGCCTCGGAGTCGATGTTGACGAGGACGCAGTGCGCTCGCGAGTGTACGAGGCGCACGACATCCCGCTGCTTTTCCACGAGGACGGGGCGATCGCAGACTGGTGACGACGGCTACGTCGTCGCATGGACGCTGAGGGACTAGTTGGGGTGCCGGGCCGTCGCTCGGCATCGGGACGGGGACATGAAGGCTCGATTCTGGGGTGTGCGCGGCTCGTATCCGGTCGCCGGACCGGGTACGGTACGATATGGCGGCAACACGTCGTGCATCGAGGTTCGCCTCGACGACGGTACGCTCATAATCCTCGACGCGGGTAGCGGCCTGAGGAATCTCGGCGCCGAACTCATGAACGAGGAACGTTTCTCCTCCGGCGACGGGCGGGCCACGGTCCTGATCACCCACACGCACTGGGACCACATCATGGGTATGCCGTATTTCGCGCCGGCGAACGTGGCGGGGAACCAGTTCGACATCTATGCGCGGAAGAACGACTACAGCCCGATGCCGCTGGATGAGGTGTTCCGCGGCCAGCAGGTGAGTGACTATTGCGACTCCCCGTTCGGGGATTTCCGCGCCGAGTTCGGATTCCATGAGATCCTCGAGGGCGATATGATCGGGGCCAACTCCGCCTCGATTTCGACCGCTCGGCTCAATCACCCGTGCTACGCGTTGGGCTACCGGATCGTGGCCGACGGCTGCACGCTGACGTACATCACGGACACCTCCCCGTATACGGACCTGATCCTCGGCCTTGATTTCGCCAAGACACCTGCCGAAGTCACGCCGCCCGAGGGCAGCCCGCGCTGGGCCGAGATGAGCAGGCTGCACGACGGCGTGCTCGAACTCATGCGGGATGCGGACCTCGTCATCTACGACACGTTCTTCGAGCCGGAAGGGTTCGCGCGCGCCCCGCATTGGGGGCACAGCACTCCCGATCATGCCATCACCGATTGCTCCGACGCGGGGGCGAAGCGGCTCGCGCTCTTCCATCACGCTCCGGACGTCACGGACGAGCAGATGGATGGGTTCGAGGAGAAATACCGCCTGCGTGGCGGGGAGTCGAAGGTGGATGTCTTCGCATCCCGCGAGGGCCTCGAGGTGACCGTCGGCGGTTGATGCCGGGACCATATCAGGATATGCCACAGCGGGGCGACCCGCTCACGAGTGAGAGCGAAACGATGGATCTGACGTTCTGGGGCGTGCGTGGCGGAATACCAGTGCCTGGGCCGGATACGGTTGAGGTAGGCGGCGACACGGTCTGCCTGGATATCTGCGCGAGCAACGGCGACGACGGCGCCAAAGACTGTCGCGCGGTGCTCGATGCCGGCACCGGTATCACGAATCTGGGGCGGAGCCTGCTCGCCGGTCCGGCCGGCAAGGGGCAGGGCGAGATTCACATCTTCCTCACCCACACGCACTGGGACCATATCCAGGGCTTCCCGTACTTCATCCCGGCGTTCATCCCCGGCAACAAGGTCTACTTCTGGGGGCGTCCTGTCTCGGACCGATCGGTGCATGAGCTGCTCGAAGGCCAGATGGGCGGCGTGTACAACCCGATCTTCACGCTCGACAACATGGGCTCGACCATCGAAGTGAACGAGATGGGCGAGGAGCCGATCACGTTCGGCAAATTCACGATGCGCACCATCATCCTGCCGCACGCAGGGTCGTCATCGCTGGGCTTTCGCATCTCCGATGGCGCATCGGACGTCTGTTTCCTCGGCGACGTGGACTACCCGGACGACAAGGCGCCGAGCGACGTGATCGCGTTCTCCATGAACACAGGTGTACTCGTGCATGACGTGGGCGAATCGCTTCCGGAAGGCTCGAAGCCCCACGTAGCCGTCGAGATAGCTCGTCGCACGGGGGCCGCCAAAGTCCTGCTCACGCACTTTGCACCGACGCACACCGACGAAGACGTGAAGCGGATCGTCGAGGCGGTGCGGAAGAGTGCGGGCAGCGAGATCGAGGTCGACGCGGCTCGCCAGGGGCTGAACGTTACCGTCTGACTCCCGCGGGCGATTCCTACTTCGACGGACGGGGTCGGCGACGATCCCGTATGTCCGTGGACGCCTCGTTCGCAGTCTCCACGAGGGCGAGATACGTCTCGTGCCGATGGCGGGCGATGCTCCCTGCGTCGACGGCGTCCCTCACGGCGCACCCCGGTTCTCCCTCGTGCCAGCACCCGGTGCCGAATCGGCAGGTGCCGATCAGCGGCTCGAATTCCGGAAACAGCCCTTCGATTTCGTGCGGTTCGACGGACCACAGGCTGAGTTCGCGAAGCCCCGGAGCATCCACGAGGTGGCCGCCGGAGCTCAGGCGCACCAGCTCGATGTGGGTGGTTGTGTGGCGCCCCTTACCGGTACGCCGGTTCACCGGCTGCACTCGCATCTCCAAGCCCGGCTCGAGCGCGTTGATGAGCGATGTCTTGCCCACGCCGGACATGCCGACGGCGACCGACGTCTTCCCCTCCAGCCACGCGCGCACGGACTCGATTCCCTCGCCGGTGGTTACGCTCGTGCGGAGGACCGGATACGTGTCGGGATACCCGGCGATCTGCTGCTCGACGACATCCGAGACTCCGAGGTCGGTCTTCGTCAGGCATATGCAGGCGTCGAGCCCTTGGCGTTCGGCGCCGCAGAGCAGGCGGTTGAGCAAGTCGGCGTCGAACTCGGGCTGGTCCACGCTGATCACCGCGAGGACCTGGTCGACGTTCGCGGCGATGATCTGCTGAAGGTTTCTGCGTCCGGGCGATTCGCGCGAGAGCAGGGACTCGCGCTCGCGCACGGTCATGATCATGCTTTGTTCCTCGCCGGGCTCGACGGTCACCACGTCGCCAACCACCACCGCGGACGTGCGACCGATCTCGTGGACCTCCTGCACGCGGCGACGACGCGAGGCGCGGTCGGCCTCCGGATACTCAAGATTCTTCCGTAGCTTGCTGGAAATACCGCAGAGATACTCGTTCCCGTCGTCCCCCTCGACGACGTAGTGGGACCGGTGCTGCCTGATGACGACTCCCTCGATTTGGCTTCCCGCCATGATCGCTCCAGGTTTCGCTACGTTCTGTCGTCGAAACGTTCGATGTCCGCGCCAACCGATTGCAGGCGGCGCTCAAGGCGATCGTAGCCACGGTCGACGTGGTAGACGCGGGCGACGGTGGTCTCGCCGGATGCTGCCAGCCCCGCCAGCACGAGCGCTCCGCCGGCGCGTATGTCGCTGGCCATCACCGGCGCGCCCACCAAGCGCTGGACGCCGACGATTACGGCCTTGTCGCCGGCGATGGTGATGTTCGCCCCCATCCGGCGGAGTTCCGGCCCCTGCGTAAACCGGTTGTCGTACACCTGCTCCCAGATCATGCTGGCCCCGTTGGAGATGCTCATCGCTGCCATCATCGGCGCCTGTACGTCGGTTGGGAACGCGGGATACGGTAGCGTACGGATATTCACGGCCTTGAGCCGGTCCGGGCCGCGGACGCCGACCCCGTCGGGCTGCCGGTCGATGATCGCGCCGGCATCTTCGAGTTTCGACAGCACGATCTCGAAGTGATCGGACGTGGCCTCGCGCAGGAAAAGCTCTCCACGTGTCATGGCGGCGGCCACGGCCAGCGTCGCCGAGTCGATGCGGTCGGGCATAACCCGGTGGCGGGCGCCGTGCATGGTCTTCACGCCGCGAACCTGAATCGTGTTCGTGCCCAGGCCGGCGATGTCCGCGCCCATTCGGGAGAGGCAATCGCCGAAATCCACGACCTCCGGGTCGCACGCAGCGTTCTCGATAATCGTCTCGCCCTCGGCGAGAGCGGCGGCGAGCATGATATTCTCGGTGCCCGTTGCGGCCGGGTAGTCGAGTGTCACGAGCCGACCGCGCAGCTCGCGGCCGTCGATGCGCAGATAGCCTTCCTCTTCCTCGATGGTCGCGCCCAGCGAGGCGAACCCGCGAACCTGGTCGGTCACGGGGCGCGAGCCGATGGCACATCCGCCGGGCAGAGACACGCGGCAGTGTCCGAGCCTGCCGAGCAGCGCTCCGGAGACGAGGAACGATGCGCGCATCTGCTTGACGAGATCGTACGGTGCGGTGTCCCGAATGTCTCCCGTCGCGTCGAGCGTCAGGACGCGCGTGTCCGTGTCATGGGAGCCGTTCACACCGATCGTCTCGAGGATGCGGAGCATCACGCGGACGTCCCGCAGGTCCGGAACGTTTTCGAGGACCAGCTCACCCTCGCTAGCCAGCACCGATGCGGCCATCATGGGCAGAATGGAGTTCTTCATACCATCGATGCGTATCTCTCCGGTGAGCGGCGCTCCTCCCCGAATACGGAATGCGTCCACGTCTTGTCTCCCGACGGTGTTCGATGAAGCGGCTGCGTGCGGATTATCCGAACCAGTGGGTGAATATAAGGGCGCCCCGCTCGCGCCGCACCTGTGCGACGGCCGCTCGTGCTTGCGGCGGGCGGATGACCGTGCTACCGTTGTCCTTCCGTGATGAGCCTCCACCGACAAGACGCTGGGCCGCCCGTCTCATGAATGACCGAACGAAATCCATCGCAGAACTCATCGAAGTCATGGCGACCCTCCGCGCGCCGGACGGCTGTCCGTGGGACAGGGAGCAGACGCACGACTCGCTTGTGCCGTACATGATCGAGGAGGCGTACGAGGCCATCGAAGCGATCGAGAACGGCGATCTGGATGAACTTCGCTCGGAGCTTGGCGACGTGCTCCTTCAGGTGGTCTTCCACGCCCAGTTGGCGAAGGAGGCCGAGCTGTGGGATATCTTCGACGTCGCTGCGGGGAACGTCGCGAAGCTCAAGGCGCGCCACCCGCACATCTATGGCGACGTCGCGGTGGATGGCTCCGGCGAGGTGCTCCGGAACTGGGAAGAGATCAAGCGGCAGGAGCGGATCGATCAGGGCAAGGAATCGATGCTCGACGGCATTCCGAACCATCTGCCGGCGCTCCGTAAGGCGAAACGCATTCAGGAGAAGGTCTCTCGCGTCGGGTTCGACTGGGAGCACATCCGTGAGGTCGAGGCGAAGGTGTCGGAGGAACTCGCCGAGTTCCGCGAAGCCTGTGAGGCGGACGATCGGGACAAGATCGAGGACGAGCTTGGTGACGTGTTCTTCGCGTTGGTGAATCTTGCGCGGTATCTCAAGGTCGACCCGGAGGACTCGTTGCGGCGCACCATCGACAAGTTCGTCGGGCGTTTCCGTTACATCGAACAGCAACTCAACGCCGATGGGAAGTCGCCGCAGGAGGCTACGCTCGGCGAGATGGACGCGCTGTGGGACCGTGCCAAGCTCCGCGAGGGCGGGGCCGGGGCGGGCTCCGAGCCTGCCGCGGACTGACGGTGGCGGAAGATACTCGCGGCGTTCGCTCGGCGTGGGAACCGTATCGACGGTTTCCTTTGTTGCATGGTGTGGCCGGAGTCTCATTCCGAATCGCGCACGCGCTCGTTCGGGCGCGCAGGCACGCGGTTGGCGTGGAATCACCGAGACGATAGCTGGAAACAGCCGGTCTGCTCGAAGGTAGGAGACCAGTAATGGATGAAAGTGCTATCGAGGTACAACTGCTCGCGTACGCCGATGGAGAGCTTGACGCCGAGGGAGTCGCCGAGGTGGAGGCGTACCTCGCGGATCGCCCCGACGCCCGGGCGTACGTCGAGACTCAGCGGGCCATTCGAGCCGTCGTGCGAGAGAAAATGCCCGACTCGCCGGCCCCGGCGTACCTGACTCAGAGAGTGCTGGACGGCATCGCGCAGTCCGATCCCGGGATCGTCGGCACGCTGCGTGAATGGTGGCGTACGTTTCAGCTTGGCCCGGCGCCGAGCCTGGCGCTCGCGGCGGTGGCTCTAATCGCGGTGGCCGCCGCATTCGTAACCGGCACGGAGCATGCGGCACCCGGTGCGGTGGTGCAGGATCGACCGGACATCGCGATGGCGGTATCTGTCACCGGCCAGATTCAGTGCATCGACTGCGCCGTCAGCCACCGCTGGGACGTGAACAGCGAGTGCGACGAGTACGGCCACCGGAATGGCGTCATCACCGCCGACGGCACCATGTGGACGATCAAGCACAGCACTCGGTGGGCGTCACACGTCGGCGACACGAGCCTGTGGGGCAAGACGGTTACGCTTCAGGCCCACCGGTGCGGGACGGCCAACTATCTGGATGTCGAATCGCTTGAGATCGCCGGATCTCCGGTCGCGCCAAGTGCGTTCCCCGCGACGCTTGCCGCGAGCCGCTGACGCGCGCCGTCATTCGCCGGCCTGAGACACACGGGCGTTCTTCCATGAGGGAGAGCGCCCGTTTTCTGTGCGTCGTTGCGGAGGGCGGTGTCCGGCGCTACGTTCAGCGGCGGAAAGGCATTCCTCGCTCCGATCGGTCATGGCCATGCGCCGACCAACCGCAATCGCCTGGGGAGCTGTCGTTGCGACGCTCATGGTCGCCGCGGTTCATGCGTTCCCCCGCTATCCATCCCTCTCGAGCCCGCGCGATAGTGTGCGCGCCGCGACGGTTGAGCGCATCGCTCGTCAGCGCGACCGCCATGCCGCCGCCGTAGTGGCCGGCCTCGCCGGCGATCCGAGCGTGGCTGTGCGAGCAAGCGTGGCGCGGGCGTTGGGAATCCTTCGCGCAACAGAGCACGCGCAACTGCTTGCCGGGATGCTGGATGACACGTCGGACGTGGTGACTCGCGCCGCCGTCTTCGCGATTGGCATGATGCGAGCCGTCGAGCACGCATCGGCGTTGGTGCCTATGCTGAACGCGCCTGACTCGGAGACGCGCGCCGCCGCCGCGGTCGCGCTTGGGCGGCTGCGTCACGTCGGAGCGGTCGAGCCGCTTATCGAGTCGCTGAGGGATACCGCGTCGTCGGTTCGCGAAGATGCCGCGTGGGCGCTTGGAGTGACCGGAGCCCGCCGCGCGTCTCTGCCACTGACGCGGCTCTTGGTCGATACCTGCGGACAGGTCTCCGCCGAGGCCATCCGCGCGTTGGAGGCCATTGGCGATCGTCGCGCCGTGGGGGCGCTGTTGGCAGCCCTTCGCGATCGCCGCAGATCGGTCCGCTGGGAAGCAGCACGCGCCCTCTCCAAGCTGCCGAGCCCCCTTGCTCTACCGACGCTGGCGCGGGCGCTGCGCGACATGGCTCCCGAAGTGCGAGTCGAGGTGGTATGGGCGATGGGAAACATCGGCAGGCAGGCGGCGGTCGCGCCGCTTACCGAGATAGCGCTGCGTGATGACGACGGACAGGTCCGCGCGAGCGCGGCGATCGCCTTGGGCGACCTCGGCAACCGGTGGAGTGTTCCGGCGCTGATCCGCGCCCTGCGCGACGGCTCGGCACGGGTTCGCTGGGCGGCGGCGACCTCGCTCGGGCTGCTTGGAGATCCGCGGAGCAGGGAGCCGCTGGAGCGCCTCGTCGCTCGAGAGACGCGGCGGAACGTGATATTCGCCGCCGAGCTTGCGCTCTACCGGCTCAGGCTCCTGGGTAAGTAGTGGCCGCTCCGCCAGGAACCTCCCGGGCGATTCGGACTGCGGGGAAGCATCTCGTCGTGTGGGATGACCGCGACGATCGCGGTCGAGGCGTGGGCAGCGGCGTCTACGTCACTCGCATGACGGCAGGCGAGTTCGTTGGCGTGCGCCGGATGGTGCTGGTGCGGTAGACCGGCGCGCCTACGGGCGCGTGCTGGCGCGTTGCGCCCGTGTCGTACACGAAGAGAGCCGCTGCCCGATGTCGGGTAGCGGCTCTCTCGATGCGTCGGGCGGAAGCGCTGCCTACTCGGCGGCTTCCTCAACTGTTTCCGCGACTTCGACTGGAGCGTCAACTTCGGGAGCAACCTCGGCGGCGATCTCCACCGGCTCGATGCTGACAACCTTACCCTTGCCGTAGCGATGGTCGGAAAACTTCACGAGGCCGGTCGCTCGCGCGAACAGCGTGTCGTCGTTTCCACGACCAACGTTTGAGCCGGGGTGAAACTTCGTGCCGCGCTGTCGGACGATGATCGATCCGGCGTTGACGAACTCTCCGCCAAATACCTTCACGCCAAGCCGCTGTGCGTTCGAGTCGCGGCCGTTGCGTGAGCTTCCACCTGCTTTTTTATGGGCCATCGTGTCCCTGCCTTATGCTTCGGATTCGTTCTGTTCCGGCTCCGCGATCGGCTCTGCCGCGGGCGCTTCGGCAACCTCAACCGTCGCGGGCGCCTCTTCGACGACCTCGGCGACCTGCTCTTCTACCGGTTCGGTTACGGCCTCGGGCTCCTCGGTCTTCTTCGGTGCGCTCCTCTTGGAGGCTTTCTTCGCTCCCGGCGCGACGATATCCGTGACCTTCACCTCGGTGAAGTCCTGCCGGTGACCATTCGTCCTGCGGTAGCGCTTGCGACGCTTCTTCTTGAAGACGATGATCTTTTCGGCGCGGGCGTGACGGACGATTTCCGCTTCGACGCTCGCGCCTTCGACGGTGGGCGTCCCAACAGTGACGCTCTCATCATCGGAGAGTAGCAGCACATCCTCGAACGTCGTGCTGGTTCCGGCCTCTACATCAAGCTTCGGGAGCCTGATGGTATCGCCGGCTTCGACGCGGGCTTGCACCCCCGCCACGCGCACTATCGCATGCATACTCGATTACCTCGATGGTCGTTCGTGATGAATTCGCTCACAAGACTTCTTAATGTACCGAGCAGACTCCGCACCGTCAAGTCAATCGTCTCTCCGGCAGAGCGGGTTCGCATGGGTACCGGGAAGGCGCTTCGCCTGGGAGCGCGGCGCGCCTACATCTCGTACTTCTCGGTGAGATCCTCCGCCGTGCGCAGACTGGCGAAACGATACTGGTCGATGTCCATCTCCGGGCTGTCTTCAAGGATGACGTGCGCGCCTGTCGCGCGGCGTAGCGCCTTGAAACGGCGCTCGCTGTCTTCACGCAGGTGCCCCGCAACCATGGGATTCACCTCGAGAACGAGCTTCCGCTCGCCGTTCGCCGCGCGAAGTCTGCGCAGCCAGCGTTCCAGCTTGGTGACGGTCGTATCCGGGCTCTGCACGCGGCCCGCGCCCTTGCAGGTGGGGCAGGGCTCGCTGAAGGTGTAGAGCAGGCTCGGCCGGACTCGCTGGCGGGTCATCTCCAGGAGGCCGAACTCGCTGATCTTGTCAGCCACGTTGATGCGTGACCGGTCCCGCTGGAGGTGTGAGTTGAACTCGTTCCAGACCCGTTGCCGGTTCGCCTCGATCCCCATGTCAATGAGGTCGATGACGATGATGCCGCCCATATCACGCAGGCGCAGTTGTCGTGCGATGTCCTCGGCGGCTTCGAGATTAATGTTCAGGATGGTGGTTTCCTGGTTGTTCCGCCCGACGTACCTGCCGCTGTTGACGTCTATCGTCCACATCGCCTCGGTGTGGTCGATGACGAGGAATCCGCCCTTGCGCATCGGCACGCGCCGGTTCGTCGCCTTCGATATCTCGTCCTCGACGCCGAAGGCATCGAAGATGGGCTCCTTCTCGTCGTAGAGAAGGATGCGACTTCGCAGGTGCGGCGCGACGTTCTTCAGGTATCCGTCGATATCACGGTAGACGCGCTTGGAGTCCACCACGACTCGATCGACCTCTTCGCTGAAGAGATCGCGGATCAGGCTCGTGGTCATCCCCAGCTCGCTATGCACGAGCGCCGGCGCGTCGAGCCGATTCGCCTTCCGGCGGATTCGGTTCCAGATGTTGTTCAAGTGCCGGATGTCCTTCGTGATCTCGTCTTCGCCCTTGCCCTCCGCGACAGTGCGGACAATGATGCCGCAGCCATCGGGCTTGAGGTCGCGGGCGAGCGTCTTGAGGCGACGTTTCTCGTTCCAGTTGCTGATCTTCCGCGACGCGCCGACGTGGTTGGCATACGGCATCAGCACCACGAATCTGCCTGGAAGCGAGATCGCGGTTGTGACGCGTGAGCCCTTCGTCCCGAGGGGCTCCTTCGTGATCTCGACGAGGACCTCCTGCCCCTTGGTGAGCAGGTGCTGGATGGGGGTGAATTTCTCCTGCCCCATGCCGGGCTGATCGAAGTCCTCCTCGTCCTCCTCGTTATCGTCTTCGTCATAGTCCGGCTGCACACCGATATCGCGTGCATGGAGGAACGCCGCGCGCTCCAGCCCGATGTCGACGAATGCGGCCTGCATGCCGGGGAGGATCGAAGTGACGATGCCCTTGTAGACGTTGCCGACGAGGCGTTCCTCATCGGGGCGCTCGACGAGGATTTCCGCAAGTCGCCCATCCTCGAGGATGGCGATTCGGGTCTCCTGCGTGGCTGCGTTGATGATGATTTCGGTTTTCAATGTGTACTGTCTCCGTTTCCGCGCGACAGGCCGCCGCGTAGGTGAGGCGGTTCGACTGCGCGCGCTAAGTTCGGGTGAACCGAAGCGGAGACACCTGCGTGTGGCATCGCTATCCCGCGGCCTCAGCCGACGGATGCCGATGCGCGCTACGCGAGAGGGGCGCAAGACCCGGTCTGCCACGGAATCCACCCGCCGCACGCGGCGCGTGTTCGTACCGGATGGGCCGGTACGGCTGATCCATGGCGAACGCTCGTGCGCCGGGCGGGGCCGACGATCGGCGCCGTTTCCAGCGTAGTTGCGTCAGGTTCGGGACTTGCCCGGATGACAGAGTGGAACGTGTGTCGGCGTTCGGCCCCGGGGTCTGCTCCCGGTCCTGCCGTCTGCCGGAGATCGTGGGGCTTGAGGTTCCGTTCGCGCCGGCGGCGGCGCATGCTGGTCTGCGCAGAGGCTGACCGCGAGTTCGATTACCATATCGCCGCCACCAGACGTTCGTGTGGCGACACAAGATCCTGTCGAACTGAAAACTCGCGATCTACCTGCATGCTGCTCCGCCGCTCCGCGACGTCGGCGCGCTTCGTTGCGCGTCACGTGTTAGTCGTGCTTCGTCGTCGCGTGTGCGCTTCCCTGGTTACTACACGATCACCATGTTGCGTGCCGCTCTCTGTCGGCGTTCCCGCTTCGTCAAGGCTCCGTATCGCTGAGTTGTCGCGTCCAAGCTCCTCCCAGTCGAGACCAACGCCGTGACCCCTGTCACGATCGCTTCCGGTCATCGCCCGTCGCTGGACTTCCGGCCTCAACGGCCACGTGCCTTGTTCGTCGTAATCGATTTCCTTCTGATGTCCGAAGCGCCCCGAATCGGGCGCCCGTATCGATATCGTCCTGTCGGTCCCGAGCGGCGATCGGTCGTCGTCGCCGTTGCACAAGACCAGTAATTCTCTAGGGTAAAGTTAGCAGCGACGTAGCCCGAACGCAAGGACGCACCGCTGGTCGGGCCTTTCGCCGGCAGAGCGTTGACGGGTCCGGCGCGGAGCGCGTATCATTCCGGCGTCATCCACCCACCAGACCTATGCCCTAATGGGCACGACTTCACCACGGCGCGGCGCATGATCGTTCTCGGCATCGACACGGCAACATCCGGGCTCGGAGTCTCCGTCGCCGGTGACGAGGGCATCATCGTAGAGATGTCCGAGAATACCGGGCTGCGTCACTCGCAGGGGCTGCTGCCCGCCACGGAGCGCGCATTGTCCAGCGCCGGTCTGACCGTGAGCGACCTGGATGCGGTTGCGGTAACGCTCGGGCCGGGATCGTTCACCTCCGTGCGCATCGGTCTGAGCACCGCGAAGGGTCTGTGCATGGCGCGTGACCTGCCGTTGGTGGGCATCTCGTCGCTCGCCGCGCGCGCGGCGCGGACGCCGTTTTCGGAATTGCCCGTCGTAGTGTGGCTCGACGCCAAACGAGACGAAGTCTATACCGGTACATTCGACACATCCGACGGCAATCCACGCGAGATTTCGGCGGAGACCGTGGTTGCGCCTGCCGAGTGGCTGGAGAAGGACCCCGTCCCGGCCCTGTTCGCCGGAGACGGCGCGATTGCGTACCATTCGGACATCGTCGCACGACTCGGAGAATCGGCCCGTTTCGCGCCCGCGTGGACAGGGACTCCCTGCGCGGGTGTCGTGGCGGTGCTGGGCCGTGAGAAGGCTATCGAGGGCGATACACTGAGCGTCGGTGACGCAGCGCCGGCGTACTTGCGCCGTCCGTACGCCGTTGCACAACGAGAGGCGTGACTGGAGAGCATCGATCCGTGGCGAGCGTTGCCTACTACTCTCATCCAGACTACGACCTCCATGTGCAGGGCTCGGTTCATCCTGAGCGCCCGGAGCGCACGGCGGAGTTGACGAGGTATCTCGCCGGCACCGATGCTTGGGCGGAACTCGCCCACATCCGCCCCGAAATCGCTTCGCTTGAGCACATCGAACTCGTTCACGAGCGCCGTTACGTCGAGCACGTAGCGGCGGTGTGCGAGGGCGGCGGCGGGCTCGTTGACGGCAGGGAAACCGGCTCGGTGCGCGAGTCGTTCGATATCGGGCGGCGCGCGGTCGGGGCGGTGACGGGCGCAATCGATCACGTGCTTGCCGGTGAGTCCGATTCAGCATTCTGCGCGGTGCGGCCGCCCGGCCATCATGCGATGCCTACGCGCGCGATGGGATTCTGTCTCTTCAACAATGTCGCGGTGGGAGCGCGCTACGCCCTCGATGTCCGCGGCCTCGACCGAGTGCTCATCGTGGATTGGGATTTCCACCACGGGAATGGCACGCAAACGGCGTTCTGGTCTGATGGGTCCGTGATGTTCTTCAGTGCGCACTGTTCGCCGGCATATCCCTACACGGGCGCGGTCGCGCAGACGGGTGAGGGTCCGGGAGTGGGCTGCATCGTGAATGCGCCGCTTTCGCCGGGGTCAGGCAACCGCGAGTACCTGGACGTGTTCGACACCGTGCTAGCCCCGGCCGCCGAGGGATTCCGCCCGGACCTCGTGCTCATCAGCGCCGGGTTCGACGCGCATCGCGACGATCCGCTTTCGCTGATGCGCATCGATACCGAGGACTTCGGCGTGTGGACCGATCGCGTGCGCGCGATCGCCGACAAGCACTGCGGTGGACGCATCGTCAGCGCGCTTGAGGGCGGGTACGACACCAAGGCGCTCTCGGAGTCGGTCGAGGAGCACCTCCGGCATCTGCTGGCATGAGCCGCCCCGATATCGTCATTCGCCGGTTCACGGCCCAGGACGCCGAAGCCGTCGCGGCGCTGGAGCGCGAGCTTTTCGCGGTGCCGTACGACGTGCCGTGGCCGGCGACTACTATCGCGGAGTATGCCACCGCCCATCGGCTCTGTGGCTGGGTGGCCACGGAGCGCGAGCGCGTCGTGGCGTACGTTCTGGCGATTACCGTCACGGACGAGGCGAGTATCCACAACATGGGTGTCGCCTCCGGCCGGCAGCGCCATGGCATAGCGCGGCGCCTCCTCGACCACGCTCTCGGCGAGCTGCGGCAGCGCGGCGCCACGACGGCCTGGCTCGAAGTCGCGGCGGCGAACGATCCCGCGCGGATGCTCTACACCGCGGCGGGATTCACGGAGATAAGCAGGCGCAAGAGCTACTACCACGGGCCGGGCGGAACAAGTGACGCAATCGTGATGATGCGGCGACTGGCCCCCGCGCGAGAACTCGGTGACTTGCAGAGAGACGCACTCACGTGACGTATGATTCGCCAACGAACGCCGACGCGCTGGCCCGGGAGGACTCGGGCAGGGCAGTGGAATGGCTCCGGCACCGCGTCGGCGAACAGCCAACCGGGGCGATCGTGCTCGGGAGCGGCTGGGCTCCGCTCGTGGACCGGATGGAGGTCCTCGACCGGTGGTCATACCGGGAGGTTCCCGGCCTTCCGGATACGACGACGAAGGGACATCCCGGCGAGATCGTCATGTGCCGCTGGTGTGGCGTCCCGTGCGTCGTGTTCGTCGGAAGGTGGCACGCGTACGAAGGCCGGGAGGCTGGAGAAGTGGCGCTGCCTGCCGCCATCGCGGCCGGACTGGGTGCGCGCTGGACGTTGTCCACTAACGCCGCCGGCGGGCTCGACCCGGAGTTCGACGTCGGCGATCTCGTCGTCGTGGCCGCCGATCTCGGTATCTGGTGCGCGCGGAGTCTCTCGGGAGCGGCGGCAACGCAGAGCGCGTCTGTTGGTGGAGCGGTGTACTCACCGCACCTCGCCGACGGGCTTGCCGAGGCGGCGCGTGAGGTGGGAGTCCGGCTGCACCGCGGCGTACTCGCCATGATGCCGGGTTCGAACTACGAGTCCGGGGCGGAAATCCGCATGTTGCGCCATGCCGGTGCGTCCATCGTGAGTATGTCAACCGTGCCGGAAGCGCGGGCGGCGCATCTGCGGGGGCTCGACGTGGCCGCGCTGTCGTGCGTGACGAACCGTGCGCCGTCGATGTTGCATGAGCCGCTGGATCACGATGATGTGCTGGCGGCGCTGGAAAGATCCCGCGACGCCGCCGGGCGCCTGATCGAGGCGTGGTTGGCGAGTATGACGCGATCTAGGTATTCTTAAGTGTTCGAGCCGCGAGTTCCAGCGGCGGGAGTCGGATACGCGAGGCCGGATATGGGCTGGTTCGATAAGTGGAAATCGGGTCTGGGTGGCGGCAAGAGATCCGTCCCGGACGGCGTGTGGATGAAGTGCGAGGGCAGGGGCGCGGACGCCCACCTCGGCTGCGGGCGCACGCTCTTCCAGAAGGACTTGGAAGAAACGTCCTGGGTATGCCCTCTGTGCGATTTCCACCACCGGATGGCGGCTCGCGACTATTTCTCGTTGCTCCTCGACGGCGGGCAAGCGGAGACGTTCGGCGAGAACGTTTCAGCCGACGATCCGCTCAAGTTCAAGTCCGACAAACGGTACATCGACCAGATCAGATCGTACGAGAAGCGCACCGGCACGAGTTCGGCTTTCGTCGCCGGATATGGGAAGATCGAGGGCCGCTCCGTCGCGCTTGGCGCGATGGACTTCGACTTCGCCGGTGGCAGCCTAGGCTCCGCGGAAGGCGAGAAGATCCGCCGTCTCATCGATTTCGCGCAGGAACGCCGCTGGCCGCTGGCGATCATCAGCAAATCGGGCGGCGCGCGCATGCAGGAAGCGACGCTTTCGCTCATGCAGATGGCGAAGACAAGCGCGCGGCTCGCGGAATACGCCGAGGCGGCACTCCCCTACGTGAGCATTCTGACGAGCCCGACTACCGGCGGCGTCACGGCGAGCTTCGCAATGCTCGGCGACGTGACCATTGCCGAGCCGAAGGCGCTCATCGGTTTCGCAGGCGCCCGCGTTCGAGATACGATCAAGGAAGAATTGCCCGAGGGGTTCCAGCGGAGCGAATTCCTGCTCGAACACGGCTTCGTCGATCGCGTTGTGGATCGGCGGAATCTCCGCGCCGAACTCGCACGCCTCTTCAGCATCCTCATGCCGGATACGGTAGAGGCCGAGGCGTAGTGAAGCGGCCCGCGAGGCCGTTCCTCCACGAATAGCTGCCTCGAAATCGACCGGCGGAGCCGTGCCCTACGGCCTGCCAACTCAGCGGGCGAGGAGCGCGCCGTGCGGGAGAGGTCTGCCCGGCGAGCCCGATACGCGTGGTTGTGTTAGTGGACTCGCCTATCCACGATGATCTTCGAGCCGTGACTCGACTTGGCGATCTTCTTGACGGCGCTGGCCGCCTCGGCTACCTGGAGCACGTTCAGGAATCGCTGCGCCTGGGAGTGGACGATGGCCACGGAAATCGTTGCGACAGAGAACGTCTTCGGCTTGCCGTGTCTGTCCACCGAGCGGATGAATCCGCGCGTTCGATCATCGAGATCGTACAGCAGTGGGAAGCGCTCGTCGATGAGCTTCACCGCCGCCTCGGCGATGGGGTATACACGCTCGATATCAGCGACGACGACGAAATCGTCTCCCGATACGTGGCCGAGGAAGTCCGACGACTCGCCATGCTCCGCCAGGCCTTCGCGCAGAGCCGTCGCCGTCTCGACGAGCATCTTGTCGCCGCGGGTAAATCCGTACCGGTCGTTGAACGCCTTGAAGTTGTCGAGGTCGGCCCACGCCACGGCGAACGGCTGTCGCGACAGAATGCGGGTGTCGAGTTCGTCGGAGACGACGGTATTGCCGGGTAGCTTCGTGAGCGGGTGAACGTCGCCGCTGGAGATCGCCCGGCGCAGCACCGTCTCGATCCGCGCCGCCAGCTCGTCGGGATCGACATCCTTCGGCAAGTAGTCGTCCGCGCCCAGGCGCAGGCCGCGCACTCGGTCGTCGACGTGCGTGTGTATCGCGGTGAGCATGATGACCGGGATGTGTCGCGTCTGCGGATCCCGACGGAGCTTCGTGCAGACCTGGAACCCGTCTATGCCCGGCATGTTGATGTCGAGGATGATGAGGTCGGGGTGCCGTGCTCGCGCCTCCTGGATGCCTGACTCGCCGTCCACCGACTCAAGTGTGTCGTACCCAAGCGACTTGAGCCGCGCCTTCAGCCAGATGCGCACGTCCTGATCGTCGTCGCAGATAAGGATCGTGTGTTCAGCCTTCGCCATTCGATGTCCTCGACGAGGTGTCGGCGTTCACGCTCTCGTGGGCGGGGACACTCTACGCCCGGACCGCGAAATGTACGGGATCGAGCGTGTGGGTCAACGCGGGGGGCGGTGTAGACGCGCACACGCTGCATCAGCGCGTGACGCTGTGCATGTGCCAAGGGTGCGGCGCATCTAAGCGCATATATACGCCCGACACACTTGACATACCGTTGCGGCGTTCTACCATTCCAGTACGTCTTCCTCACGTCGCGATTGCCACGCGAAGGACGTTTCCACCTCTCCATGGAGGAGGGAAACATGATACATGCTCTGCTGTCCGCCGTCGCGCTTGCCGCCGCCCTCGCGAATCCCGCGCCCGCCGTGGACGTCTCCGGCGACGTCACTACCACCACCTGGATCGCCGCGAACAGCCCGTACCGCGTCACCGACACTGTCCGCGTCACGTTCGGCGATACGCTGACCATCGAACCTGGCGTCGACGTGCTCTTCGATGCCGATGTGCCGTTCATCGTTGAGGGCGCGTTGCACGCGCGAGGGACCGCATCCGACAGCGTGCGCTTCCTCCCCGGGGCCGTCGATGGGTGGACAGGCATCCGCGTCTACGGTCCCGACAGCAGCAGCTTCCGTTACATGCGGTCGAGCGGCGTTGCGTCGTTCTGGCGAGGTCTGGGAAATGGCGCGGTCGACGGGGCGCGTGTCTCGTTCCGCCGCTCTGTCTTCTCGCGCAATCGGATCGGCGGAGTGGGCGTGGTAGGTTCGTCGGCGTCGTTCGATAGTTGCCGAATCATCCGAAACGACATGGGAGGCGTGTACGTCGGCGATTCATCGCGCGTGACCATCACGGACTGTGACATATCGGACAACGACTTGGCCTGGGCGGGAGGCGGCATCCTCATCGACCGCGGTTCGTACGTCTCGGTCTCGGGCACACGGATCGCGAACAACGTCTCGTGGTTCGACGGTGGGGGCGTCTACGTGAGCGCTGCGACGTTCTACGCGGTGCGTTGTGTGATTGCCGACAACGCGGTCTATCCATGCGATCCGGATGAGTTTGATCCCTGCGACCCTGCCGAGGGCGGAGGGGTGTGGGCCGATGGCTCCTCCGGCGTGGATCAATGCCGTGTGACGCTCGATCGCTGTACCATCGCTGGCAACATCGCCGTCGTGGGTGGGGCGCTTCACATCAAGAACGCGACAGCTAACGTGTCGAACTCAATTGTCTGGGATTCTGGCAGGCCTGTGCATCTGGGCAGTGTACTGCTCGATGGGACATACTCCGATGTCGCTGACAGCGTCTGGCCCGGCGTCGGCAATATCAGCGCCGATCCGCTGTTCGCCAATCCAGAGAACGGCGACTACCGGCTCCTGCCCGGTTCGCCGTGCATCGACGCGGGCGATCCGGCGCTTCTCGATCCTGACGGATCTCGAAGCGATATCGGCGCGATTCCGTTCGATCCGACCGTCGGCGTCGCGGAGCTATCCCCTGCCCCGGCGCGCGTCACGTTGACGAACTACCCGAATCCGTTCAACCCATCCACGGCCGTGGCCTTTGACATCCCGGAACCCACCGCCGTGAAGCTGGCCGTGTATGACGTGACCGGTCGCCATGTTTGCACGCTGCTCGACGACCATGTTGCCGCTGGAACGCGCAGGGTCGTCTGGGATGGCACCGACGCGGCTGTCCGTAACGTTGCGAGCGGCGTGTACGTCGTTCGGCTGATGACGACCCGCGAAATGAGAATCCAGCGGGTGACGCTCGTCAGGTAGCCCACGGCACAGGGGCGCAGCGCGCTGCGCCCCTGCTTCCGCTGTTCGCCGCCTCCCCTGCCCCTCGTCCGCGCATTTCTTACTCTTATACCCAGTGCCGTCTCCGGCGCGAGCGATGATTGACCGATCACACAAGGAGCCATCCGATGAGCACGCGAATCGAGAAGGATTCACTCGGCGAAATGCAGGTCCCGGCGGCGGCGCTCTACGGCGCGCAGACGCAGCGGGCGGTGGAGAACTTCCCCATCAGCGGCATCCGGTTCTCGCGTGTGTTCATTCAGGCGCTCGGGCTCATCAAGCACGCCGCGGCGACGGTGAACGAGGGCCTCGGTCTGCTCGACGCGAAGCTCGCCGACGCGATCCGGCAGGCGGCGCAGGAGGTCATCGACGGGAAGCTCGACGAGCATTTCGTTCTGGACGTGTACCAGACCGGCTCCGGCACGTCCACGAACATGAACGCCAACGAGGTGATCTCGAACCGCGCGATCCAGATCCTCGGCGGGACGGTCGGCTCGAAAGACCCGGTCCACCCGAACGACCATGTCAACATGAGTCAGTCGTCGAACGACGTGATCCCGACGGCGGTTCACGTCGCGGCGTATATCGCGACCGTCGAGCACACGCTGCCCGGCATGGAGCACTTGCGGGAGACGCTGGACGCCCGTGCGGAGGAGCTATCCGGCGTCGTGAAGACCGGCCGCACGCACCTCATGGACGCCATGCCGATCACCCTCGGACAGCAGATCGGCGGCCACGCGGCGCAGGTCGCGTACGGCGTTGATCGCATCGAGAGCGCGCTCCCGCGACTGGCGGAACTCGCCATCGGTGGCACGGCGACGGGTACCGGCATCAACGCGCCGCCGGAGTTTTCCGCACGCATGGCGGCTGAGCTGGCGAAGCTCACAGGGCACCCGTTCGTCGAAGCGGCGAACCACTTCGAGGCGCAGTCCGCGCAGGACGGAGCCGTCGAGCTGAGTGGGCAGTTGAAGACTGTCGCGGCGTCGCTCATGAAGATCTCCAACGACTACCGCTGGATGAACTCGGGTCCGCAGACGGGGCTGCAGGAGATCGTCTTGCCGGCGACTCAGCCCGGTTCGTCGATCATGCCTGGAAAAATCAACCCGGTGCTGCCCGAGGCGATGACGCTCGTTTGCGCGCAGATCATCGGCAACGACGTCGCGGTGACGATCGGCGGCCAGTCGGGCAACTTCGAGCTGAACCTCATGCTGCCGCTGATCGCGCACAACCTGCTGGGCTCGCTGGATATCCTGGGCAACGCGTGCCGGGTGCTGGCCGACAAGGCCATCGCCGGGTTCACGGTGAACCGCGAGCACATCGAGGACCTCGTGGACAAGAACCCGATCCTCGCCACGGCGCTCAACACGAAGATCGGCTACGACCTCGCCGCGAAGATCGCGAAGCAGGCCATGGCGGAGAACCGCAAGGTGCGCGACGTCGCGAAGGAGCTGACGGACCTCTCCGAGGCCGAACTCGCGGAGTTGCTCGACACCGAGGCGATGACGCGGGGGGGGATACCGGGAGCGTAGGGGGGCGTAGGCACTCTGCGGTGCCATGGCGGTTCGCGTCGCGAACTGACCGGTGGTGGCGGATGCTGTGTCCGGGCGCGATGTGGGCACGAGAGCCGGGGCGACCACAGGGGGATCGCCCCTACACGGAATAGGTCGACGGTGGAGCAGTTCGCGAAGTGAACTGCTGAACGAGCGCACAGCGCTCGCCGAACATTCCTGTCTGCCACTGTGAGAGGACGCCGCGCCCCATGCGCACCGGACAGCCACAGTGTGCAGCCTCTACACCCCCGCCTTTTCCAGCGCCTCGCCGACCAGCGCGACGGTCTTCTCGAACAGCTCGTCTCCGTACTCCGCCGAGGATTCCCTCGGCTCCTCTCCGCCGACGCCCTTGGGCCACTCGTTCGGGTCCGACGGCAACTCGCCCATGTCCACCAGATCGCCGTGCGCGGCCATCAGGAGCGACGTTTCGTTCTTCGCGGCGTGGTCGACCTGGCTTGTCCAGCCATCACCCATGCGGTACCGCGCGCCGATGAGCGTGATGCCGTGCTGCTCCTCCCAGCGTTCGGCGTAACCGCAGAAACAGCCGCGCGATGGTCCGTGTCCGTCGGCGACCAGCGCCTTGAACCCCGCGCGCTTCGCCTGCGCGATCACCTGCTCGACCAGAAGCATGAACAGCCCCTCGGGCGCCCAGTAACATGAGCCGGTGAGCTGCTCCTCCTCGTACCCGGCATGGCGGTAGAGGAAATCCATGCCGTTGAGCGCCGTTTCGCCGTCGCCCTTGATGCGATCCGGGCCGAGGAACAGCGGCGGGAACACGATGCCGCCGAATTTCCGGGCGCACCGCTCGAACAGATGCGTGCTGATGAGCGCGTCGCCTCCGAGCGGATTCTGCGGACCGTGCCATTCGATGGTTCCAAGGGGCAAATATCCCACGGGACGGGATATGAGGCGCTCCGCGAACTCTCCGGGGCGTAGGTGCAGGTAGTGGACCTTTTCGGACATGGCGGACTCCTGGCGTGGTCGCTCGCGCGGCTGCGGCGATACTCGACGACGGGGCGCTCCCGTATCATTGTATAGCTACACCCGACCGCGACACAACGCAGAACCGGACCGATACATGCTCGTCGATACACATGCTCATCTCGATCTCGAACAGTTCGACACCGACCGCGACGAAGTCGTCCAGCGCGCGCGGGACGCGGGCGTCGGACTCATCGTCAATCCCGGCATCACCGTGGATTCGAGTCGTCGCGTCGTCGAGCTTGCCGAGCGATACGACGAAGTCTACGCCGCGGTGGGTGTCCACCCGTGCGACGCCGACACGTTCGACGAAGGGACGATCGACGCACTCCGCGAACTTGCCGCGCATTCGAAGGTCGTAGCCATTGGCGAGATCGGCCTCGATCACTACTGGAAGGACGTGCCGCACAACGTGCAGGAGCGCGCGTTCCGCGAGCAGATTCGGCTCGCCGTCGAGCTGAAGCTGCCGGTGATCGTCCATTCGCGCGACGCCGAGGCCCGCGTGCTGGAGGTTCTCCGCGAAGAACGGGCGCAGCGCACGCGCGGCGTACTCCACTGCTTCGGCGGGACAATCGAGCAGGCGCGCGAGGCGCGAAAGCTCGGATTCCTCATCGGCGTCGACGGGCCGGTGACGTACAAGAACTCCGACCGGGCCGAACTCGTGCAGGGCTTCGTCATCGACAGCATACTCATCGAGACCGACTCGCCGTTCCTCGCGCCGCACCCCCATCGCGGCGAACGCAACGAGCCCGCGTTCGTCAAGCACGTCGCCGAGAAGCTCGCCGAGCCGGGGCCGTTCACGCTGGACGACATCCACCGCATCACGACGCACAACGCGCGGCGCCTTTTCGGCATCGGCGACCTGGACGCCACGCGCATCGCATACCCGATCCGCGACTCGCTCTACCTGAACATCACGAACGAGTGCACGCTGTCGTGCGTGTTCTGCCCGAAGACCGTCGGTGATTTCATGGTGAAGGGGCACAATCTGCAGCTTGAGCGCGAGCCGTCTGCCGACGACATCATCGACGCGGTTGGCGATCCGGCGCGATGGCGGGAAATCGTCTTCTGCGGCTTCGGAGAGAGCACGCTGCGGCTGGAGACCATGAAGGAGGTTGCGCAACGCCTCCGCGCGCAGGGCGTGGATCGCATCCGGCTGGATACCGACGGGCTCGCGAACTTCGTCTACGGCCGCGACGTGACGCCCGAACTCGCGGGCCTCATCGACGCCGTGTCCGTGAGCCTGAACGCGGCTGACCCGGAGACGTACTGGAAGGTCTGCCGTCCGGGCATCCCGCGTGAACAGGCACGCGACGCGTGGCTCGCCGTGCAGGACTTCATCCGGCGCGTGAAGGAGCACGTCCCGGAGGTCACCGCGTCCATGGTGACGATGCCCCAGATCGACGTGCTGGCCGTGGAGAAGATCGTCCGCGACGATCTCGGCGTGGCGT
>CAZEAI010000038.1:0-38654 GCA_964510105.1 uncultured bacterium
AGTCATCGGCGTCCGGCTCGGCGAATCCGGGCTCGGCGATCACCGAGTTCGCGTCGTAGCCAAGCGCGCGCCAGTCGTCCCACGATGTGACGCCGCCCTCCTGCATGTACGGGCGCTGATCGACGCGAACCGGGTCGCCGTGATGCCAGACGACGTTGCTGTCGACGACGAACGTCTCGGGGTCGTAGTCGTTGAACTGCCATACGACGGAACTCGCCGGCTTCTCGGCTCCGGACCAGAATCCCGCGAAGTCGTCTCGGCGATACGATACCACGTTCCGGCGGACGACGTTCCGTCGCGGGATGCGCACGTCGTCCTCGTAGTGGTCGACGAGTTCGGGGTAGCGCTCGCTGTACGGAGGCTCGCGGTAGTTCGCCGCCTCCATGAACTTGCGCATGTAGGTCGCCACGCCGCCTGCTGAGTCCTCCTCGAAGAACTGGTCCCAGCGGGCGTCGGTATGCGCCGCGGGGTAGCCCTCGACAACGACGTTGTTCTCGAATCGGTTGTCCCGCCCGCCGCCGAGGTGAAGCGCCGCCATGGCGCAACGGACGAACAGGTTGCCGAATATCGTCGTTCCGCTGGCGCAGTCGTCGAGGTACACGGCCCACACGCCGCGCGGGCTGCCGTATCGGACGACTCCCATCGCGGCGTTCTCCTGGATGAGGCCGTAGCCGTACAGGTCGTGGAAGTAGTTGTACCGCACCACGTTTCCGCGCGCCGTCCAGTCGCGACCGACGTAGAACGCGCCGGCGTCCTGCGTCTCCTCGACGACGTTGTGGATCTCGTTGTACTCGATGAGATGCTCGTTGCCGTGGAGCAGGACCGCCTTGTGCGGCGCGTCGTGGATGAGGTTGTGGCGCACGCGGTTGCCGACTCCGCGCACGTTCACCGCCGCGTTGTAGCACTTCCGCAGCCGCGCGTAGTGGTGGATGTGACAGTTCTCCACGGCGTTGTTCGCCGGCGTGATCGTCGCGCGGTCGCCGCCGTGGAGCTGTACGCCGCCGCCGCCCGTGTGGGAGATATCGCAGCCCATGACGGCGTTGTCGTTTCCGCCTTCCACTGCGATGCCGAATCCGCCGACGTTCTGGACCACGCATCCGCCGAGACGATTCCCCCCGCCGCCCTCGATTCGCACTGCCTCGCCCCGCGCGTGCTCAAACGTGATGCCGCGGAACGTTACGTGCGACGTGCTGTCGAGCGTCACTAGCTTCTCGGCGAAGCTGGCTTCGACTTCGCCGTCGGCGACATCGCCGTCTCCGGCGTCGCGGGGCGGCAGGAAGTAGAGCGTTTCCGCTTCGGCGTCGAAATACCACTCGCCGGGCGCGTCAAGCTCTTCGAGCACGTTCCGTACGTAGTATCGCCGTCCCGGCTTGAAGCCGTACCCAAGCGGCGTCGAGACGGTGATCGTCCCGATCTCGGCGTCGAGCGAGCTGATGCCGGTGTAGGAGTCGCTCCAGTCATAGTTCGGAAATGTGTGAATCTGCGCCGCGGGAGCCCGTCCCCAATCTCGCAGGCGTTCATCATCATCGGCCACGACGTGGAACTGGGTCTTCGATTCGTCAGGCGCCCCGGCGATGTATGCCCACTCGCCCGCGCCAGGGGCTTCGGGATCGCGATTCGGCCAGCGCGCGAGTTCCATCCGCTCGCCACGGAAGAACAACTCGAAGTGCTGGATCGGGCTTGTGTCCGCCGCCGGTAGATCGGCGAGGCCGAGCCCGCTCACATCCGCGCGGAGGATACCGTCGCGGTATGGCTCCCAGCCGAGGATGCCTTTGCCGCCGGAGATCGTCACGTCTTCACCGTCAGCCGCGCGGTAGACGATGGGCCCGCTTTCGACGCCGGAATCCTCCGCCGTGAGCGTGAATGGCTCGGCGAGCGAGTACGTTCCGCCGTGGAGCCACACGGTGACGCCGTTTGACAGATCCCGTCCCTGCCGCTTCCAGTCGCGGATGGTATCGCGAGCCCGTTCGAGGCTGACGGCGCCGGCTTCGTCGGGCTCCGGGCTGATGTGGATTTCGAGTGTTCCGGCTGGCATTGTTACCTCCGGGCGGGGCGTGCATGCCGCCAGCAGAGCGGCGGCAACAGACATGGCGGTACGTGAGATTCGCATTCAGGCGGCTCCGAGCTGCGACGAGGGGGTCTGGTGGGGTCATTCATCGGGTAATCCACACACGGACTCTCCAAGCGGTGCTGCGAGCGACGGAAGAAGACACCGCGATGCGGGGGTTTCCTGTGTGGAGCCCAACAAGAATGCACGACCGGCCCCGCGGACCGCAAGGGTGCGGTTGGATGCATTTGCTCGAATTCGGTGTGGATCCCTTTCAGCCGTCGAGCGCCGCGATGAGTTCGTCCTCGCGGACGCGCACCGCTTCGCAGAAGGCCTTGTCGTACTCGTACACGTCGCCGCCGTCGGCGTCGTAGAAGACGATGACGACCCAGCCGTCCTGCACGGCGACGGACGCATATCCCGTGTCGAAGTTCGGCGCTTTGTCGTGCACGACGAGTTCGTGTTCGGACCAGCGCGTGCCGTTGTCGAGTATCCGGCAGGCGCGAGCGCCTTCGGGCTGATCGCGGTAGCCGTATGCGCAGATGATCGAGCTATCCGAGAGCACGGCCATATCCGCCGGGTAGCGCAGACCCGGGATGAACAGCCCCGTGTCCCGCCACGTGCGGCCGCAGTCGGACGAGCGCATCATCATGAGCGCGGCTTCGTCGTCGTTGTCGCGGCGGTGACGGCGCCCGAGCGCGAGCCATTCCTTCTCGTCGGTGCCGGGCAGGACGCAGTAGGCGACCTCATTTGTCGACTCGGAGACGAGCGTCGGCTCGCCCCACGTCCAGCCGTTGTTGTGCGACCAGATCAGGTGCGTGTCGTACGTCCAGTAGATGGGCATCGCCATCGTGCCGTCGGAGAGCGTGATCATGCTGCCGTACGGCGATTTCTGGCCCCAGAACGTCGCGTCGGTCCAGTTCTTCGGCTCGGACCACGTCAGCCCGTTGTCGAATGAATGGACGAGCCCTGCCCAGTACTCCTCCGGGTTGCGCCGGTCGCCGTCTTCCAGCGAGAGATCGTCGCCGCCGTACACGCCGCTTTCGAAATATGCGACCGTGACGACTCCGTTCTCCGCGACGCCGATCGCGGGGTTCCGGTCGTCGTACCGTTTCGTCTTCACGACCGTCACCGGGTCCGACCACGTGTGCCCGGCGTCCTCCGAACGAACCGATATGAGGTAGCCGCCGCGGCCACCGTGCCCGCCTCCCGCGCGGTACACGCAGAGCAGCGCGTTGTCCGCGGTGGTGGCGAGAACCGGGAAGTAGCCCACGCCAAGAGGCGATCGGATCCGTTCGGCGGTTGAGAGCTCCTCGGGCTGTATTTCGATCATGGGGCACTCCTGTAGATGGGATCGGAAAGCGTGTCGGCAGGAACTCGTCGATGCGCGTATCGAGTCCTACTCTTCCATCGCGAAGCTGAACAGCCCGCCGTTGCGCAGGCGGAAGCGGAGATAGACCGGTTCGCCGTCGAGAAAGCCCAGGTCGTCGGAGCCGTTCCACGTTACCACGACGTTCGGCGCGTTCGCTCGTATCAGGTCGCAGTCGTCGAGAGATCGCCCTTCGACTACGCGACCCATGCGTCCTGCCGGGTCGGCGTCGTCAGGTCGCCTGGTAACTTCGACACGCAAGTCGCCGTAGTCGCGTTCGTCGCCGCCTTCCATGGCGCAGTTCACGACGAGACGCCTACCGTGCCACACGAACTCCTTGGTCAGCAGGTAGCCGTAGTCCCGATTTCGCCCCACCGGCTCGGGCGCCTCAAGTGAGATGAATCGGTCGATCATCAATTTGTACAAGCCGATGGCGCTATCCTGCTCGAACACTTTCTGCGGTTGCTGGAAGCCCGTTGTGTAGAACCAGTGCTCCCACCCGCACTTGATGGGGTCGCCGCCCAGAGACGAGCATCCGGCGTTCCACTGGCCCGACTCGCCGCGCGGCAGCCAGACCGATCGCGGGATCGGCTTCTCCCACTCCAGTCCGTCCCGGCTTACCGCCAGGATGACGTCGTTCGAACCGCCTTCCTCGTGGTACAGGAGCGTGACAAATCCGATGTACTGGTCGCGCAGCTTCCAGACGTGCGTGGCGTCGAAGTCGGGCGGGTCCAACTCGTCCGGGTAGAGCACCGTGCGCGGCGTGGTCCACGTGAGCAGGTCGTCGCTGAGGGACACCGCCGTGCGACGGCGCAGATGTCTCTTGCCGGGACTCTCGTGTACTCCGCCGGCGAAGATCGGCGGTCGCATGTAGAGCACCCACTTCCCAAGGGAGTCGTTCCACAGCGCATGGTTCATCGTGTCGCTGTGATACGCGAACAGCGGCTCCTCGCGCGCAGGCGTCCAGTGGATGCCGTCGGGGCTGTAGGCAAGGCGAAGGCCGCCCGCGTTGTAGGTCATCTTGTACGCGCGAGATTCGTCGCGTTCGTGCGGATCGATGAAGACCCATGGCGCTTGGATCTTGGCGCCCCACTCGTCGGCCACCGATATGACGTTCGTGGCGGGATGGTCTCCGAACGGCGCGTCCGTCCGGAGGGGCTTCTCCCAGCTCAGGCCGTCACCGCTCTCGGCGTAGCACGTGTAGTACGACGGTCCCTGGCGCGTCCAGTAGTTCGTGCCGCTGAAGCACTGGTAGTACATGCGGTACCGGCCGATGCGCTCGTCGCAGAATACCTGCGGGCGGTAGGGACGCTCCTCCCAGGGCCGATCCGCGACGACGATGGGGTTCCCGAGGTGCTGGTATGGCTGGTTGACGTGTCGCGCGAGGTGGAACCGGTCCTCGATGAAGTGGTCGTCGAGGAACAGATGCGGTCCCGGGCCGATTTCGAGTGGGTCGCCGCCGACATAGCTCATGCATGGTCTCCCGTGGGGCGAGGCGCGAATCAGCCGCCCATTTCCGACATCTGCATCTCGATGATCTCGTTGCGCTGGGAAACGGTGATGCGCCCGAGTGCGACCAGGAGATCTCCGAGCAGCCCCTTGCTGGTACGCTGGCGTTCAAGGGCGTCGTGGACGTCCTTGCCTGTGCAGGAGTCAAGCTCCACCGCCGCCTCGCCGAAACGCTTGCCCTTCCCGGCGTCGGATTCGATGTACTCGGCGATGCGGCCGAATTCCGCGCTGGTGATGCGATGCATGTCGACAAGTATCTTACCGACGAGCACGTCCGTGCGCTCCTGATAGCGAAGCGCGCTGTCTATCTGATCGTCCGTGGCATACCCTTCGTCCACGACGATGTCACCAAATTTCCGCATGGCTCCTCCGGTTGCGGTCGCCTGAGTCATGTTGCAGCACGGACCCGGTGATGGTGCGTGGTACAGGATCATATGCCTCCCGGTGCGCGAGGGGCAAGTCCGATTTCCGCGACCGGTGTCGGGCGCGGGTGGCGAGGGTGTAACGCGCGTTGACTGCGATATCGGCAGGGCGTATCTTTGTATCTTTGCAGTCACACGCTTTGATCGAGAACGTTGACCCGTAGATACGCACGAGGGTAGACCATGAAGCGCACATTTCAGCCACACAACACCCGTCGGAAGCGCACCCACGGTTTTCGCGAGCGCATGTCGACCCCCGGCGGGCGACAGGTCCTGAATCGTCGCCGCAGGAAGGGCCGCAAGCGGCTGGCGGTCTGATCGGAACGCTAAGATCGTGCGCCGCCTGACGCGAGCCGGACACCGAATCCACCAGGTCCGAGACGGGCATGAGCCGGTCTTTGGACGGTACATGCTCCTCTGGGTCGGCGTCGAATCTGCCGAACCCGAAAGTGAACGTTTCGCCGCATACATCGTGGGGCGACGGACTGGGAAGGCTCACGATCGGAACCGCATACGGCGCCGCCTGCGCGAGGCCGTTCGATCTCTCGCGTCCAAGCGCGAGATTGTCATCATCGCACGGAGCGCGTCCCGCCTCGCTTCGTACCGGGATCTTGCCGATGAACTTGAACGTCTACTGCCTGACGCCTGCGAGCGACAAGACCGCGCGGGCGAGCGGCACGACTGCGAGCGGCAGGCGCAGGTTCGCGGAGAGCGCGCGAGTGGTACGTAACCTACCGGCCCATTCGATGATCGCCCTCGTCTGGCTCTACCGGACGGCGATCTCCCCGTTCATCGGTCCGTCTTGCCGTTTCGAGCCCACGTGCAGCGAATACGCCATGGAGGCGCTCCGCCGACACGGGTTCTTCGCGGGTTTGTGGCTGAGTGTCAAACGCGTGGGGCGTTGTCATCCGTACCACGCCGGCGGATATGATCCGGTACCCTGAAATCGCTACCTGAGAGGAACTGTCTCCCGTGGATCGCAATACACTCATCGCACTCGCGCTCGTTCTCGCTATCTGGCTGCTCTGGCCGAAATGGATGGAGCTTCTCTACGGCAAACCGGAACCGGCACCTGTCACGACCGAGACGGCCATCGACTCTTCCATGGCGCCGATGCGGTCCCTCCCGGCGGAACAACCGTCCGTGAATGCCGCGCCGGACGTCGAGCCGCAGCCCGTGCGCGAGGCCGCCGCGGCGGAGGGCGATGTCGAGCTGCGACGGATCGTCATCGACGCCGAACGATACACGGCGGTCATATCGAATCGTGGCGCGGTGATTCGGTCGTGGGAGCTGAAAGAGTATGACCTTCCCGAAGGTGGACCTGTGCCCGGAGGCGGGCATGTGGATCTTCTTCCGCCTGATGGGCGCGGGCTGGGTATCCTGCTCGGGGCGGAGGGCCGCGAGACCGACCTCTCACGCACGATGTTCGACGTCGACGCGGCGGCGGATCTCTACACTCTGAATGCCGGTGACAGCGTGACGGTGCGCTTCACGTGCGATCTCTCGGACGGCAGGACCGTGTACAAGCGGTTCACCTTCCGCGGCGCGGGCTACACGGCGCGGTTCGATGCCGGCGTGCTCGGCGGCGGCGCGACGGAACGGATGACGGTTTCATGGCGCGGCGGCGTACCGCCTGCGGAGCGGGAATACACGACCGAGATGCCGCACATGAAGGCGCAAGCGTATGTCGGCGAGTCGCTTGAGACTATACAGTTCAAGAAAGAGGCGGAGACATCGAGATTCGTTGGCCTGACCGACTGGATTGCGGTGCGCAACAAGTATTTCCTCGCGGCATTCGCACCGGTCTCAAGCGGGCAGAGCGAAGTGGAGCTTCAGGCGCACGGCATCCCCGGCGTCGAGTCGGAATACGGGTGGGATCTCGCGCCGTTCGACCTCACGCAGACGAGCGTGAGCGGCCTGGTGTACCTCGGGCCGATAGACGTCGATCGCCTGATGGTCAACGGCCACAATCTCGAACGCGCCGCCGATCTTGGTTGGGCGGTCATCAGGCCGATATCCAAGGTCGTGCTGTGGACGTTCCTCGGTCTCTACAAGATCATCCCGAATTATGGTCTCGTGGTCGTCATCTTCTCTCTCTTCGTAAAAGTGCTCCTCCATCCGCTCACGAAGAAGAGCTACGAGAGCACGAGCAAGATGCAGACGCTGAAGCCGCTCATGGAGGAAATACGAGCGAAGTACAAGGACGATCAGAAGAAGCTCAATGAGGAGATGATGAAGCTCTACAAGGAGGAGGGCTTCAACCCCCTGGGCGGATGCCTGCCGATGGTGCTCCAGATGCCGATCATTTTCGCTATCTACGCCGTGCTGGGGAACAACATCGAGTTCCGCCAGGCACCCTTCTTCGCGTGGATATCCGATCTTTCCGCGCCGGACACGCTCCTGATACTGCCGTTCACGGTTCCCTTCTACGGCAGCAACTTCAACGTCCTGCCGATTCTCATGGCGGGATCGATGTTCTTCCAGCAGAAGCTCATGCTCACCGACCCCAAACAGAAGATGATGGTCTACATCATGCCGGTGATCATGCTCTTCGTCTTCAACCGGCTCTCGTCGGGTCTCGTGCTCTACTGGTTCATGTTCAACATCTTGTCGGCGGGGCATCAGTACTACCTCATGCGGAAGAAGAGCGCCGAGGGCGAACCCGCACCGGCGGTTGCCGGGTCCGGCAAGGCATTGGTGGCTCAGCAGCGCGGCAAGCCAGGGAAAGGGCGGAAGCGGTAACCGCTCGCCGCAGAGGCCGGGTAGTGTTTGAGGGGCACGTTCGCTGATCCATCGGGATGCGCGATGTGCCCCTTCGTACGTTCGGGACCCACTATGACTCGCATCGAACCGAGTGCCGATACCATCGTCGCCCGCGCGACAGCCCCCGGCGAGGGCGGCGTCGCCATCGTGCGTCTCAGCGGCCCCAATGCTATCGCCATCGCCGATGCCCTGCTCGAATTGCCGAACCCCCTCGCGGATGTGCCGGGTGGGCGCATCGTCCATGGCTGGATTCGGGTCTCGGAGGGCCGGGACGAGGACCGAGTCGGAATCGCCGACGAGGTACTTGTCGCGGTGATGCGGGCCCCGTACAGCTACACGCGCGAGGACGTCGTCGAGATCAACTCTCACGGCGGCATGCGTCTCACGGAGGAGATCGTCGGAGCTTGCGTCGAGCGGGGAGCCCGTCGCGCCGAGCGTGGCGAGTTCACTCAACGCGCGTTCCTGAATGGCCGGCTCGACCTCGCGCAGGCCGAGGCGGTGCTCGACCTGGTGCGGGCTCGTACGCGCGGCGGTATCGAGGCTGCCTGCCACCACCTCCGCGGAGACTTCTCCGCGCGGCTTGCCGCCGTAAGCGACGCCGTCGCCACGGCGCTGACACGTATCGGAGCGGGAATGGAGTTCGAGGAGGAAGATCTCGGCGTTGGCGATCCCCGCGCTGAGGCAGAAGCGCTGAGCGCTGTTCGTGAGGAGATCGGGAGACTCGCCGAGACTTACGCGCGCGGACGCCTCGTGACGGAGGGCGCGTCAGTGGCGATCGTGGGGCCGCCGAACGTCGGCAAGTCGAGCTTGCTGAACTCCATCCTCGGCCGGGAGCGCGCCATCGTCTCACCGATCCCGGGTACGACACGCGATCTCGTCGAAGCGGAGATCGAACTCGACGGTGCGCGAGTGCGATTCCTCGATACGGCCGGTCTGCGCGAAACCGGCGATGAGGTCGAGCGCGAGGGCACCCGTCGCGCGGAGCTGGCAGCCGTCGGCGCGGACGTCGTCGTGCTTGTCTGCGATGCCTCCGACGCGATACCAACGCCGCCTCACGTGGCGAACGCTCGGACGTTGATGGTCGTCGCCAACAAGGTCGACATCGCCGATGAGGGTGCCGTGGACCGAGTGCGGGGTTTCGCGGGGGACGGCGCGTTCCACGCGCTGTCCGCGCTCACCGGCGAGGGGGTGGAGGCGTTCGTCGCGGGTCTGCGGTCGGCCATCGTCGGTGACACGGAACTCAGCGCAGATGGTGGCATGGTGCTGCGTGAACGCCATGCCGATGCCCTCCGCGAGTGCGCCGGACACCTCGGCCGAGCGCTGGAGCAGATCGCCGCGACCGCTCAGCCGGACCTCGTCGCCGCGGACCTGCGCCTCGCACTCGATGCAGTCGGTCGGATCACCGGGGAGACGACGCCCGACGACGTTCTGGACGCGATATTCGGCGAGTTCTGCATCGGGAAGTGATACGGCTACGCCATGAAAACCATGTTCGTCGCTGTTGCTAGCCGAGGGGGAGCGACGATTTCGACAAACGTACCGAGCGATTTGGTCTCGTCGTCCCCGATCGTGTCTCCGACCGCTCCGGCGTAGCCAGTGATCTCGCTATAGTACGCGGCGACGGTTCTTTCGCCCGGTGGCTTCGGTGTGTATCCCAGGCTGGATAGGTGATGGCAGTAGGCCGCCAAGATCTCATCCGCGATCTCGGTCCTGGGCCGTCCCGGCGACGCGCCCTCAAGCAGGAGGGGCGCGATCTCGTGCGCTAACTCCGGCAGTAGCTCGAAGTGCCGGTACAGCCACTTGTGGTACGGCGCGTACCGTCGGTTCAGCAGGAAGCCGGCCTTCATCGCATACGTCGCGAACTGCGACCAGTGATATCCGACGGTCACCACGTCCTCTCGCACCTCGCTCCGGCGCAGGTGCTTCACACCCCACTCGGACATCCATGCAAGGCACGCGCTGAGACGTTTGCGCCAGACGTCTTCCGGGTATCGCGCGAACGCTTCGAATCGACGCGTCACCTCGCCGGGGCCGTCGTGGAACACCGGGCGGTGAGTGACCTCGAACAGGCTCTCTTCCGGGAGGCGCAGCCAGTCGAGCGCGTTCTCCGGCGCTGTCGCAACGCCGACATCACGTGTGATAGCCGCGTCGATGGTCTCCACGATCGCCTTGCCCGCCGCGAAACCGAGGAACTCGTCGGGCAGGTCGGCCAGCGCTCTGTGCAGCGGGTCGACGAACTGCCTGAACGCATCCTCGGGGAGCCACACGAAGAACCTCGGTCCCCACCCGTGGTCGCGCGAATGCTCGTCGTCGCTTCCGTGCGCCTGCGATCCGCCGGCGAGCCCGGCCGCAAGGTGCGGCAGCACGTCAGGCAGATGTTCCTTGATGAGCGGGAGACCGGCTTCGTCGAAATACCTTCGGGAGAGTTCGAGACCTTGCACGGCACTCCTCCGCGTGTGGGGCGTTTCGGTTGGGAATCGTACAATATAGCACTACTCCTTCGTGCCCCGAATCGTAGGCTCGAGGAGTCGCCGGAGAACCTTTCGTCTCATTCGCTCGCCTTCCATGTGGAAGGGGTGAACTCCCATGTTAGAGAAGAGTGACGCCGCGCTCGTGGCAGATGCTGCCCGCGGCGACGAGCGGGCATTCGAAACGCTCATCCGTCGCTACGAGTCGCTCATGGCGAGCGTGGTCAGGCGGTACGTCCGTGACGTGCACCAGGCCGACGACATCCTGCAGGAAACACTGCTGCAGGCATGGACGGGCCTGGAGACGCTGCGAGATCCCGATGCGGTTGCCTCGTGGCTCGCGCAGATAGCGCGCAACCGGGCGCGGGACCACGTGCGTGCGGCGGCGCAGCGTCACGATCCGACCGAGCCGACTGAGCTGGAGCAGCTCGTATCCCGGTACGGACGCGACACGGTGCGTCGTAGCGAGGCCGCGGCGGAGGCGATTCAGTCGCTCGACCGTGCGCCGGAAGCTCAGCGCGAGGCGGCGCGGCTCTTCTATCTCGATGGGTTCACCATTGATGAGATCGCCAGTCGACGTAGCAGGCCCGTGGGTTCGATCAAGCGGTACCTGCACGACGCCCGCGTGCACATGCGGCGCGAGCTTGGCGTTCCCGAACCATTGTCGAAGGAGCATCCGATGAGCAGGCACAAGGCCGGGACCATGCACCAGCCATTTCCGACGAGATGTCCGGACATCGTCACCGAACCGAGCGACGAGGCGGTGTTCGCCGTCGATTCGCCGGAGATGCGGTGGTGGTTCGTCGCGCTCGAAGTAGGCTCGCAGTCCATGTGGGCTTCGTACGATCCGCCGACAGAATCCGATCGAGGCGTAGAGTGGCGTTTGACCGGCATTTCCGACATGGCGGTGACTCGGAAGGCGCGGATTCACGATCTGGACTGCGTCGAGGTCATCGGCGACTACTGGGAACCAGACTCCGGGTGGAAGCCATCTCAGTATGTGTACTACCAGCGACTGACCGACGATAGTGTCGAGGTGGTGGCGGGAGGCTACGTCGACAGCGACGGCACGTTGAATCTGCTCACCTACCTCGACGCGGAATTCGAGAAACGATGGGGTCCGACAGCGGTCAAACGCCGGATGATGGATGCCAGGTCGTTGAGACAGAACGACGACGGTTCGTACGAGGTTGCACCGCCGGAACCGGGCGAGGTGATCGGTGCAGGTGCATACACGGTCGCTGTCGGAGACAAGACGGAGACCTGCCTGCGAGTGTTCGATCTCCACGGTGACGAGCCAGAGGATACTCTGCTCATGGAAGGTTTCGTGACGCGCGATGGGCGTGCGATGCTGTCGCGACGCTACAACGGCGTGGAGTGGCAGTCCGAGCGGCGGGGATACCGTTGGGACGAGCGGTACCCGGACAACGAGCGCCTCGTGATCAACGGCGTGACGTACGTCCACTGGTACGACTGCATTCCCGGGTGGCCGCTCGGCATCGGAGGCTAGCGCGGCGGATCGTGTTGCCGCACGCTCTGGTTCACGCCCTCCCAGGAACACTCCGTTCGCGGGAGGGCGTGCTTCTCCGAAGGCCACCCCTCCCCGAATCATCCCGGAAACAACCGCTCAAGGCTAAACAATCCGGTCCGATCCGACGGATACTCTATCAGAGGGAGGTAGCCGGCCAAAGTGATCGATGATCGGACGCTGTTACGGAAGGCGCAGAGCGGTGACTACGAGGCGTTCGGTCGGTTGCAGCGGTCAATGGACGCGCGGCTCCGGAAGTTCGCGACGCGGCTGATCGGTTCGCGGGACGTCGTGGACGACGTCGTGCAGAAGGCCTTTACGTCGCTGTACCTGAAGCTCGAGAAGCAGGAATCGGTCGAGCACCTGTGGCCGTTCATGTTCCGAGTGGTCCGGCACCTCTGCTACGACGAACTGCGCCGACAAAGACGGTACGACTTCGTCGGCATCGACCATGGATCGGGGAGCGCCGACCCATGGGAGCACACTCCGCTCGACACGGGTCCGCCACCGGACAACGATGCGGAATGGTGGCTGGTCTTCAGCGGCGTCCGCGAGGCGATGAATCGGCTGCCGGAGATGCAGCGACAGGCGCTGATCCTCCACGCGGAGAACGGCCTGACATACCAGCAGACAGCCGACGCGATGGAGATCGAGATCGGCACGGTGAAAGCGCACATCCACAACGCACGCAAACGACTCAGGACACTCGTTAGTCCGGATATACTCCGGGCGCTGGGAGTCGAGAAGGAGGACACCAATGCCAACAGGTGACGACAATCTACGCGCGCTCATCAGGCTCATTCCACCGGCCCGCGCGCTGAAGGAGGATCTCGAGAAGCAATTGCACCTGGAGATGTACGCCGGCACCGGCGATATGGCCGTCAGGAGTTTCACCGGTCTGCGCGACAGCGTCGCCAGGTTCGCCGACGACCCGTACGTCGAGGCGCTGAGTGTCGATGTTCCGGCAGACGCCACTGACAAGGAGAAGGTGTCGCTCGTGCTCCTGTCCGCGGGACAGCTCGCGGCATATCTCGAGGGGCAGACCGGGCTAGCAGGCATGGGTGGGGGCGGTGGCGGGCACTTCCAGTACTCGATGAACTCTCCCAACATCAACGGCGTCAATATCAAGGGTCTTGACGCAAAGTCTCTCAGTAGGGTGTTTGGCGGGAAAGGCGATCACGAGGAAGAGCCCAAAGCGGACGAGGATTCGTCCGAGGAGTGACGACGCCAACGGAGCAGGAGTAGCGCAAGCGTCGGGCGCAGACGGGAGCGTCCGGCGAACGCTACGCGTTCGGCGCCACCAACCAGTGACATGCCACACGAGAGCGACCGCCGATCGCCCCTGCCCATCGCGCGGTCAGTAGATCATCTCGCGTATATCGTACAGCGCGACCTTGGGCGGGCGTTTCGGATCCGCGAACCGGAGCGCTCGCTTGATCTCCTCGCGCTGCGCGACGACCTCCGGCCAGTCGAGGTCGCTGACTCCTCGCTCGCTCGCAAGGGCCTCGTACGGCAGGCCGGGATGATTCACGAAGTCGCTCAGGTACACGATATCGCTCTCGCCCAGCTCCATCGCGTTGATCGCCTGCACCGTGTTCCGCACGTGTTGCGCGGCGAACGCTCCGCCGCCGACGCCGACCATGGCGATCACGCCGACGCTGATCCCGGCGGCCTTGATAGTGCGGGTCGCATCGACCATCGTGGCGGCATCGCCCGGCTTGTTGACGAAGCGCAGCAACTCGTCGTCGCCGGTCTCCAGCCCGATGTACACCCGCCGCACGTGCCGCGCGCGGAGTTCCCGCCATTCCTCTACCGATTTCTTCACGGTGCTGAACGCGTCGAGGAAGCTGTAGAGGCCGTCGAACCCGTGCGGATGTTCGCGCCGCCACCGGCTCTGCTCCACCGGATCGAGCATGTCCGGCGGGACGAACTCGAAGAACTCGTGGACGACGTTGAGCCGTTCGAGCAGCTTCGCCTGCGGGATGACAAGCGCGTTTCCGTCGAGCAGGAAGATGGATTTCCTCAGCCACGTCGATTCGCCGTAGAACCCCTCAAGCTGACCGATGTGCTCCCGCAGCTCGTCCGGCGACTTGATCGAGAACGGCCGGTCGCGGTAGAAATCGCAGAACGTACACTTGTTCCACGAACAGCCCACGGTCATCTGTACCACGAGCGCGAGGTACTGATCGGGCGGCAGAATGCTCACCGGCGCGTAGATGCCGCGAAAGCGCTCGCCATCCTCCACAAGACGATCGTAGCCGAAGCGCAGAATCGGCGCGGTACGGTCCAGCACCTCCGCCCGAGCGCGATCCGGGTCGACTCTGGCGCCCAGCCCCTGCGGTCGGAACTCTGTCACGTCGCCGCGCTCGATGGAATTCCACAGTTCGTGAGCACGCGTGTATGCGCTGTCGATGATCTCACGCTTGCGCGGATCGAGCACGTCGCGCCGGACGCGTTGCCGCCCGTCGTCCGAGCGAAACTTCTCCAGGAGCCGGTTGTCGAACCCGCGACGGTAGTGGTGTCCGTCGACGAACGTTCCGACGAGACGTCCCTCGCGGTCGAAGTAGTCGACGGGGACGCCGTCGTACGATATGGAGAGCGACGTTCCCTTGTCGCTGTATGCGACCTCGCGGTCGGGGTCCCGCGTCGAGAATTCGAGATTCATGTCCTGCGATCCGAGCGGCGGCGGGTGGGAGGTGTCACGCGGTTCTGAATATGCGCCGCGCGGGTCGATCGCACAACGTTCCCGGGCGTCTCGGTGTTGCCGCGAAGTGTTCACGTTCGCGGCGCGCGTTCGGTATATTTCCGTCGACAACGATACTGCGACGGAATCACTGCGCAACACACACCGACAATCCGGGAGGAAATGCTATGAAATACCTCGGCACGGTGACACGAACGGCTGCGGCGGTTGCTGCCGTTGCGCTCGTCGTGGCCGGTTGCTCCCGGACGGCTCGCATGGAACGACGGCTCTCGTCGGACGGTGCCGTAGAGCGCGCGGCCGCGGCGGAGTCGCTGGGCGTTTGGGGTGCGAGCGAAGCGCTTGCGTCGCTGGTTGAGGCCGTGGGCGATACCGTGCCCGGCGTGCGGGAACGCGTGATGGAAGCGGTCGGGCGCACAGGTGGGCCCGGAGAGGTTTCGGTGCTCGTCGGACGCCTGCTCGGCGATTCCGATCCGGGCGTCCGTGATCGCGCGGCGTGGGCGTTGTCGTATCTGGCGCCGGATACCTCCGCCCTCATTCTCGCGAGAGCAGCGGGCGGCCCAACGGAGACAATCCGGCTCCGCGCGGTGTGTGGACTCACCGACCTCGCTCGGTACGCGGGAACCGGGCTCAGCGCCACGGCGCGTCGTGTCGTCGGCGGAGCGCTGGGAGACGTCGTGCGCTCGACGCAGGCCGGGCGCGAGGAGATCCCCGGCAACTGGTTCGCGTGGGACGCGGTTCATACCGGCAGCATCGCGCCTGAGGATACAGCCGAGGTAGTCGGTGATCAGGCGGCAATCGGGCTCGCGTGGCTGGGCGGCGCAGAATCCGGCGCGGGGCTCATGGACGCCCTTCGAGGCGTTGCCGGCGCCGGCGTGCGCGATTCCGTGCTCGCGACGCTTGCGGTCCGTAACGATCGTCTCGTGATCGATGCCATCGTTGGCGAGATGGACACGCGAATGACGTCCGCGCGACGGCATGCCGTCGACCTGCTCGGTCGGATACCTCACTCTGTCGCCGTCTCCGGACTGCTGGCCGCCTCGGAGGATGCCTCCGGCGACGTGCGCGCCGCCTCCTGGGCAGGGCTCGCCGCGGTTCATGGCGTACGAATCATCCCCGGTGTCCAGGTCGTCAGCCGGCCGCTTCCGATGATCGACGCCGCGGTAACGACGGCCGCGAATGCAGCGGCCACGGCCGGCGAGGCCCGCATCGCGGTACCGGCGGCGCTTCTGCTCGGGCCTGGCGCGGGCGATGCGGCGGTTGATGTTCTCTCTGCACACGCGATCGACGCCCGGACTCCGGTGGAATGGCGAGTCGCCGCGTACACGGCGATTGAGTCGATGCCTGTCGCCGGACCCGTGTCCGCGCGGGCCGAACGGGCGGTGAGCGTGGGAGTGCGGTCGTCGAGCGGAGATGTGCGCGCGGCGGCCATTCGCGCGTCAGGGCGGATACCCTTCTCCGGTCGCGAGCGCGAAATCCGGCGGGCCTTTGAATCAGATGATCCGCGTATCGTTCGGGCAGGTCTGATCGCTGTCAGGACGGCGGGGCTGACGCAGTTCGGGGCGGACGTCCTCGGTCAGTTCGTCAGCGATTCTCTTACACGCGCCGAAGCCGCTCGGACAATGGCGGCGCTGGCCGTCGCCGATCGGCAGCACATGAACTATCTCGTGCTCGTTCTGACGAACAACGATCCGATTCGGCGGCACACAGCCGTGGAGGGAATCCGCGTTGCCGCGTCGCGTCTCTGGGCCGCGGATAGTCTCGATGCGTATCGATCGGTGATTCTCCCCGCGATTCCCTGGCTTGCCCAGATCGGCAGGCAGGAGACTAGCCCGGACTACCGGGCGCACGCGCTGGATGCCCTTGGCTTTGTGCCGTCGCATGAGACGAATGAGGCGCTCGGTCTGGGTCTGGACGATCCATCGGAGGTCGTGCGGCTGTCGGCGGCGGTTGGGTTGGTTCGCTTGCGGGGCGACGTGGCGCTGTCGAGCATCTCGCCGCTGGCGTTCCGCGCCTCCGACGATGCGCGCCGGAGGATCGTTCATGCTGTCGGCGGTATCGATGGGGAGCGCGCGCGGGAGATCCTGCGGCGGGTGTCGGTGCTGGACAGGTCGTGGAGGATACGAAACTCCGCTCGACAGTACCTCACTCCCGGGGGGTGAGATACCGTCGAGCGGCTGGACTCGAAACGGTCATGTATCGAGTTCGTTGCGCGTGTCTGCCGCGGCGTCCGCTTCGCGTTTGGTCTGCGCGACGTACCGTGCCGCGGCGAAAAGAGCGGCGCCGATCATGGCGATGACGATTCCCAGTCCCGCCTCGCGGATTCCGTCCTCAAGTATGTTCATCAGCGAGAGTCCGACTCCGCTGAAGCCGAGAATCATGCCCCAGACTGCCATTCGCTGTGCGCTCGGCACCCGCTCCTTCGCCGTGGGCTCGTCGGCCAGTGCCGGGTCGTAGATGCCCTTCTCTATCATGGCCATGCGTTCCTGGTGGCGCTGCTTGTTCGCGTTGCGTCGGTACCTCAGGACGAGCAGCACGATCAGCACGGGCGTGCCGAACGCCATCAGTATCGCCACAATCGGTACGAGCACATCCTCAAGCACGTCGGTGAAATGTGGCTCCGGGAAGGCTGGCGGCTGGGCGCGTACCTCCATGGCCTCGCGGAGGATCTCCTGGACCTGCTGCGAGTCGAGTTTCGCCCAGACTTCCGGGGGGAGCTTCAGGATGCCGCTGAGTTCGGTCTCGTCCGTATCGAGCCGGATCTGGATGCTGTGTCGAATGAGGGAATCGATTTCTATCTGTGAGGGGATTGCGGGCGGGGCCGGAGGCGTCAACTGCGCGCTCGCTTGTCCGCCGAACGTCATCAGTATCGCCGCCAGAATAGGCGCTATGGTGATCTTCATCATCGTTCCCCTTCTCCATCGACTGACAGAAGGTCGTGCGGTGACCCTCGCTCGTCCAAGTGGTGAGACGACGGTCGTTGCGCGTATGTTACATTTCACCCCTGCACGACGCGACGAAGGGAGATGTATCTTTGCCGATCGGGGGAGAAACTGTCCGATCGCGATTGGAATCACCACCCGCGCACGTGTAACATTCCCACGCGCCGGTCGTCTGACTTGTTGAGCACGGCGAGCATTTCCGGAGGTGGCGGTGGCCGCAACCGACGCCGAACTGGTCCACCGCACGCTTCAAGGCGATCGCCGAGCGTTCGGCATACTGGTCGAGCGGCACAAGGATACGGTGTTCAGCCTGACACGGCGCCTCATGGGCAATCGAGGTGACGTCGAGGACCTGGCGCAGGAGAGTTTCCTGCGCGCGTATCGAGCGCTCGAAAGCTTTCGCGGCGATGCGCAATTCAACACCTGGCTGTACCGCATTACGTGGAATGTCTGCATGGACCGCCGGGAGCAGAGAACTCGGCGAGACTCGCGCGAGGTCGCGATAGAGTCGCTGAAGGGAGACGATGACGATGCTCCGGTCGAATTCGCCGACGAGGACGCAGCGCTCCCCGATGAAGTACTCGAGGCCGGCGACCTGCGAGAGCGTCTCGCCAGGTATCTCGACGACCTGCCTGTGCACTTCCGGGCGGTCTTGATGCTATATTACTTCGAGCAGAGGTCCTACGATGAGATATCGGAGGTACTGGACATTCCGATGAATACCGTGAAGGTTCACATCTACCGGGCGAAGGCGCGCTTGAAGAAGGCGCTGCTGGAAGAAGGTGCGTCCGAGGAGTGGACATCATGAATCTCGATGCATGTCTGGAGCTTGTACGGCGCGAGGCGCGAGGCGAAACGCTGACCGAGGCCCAACAGTGCGCGGTCGATGCCTACATGTGCGAGCATGGCGAATGTCGCGGCGAGGTAGCGTTCGAGCGCGAATTGACAGCGGTGTGTTGCGATGTCTGCGCGGACGAGGAGGCCCCGGCCGGATTCGTCGATGCGGTGATGGCGCAGCTTCCCACGCGCCCCGTGCTGCTTCGTGCTCCGAGCCGATGGGGCCTGTGGGCGTGGATTGGCGGTGGCATAGCCGCCGGAGCGGGTTCATCGGCGCTCGCATGGCAATGGCGCTATATCTGGTTCGGTTGGTTGCAGATACTCGTCGGCGGCACTCCTGGACGGGAGAACGCGACGTTCGATTGGTACACGTCCCTCAGTTCCCTCCAAGGCCTGTCTACTCCCTCCGTCGTCGCGATGGTTCTTATCGGGCTCGGAGCGCTCACGTGGGGCGCGATTTCCATGGCGGAGGAGCCCTCGTAGCCAACCGTTCGCTTGGTACGATACAGGCCCTGTCGTAGACTGGTGGCGATCCTTCGACGTTCACCACTCTCGGCAGGGCTTTTCTCATGGAACGCGCGTTCGAGCACGGCCTCTTTCCTCCCCCGGCAAGCGCCCAATGGCGCGACGGCTGGTGCGACTTCTCCTCCGGCGCCATTGTGAAGGCTAACGCAGGTGTTCCGGACTCCGACATCGAGCGACTCGTCAACGGGCTGCGCGCGGCGGGATGCTCGCCCATCGCCCCGGTCATTCGCGATGCGAACGGTGACGAACCGCGCATCTCGCTGACGACGACGGCGCGATCCGCGGCCCCCTCGGTCGGGTTGAGCGGCATTCCGGCAGAGGGCTTCGTGCTTGAGGCGTCGCCGCGCGGAGTCACTCTCGCGGCTCGCGACGGACGCGGCATGTTCTATGCCGTCGATGCGCTCGTGCGCATGGCGGAGGCGAACGGTGGAAGCGTTCCGAACTGCAGGATCGACGACGAGCCGTCGGTTGAGATCCGAGGCGTCCATCTGTTTCTGCCTGCACGTGCCGACATGCCGTTCTTCCTCCGCTTGCTCGATTTCCTCGCGCGGCACCGGTACAACACGATCTACCTCGAAATCGCGGCGGGCATGGAGTTTCGCAGCCACCCCGAGATCAACCGGGCATGGGAGCAGTTCTCGCGCGAACTCATGGGACACCCCGGTGGGCAGAAGGGCCTGCAGGAGAGCATGTGGTTCGACTGGAAGAACGACCCGCACGTGGAACTCGGTGGCGGATCGTGGCTCACGCGGGACGAAGTAGGGGAGATCGTCGCGGCGGCGGCGGAACTGCACCTGGAGATCATCCCCGAGGTGCAGTCGCTGGCCCATGCGTACTGGCTGACCATCCCGCATCCGGAGATCGCCGAGGCGCAGGACGACGCCTATCCCGATACGTACTGCCCGTCGAACCCGTTGAGCTACGAAATCATGTTCGACTGCATGGAGGAGATCGTCGACGTCATCCAGCCGCGGACGGTGCACATCGGCCACGACGAAGTCTACACCATGCACCGGTGTCCCGCCTGCCGGAGGAAGACCGCGGCGGAGCTTTTCGCCGAGGATGTGACGCGTATTCACGACTGGCTTTCCGAGCGAGGTATCCGGACCGTCATGTGGTGCGACAAGCTGCTCGATATCCGATGGCCGGACGGGCAGACGTTCGGCGGCGTGCAGCGGCGCGTATTCAAGGGCAAGAAGCAGTGGGTGATGCCTCCGACGGCGCGCGCGGTCGAATCGATTCCGCGGGACATAGGCTTCGTCGACTGGTATTGGATGCTCGACGACTCCACGCCTGACCTCATGGCCGATCGTGGGTTCTCCGAAATCGTGTTCGGCAACTACACTCCCGGCGCCATGCCGCGCTGGAAGGAGATGCGCGAACGCGACATCATACGCGGCGCGGAGATCTCCACGTGGGTCGGCGCGTCAGAGGACGTCCTTGCCCGGCACGTGGGATTTCCGCAGCTCTTCATCGAAGGCGCGTCGAATCTCTGGTGGTCAGGCTACGACCCAGATCAACACCGTTCGCCCGCGCGAGCGATTGCCGATGCACTCGCCCCGGCGGAGCGTGATCTTGTTGGGGACCGGGTTTCGCTGCTCAGCCAGGCCCGCGCGAACTCCGCTCGCGTTGCGCCCATCGCTCTCGACGCGTCTCTCACGGAGCCGCTACCGTCGGATGGGCCCGTGAGCGATATCGCGCCCGGAGGCGGCGTCTACGGCGGAATAGCGTTCAGCATTCCCGATCTCGACGGCAAGCCCGGAGCCGCGACGGTGCGATTCACCGACCCGGTGTGTCGACTGCCCGTGAATTGTGTCGCCGACGGGATGATCGCGCTGATTGGATCGTCGCAGAACCATCCGAAACGCTCGCGAAACGACGAGTATCACCTCGGGCAGGATGTGGCCGCGCAGCTTCGTTTCCACTACGGCGCGCCGGAGGACACGGGACGTGACAGCGCGGCCCTCGATCTCGTATACGGGGGCAACCTGCAGCCGTGGAACGGGAATCCGCGTGCGTACTGGTCAGAGCCAGCGCTCACCGGCACGACGGCGTCGGGCGAATCGCGCACGTTCTACGCGGTGGAGTGGACGAACGCGTATCCCGATCGCGCGATTCGGATGGTGGAGCTTGTGTGGCGCGGCGGGCGCGTGATGGAAGGCGAGGTGTTCCTGCTCGCGCTGTCGGCGATTACGTGACCTACTCCGGCCGCAGCAGGATCGCGGTGCCGCCGTGTCCGAGCCATTGGCGCTCGAACTGCGCGCGATTGTAGACGACGCCGTCGCCTCGGGAGTCGGGGAACGCGGGATCGTTGCATACGGGATCGCCGTTCGGGTTCCATCCACGCAGGACGAGGAGATGTCCCGACGTGCGGTCGATGGGCGAACCGTCAAGCTCGCCGCGCTCGTAGGCGATGGATAGAACTGCCCCGTATCCGGCGACCAGCCGCGCCTCGACATCGGCCAGACAGCGGAACCGCTCCACCCACGACGCGAACCCGTGCTCCCCGGCAACCGCCGCCAGGTGAGCCCAGTTGCCGTACAGATCGCGTGTGGCATCGTACACGAGGGTAGCCACCGATTCCGTCTGGATTCCCCCGTCGTGTCGGGCAAGGTGCATAGCGAGGGAGGTCGGACCGCAGATGCGCGGCGCGAGATGTTCGTCGTCGATCATCTGTGACCGAAACGGTACGTCCTGTACGAACGGGCGGTTCTCCCGCGGCCCCCGGTTGGGCCCGGACGGCCCCGAGAAGGGCCCGGGCGGACCGGGGCATGGTTCGTGTGCGCCGGTGTTGGAGATGGCCGCTGCGACGACGCGACGCACGTCGGGTACCTCTCCGCGATGGTTGGCTGTTCTCCGGGCGCGAACGCGGATCGAATCGGCTACGCCTGCCCATTGCGCGGTGTCGGCGTCCCGGACAATGGATGCGGCTGGCTGGCGTACGGGGAATACCTGTCCCCACTCGCCCATGGGAACCCAGTCGGTCCATGATCCGTCGATGCGCACAGCGATGCGGAACGAGCAGCCTGCCCACGCCGGCCTGCTCATGTTCCAGGACAGGATAAGGCCGCGCGCCGGCGAAATCGGTACGGGCTCCGACTCCCAGACGTCGCCGTCCCATTCAGCGGGCCGCCACGCCGGGTCGTGGGGACCGGTGGATAGCTCGCCGAACGCCCATCCGACGGTTGGGCTCGTCACGGCGAACTCCGATCGGGGTAGAGTTCACGGTAGATGAGGTAGTTCTTCAGCACGAGTTTCACGTACTTGCGCGTCTCGGCGTAGGTTATCATCTCGCGATAGAGGTCGTGGTCGCCGCCGGCGCTACGTCGCCACCGCGAAACGTTGGATGGGCCCGCGTTGTATCCCGCCGCCATGAAATCCACCTTGCTGTCGAACCGGTCGAGCAGATCGTTGACGTACCTCGCTCCGAGCCGAATGTTGAGCCCCGGCTCGTAAAGGTCGTCGCTGTCGAAATCATCCACGCGGAGGCGTCGAGCCAGCGCGCGTCCAGTCGACGGTATGATCTGCATCAGCCCGCGTGCGTTGGCGGACGATGTGACGTCCGAATCGAACACGCTCTCCTGGCGAATCACCGCCCAGAGCAGCGCCGGGTCGATATCGTGCTCCCGAGCGGCTTCCCGTACCTGTCCGGCGTAGAAGTTAGGCCAGATCCGGCGGAGTATGTCCGGTGGGAGTTCGTGGTAGCGATCCTCCGTGATGCGGCTCCACATGGCCCGCCATCGCCAGCGGAGTGCCATGGAGTAGTCGCCGATGGCCTCGAACGCGTCCGCCAGGCGCTCCTTCTCGGAGACCGTTCGCGCGAGCCCGCGAGTTCTCAGCGAGAGAACGTCCCGCGCCCACCGCCATTCGCCCAGAGACGTGAGCCATGAGGCCTCGTCGAATCCCGGCCAGTCCTCGTGTGCTCGTGTGTTCGAATCGCTTGGCGGCTGTTCGTCTTCAGGCGGGACCGCGGGCCGGTTGACGGCCACGGCGGAGACCACCGCGTAGTACGATCTCGGCGAGAATGCCGCGACAGCATCCCACGCCAGACGGGCGTCCTCGTACCGACCGTTGGTGTAAAGCGACTTTCCGGCCCAGAAGCCCGCCTGATCCTTCACGAGCCAGTCGCCTGCCTCTCGTGCTAACTTGGCGAATCTGCGGTGAGCGCCCGAGTAGTCTCCCTGTCGGTAGAGTACGAACCCGGCTCTCCAGCGCGCCGCCTCGCCGAGTTCGTGCGTCGGAAACGCTCGCGCGAGCGCTTCATACGCCCCTACCGCGTCGTCGAGTCGCCGAGTGCGCTCGAAACTCATGCCGATCTGCCACATGGCGTCCGGAACGTCGTCATGCTGCGGGTAGCGCTCCACGAATTCCCGCTCGATCTGGCGGGAGCGGGTTTCGCGATCTCGTCGGCGCTCAAGCCGGGCGGAGAGACGGAGTGCTCGCGGCCACCAGTAGGCGTGCGAACTGTCGTCGAGGAGCGACGCAAGCAGTGGCGCGGCGTTGCGGTAGTCTCGGTTGTTGACCAGCAGCCGGGCCGCTCGGTAGCGTGCGTACCCGTGGCGAGCTGGAATCGAGGCGTCCGCGATAGCGCCGTTCCACGCGTCGGCGGCGAGTGGAACCGCTCCCTGCTCTTCATGGAGCCGGGCGAGCCATATCCAGGACTCCCCCGCCGCGCGCCATCCGAGGCTGTCCGCGAGGTAGGCGGCGGGTCCGGCTGCGGGTTCGCTTCGGTGATGCTCGAGAACCGTGAGCCACGCCGACTCCCAGCGTTCGTCGTCCGTCCGCATGCGGGCGTGGAGCCCAACCGCGGCCAGGTCGTCGTCGAGCTGTGTCAGGCGGCGAATCGCTTTCGTGGCCAGGACAGTATCCCGGTCCGCAAGTGCGGCGTGAAGCGACCATACGGCGGCGGAGTCCTTCACAGGCGGGCGGGCGTGCTCCGCCAGAAGATCGAAACTGCGCGCCGCACGGTCGCGATCTCCCATTTCGAACGTAGCTCGGGCTCGCCAGTAGTCCCGGTAGGAACTCCTGTCGCCGTTGAGGTCGGCCCGTGCGAGGAGGGAATCGGCGGCTCGTGGCTCTCCGGTGTGCAGCAGGCACAGGGCGATTCGCACCAGGTCGCTTGCCGGCGGCTCTCCGGTGTGTCGGGCGGCGAGCAGACGTAGCGCCCGACCGTAGTGCCTGGTGCGCATGTAGGATGCGACGGAGTCCGTGTGTGTCCGTGCGTCGGAGATCGATTGGTCGGCGTCCGACTGCGACGGGCACAGAGTCGCGAAGGCCGCTACGAGCGCGGGAATCAGCGTGGATGGTCGTCTCAACGTGGCGTCCGATGCAGAGAATGCGCCGATAGGTCGCAAGTCGGCGCGGTGAAGTAACCGGCGTGCTGCGTCAGTTATGATAGGGGCTGGCGCCGCGAGTTGGAAGAGCTTGGGCTCAGGATTCGCGAGGGATATCCGCGATTGCGCGGTCCAGCGCGTCGAGCATGGCGCGGGGCACGGGCGCCGTTTCCACGATCTGGCTCATTCGGAGGAGATCGTGGGCGTCGGAGCCGCCGGTTGTCACGATCCCGTGCTTGATGGCGATGCGCTGGTAGGCTCGGATGAGGGGGCGCGCGTGATTCGGGTGGAATATCTCGATCCCTCCCAGCCCGTCCTGCACCAACGCCGGAATCAGCTCGTCGCGCCGGGTGACGCCTGGATGGGCGAGAACCGGCACGCCTCCGGAGCGTCGGATCGCGTCAATGGCCTGTTCGGGCGACAGCGTTCGCTGCGGCACGAACGCCGGGGCCGCGTTGCTCAGGTACCTGCCGAACGCCTCGCCCGCGTTGCGCACGAAGTTGTTCCCGATAAGGGCGTACGCGATGTGTGCGCGGGTTATCGGCGCCTGCCCGGAGATGTCCTCGACCATGTCGAGTGTTAGGCCGACGTTCATGCCCCGCAAGTGACGCACGATCTCGCCCGCCCGCTCCCGACGTTCGACCGTGATACGGGTCGTTGCGTTGAGGAGTGACTCGTTCGTCGGATCGACGCCGTAGCCGAGGATGTGGACCGGGCTCTCGCCGGACACCGCGCTGAGTTCGATGCCGGGTATCACTCGCATGTCGCCGTTTGTGGCAGCTTGCGCGAGGGTGATGCCCGATACGGTGTCGTGGTCGGTGATGGCGATAGCGGAAAGGCCCAGACCGTGTGCGTGATGGACGATCGCTTCAGGGGTTTCCCGCCCATCGGAACAGGTTGTGTGGATGTGTAGGTCGATCATGCGCGCTCGGCCGCCGTTCCCGCGGATGGTGCCCGGTGCGGAGAAGGAAGGGTGAACGTACGGGGCGCTTCATGACCCGTCAATGAGGCGGACCGGCCTCAGAGTGGGACGGAGACAGTGGGGCGCCCGCTTCGCGGATCCGGTTCGACGTGAAGCTCGGTGCCGTACACGGCGCTCAGCAGGTCGGCGCGGACTACCTCGGTGGGGGGGCCGTCCCGGCGGACTTCGCCGCGGTCGAGCAGAACGAGGCGGTGGCAGACCTTGGCTGCGAGGTTCAGATCGTGCAGCACCACGACGATGGTGTGGCCGGCTTCCTCGTGGAGTCGATTCAGCAGTTGGTAAATATCGACTTGATGCCGGATATCCAGCGCGGTGGTCGGCTCGTCGAGCAGCAGGATCGCCGGCTCCTGCGCCAGCGCTCGGGAGATGACGACTCGCTGTTTTTCGCCGCCCGAAAGCGTGTCCATGTGCCTGTCGCGCAGATGCCAGGTATCCGTGGCATCCATAGACGCGCGCGCAATGTCGATGTCGGTCGCGCGCTCAAGTGCGAATCGTCCGAGATACGGCGAACGCCCCATGAGGACGACCTCTAGCGCCGTGAACGAGAACGTGAACGTCGTCTCCTGCGGCACGACTGCGATGCGTTGCGCCACGTCCCGCCGGGGTATGTCGTGAATCGGAGTTCCGTTCAGCAGCACTGCGCCGCTCCCGGGGCGCCGGACTCCCGCCATCATTCGGAGCAAGGTCGATTTTCCGGAGCCGTTCGGTCCGATCACGCCGACGAACTCGCCTGGATGGATATCGAGCGAGACGTTCGACAGGACCACGGCTTCGTCGTACCCGAACGTTACGTCGTCAACGTCGAGTTCGGGGACACGAATGGATCTTGGTTCCGGGGTCACGGCAGGTATTCCAGCGGTGAGCGCGTTCGCGGCGAACGTTCAAAGATGCCGTCAGGCCAGAGTGTGGTCAACGCCGGGCGAGCAGGTCGTTCAGCTCGCGGGCGAGCCATCGCTGCTCGGCGAACGTCGCGTTCGGAAGGCACTCGTGGGTGTACACCTTCTCCTCGGCAGCGACCCGGTAACGGAGATAGAACGGTCCGATGTGCGCCGCATCGGATTCCGCGTCGTCCTGTGCCACGGGCGCTTCGAACGGCTCGATCCGGTCCAGCGGCGCGGTGTACATCCGGGCATCGCCCAGTGGTCCGCCCCTCCGGCTGTGCGTGACGTCTATGCTATCGCACTCGAGCACATCGGTCTGCCAAGCCCGAGCAGCGGCACGGACGGAGACCCAGAGCATCAGGATCCCAATCACTCCCAGCGGCGCGAGCCAGCCGATGAGGAACACCCGCGCTCCGGAGTGCGGGTTGGAGATCGCCTCGAACACGCCGCCGATCGCCAGGAGGACGAGGAGCGTACCGGCGACAGTGCCGATGGCCGCTTGTGTCACGTAACGGCCGCGAAGCCTGGGCGGACAGGCGACGCTCCAACGCGTCTCCGTGGCGTGCAGCTGAATGTCGGTATCGGGGGGGCGTGTCGCGTCGCTCATTGTCCTGGGTCGTCTCTCGCCGCTCTGGGCCGTGTCTTTCGCCGACCTGGGTCGGTTGCTACTCTGGCTGCGGGGCGTGGTGTCAGATCACGAAATCGATGGCCGATTGGGTCTCGCGCCACCTGGCGACGAGTCTGTCGAACGACATGGAGTAGAGCATGCTCGCCGCCGCGTCGTCGGCCTCCCGAAGGAGCCCCCGGATCACGGTCCTTCCAGATAGCTCGTTGCCTCCAGGCTCGTCCGCTTGCACCTGTGGCCCATCGAGCATCTCTACAATCTCGCCGACGCTGACCTCGTTCGGGGCGCGCGCGAGGACGTGTCCGCCCGACGGCCCGCGAACGCTGTTGACGATGCCCGCGCGTCGCAGTACGGAGAGAATCTGCGCCAGGTACTGCTCCGGTATTCCCTGCCGCTCGGCGATATCCGCCTTATGCACATGCCCGCTTCCGTAGTGGATCGCCAGGTCGAGAACCGCCATCGCTCCGTAGAGCCCCTTTGTGGAAACCTTCACACCCAGCCTCCTGAAGATCCTTGCGTGCGCATCCTTACGCAGTGTGGATGCGGGAGCAACGTTCGCGTAGCTGCGAGATGACGTCCACCGATACTCCGCGCCCGTTCCGGACATCTCCGAGCGCGATATCCGGCTTGCTTTCGCCGTGGAAGTCGCTGCCGCCCGTGGCCACGAGATCGTGCATCGCCGCCAGATCCTGGTAGCGGTCGGTTTGCGCTTCGGTATGCGCCGGGTACGAGCACTCGATGCCTCCGAAGCCAATCTCGGCGGCATGTTCGACGAGCTCCGCGAGTTCGTCGCCGTCGCCCAGCCCCAGTTGAACCGGGTGCGCGAGCACCGCCACGCCCCCGCCGCGACGAATCAGCTCGACGGCGGAAGTTGCGGCGAGCTTCTCCTTCTCGACATACGCCGGGCCGCCCGCCGTGAGATACCGGTCGAACGCCTCCCGCACCGTGGCGACGACGCCCCGTTCGACGAGCGCCCGCGCCATGTGCGGCCTGCCAACTTGCCCATCTCCGGCGATGCTCTCGACCTCGGCGAGCGTGATCTCGATGTCGAGTTCGTTCAGGCGGGCGATCATCCGTGGGTTGCGTTCGCGCCGGCTGTTCTGAACCCACTCAAGCTGTCCGAGCAGATCGGAGTCGCCTACGTCGATGAAGTAGCCCAGGATGTGGAGAACGCCCGGCCCGGAGTGTTTCGCGCTGATTTCGATGCCCGGGATTACCTCCACGTCGAGCGTCGCAGCCCGCGCGACTGCTTCGGCGACGCCCTCCACGGTGTCGTGGTCGGTAACGGCCACCGCGGCGAGTCCGATGCGCTCAGCCAGGTCCACGAGCCGGGTGGGCGCGTAACTGCCGTCAGAGGCGGTGGTGTGGGCGTGGAGGTCGATGCTGCCGCGTGCGTCCATCACGTCTCTCGGCTCCTGTAATGATCCACTTCAAGCCGATCGGTCGGCGTACGTGCAGGCACACGCGTGAGTGTTGGGAATCGCAAGCGGCTGATATACATGAGTTTCAAGATAGATATTGTCGCCTTTTACGCCAACTCGCAGAGGCGCCGATGGCAGTCGGCTCCCACGCCCGAAGCCTGCTCTGTGGCCGCGTGGCTGTGCTGATGAGCCTTGCTTGACGCGGAGGGGTCGAGACCGTCCCAGTACTTCCACGGATTGGGATCGCGGTCCTCGATCACACTGTCGACATCCGTGCGCGTGAACCGTGCGATGAGTCCGAAACGGACGCTGCTGCCGGCGTTGTGGCTGCCGGAGTGCGTCAGCAGGTTGTGCCAGAAGAGCAGGTCGCCCGGCTCGCCGATGTGCTCGCGTCCGGGTCCGACGTCGCCGCCGAGCCGCGGTTTGCCGCTGAATGAGTCGCGCCCGTCTTCGTCGAGCCAGCCGTGCTGCTGGAAATGTTCCCACGCGGGGAGGTGTGAGCCGGGCCAGTACGTGAACGCGCCGCCTGCGTGTTGCACGGGCAACCCATACACGGTCGCGCCGATGGTGAACGGGTGATATTCATGCTGCACATTGTACCCGTCGATGTGCCCGGAGTACGACACGTTCCAGTCCGTACCAGGCCGTGGCCACGAGATGAGCACGTCGAAACCGCTCGGCTCGCGCAGGACCGACTCGCCGACGAACTGCTTGCAGACGCCCCACACGTTCTCGTGCCGCGACAACTCGAGCATCGCGCCCGTTTTGTGCTCGTCCGGACGGTCGAGGCGGATGTCCGTCCGCTCTGTCCACGCGTGTGGATTGTCGCGTGGAACGTCGACCGCCGACCAGAGCTGCTTCTCGACGCGGTGCATCAACTCGGGCTCGATGGCGCGTCGCAGAATGAGGAACCCGTTCTCCTGGAAACACTTCTTCTCGGTGTTCGTCAGTATGTGAGCCATGGGGTTTCCCGGCGTCCGGCATCAGCGTGGAACAGTGCGACTAAGGTAGTGCTCACGCGGGTGGCTGAGCAAATCCGTCACACGCCGCCGCCCTGAGCCCGGAGCGCATTGCGAACCGCATCGGCATTGAGCGCGCGCGGTGGGACCGAATCGCGCGCCGACATCGCGGCGGCGACGCCCGCGGCGTGCCCGGTCGCCATGCAGACAGGCACTTTACGGATGGCCGCCTCGGCGACGTGGGTGCACGAGATGCATCGCCCGGCGGCAAGCAGGCCGTTGAGTTCAAGCGGCACGAGGCTGCGGTAGGGGATATCGTGGCTGTCGGTCTTCACCGAGCGGTTCTCGTTGTCGCCGCCGGATTTGTGCATGTCGATGGGGTTCGCGCTCTTCGCGATGGCGTCCTCGAACTTGCGCCCCTCGACGATGTCTTCCTCCGTCAGCACGTACTCGCCGACGATCTGCCGGGTCTCGCGCACCCCGAGCTGCTGCGATTCGCCCGGCCCGATGATGTACGCGCTCTCGAATCCGGGCTTCCGGCGCAACTCGGCAAGACGTTCCTCAGCCGTGCGTCGAAGTTCGATCTCCGCGCGGGTGAGCTGCCAGGGGTCGGTGCCGTCCCCGAAGTCGAAGTCGCCGCCAACGCCGCCGACGATCACGGGGCGGCCTGCCTCGTCGTTGACGGCTACGCGAAACGCGCGGGATATCTGGTAGTAGTCTTCCCTGGGTGGCTTTGCCGTCGGCGCGCCGGCGAACGCCGCCACATCCGCGTCGCCCGTGCAGTCGACGACAGCTCCCGCGCGGATTGCGAGACGCCCGGATTTGGTCTCCACGAGTATGCCGCGTACGGCGCCCTCGTCCACGATCGCTCCGGCGACGAGCGAGTGGAGCAGCAGCCGTACGCCCTCCTCCTCGAACATGCGAAACGCGAGCGACTTCACCGCCTCGTACTCGACCTTCGGCTTCGTCTTGCCGATGTGCCGGGAGTGGTGGCCGTGTGCGTGGCTCACGTTGCCGACGGTCTTCGAGTCGTCAGGCTCGTGAAGGTCCTCCGGCCCGACCGCGCCGCCATCGGCGATGAGCCGTTCCATGAACTCCCACGGAATGCCGCGTATGATCATGTCGCCGTTCATGTCCTGGAACGACACTCCGACGGACTGTCCGCCGGGCTGATTCGCGAAATACCCGCCGACGTAGTCGTACCGCTCGACGAGAAGCGTGTCCGCGCCGGTGCGTGCCGCGGCAATGGCGGCGACGATCCCGGCGGGGCCGGCGCCTACGACGACGACGTCCGCGGTGGCGGTCACGGGGATGCGTCGCTCCGGTTCGACGATGTGGTCTGCGTGTGCCATGGTCTTCCGATCTCCTATCCCAGATCGCGCCGGGCAGCCTGCCAGATGCGGTCAAGCTCGCGTTGGACGTGGTCCGGCTGGGCGAATTCGTGTCTATCGATGAGTTGTCGGGCCGTTTGGCGGGCACGATCACGCAGCGCCGGCGCGCCGTTCTCGCGCCACCCGCCGAGGAAGCTACGCTCGAAGAGTGTCGGGTGCCAGTAGACGTTCCTATACGCGTCGAGCGTGCTATCGAGGCCCATGAATCCGCGCTCGATTCCGCGCTGAACATCCGCGACGCACGCGTCGGCGTCGCAGGTGGGGTCGATCCCGCGCAGTAGTCGCTCGGTGTGGTCGCGAATCTCGCAGTCGATGACGAGCTGTTCGGCGCTGAATATCTCGTCCAGCGAGAGCGTTCCGCCGTGCGAGAAGTTTCTCGCGCCGAGGAGTGCCCCCGCGGTCATGATGCTTGATTTCTCGGCGGCCGCTTGCGCTCCCGGTTCCTTCGCCATGGTGTGGATGTTCGCCGCCGACGGGGACCAGGCCTCGCCGTGGAGATACGCGGCGACTTCGGCGGTTGCGAGCTGGAACAGCATGTTCTCCGGCGAGCCGAACACCATCGACATGTGACGCAGATCGAACGGGAATATCTCGGTGCCCCAGCGGATCTCGTGCGGCAGGATTTCCTTGAGAATCATCGCCGAGCCGATCACCTCCGCTGCTGCGAGCGCGAAGGCGTCTCCGACGCGGATCGGCGCCGTGGCTCCCACCGAGGGCATGCTCAGCACCCACACCGTGTCGATGCGGTCGGCATACTCCAGCACCGCCGCGAGGGAATCTCCCGCGAGGGTCAGCGGGCTGACGAGGTACACGGGCAGTCCGTCGATTTCGTGTCCGACGGTGTCGGCCATCTCCAGCACGTAGCGATGTCCGGGCACCGAACGCGGGTCGAGCGGGCGCCTGCCGTGACGGGTGTAGGTCAGGCTCGCGTAGTAGATGGCTGCCGGCTGCAGGTCGGGCGGAACGTCCATCGGTGTACCGGGCGCCCCTGCGCGGACCCCGCGATCGGCCAGCGCGTCCACGAGCTTTGTCGCCTCGACCAGCGCATCGTAGGTGATTGGCCGCACCGTGCCGGTGTCGAGATCGATGTGGTTCTGCGAGTACTGGCTCACGCCGAGTGTGATCGGCTCATCCGCGGACGGCTGCGGCATCTGACCGAACGAGCGCCCGTTCCGCTCCCGTTCGCCGTCGATGAAGCCGGCGACCATGCGGCGCTCGAAGCGTGCGCGATCGCCGGAAACCATGAATCCGGCGCGGCAGACCCGTTCGCGAAGATCATCGTCCGGGATCTTCACTCCCACGTCGGTGAGCAGGCGAATCGCCGCCTCTTCGATGTCCTCCAACTGCGCCGCCGTGAAGAACGGCTCGCGCTGGACTCGAAACGGAACGTCAGGCATCAGTTCTCCCTGTGCGCGTGGCGTCTGAAGTGCATGTCTGATCGGGGGGCCCGAGCGTCACTGACGCGGCAATACGCCGACCCGTTCCGCCCACGCGTCGTATTCGCGCGCCATGGCGGCGACGCGCGGCTTCTCGCTTCCGGCGAGATCGTGCATCTCCGTGCGGTCGCGCTCCATGTTGTAGAGTTCCCAGTCGCCGGGATGGCGGCTAACGAGCTTCCACTCACCCGCGCGGAGCGCCCGGTTGTCCTCATGCTCCCAGAAGATCGGTGCGCCGCGGTCCAGCGAGCCACCGGCCGACAGCGGGAGCAGGCTCGCGCCCTCCAGCGGCTGCACCGCGCCGTGCGAGACCTCGGTTGGGTGCGTCGCACCGGCGAGCTCAAGGATCGTCGGCATGACGTCGATGACGTGGCAAGGCTCGTGGACAATCGATGGCATTGCCGGTGCGCGACAAGCCTCCGGCACGTGCATGATGAACGGCGTGGCGATGCCGCCCTCGTGGACCCAGTGCTTGTAGAGGCGGAACGGTGTGTTGGACGCGTTCGCCCACGGCAGGTCGTAGCTCGCGAACGTGTCGTCCGGGCCGGGCTCGATCGAAGGCGTGTTACCGACCCGGATTCGCCGACCGTCGCGGGTAGGGATCTGGTAGCGGAACGGACGGGGCGACTCCCCGTCTTCGGCGAGGAATTCCGCGCAGCCGCCGTTATCGCTGAGGAACATGATGACGGTGTCAGCGGCCTGACCGCTGCGCTCCAGCGCATCGAGGATGCGCCCCACGCCGCGGTCCATACACTCGATCTGCGCGGCGTACACCGCCATGCGCAGGGCTTCCCACTCCGCGTGCTTGACGTCCATCCACGGCGGCGCGTCGTCGTCGCGCGGGGAGATGCCCCACGCCGGGTCGAGCAGGCCGGAGGCGTTCAGCTCCTCGTGGCGCGCCGTGCGGAGCGTCTCCCAACCGCCCGAATACCGCCCGCGATAGTGCTCGATGTCCTCCGGTAGCGCATGCAGCGGCCAGTGCGGAGCCGTGTATGCGACGTAGCCGAAGAACGGCCCGGCGGACTCGCGATGCTCGCCCGCTATAGGAGAAGCTGGCGCTTCTCCCCGTTCCCGTCGGGGGCTCGCGTCTTTCGGGCTCCCACCTCCGCTCTTCTCGATCATCTCGACGGCAAAGTCCGAGATCGCGTCGGTGAGGTAGTACCCGTCGCCACCCTCCTCGACGAGCTGGTCGTTTCGAATCATGAACGGCGGGTTGAAGTAGCTGCCTCCGCCTCCGAGCATGCCGTAGTGTTCGTCGAAACCCCGTTGCACGGGAATCGGATGCTTCGCGTCGCCCGGTCGCCACGAATCCGGGTCGTTCGGCGCGTACTGTCCTCCGACGTGCCATTTGCCCGAGAGCCACGTACGGTACCCGGCCGTGCGGAGCGTCTCCGCGACGGTGACGCAGTCGTCGCGCAGGTAGCCCTGATACGCCGGGCCGACGCCCCGATCGGCGACCATGTGCCCCACGCCCGCCTGGTGCGGATACAAGCCCGTGAGCAGCGAAGCCCGTGTCGGGCAGCAGCGGGCGCAGTTGTAGAACTGGGAATAGCGAGTACCGGATTGCGCGAGCCGATCGAGGTTCGGAGTGCGTATCTCGGAGCCGTACGGCGAGATGTCCGAATAGCCCATGTCGTCGACGAGTATGAGAACGACGTTCGGACGGGGTGCGGTTTCGGACATGGCGCCTCCAGAGGTAGATTGCCACCGCGTGCTGGTGTGATCGTACATCGCGGCGCGTGGCGTGGCAACGGCGTCGCACCCCCTTTCGTCCGGTGCGACATCGGGCGAACGTCTGGCGTCACTCGACGGCAAGCCACCGCAGGAGGTGTTCGTGCGAGTACTACTGAACCAGCGTGCGCCCATGGATGACGGCGTCGAACTCGCCACCGACGTGTACATGCCGGACGGTCCCGGTCCACATCCCGCGATACTCGTCCGCATACCCTACCATCGCAAAGGCAGCGACGGTCAGGCACGACGATTCGTCGAGCACGGGTTCGCGTACGTCGTGCAGGACGTTCGTGGCAAGTTCGACAGCGACGGTGTCCACGAGCCGCTGATCGACGAGGCGCGCGATGGGCACTCCGCGTTGGACTGGCTCGCCAACCAAGCGTGGTGCGACGGTCGACTCGGCATGTGGGGTCGCAGCTACTTCGGCATGACGCAGATCTACGCCGCACCGGGCGGCCATGAGGCGCTCCGGTGCATCGCGCCCTCCATCGCGCCGGCATCGTACTTCACTGACTGGGCACGCTACGACGGGTGTTTTGGCTGGGGAAACCTGATACGCTGGTCGCTCACCCACAGCACGTGCCGTACGCAGCCGACGGAGGGTCACTTCGACTGGATGGAGCTCATGGCGCTCAGAACCGTCGAGGAAGTCGAGCGCGCCACCGGACTGGAAGCGTCGATGCTGCGGACATACCTTGAGCACGATACCGACGACGGGTACTGGGCCGCTCGCGACCAACTCCCGCTCATGCCTCGGATCGGCGTTCCCGGCACCCACATGGCCGGGTGGTTCGACCACGTCAGCCGCGGGCAGTTCCAGGCGCTGGACCGCATCGGACGGGACTATGATCCTCGTCCACCGCAATGGCTGCTCGTCGGCCCGTGGGGGCATATCTCCTCGCTCTGCACCGGCGAGGAGCACAAGCGCTACGGAAGCTGGGAGTTCGGCGATGCAGCGGATTTCGACGTGCTTGAGGATGAATTGCGCTGCCTCGACCACTTCGTGCAGGACCATGACAACGGCTGGGACGAGACGCCGCGAGTCCGCCTGTTCGTCATGGGTGGGCATGATGGCGGACGTTGGGAGTCATCGGCCGAGTGGCCGCCGGCGAGTACATCGCCGCTGACGATGCACCTGGCGCCGGGCAGCGAACTCAGATCCGACTGCCCGAGCGGATCCCGAGCCGACGCCTTCTCGTACGATCCGCGTGACCCGGCACCGAATCTCGGAGGCGCGATCTACTGGGGTTTCGATCCCGTCGGGCCGGTGGACCAGCGCCCGATCATGTCGCGCGCCGACGTGGTGTCGTACCGCTCTGAGCCGTTCGCGCGGCCCACGGCGGTCATCGGCGAGATCGACCTGACGCTCTGGATCGCTACGGACGTCGAGGATACGGATATCGTCGCGAAGTTCTGCGTTGAGGAGCCCTCCGGCTCGGTGACCGTGCTGACGAACGGATCGCTCCGCTGCCGATATCGCAGGTCGTGGTCCGAGCCGGAGCCGCTCACACCGGGCGAAGCGACGGAACTGATCGTCGATCTGGGCAAAACGGCGTATGAGTTTCCGGCGGGGTCGCGGGTCGTGCTCCTCATCACGAGTAGCGAATTCCCGCGCATCCTGCCGCACGTGAACCGGTACGTTCCGTCGCTGGAAATGGCATCAGACGGCGGGCCCGAGTCCGTCGTCGCGCGCACCGAGGTGCTGCACGGCGAGGGAACGCCCTCGCGAGTGGTGTTGAGCGTAGTGGACTCGTGAGCGGCCGAGCGAGAAGGGGCACGCCGGTGCTATTGGAATTCAAGCCAGACTGGGAAGAGACGAAGGCCCGCTACCGCGTGTGGTGGGAGCACAGCTACTTCGGGCGGTGCGCCCTGGTGGTGACGGCAACTCGTGACGATCCGCCGGACGGGGCGCCTCCACCCGAGGCGGAGTCTCCCGAGCAGAAGTGGTACGACCTCGATTGGATCAGCCGGGACAGGGAATACCGTTTTCGCCGCACGTTCTTCGGTGGCGAGGCGTTTCCCGTGTGGAACGCAGGATACTCCGGTGTGTCGGGGATACCTACGATGCTGGGTTGTCCACTTGACGTGGACATGGATACGGGGTGGAACCATCCGATCCTGGTGGAAGAAGGCCATCTCGACGTAGGCGATGTCCAGATCGACGAGACGAGCAGAGCATACACGTTTGCGTTCGATATGCTCCACCGCGCGGCTCGCGAAGCGCGGGGGAAGTCGATACCGTCCATCGGCGCGTTTGGCGGTGGCGGCGACACGCTCGCGGCGCTGCGCGGCACCCAGCAGCTTCTGATCGACTGCATCGAGCGGCCCGATCAGGTGCGCGCCGCCGAAGAGTACCTGATGGACATGTGGATGGAGTTCTACGACCGCTGCTACGCGATCACTCGCGAGCGCGCCGAGGGCTCAACGTGCTGGTTCTCTCTGTGGTCGCCCGGCAAATTCTACGCGGCTCAGAACGATTTCTCGTACAACATCTCACCGAGCATGTTCCAGGAGATCTTCCTCCCGGCCATACGGCGGCAGACGGAGTTCCTAGACCACTCCGTGTACCACGTGGACGGCGTCAACGCGTTCCAGCACGTCGATGCACTCTGCGAACTGCCTCGGCTTCAGGCGTTGCAGATACTTCCCGGGGCCGGCCAACCCAGCCCGCTACACTACGCAGATGTGCTGAAGAAGGTCCAGGCGGCGGGGAAGAACCTGCACATCACCATATCGCCCGACGAGGTCGAGCCGGCGCTCACGATGCTATCGGCCCGCGGGCTGTTCATCCAGACCTGGACCGAGACGCAGACTCAGGCCGAGGATCTGCTCGCGCTGGCCGAGCGCTTGTCGGTGGATCGAGGGTGATGGCATCGTATCATCCCCCGAACTCCTGAGTCCGAACTCACAAGGAAGCAGCGCCATGCCCGACCGACCGAGTATTCTGTTCATCCACACCGACAGTCACGACGGCCGCGTGATGGGGTGCATGGGGCATCCTTCCATGCGCAAGGCCGACGGTAGTTCGCTCACGCCGAACATGGACTCGCTTGCCGCGCGTGGGACGTTGTTCCGCAATGCATACTCCAACAATCCGATCTGCTGCCCGTCGCGCTCGTCGATGATGTCCGGCACGTGGACGCACCATTGCGAAGCGTGGAACAACTACAAAGGCCTCGCGGACGGGCGTCAGACGCTGCTCGACCCGTTCGAGCGTTCGGGATATCGCGTGGGCGTCTACGGCAAGACGGACTGGACGAGCGGAAACCATACCGTGCGAGCGCGTGTAACGGCGTGGACCCGATCCGCGTGGATACCGCGCCCGAGTTACCGCATGGGCGGGCCGGTGGTGCTCGATGACGCCCGCGAACGCGTCCACGAGCGTGACTGGACGGACGTCGATTCCGCATGCGCATGGTTGCGGGAAGCTCCATCGGGTGGCGACGGGCCGTTCATGCAGTATGTTGGCATCCGCTCGCCGCACCCGGAGTTCTACACCTCGCGGCATTGGTACGACCAGGTGGATCCCGAGGCCATCGAGATACCGCTGCCCAGCGACGCCGACGACCATCCTGCGCTCCAGTACCAGCGGCTCAACAAGAACTGGCTGCACGGGCTCGACGAAGACACCGTGCGGCATGTCAGGCGGATATACTTCGCGCAGGTTGCCGAGGTAGACGCGATGCTCGGCCAGCTAATGGGCGAGCTGGACACCGCCGGGCTGACCGACTCCACGCATATCGTCTTCTCAAGCGACCACGGCGAGCTAGCGATGGAGCACGACCAGTTCTACAAGATGTGCCACTACGAGGCGTCCACGCGCGTTCCGCTCATCGTGGCCGGACCGGGCGTCGGAGAAGGCGTCGCCACGGACGATCTCGCGTCGCTCGTCGATCTCTATCCGACGTTCACCGACATTGCCGGCATCGATCCACCGGACGATCTCGACGGCCATTCGTTGCTGCCGGAATTGCGCGGCGAGTCGTCGTCGCGCCCGGACTGGGTGCTGAGCGAGTATCACGACACATCGATGCCGACCGGTACGTTCATGCTTCGCCAGGGAGACTGGAAGGTCGTCCGGTACGTTGGATTGGCTCCGCACCTGTTCGACCTGGCGAACGATCCCGATGAGCTTCACGACCGCGCCGCCGAGTGCCCCGATGTGCTGTCCCGCCTCGACGGCATCCTGGATGGTGTCGTGGATCAGGCGGAGGTGGACGCCAGAGTGAAGGCGTACGACCGGCAAGCCTTCGGCGCGTGGCGCAAGGAGCGAATCGCCGCTGGCGACTACGACCGGGAGATGGGGCACATCTACAGCGGATGGGACGACCAGGATCCTGCCGATGCCGATCCATGGCGGCCGGAGGACGAGGCGCGGATCGAGGCGTGGCTGGCGGGCGACGTGGGTGGGTGAGGTTCGCTGAGGCGATGGCGGGCGTGTAAGATCAGGGCGACCGCCGGTCGCCCCTACACGGTACCAGCGCGTGACAGGCAGTTCGCTGGGCAGACTGCTGAACGAACGCGAGCGCAGCGAATCGTTCGCGGGATACACCTGTCTGCGCAGAGCATTCGCGCGCTCAAGGGATGTCTCGACTCTTTCGGCAGGGCCGACCCCGCTCGACATGACGTGGCCATCTGCGGGCTCAAGTTGGTGGCGTGGAGCACTGGCGCCGCCGCACGGATACGGAGAGCGGACGTTCTCGTCCGCGCCATGTCCTCGATGGAGACACCGGGGCGACCACAGGGGGATCGCCCCTACACGGTGTCTGCCGGAGGCGGGG
>CAZEAI010000039.1:0-2194 GCA_964510105.1 uncultured bacterium
CTGGGTGTTCTTCCGCGCTGATTCAGTGACACACGCGCTGGAATATCTCGCAGCGATCATCTCCCACCGATGGGACGCCAGTATCCCCGAAGGTTTGTCGGTTACGATGGCGTTTGCCGCCTTGGTAGTGCTCATCGAGTGGCTAACGCGCGAACGCGAACATGGCCTGGACATCGCCGACATGCCGATTGTCTTGCGCAGACTGTCGTACTACGGCCTGCTGCTTCTCATCCTGTTCTACGGGAACCTGTCGTATGTGCCGTTCATCTATTTCCAGTTCTGACCGGGCTCTGGCATTCCGCTACGCATTGCGCACCGTGCGAGCGCTGCTGCCGATCCTGCTGGTGATCGCCGCCATGGAATTCGCCATGTACAGAATCGGTGAGAACTGGTCGTGGGATCGTATAGTCCGGGCGCACGCAACACACGCGAATCTTGTCTTCTCGAGAACGTTCTTCGCGCAGCAGTTCGAACACCTGAAACCCGCACTTATCAGGCATCAACGGCCATCGATCATCGTCGTTGGCTCATCTCGGGCAAGCAAATTCCGGGACATCGCATTCCATCCGTTCGAAGCGGATTTCTACTGCGCCAGCAATCTCGCGTACGAGTTGAACGACCTGATCGCCTTCATCTCACAGATGCGCGAGGGACGCTTGCCGCGTCCGCAAGTACTCGCCATCGTACCCGACCCATGGATGTTTCGCGCGACTTCGCGGGACTACGAGTCGCCTCTCGCGGCTTCCTCTCGGGACGCTCTACGCGATCCGATCGCACATCTCGCGGCCTACCAGAGCTTCCTGTGGTACGCGCGGCACGGATACTACCGCCCGACGTCGTTGCTGACCGGATCTCCGGGCGTGGGAACGATCGCGGGTGAAGCGGTCGTGGGGGTGATGGCGTGGGCGGAGAACAGCGGGTTCCGCCGTGACGGTACAAGGATATCGCCTCAGGAAACGCGGGACCATGTTCAGGATCCCAATGCGATCCACGAACGGAAACTCGCCGAACTGTTGCCTGTTGGACGAGGCGGGCACGCCACAGGCCTCTTCGCCATCGACGCCGAGATGACGGACGCGCTCATCGCGGAGACACAAGCTCTGTCGGAGATGGGGGTGGAAGTGTGCGTTGTGCTCCCACCATTCTCCAACATGCTGCACGACACGCTCGTCGCGCGCGGCCTGCCCCCCTGGTGGGACCAGTATTTCACCGGCCTCGCATCTCGTTTTCGGCAGGCCGGGTATGCTACGGTTGCGGTGCCAACTCCAGCCGACTACGGGCTCTCCGAGGACTACATGCTGGATACGGTTCACCCGAGCGACGTCTTCGTATCGCTTCTCGTTCGCGATCTCATCGAGCAGACGGACGCCGGCAGTCTCCTGCGTCGGGTGGACGTGTCGTACTGCGACAGCCTTCGCAACCTGCCCTGGTCGCTACCGACGCTCCTCGACGCGCCCGTCGCGTTGCGAGCGGCGACTCAGACGGGTCGGGAGTAGCCCGTATGGCACCAGCGAGCCACTCCCTGAGACCATCATTCGTCGGCGAACTGACGCTTCTGCCAGTCATCCGCGAACAAGTTGAAGAAGCCTTCCTTGTACGGGTGCTCGGCAATCAGCTCCTCGTTCAGATCGATACCGAGGCCCGGTCCGGTTGGAGGCTGCACGTATCCATCCACGACATTCGGCACGCCGGGCACCGCCTCTTTCACCCACGGCTCGACGAAATCGTCGAATATCTCCTGCACCTTGAAATTCGTCGTGCAGAAACCGAAGTGAACCGACGCGGCGGTGCAGACCGGCCCGTTCGAGTTGTGCGGCGCGATGACCCGGTACTGAGCGTCCGCCATTGCCGCGATCTTCTTCATCTCGAGCATGCCGCCGGCGTGGATGATATCCGCCTGGACGATATCCACCGCGCCTGAGTGCAGGAACTCCGGGTAGTCGTACCGCGTAAACAGCCGCTCGCCCGTCGCGATCGGGATGTTGACCTGTTCGTGCACCTGCTTCAGCGCCAGGACGTTCTCCGGCGGCACGGGCTCCTCATACCATCCCGGATCGAACTCTTCGAGCTGCTTGCCAATCTGAATCGCCGTACGCGGCGCGAAGCGTCCGTGGCCTTCGATGAATATCTCCACGTCCGGACCGACGGCGTCGCGAATGGCCGCGACGAGGTCGAGCGATTTGATTATCTCCCC
>CAZEAI010000039.1:2251-38017 GCA_964510105.1 uncultured bacterium
GCGACATCTCGTACGTTCCCGGGCCGAACGGATCGACCTTGAGCGCCTTGTATCCCTTCCCTGTCACTTCTTTCACGCGTTCGGAGAAGCTCGCCGGATCGCGGTCGACCGTGTACCAACCGTTCGCATACGCCTTGAGCGACTCGTGAGCGCGCCCTCCAAGCAGCTTGTACACGGGCTGTCCCGCGGCTTTGCCGATGATGTCCCAGCAGGCGATCTCGATCGCGCTCATCACCGTCGTGCAGATGACGCCGTTGCGCCAGAAATCGTTGCGATACATGCGCAGCCACAGGTCCTCGATATTGTATGGGTCGCTGCCGAGCACGTGCCGACGAACCGCGCCGTCGAGATAGCCCAGCACGCCTTCCTCGCGGTTCTGAACTGTGGCCTCTCCGATGCCGTAAAGCCCCTCGTCGGTCTCAACCTTGATGAATATCAGGTTCCGCCAGGAAGTGCCCATCACGATCGGTTTCACCGCTGTGATCTTCATCGCATGCTCCTATGAGCGCGGGGGAGGTCTCGATATCGACGAGCGAAGGTACAATGGGCGCGACTTCGGAGCCACCCGACGCAAGCGCCCATACACGTCGCCCATCCTCTTGACGTGCGGGTGACCCGGCGGCCACATTTCGAGCGGAGGTACCGCTCATGCCCGATGCAGCGTCGCTCATTGACGAAGCCGAATTCGTCGTTCTGGATGTGGAAACCACCGGGCTGGAGCCCGACTGGGGACACCGCGTCTGCGAAGTGGGACTCGTCGTCTGGCGGGGCGGGACGGAGATCGATCGCCTCTGGTCGCTCGCGAATCCAGGTCGCGCCGTCGACCCAACCGCGACGCTCATCAACAACCTCACCGACGACATGCTCCGCGACGAGCCGCCGATAGACAATATCCTACCGGTTCTTCACGAGAAGCTCAGCGACCGCGTGCTCGTTGCATACAACGCGTCGTTCGACGTCGGCTTCCTTCGAGCGGAATTCCGGCACGCCGGCCTGGAGCTGCCATCGTTCGACGTTGTGGACGTCATGACGCTTGCCCGGCGTCTGCTTCCGGACCTGAAGCGGTTTCCGCTCGCACACGTAGCTGAGGCGCTGGGCATCCCGGTTCGCGGCGCTCACCGAGCCATGGCAGACGTCGAGGCGACGAGCGGGGTGTTCTTCCAACTGCTGGAACGACTCGCGGGGCAGGGAGTGCGCACACTCGGCGCACTGAACGAGATCACGCGGGCGACGTCACCCGCGGCGGAGGCGCTCCGTAGAGACAAGGTCGATCTCATATGCGAGGCGATTCGCAGCTCGAAGCGCGTCCATCTCATCTATCGGGCGCGAGACGCGGAACTCACCGAACGCGACGTATCGCCGGTCGATGTCAGCACGTGGGCCGGTCGCACGCAGCTCGTCGGATTCTGCCATATGCGCGACGCCGAGCGCACGTTCAACGTCGACGCTATTCAGGACGTTCGCATCATCGACTGACCGTCGAGTCAAGCGCTCCGCCCGGGACGACGATGAACTCCGTCGGCGTTGCGATGGCATCGACACGTTGGTCCCGCGCGTCTGCCGGAACGTGGTCCACGATCTGCCAGGCGTGGGCGAGCCCGATCCTGGGCACCGAAATCTCGCCCAGCAGTCGATCGTAGAACCCTCCGCCCATGCCGAGACGTCGGCCGGACCTGTCGTAGGCGACTCCGGGCACAACCACGAGATCGATGGCGTCGGACTCGACCTCTTCCCCTGATGCGGGCTCCCAACCGCCCCATGCCGTTCTGCGCAGGCCCCCAAGCTCCGTGATGGCAACATGCCGCATCGTGCGCGAATCCATGTCGACCACCGGGACGAGCACGCGCTTGGCCTCGGCGAATGCGCGCTCGATGAGCAGACCCGTGGCGATCTCGCCGGGCAGCGCCCCGATGTACGTATGAACGGTGCGCGCCTCGCGCCAGGCCGGGAGTTCGACAACGCGGTCCGCGATGTCGCGTGAAGCCGCGGCCACCTCCTCAGACGGCGTGTCCTCGCGGCGCCGTCTCATGGCGGCTCGCAGTTGGCGCTTTTCGGATTCGAAGGAGTTGCTGCCCACCGGCGACCTCGGAGAGACTGAGAGTACTGACCGAACCGGAGCCACCAAGATGGCGAAGCTGGACGGGTGGGTCAATTCAGAGCCGGGGACCGCGGGGCCCTCGGGAGAGCCCTACACGCGCGGGGCGCTACCACGCGTAGCGCAAACCGAACGTGGTCTTCAGCTTCTGAAAGGAATAGTTCGAATCGTCCGACGAACGGCGTTCAGCGCCAACCTCGGCGTTCCAGCGGATATAGCGTCCACCGGCGGACCAGGGCAGCAACCCTTCGGCCAGGATGCCCGTGGTCAGCGAGCCGTCCGACCGCGTGCCGTATGCACCGTCGGCGGTAACGTACGCGATGTCGACACGCTCGCCGCCCGCGTAGAAGCGAACCGTCGCGCCCGCGGGTGCGAGCACGGAGAACTGCATCCGTGCTCCGAAACCGGTTCTTCCCAGCGGATCGTCGAGTACGTCCCAATAGTCGTCGGTCCAGCGGCTTCGACCGTTCCCGTCCTGAACCCAGCCGCTCAGACGCAGTCCCGTGGACTCCGTCAGCCCCTGGCTCACGAACGCGGTACCGCGCACTCGCCGGCTGGTCGCGGACTCGATTCCCGCGTAGATATCCTCGGATGTCTGTGTCGTGTAGGTGCGTCCCATGATATCCGCGCCAACGCCGATCGTCGTCCTGGTCGGCAGGGAGCGCCGCGCGTTGGCCGCAAGCGAAAGCTGCCGGTGATCGAACTCCGGGCTCTCGGGGTACCAGCGGCGACGTATGCGGACGGCCAGCTCGACCGGGCTGTTGCCCACGCTTGCCTTGACGCCACCGAAGGACGACAGCTCGCGGTACGTGTATGCCGCGTAGATAGGGTCGTTCCAGTTCCCTTGTCCGCCAACGCCGAACTCGCGCTTCAGGCCGCTCAACGTCGTCTCGGACCATGATGCATCCAGCGCGTGTCCGTGAGCGCTCCAGGAGGACTGCGGCACGAAGGAATACGCGTTCCCGCGGTATTCGATGGCCGCCGTGCCCCGGTCGAACGCAGATCGCCAGTCGAGTGCGAGACGAGTCCACCCGAGGGCCTGCGGATCGATGCTGTAGTAGCCCGCCGGATTCGTGTCGTATCCGCCGCCGATGGAGACTTGTCCAGTCAGCTCTCCAGCGATGATGGACGCCGGAGCGAGAAGCATCGTCAAACCCATTCGGACCAACGCGCGCATGGTTACTCCCCCCTGGTAGCAGCGCGAGGGAGGGCGTGGGAGCCGTCTCGCACTCGTCGCGCGTACCCGGTCAGTCGGAAAACCGGGTCGGCAACGGGTGCACGCTCCGCACACCCTCCCTTCGCAAGACGATCAGTCGGAGACCGGTTCGGCTACGGGTGCCTGCCCGCCACCATGGCGTCCGTCATGACGTTCGTGCCGTGGACCCCTCGGAGGCCTGCGACCGCCTTCGCCGGCAGGCGCTCCAGGCAACTCGATGCCCCACTCCGCCAGCTGCGCATCAACCGCCTCGCGGACTTCCTCACGCGAGAATCCGTCTCCCTTCAGCGACTCGACGAGCGCGCGCAACTCGATACGCCGCTCCTCCGTGAAACCGAGCTGGTCAGCGTAGGCTTCGGGCGTCAAACCCCAGTTCTCGGGGAGCGTGACTCCGAACTCGACGAGCCTCTCCGTCACCGCCGCGCGAACATCTTCCCGCGTCATGTCCTGCTCTCGCAAGGACGCCGTCAGCTCGCGGAGTTCGGCCTTCTGCTCGTCTGTGAGTTGCTCGCCGACTGCCCCGCGCATCTCGTGCTGCACTTGGTGGAACGCGCGGAACAAGATGCTATGGCGTGCCTCCGCGACATCGTTGATACCATCTCCATTCGCGTCAACGAACGGCGCAGTTTCATCCTGTGCCGTCGCTCCAGCGGCGAAGACGAGTGATACGGCCGTTACGAGATAGGCGAGTAGTGTGGTGCGTTTCATCACTAACGCTCCTTCGTTGCTGGACGAGTGACCCCGCCCGGTGAATCGATGTATGAGAAGTGCTTTCGCGGCTCAGCGCCGCACGTCCCATGGCTATCGCAACGAGCGTGCCAATGGTGTAGCAGGGCAGCGCCGTGCTCGCACAAGGCGTTGCCCAACAGCGCGTTACGTCGCAGTATATACTGCATCGGGAAAGGTACACGGCGCGGTGGCGAACCGAGCGCGTACGTCTGCCCGGACAGGAAGGCTCGGTCTCGCGCCGACGTAACTTGCGTATCTAATGGACATTACGGGCATGGCGGCGAGTGTACGTTGGCGTACACCGCCGCCGTCTGCCGCGTACGGGCCCGGGAAGGGCTGGTGACGATCGCGGAGGTCAGAGCGTTGCGTCGATCAGGCCGAGCGCGCTCTCCATCCTCGTGTGGGCGACGTTGTACTGGTAGAGCGCCGTCTCGAACCGCACGCGAGCTTGTGTGAGCACGAGTTCGGCGGTCATGACGTCGAGCTGGGTGCTTGCACCGGCGTTGTAGAGCACGCGCGCGAGGCGCAAAGCCTCGCCGGCCTGGCCGACGGTCTGCTCGAGGGACTCCATATTCGCCCACGTCTCCGCGAGCTTCCTCTGTGCCGCCTCGACCTCCAACGCGACACCCTGCCGCACGAGCGTGGTCAGCGATCGCATCTGGCGCACGCCGACGCGTGCCTGCTGAACGCGAGACGAAGTCGCGCGTGAGTCCCACACGGTCCAGCTGAGCTGCAGGCCCATGGCCGACGTACGACTCCATGTTCCCGCGCCGCGATCCCAGTTCGCACGTGCGAAGGCGCCAACGTATGGAAGGTATCCACTTCGCGCAATGTCGACGCCGTATCCGGCGCTCTGCTCGAAGTAGGCAAGTCGTCGAATGTCCGTCCGTTCGGCGTAGGCAATCGCCAGCAGAGAGTCCAGCGCCGCGGCGTGCCACCGGCTCTCGAAGCGGGAGAGCGTATCCGCCGGGACCACGACGTCGCCGGGGTCCAGTCCTATCGCCATGCGAAGCCGCGCATCGGCCACTTCTCGGTTGCTCTCGGCAGTGACGAGACTTGGCCGCGTGGTCGAGAGCTGGACCTCCGCCCGGATCAGGTCGAAGCGAGAGGCGGCGCCCACGCTGTACTGTCGTTGCACGTGCTCTAGGCTGGACCGAGCCTGCGCGACGGCCTCGCCCTGAACATGCACCAGCCGCCTGCTGAGCGCGGCCGCGAGGTACGCCGCCCGCACGCTTTGCACTACGTCCTGACCGGCTTGCTCCAGCTGCTCCCGTGCCGCCGCGACTCCCGTACGGGAAAGCCGAACGCCGGTCACGCCGGCGAAGCCGAGGAAGAGTGGCTGCGATCCCGTGAGGCTCACCTGGTAGTCGTTCACAACGCCGAACTCGACGGGAGGCGCTCCGTCTATGTAGAGCTTCGGGCGCTCGATGTTGCGGGTGTACATCCCGCTCAGATCAACAGCCGGCAGCATCGTCGAGCGAGACAGCGTCGCCGAAGCGGACGCTCGTGCGAGGGAGTCCCGCGCCATCGAAATCCGCGGGTTGTGCTCCATGGCCAGGGCCTCGGCGCGCTCCAGCGTCAGCAGATGCTCCGTCGCACTGGTATCCGGCGCGGCCCATGCGAATGCGGAGAGAGCGAACACGATGGATGCGCGATGACAGGTCATGTACCGTTCCTCGTAGAGTATGGTCGAGTCCCCGATCACAGGGAGATGCCCAGGCGGCTGACCGCGTTCACCTCTCGCGGCCATGAGTTGGATCGACTCGCGGTGCGGGCCGCACAACTCATGACCGACATCCGCCCGGAGCGAACGTGCCCCGTAGATAGTGCGGAGACGACGCACTCTCGCGCAATGGCTGCGGGCGGGCTCGGCGCGCTCGGATGCTGGATGTACCCCGGGGAATCAGCGATTGTTACATATCGGATTCCCGACATCGTACCCCTCTGCAGACGACGATATGAACGCGAACCAACCGGCGAGCACACTGCGCGACAAGCTGGAACAGAAGCTGCGCCATCTGCCGCGCACTCCCGGCGTCTATCTCTTCCGGGACGCGAAAGGCGATGTCGTGTACGTCGGCAAGGCGAAGTCTCTGCATAGCCGCGTTCGCAGCTATTTCGTTGAAAGCTACGACGACGGGCGACGGCACATCCATCTCCTGGTTCGCGCGATCGCCGACCTCGAATACATCGTGACCGGCACGGAATCCGAGGCGCTTGTCCTTGAGGCGACGCTCGTCAAGAAGCATGCGCCGAGATACAACGTCCGGCTCAAGGACGACAAGAAATACCCGTACCTCATGATCACCGACGAGGATTTCCCACGCCTTCTCTACACCCGCAAAGTCGATACGAACACGGGGCGCTATTTCGGACCCTACACCGATGCGAAGGCGGCTCGTCGAACGCAGGAGCTGCTGCATCGACTGTTCCCCATCCGTACGTGCGACCCGCCGCTGCCGAGTCCGTCCATCACCCGCGTGTGCCTGCAGTATGAGATAAAGCGGTGCAAGGGCCCGTGCGTGGGGCTGCAAACGAAGGAGGACTATCGGGGCATCGTCGATCAGGCGGAGCGATTCCTCAAAGGCCAGATATCCAGCGTCGTGCGAGAGATCAGCGATCAGATGGAGCAGGCCGCGACGGCGCTCGACTTCGAACGAGCGGCGGAGTTGCGCGACCGCCTCGAAGATATCCAAGCGATCTCCGAGCGCCAGACAATCGCAGATCCCCACGGCGACGACCGCGACGTGATCGCCGTCGCGCGGGACGACACCGAGGCGGTGGCCGTCGTCCTCGAGGTGCGAGAGGGCAAGCTCATCGGACGCAAGGATCACTCGCTGACGGTGGGTCTGGACGAGACGCCATCCGTCATCGTCGCGGCGTTCACCCGACAGTACTACCTCGATGCCCTCGTCGTTCCGCGGAACATCGCGATGTCCGTAGAACCGGAGGACCACAGCGTTCTCGCGGAGTGGCTGTCCTCCCGTCGCGGCGGCCCGGTAACGGTGCACGTCCCACAGCGCGGCGACAAGCTCCGGCTCGCGGGCATCGCGACCAGGAACGCCGAGATGCTCCTCACGGAACGACGGATACGCCGGGAGAAGCAGCGGGACAGGGTTCCGCACGCCGTAGCCGCTCTCCAGCGCGATCTGCGGATGAAGCAGCCGCCACGTCGCATCGCATGTGTGGATATCTCCCATCTGCAGGGCACCGAGATGGTCGGATCGATGGTCGTCTTCCAAGACGCGAAGCCCCTCAAGAGCGCGTACAGGAAGTTCACGATCCGATCGGTCGGAGGCGAAGTCGGGCGATCCGATGACTTCGCCGCCATGCAGGAGGTCGTCGAACGGCATTTCCGTCACGTTCAGCAGGATGCCGACGAACTGGCGCCCGACCTGCTGGTCATCGATGGAGGGAAGGGGCAGCTGTCGTCGGTGAAGAAGACACTTGACGGGCTGGGATTCGAGGAGCAACTGGTGATCGGACTGGCGAAGCGCCTGGAAGAGGTGTTCGTGCCCGGAATCAGCGCCGCTCAGATCATCCCTCGAACATCGAGCAGCCTGAAACTCCTGCAGCAAATCCGAGACGAGGCCCATCGATTCGCGATAACTCACCACCGGCAGAGACGCGGCAAGTCCGTCTCCGCGAGCGCGCTCGACCACCTGCCGGGAGTCGGGCCAGCACGAAAGCGCGCCCTGCTGAAGCGGTTCCAGTCGGTAGCGGGCATCGTCGCCGCGTCAGAAGAGAGCCTGGCGGAAGTTGCAGGGATCGGACCCGCGCTCGCACGAACGATCAAGAGTGCGCTGAGCGACTAGTCTCCCGCCGCGCCAAGCGACGTCGGTACCACGCCCACTCGTCCGGCGTTGTACGTCTGCGGCTCGCGGGCGCCACCGGGGGAAACGTAGACGTAGCGATCATCCACGGAGCGCAGGAACCGCTGCGGCGCATAGACCAGCTCGTCACGCGCCCTGATCCACACGATCGACGGCCACTCATCCAGGGGCTCGACGACTGCTCGCGAGATGCGCACTGCCGCGGAGTGTTCCCCCCACATACCTTCCAGCCACTGAACGTCCACGTGCTCGCCGCCGCTATCGGCCGTAACGTGCGCGACATGCCAGACGCGGCTTCCTCTGCTCGGACGCGCGATGACGCGGTCGCCCGGCGAGTAGCGTCGGGACAGACGCAGACTGTCAAGTTTCTCTCCACCGAACGGTAGCGGCGCGAAGGAGGGCGCTGCCGTCGCGAAGACGTGCCGCAGAGCGCGGAAGCCCGCTTGCCGGTACATCCACGCCTGGTACTCGCCCGGCCGGTTGCCGAACCGTGTTTCGCCCTGTTCCTGGCTGTAGACTTCGCCGAGCAGCGGACCGTAGCGACTCGCGTCGGCCTCGCGCCGGTCGTGCTGCCATACGATTCGCCCGGATTCCACGTCGAAAAGCGTCAGACTCATGACGACGAGTCCACCGGTCTGAGTCCGCCACCGGAAAGACGACGCAACTTCCTGCGTTTCCCTGGGGCGGTACTGGTGCTCCACATTCCAGCTCTGCGCGAGAGTGAGGATCTCCACTGCTAGCAGGTCGCAGCCCATCTCCGCGGCACGATCAGCCACATCTCGGAGCTGGAATCGCTCAGTGGGAGCGCTGAGAACGGCTACATGGTATCCGTGGTCGACGAACACGGCGCTCGTTCGCTCCGCCAGCGGCCTGACCAGCGCCGAATCGGCGTAACGGGCGTGTGTCAGCCTGACGTTCAGACTCTGTGCGTCGGTGGGTGCGCGTACCACGCCGACATCGCCCTGAAGGAGTCCGGAGGCGTCGGTCGGATCGACGTAGCCGTCGCTGCGACCGTCGGACAGCGCTCTTCCGATGATCCTGCGATCGTCGAGGGCTCGCTGCTCGTCTCCATCGACGATGACGACGAGACCGACCGTTCGACCGCGGAAATCGTAGTCCTGCGCTCGGCTGTACTGTACTTCGCGCAACCCCGAGCAGCCGACGACGACCAGGCCGCTAATCCACAGCGCCGCCGCGATCAGGGTCCAAGCGGTATTTCGCTCTCGAAATGGCATGAAACCACCCCGGGAAGGAATTGCAAGAAGGCGGTCCGCACGGTGCGGATCTTCGAGTGAAGGTATGGCGCGCGGGCATGTCCGGGCAACGCCGGTCGCTTCGGGCTAGGCGCGAGCGGCTTCCCACTCGTTGACGATGGTCTGGCAGCGTTCCCGATCGCGGAGCAGTTCCATGCGCCTTGAGCGCACCCGTGACGACACAGGCATGGACTCAAGCTGGCGCTCGACGATGATGATCCGCTTCCGAAGCTCGTCGATCTCCGGCTCGGACATGCGCCGGGCCGATCTGCGCCAGCGCATACGGATGAACCATCCCCACAGGCCCGTTACGACTGACGCCCGGCTCTCGCCGCCCGTATCCTGGTTCATGCGTGCCATTCCTGCAGCGAACGGACCGAGAGTTCGCTTTCGCGCACCACGGCGATGGCCTCGACGGCCGCGCTTGCCGCGGCGGCGGTTGTCATGTAGGGCAGGCCGCGGCGAATCGTCTCGCGACGAATCTTCCTCTCGTCCTCCGTGGAACTCTTGCCCGACGGCACGTTTATCACGAGGGCGATTTGATCCGATTTCATGAGATCGATGACGTGCGGGCGGCCTTCGGCGAGCTTGGGGATATGAGCCGCTGCCACACCGGCCTCGGTGAGCGCCCTGAGGGTGCCCGTCGTCGCAACAAGCTCAAAGCCCATCTCCGCGAGAGCCCGCGCCGAGCCGACCAGCGCCTCCTTCTCAGCGTCGGGGCTGGCGCTCACGAACACCATCCCGGATGAAGGCAGACTCAGGCTCGCGGCCATCTGCGACTTCGCGTAGCTCTCGCCTACCGTATCCGAGATGCCCATCACCTCTCCGGTGGACTTCATCTCCGGGCTGAGCAGAATATCCGCTCCCGGGAACTTCAGGAACGGGAGTACCGCCTCCTTGACGGAGTAGTATGACGGGACGATCTCCTCCGTAAAGCCCTGCTCGGCGAGGCTCTTGCCGACCATGACCCTCGCGGCGATCTTGGCAAGCGGCCGTCCGATGGCCTTACTCACGAATGGTACGGTGCGCGACGCACGCGGGTTCACCTCGAGCACGTAGACATCGCCGCCCTGAACGGCATACTGCACGTTCATGAGTCCGACGACGCTCAGCGCGCGAGCCATATCCCGGGTGTGGGCTGAAACCTGGTCGATGATCTCCGGAGTGAGGCTGTACGGAGGCAGCACGCACGCGGAGTCTCCACTGTGTACGCCGGCGCGCTCGATGTGCTGCATCACGCCGCCGATGACGCATCGCTCGCCGTCGGATATCGCGTCAACGTCGATCTCGACTGCGTCGTCGAGGAAACGATCTACAAGGACCGGCCGTTCCGCTGACGCGGAAACGGCCTCCGTCATGTAGCGGATAAGCTGATCGGCATCGTAGACGATCGCCATGGCGCGTCCGCCAAGGACGTATGACGGTCGGACGAGGACCGGATACCCGATCTTCGCCGCCACGGCCTCCGCCTCGTCCGCGCTGGTAGCGGTCCCGTTATCCGGCTGTCGGATGCCGAGACGATCGATGAGCGCACCGAAGAGCTTGCGGTCTTCGGCCATATCGATGGAATGCGGTGAGGTGCCGATGACCTTCACGCCCGCCCGCTCCAACGACGCGGCGAGCTTCAGCGGGGTCTGCCCACCGAACTGCACGATGACACCGTCGGGACGCTCCTTGTCGCAGATATTCAGCACGTCCTCTACCGTCAACGGCTCGAAATACAGTTTGTCCGACGTGTCGTAGTCGGTCGAGACCGTCTCCGGGTTCGAGTTCACCATGATCGTCTCGAACCCATCCTCCTGCAGCGCGAAGGACGCGTGGCAGCAACAGTAGTCGAACTCGATGCCCTGTCCGATCCTGTTCGGGCCGCCGCCCAGGATCATGATCTTCGTGCGGTCGCTCCGGACGACCTCGCACTCGCGCTCGTATGTGCTGTAGTGGTATGGCGTGTGGGCGTCGAATTCCGCCGCGCAGGTGTCGACGGTCTTGTACGTGACACTCACCTCGAGGCGGTCGCGAAGCGCACGAACGTCCGATTCGTCGCACCTCCAGAGGCGTGCGAGTTGGACGTCGCTGAACCCGAGCTGTTTCGCGCGGAGGAGCATTTCACGCGGGATGCATGTGATGAGGGATTCGAGCGACATCGCGTTCGGTTCGGGCATGTGTGCAGACACTCCGTGTACTCGTTGTCTCACCGAAGCGTATCACGACCGAGCGTGACACAGAACGACCCACCAGGCTCGACATGTGCGGGGTGGGCCTTTGGCGCCGGGAGGCCGAAGCGTTCCCGGTATCGGGTTCGACAGGCCTGCCGGCCAAACTAGACAAGCCAGTGGGCCAGACTAGACAAGCCAGTGGGCCAGCTTCGACGGGCCTATTAATATATCCCGGCGGCGGCGTACCGGTCAACGTATGTTCGCGGCGCCAACATCTTCGAGCGGGCATCGTATCACGGGTCCCGTCAGGTTACATTGGGGCTGAACTCGCTACCGCAACCCGACAGGCACGACAGAGAGGTATCCATGAAAGCAGCAGTGATGACCGACATCGGCCGCATCGCCGTGGAGGAGGTGCCCGACCCGACATGCGGCAGCCAACAGGCAATCGTCGAAATACGTTCGGTCGGAGTGTGCGGATCCGATGTCCACTACTACGCGCACGGCCGAATCGGCGACTTCGTCGTGCAGACGCCGTACATCCTCGGGCATGAGTGCGCCGGCGTCGTAGTTGAGGTAGGTGCGAATGCAGGTAATGTGAAGCCCGGCGACCGCGTGGCCATCGAGCCCGGCGTCCCGTGCCGGCACTGCATATTCTGCCGACAAGGGCGCTACAACCTCTGCCGCGACGTTGTGTTCCTCGCGACTCCGCCCGTGCCGGGCGCGTTCGTCCAGTACCTTGCGCACGACTCGGATTATCTGTTTCCGCTTCCCGATAGCGTGTCTTTCGACGAGGGGGCCATGTGCGAACCCCTCTCAACCGGCATGCAGGCGGCCAAACGCTCCGGCATCTCCATCGGCGAACGGGTGTTCATCGCCGGCGTCGGACCGATCGGGCTCGCAACGTTGCAGGCGTTCAAGGCGGCAGGCGCAGGCGCAGTGTACGTGAGCGATCTCTCGGAGGAGCGCCTCGCCGTGGCGAAGGAGCTTGGCGCGACAGAGGCGTTCAACGCCGGCGATCCGGGCGTGTCGGACGAAATCCGCGATCTCACCGAGGGTCTCGGCCCGGAGATCGCCGTGGAGACCGCAGGCTCCGTCGACGCCACGCTCCAGGGGCTGGAAATCGTCCGTGCGGGAGGGGTCGTCGTGCTCGTCGGCCTGACGCCCGAGGCGATCGTCCCGGTCAACACGCTCGCGGCGATTGACAAGGAAATCGACATACGGGGCGTGTTCCGATACGCGAACACCTATCCCGCGGCGATTTCCATGATTGCGCGTGGGACGGTCGACGTCGCGCGAATGGTCACGGATTCCTACGAACTGGCGGACACCGACCGCGCGTTCGCCGACGTGGTGGCCCGGAAGCCCGGAACGATCAAGGCCGTTGTTACGAACGGTTAGAATCGCCTCGCCGGCGGGGGACGTGCCCACTCCCCCACCAGCGGGAACACAACTCACTCGTCGGCGAACACGACCTTGTCCGCGGGCAGCGGCGTCGCGATCGGGCCGGCCACGAGGTCGCCGCTCACGGCGTCGAACACGTACAGACCCGGAGTATCGGTCACCAGCAGATTCTCGCCATTGGTCGCCACCGAGGCTGGCGAGGCCACGCTTCCGAGGCTGTCGACGATCGCGCCCGACGTGGCGTCCACACCGTACACGGCGCCAGCCGGCCACGTCTGTATCACAGCGACCCAGATCGTGTTGGCGTCGTCCACATACGCCGCAGCCGTCGGCCTGCCGCGCATCGCGGCGCCTTCAGTGATCCTTGTCGCCGTCGATGCCCCAGCGTCGATTCGGTCCACACCACCACTCGGGTTGTCGAACCAACCGCCGCCTACGACGTAGAGCGCGCCGTCGTCCTCGATCATGAGCTCCGGGTTCTTGATCGTCAGGGCGATGGTCCGCTTGATCGTACCGTCCGCGGGATCTACCACAGCTACCAGACCCGGTCCGGTCGGGGCGAAGTACGCGTTCTCGTCGAGGAGCTGCAGCAGCACATAGAGGTCACCGTCATACAGAAGGCCGTCAATCATCTCCGGAAGTCCGTCCGCATCAGCGAGCGAGGAGAGATCGATGGTCCCGACGCTGTCTCCCGTTGCCGGATTCACGATCAGCACGTTCGGCGCGGCAAGCCGGAGCACGTACGCGCGGCTCGCGCTCTCAACGACGATGTCCTGCGGATTCGTGCCATTCCTCACACTGTAGTTCGTCAACGGCACGTCCGGCGTTTCGACGTCAAGAACGATGATTCCGTCCTTCTCGAACCGCTCGACGACGTACATCCTGTCGCCGTGAGGGCGCAGTGCGACATCTGTGTGGAGAGAAGTGAGTGGCAGGAGATGCACGGCGGAATCGCCAACGGCGAATGTGCCGAGCGCTGCGCTTTGGTAATCGGTCATATACACGTAGGCGTTGCCGCCGCCGCCGTTGGGACCGGTTCCGCTGTCGCTGTCGCACGCGGCGAAAGACAACGCGATGAGCGAAGCTGCGATGCTGGCGCTGATGCGTTTCATGTAGCTACTCCTCGGAGGATGCAATACGGAATCGCGTCATCCGGAGTGTCCCTGCACAGTGAGGAACCACGACCGCCCCGGCAGGGGTACGTAGCGGCTGTGATATTGGCGAACATTTGTCAGATTCCGGCCTTCGACTGTCATTTCGAATCTCGACCCGATGCGCAGTGTCAGCCCGAGATCGTGCAACCACGCGGCGGAGTACCGATCCGCCAGCGCGTTGAGCGGTTGTGCATAGAATTCGTTGTGGGCGTGCGATGCGTAGAACACCGTCGTACGCCCGCTCGCACGCTCAACGCGAACGTCGGCTTGTACGCGCGGCTGGTGCGGGAGGTCGTCCCCACGGTAGATGCCCTGAGACTCGGTGGATGTGTTCTCCGGACGCTGCCACGTCACGTTCCCAGACGCGGCGAACCCTCCCGGGAGGCGGCTCCGCGCGCTCAATTCGACGCCACGGACGTGCGCACCACCGAGGTTGAACGGCCGCATTCGGTTGTAGACCTCCCAGAACACGATGGCGTCCCGAAGGCGGTTGTCGAAGTAGACGAACTCCAGCTCCGCGTCGCTCAGTCCGGCACGGCGCACATCGCCTCGCAGGCGCACGCCGATATCGCGGTTGGTGCCGGTTTCGGGGCGGAGATCGCTATTGCCGATCGTCGCTCCGCGGTCACCGAACAGCTCGTAGAGATTCGGGATCCGAACGTAACAGCCCCAGTTCACGCGTACTTCGACCCACCCGCTCGGCCGCCAGACTGCGCCAAGCGCGCGTGGCCACTCGGTGAGCGCGGTCGTGTCGCGGACGATGTCGTATCCAATCTGGGCGGTGTTATGGGTTACGCGGCTCCGCGTGTGATGGACGCCGAGTTGCCCGTCGAGCGTCAGGCCGAGCCAGGGGAACGTGAGTTCGTCCGACGTGTGGACAGCGAACTGGCGGCGGTCGCTCGGTACCAGGATCGCCGCCCGCACCGACGGGTCTTCGATGAGAATATCGTTCGGGCGGACTCGCTCCTGCTGCGCCGTGGCATTGAGGCCCAGCCGGTTCCACGGCACCGCCAGTGTAGCCAGCGACAGCCGAGCGCCCACGGAAGTGGTCGTGTCATCGTTGAACTGCCGGCCCAGTCCAACAACGCCCTCTCGATCGTCGAAGCGGTCGCGCCGGAACGTCCACCAGCCCTGAACGTCTCCCTCAAACATCGGCGAGGGCGACGCCGCGGCGCGTAGCTGCACAAGGTGCTGGTCGGTTCTGAGCGCCGTGTTGGACGGTATCTCGTGAAGCGTGCTGTTGCCGGGCAGATGATCGTCGGCATACACGAACGAGTATCCGGCATCCCACCTGATGACGCGCCCCGATGGTGACGAGAGACGGCCAAGAAGCGTCGCGGAACGGTACTGGTTGTTGCGGCGTCGAGCCCACGCGTCATCGTCGAGGTTGTAGGACGTACCGTTGTCGTCCAGGTACTCGAAGTCGTTGTCGCTATACGAGTAGTCCGCAGCCAGCATCCCTCCGAGCGCGCCAAGCGGGCCGCTCAGCCACGCCGAGAGCGTCTGCGTGTTCCAACTGCCGAAGGAATACGAGGTGCGCCACCGAGCGGTATCCGACGCGGGGTGAGTCTGCATGTTCACGACCCCGGCGGCGCCCGATCCGCCAAACTGCGGCGGAATCACTCCGCGGTATACCTCGACGTCCTCAACCGCGGACGCAGGAATCAGCGCGAGGTTCACGCCTCCTCCGAGGGCCTGGTTCAGCGGTATCCCGTCGAGGTACACGCGCACCTGCTCCGACGACGAGCCGCGAATCGATAGCGTGCTGTGGCTCCCGTGACCGCCCGTTTCCCGCACGCGGACACCGACGACGTTGTCGAGCATCTCCGGCAGATCGGCGGTGGGGCTGGGCACGTCAATCGTGCGGATGACGTCGGCGAATGCGCTGGTGCGGTCGGGGCCCACCGGGCGCACTCCGGAGACGGTGATGGAGGGGAGAACAAGCGGGTTGGCTATCAGGACGATGCGGACGGCCTCTCCCGGCGCCGCGACTGTCACGGTGTCCGGGCGGAACCCCATCGCGGTGGCGATCAGAGTGTACCTGCCTCGCCGGAGGCCGTCGAGGCTGAAGCGGCCAACCGTGTCGGTGATCGCGCCGACACGTAGTGCGGGAACTCGCACGCCCGCGCCGCTGACGGGATCGCCGTCCCGGGAGACGACGTCGCCGTTCACGTCCGCGCCGACCGCGAGCCGCGCCGATGTCAGTAGGAGCAATGCAAGGAACGCGTACGCCGACACTCCGCGTCTCCTAAGGAGATCGCGAGCATCTACATCGGTACGGGGAATGGAACATGCAGAGCATTCCAGCCACCCCTGCCCGCGCAGGTGTCGCAGATGGGTTCACGTGCTCAGGCAGGTCTCCTGACTCGCGACAGCGGCCGCCGGCCTTCCCGGGATCCATTTCCCAGTGGCTTCGAGCAGCGGCCACCACAGTGTCGCTCACAGTGGCGGGGCCGTACCGGATTCTAACCGGTTTCCCTATTCTCCGACGCGGGGAGCACGCTCTGTGTCCCGTGCGTCGGCACCTGAACATCTGAAGTCGAAACCAATATCGGCGACTTCCCGGATGCTGTCAAGTGGGAGCCAGATCGCGCATTTCGCTTGCCGCGCCGCTGGCCGACGCGTACAATTCATGTCAGGGCCACGTGATGTACACTGCGGTCCCGCAATTCCGAGGCAGGAGAAATTCGATGCGGAAAATCATACTGCTGTGCATGGTCGTCTCGCTCGCGATGGCGGTGGACGCAAGCGCGGCAAAAGGCAAGCGATGGCGTTCCGTCCGCGACCAGGACCCAACGTCGGGTCTCGAATCGTGGTACTTCAGCTTCGGCGTTGGCGGCGCTGATCTCAGTTACCCGGATGGACGTCAGGCGCTTGTCGATGAACTTGCCGAGAAGTTCGACTACGTTCGATCGAAGTATTTCGTCGATATCGGTCTGTACTCGCCGACGAACCAACACACGGTGGCAGGCCTCGCGCTCAACATCGTTGGCGACAGGCATGAGTTCGCCAGGACCGACGCGAATGGGTTCGCGATGATCCCGGAGGAGACATCGACAGTGCAGATGAATCAGCTTCTCATCGGCCCGAGCGTGCGCCGCTATCTCGGATCCCGTGTCGGGAGGGGGCTCTACATACGCGTCGACGGCGGCCTTGCGCGGTTCGTGCAGGAGGACGACCGTCCCGGTGTAGACACTGAGACAACCGAGAGCGACTGGGGATTCGGATTCCTAGGGGGGCGTCGGGCTCTCATGGGAGATGTTCACAGGCACGCGGCTGAGCCTCGACGGCAGCTACACCTACAAGCACATCGAAAGTGAGAACTACGGCGCGGTCCTTGTCGGACTGTCCCTCATGCTCTAGGCGCGAGCCCTGAACGATATGCCCCGCAACCTATGCCCCGTCGACTGATGGCGCGGCATCAACACCCCCTCTGCAACGGAACGAAGATGCGCATCGCCTCGCTCACGCCCAGCGTAACGGAGACACTCACGTCGCTCGGCGCGGAAGATGAACTCGTCGCCGTCACGCATCGGTGCCCCGCCACCAGCGCGATGGATGTCCCGGCGGTAACACTCGACCCGTTCGGCGACACGAACTACAGCCCGAAAGAGGTGGCGATCTTCTCGCGGATGCTCGGCCACGCAGCGCAGGAGGGAATTCTGGCCATCGACCAGGAAGCCCTCACGGCGGCCCGGCCCGACCTGGTATTCATGCAGGGCACCTGCGACATGTGTGCTCCCGACGGCGACGAGTCACCCGCCGAAGGGAACGTGCTCACCGAACTCGACCCGGCGACGCGCGTCGTGACGGTCCAGCCGCACAGCCTCGGCGAGGTGCTGGCGGATATCCGCAGAATCGGACAAACGGTCGGGCACGCCCCGGAAGCGGAGCAACTCATCACCGATCTCCGACACCGGATGATGGCCGTCATGCGGTCGGTAACGGGCGGGGGTATCCAGCGGCCTCGCGTCGTGTTGTTGGAGTGGGTCGACCCACCGGTCGCCGGTGGCATGTGGCTGCCGGAACTTATCGAAGCCGCGGGCGGGCTCCCCGTACTGGGAACTCGCCAGGCTCCAGCGGTACAGACGCCGTGGCACGACATCGTCGACGCGCAGCCGGACGTGCTCCTGCTGGCCATCACCGGTTTCGACACCGAAGCCGCCGCCGGCGAACTCCCGCTTCTTAGCAAACGCGCCGAGTGGAGCGACCTTCCGGCGGTGCGAGATGGGCGGGTCTTCCTGCTCGATGGCGAACGCTACTTCCACCGCGCCACGCCCACAATCATCGACAGTCTCGAACTGCTCGCTTCCGTGCTCCACCCCGACCGGGTAGACGGCACGAGGTTCGCAGACGCGATACAGCCGCTCACGGAAGAGCAGCTAACTCAGGTGGCACCGGCGTAGGTATACCAGACGGAGGGGGCTATTCGTGGCACGCATATACACCCGTCAGGGCGACAAAGGGGAGACGAGGCTGTTCGGCGGCTCGACCGTGCGGAAATCCGACGCGCGTGTCGAGGCGTATGGCGCGCTGGACGAACTCAACGCTCAGGTCGGCGTCGCACGAGCATTGACCCCGAGCACCGAGATCGCCGCGCTCCTGTCGAGTGCGCAGGAGCTGCTGTTCGAACTGGGCGGGGAACTGGCCAATACGGGCGCGCCGGGCGACAAGATCACGCCGGAGGACATCTCCGATCTCGAAGCCGCCATCGACGACGCGACGGCTGAGGCGCCAGAGCTACGGGCGTTCGTGCTCCCGGGTGGAACTCCGCTGGCGGCGCAACTGCACGTCGCCCGCACCGTGTGCCGCCGCGCTGAGCGGCGGGTGGTCCAACTGGCGGGGGCAGCGCCCGTCTCAGCCACGGCGCTTGCGTATCTCAACCGCCTGTCTGACCTGCTGTTCGCACTGGCACGTCAGGCGAATGCCCGGGACGGGTGCGGCGACATCGAATGGATGCCGCGTCCGTCATTCACTCCACCGGAGTGAATGACGCTGGCCAGGCATCGCGCCACCCGTGGAAGTCGACATCGAGTGGCTCGCGACCAAGCTGCGCCGCCTCATCCGTGATCAACGTCTCGATGCCCCCGAGCCCAGCCTGGAAACGATCCCAGCCCGAGTTCAGCATGTACCGCATCGCGGCGTGGCGCAGTTGCGCGACAACGTCGCTCTCTTCCATGCCCGGATAGCGGTTCCGATGTTCGTGCGGGTCGTCGTCGAGGTTGTAGAGTTCGCACACACCCGAGCGCACCTCGATCAGCTTCCACGGACCAACTCGGACGGAGATCTGCCCATCCGTCTCCGAGACGGCCATATCGGTGACAGCGTCACGCTCACCGGTGAGCACCGGCGTGAGATCTCTCCCGTGGACCCGGTGGCTGTGGCTGATACCGGCCATGTTCGCCACTGTCGGGAATACGTCGAGAAGGTTGGCGAACGCGTCGACGGTCCGACCATTTGCCGATTCGCGGGGGTCCGCGACGATGAACGGCACGCGGATGGTGTCCTCGTACAGCACGAACGGCGTCTTTGTGATGAATCCCCGGTGTCCGAGGAAATCGCCATGGTCGGATGTGAACACGACAACGGTGTTGTCGAGCTGTCCCGACCCATCAAGCGCCTCCATGATCCGGCCGACGTTGTCGTCGATCATGGTGATGGTGCCGTAGTAGAGCGCCGTCATGCGCCGGATGTCGTCCGGCGTCCAGCCTGAGATGTCGTAGTGCCCGCGACATGGATCGAATCCCGCTACGAGCGGCTTGGTGGCAAGATCGTCCTCCGGAGGCAGCGGCATATCCGCGGGATCGTACATCTCCGCGTAACGCCCGGGCGGATCGAACGGATGGTGCGGCTTGATGTAGGATACCCACGCCAGGAATGGATCGTCGCCGCTCTCCTCCGCTATCCAGTCGGTGAACCTGTCGGTGATCCACGTCGTGTGGTAGGCTTCCTCGGGTATCGGGGATTTCAGCGCTCCGTACGTTTTGTGGAACCACTCCGGCGCTGCGTCGCGGAAACCGGCGGCCTGATCCCACAGATCGATCCAATCCACGAGGCCGTGTTCATCACAAAGCCACCGATGGTAGTCGTCGATGCACCATCCGGCGCCGTGCTGCTCGGCGACCTGCATGTCGTCGAACCCGAGATCGAGGTAGATCGGCACGAAGTGCATCTTGCCAAACGCTCCGGTACGGTAGCCCGATTCCCGCAGGAGTTCGGCGAACGTCCGATTGTCTGTGGGGGTGCTGCCGTTGCTCGCGCATCCGTGAGCGCGCGCCACCTGCCCCGTCAGCATCGACACCCGCGACGGCACACACATGGGCGCGGGAGCGTACGCATTCTCGAATCGCACTCCGCGAGCGGCAAGAGCATCGATGTTCGGCGTCTGCACGATGGGGTTACCCGCGCAGCCCAGTGCGTCGGCGCGCCATTCATCGCCGGTGATGATGAGAACGTTCGGACGTTCGCTTGCCATCTCGCCTCTCCCTGACCTGTATCCAGCGCCGAGAGTGCCTACGCACTCGGGTCCGACGGCGGCTTTTCGTCTACGAGATTGATGTTGATGAGATAGTGGACGAGCTCGCCCTCGCCGATGTTGACGATGCGATGGTCTACGTTGGGCGGCACGTGGATCATCATGCCGGGGGTGGCGTCGAACTCCTCATCGCCGAGGGTCATCCGACCCGTACCGGACACCATGATGTACACCTGCTCCAGCGTCTCGTGCTGGTGCGACGCGTGGCTACCGCCTTGTGCATACTCCTGCAGCGTGATGCGCGTGCGCTCCGCGTTCTCGATAGGCGCGAACCCGGCGTTCCAGTCCACGATCCACGTCGCCCGTAGCCCGGTAGTCGTACTCGCGCGGACATTCGTCTGAGGTATGTCGTCGACATTCACCCAGCGTGCCATGTGCTACCTCCCGTCACCAGTGGACGCTTCGTCCACATCGTCTTCTTCCAACTCGGCGCATATGAGCAGATTCACCAAAGGCCCGTCCCCGATATTCAGCATCGAGTGCTCCATGCGCGCCGGCAGATAGAGCAGCGTACCCGCCCCAACGTCGAAAGTTTCGTCGCCAATCGTGACACGTGCCTCGCCTGCCGCAACGTAGTATGCCTGCTCCGTCATGTCGTGCGAGTGGGTATTATGCCACCCGCCCGGCTCATAGGTCTGCCGAACGATCTTCAGGCGTTTCGCGGAGCCAAACCCCGACTTCTCGCCGCGGCGGCCCAGCAGGAACTCGTCAAGCAGGCCCTCGGTGTGCAGACCCGTCCCGTCCGGGGATTTGCCTCCGGGCCTCGGCGTGATATCGCTCGGCCGAACGCAATACGATTCCATGGTCGCCACCCTCATGATGAGAAGTCCCGACGCGCGAATCGGGACGCTCCGTTACTTCCGGTCCGCCTCGCCAAGTCCGACGCTGATGAGAATGTTCACGCAGACCTCGTCGCCGATGTTCTCGAACTCATGATCCGTTCGAGGCGGTATGTACACGACGTCGCCGGCGCCCACGTCGAAGGTATCCTCGCCCACACGGACCCTCGCCCGGCCGCTCTCGAGGTAGTATGCCTGTTCGCCCTCCGCGTGCTCGTGCGGGTAGTGTTTCCCGCCCGGCTCGTAGTGCTGACGGATCATGGTCATGCGACGAGTTCCGCCGAAGCCCGCATTCTGGGCGCCGGTTCGAGCCACGACATCGGCGAGACCGCCGGCTGCGAGCAAGTTTTCATCCATCAGCCCGATGGTGTTGAGCCCACCCTCGTGTTCCTGCTGCAGCCCGGGCGTCTTCGACACCTGGCCCGGTCGAACGCATAGCGACATGGCCCACTCCTTCTCGATTGCTCGTCTGGACGAGGTTCAGCGCTTGAAGATCGGACACCCTCGGCACGAACCAACCGCCGCCTGGTTTGGTCCAGACTGGCGAACTCGGTAGCGTATCGCACGACACAGGCTCCATCGCCACACTGAGGGAATCGGCATGTCTGAGATCGAGGTTCGGTACGAGTATCTACGACCCGCCAGCATCGTGGAACGCAGAGCCGCCTTCCCGGTGGCGTACGTGCCGCTCGGGACGCTTGAGTGGCACGGCCCGCAGAATCCCGTCGGTCTGGACGGGCTCAAGGCGCACGAGCTGTGCGTACGCGCGGCGCGGAGTGTCGGCGGACTGGTCTTCCCCGTGGTGTGGTACGGAGAGCACCGCGAATCGCACCTCATGGAGATCAACGAGGGGTCGGGCGAGGCGATTCGCGACCGCATGGAGCTGCCGCACGAGAACTTCGCGCGAGGGTACACGGGCTCGGGCGGAATCTTCCAGCAGGCACAGGACTACCTCGGGCTGCTCTGGAAGATCGCCTGCCAGGTGCGGGCGCTGGAATTCCAGGCGATGATCATGTTCAACGGCCACTACCCGCTGACGCACTACGGGCGTTTCGTCGAGCATCTCATCCAGCGCCACCTCAAGATGCGGACGTGGGCGGGTCACGAAGGCGACATGCTTGCCGACGCCGGGGATCCGGGCCACGGCGATCACGGCGGCAAGTGGGAGACCTCTCTGATGATGTCCGTCGATGAGAGCAGCGTCGATCTGGAATCGCTCAGAAACGCCGACGAATTCGTTGGCTGCGGCGCCGATGCGCTCGAAAGCTCGCGCGCTCAGGGCGACGAGTGGGCGGCGGCCATCGTCGAGGCGTTGTCCGCGAAAGCCAGGACGCTCGCGGGTGGGTGATGTCCGCCGATGACGGCGCGGACGCGGGAGCGCGCCTCTAGACGCGGAATCAGTGATGCTTTCCCCGCCCGTCACGCCGCACTAACTTCACTGTCCCGTCCGACCAGATGACCTTTCCATGAGGATTCGCCATGTATGACATCAAGAACATCGCCAAGGGTATTCCCGGCGCCGAAGGTCCCGTTCTCAACACGAAGCGCGAGTTCTACATGGTCGCGCCGAACGACAGCGTGCTCGTCCATGTGACCGCGGATGGCACCGTGACGGAATTCGCGAACACTGGCGGAATCCCAGCCGGGCTCCAGTGCGATCCGGATGACCGCATCTGGTGCGCCGATATGGGGCGCGGCCTGCTTTCAGTCAGCTCGGACGGGGTAGTCCGCGACGAGATCGTTGAGTTCAACGGCGCTCCGATGCGTGGGTGCAACGACTGCGCGTTCGACACACAGGGCAACCTCTACGTCACCGCGCCGGGTGGTTCGAGCGCGGACGCCCCCGTCGGCGAGGTGTACTGTCGGCTGGCGAACAGCGAGGCAGTGATGCTCGACGACGGGTATCAGTTCTGCAACGGCATCGCCGTCCGTGGCGACAACGCACTGCTGATCGTCGCTGAGACGATGACGAAATCGCTGTGGGCGTATGACATCGTAGAGCCCGGAGTGGGAGCGAACAAGCGTCTCTGGGCGAAGCTCCCGGAGGGCGGCCTGGGGCCGGACGGCATGGACTTCGATACTGCGGGGAACCTGCTGGTCGCTCATTGGGGCGGAAGCTCGATCGACGTTCTCGGTCCCGACGGCAGCCTCGTCGAGCGGATCGAGACGCCGTTCGAGAAGCCCAGCAACGTGCACTTCGGCGGACCGGAGAACCGCTCGGTCTACATCACCGAGCACGACAGCGACGGTCTGTGGCTCCTCGAAGACTGGAAACACCCCGGCCAGCCGCAGTATTGCGACCTCGGCTGAGACGCGCCGATATTGCACACGGCGACCGGATTCCACTGTCCGGTCGCCGTGATCATCCCCTACTACGAGACCTCGCTCAATCGCCCCGTCTTCACGTCGAACACGAAGCCTCTCACCGGAAGATCCTCCGGGAGGAATCGAACCGCGCGGACCGCGGCCACATCGTCGCGAACGCTCTGCTCCAGGTCGGTGAACGTGTGGAAATGCACGTCGCCCGCATCCGTGCCGTACTTCTCCCCGAGCCGCTGTTGGAGCTGCTCGTCGGTGAATGAGAGCATTCCGCAGTCGGTGTGATGCACCACCAGGAATTCCTTCGTCCCCAGCAGCTCGTGGGAGATGATGAAGGAGCGGATCGCGTCATCCGTGGCGCGCCCTCCTGCATTCCGGATCACATGGGCGTCTCCGAAGTCGATACCGAACACTTCCTGCGGCATGATTCGCGCATCCATACACGTGAGGATCGCCACTTCGCGGGCCGGCGGTACGTGCTGGCTACCCTTGTCGAATCGCTCCGCGTATCCGGCGTTGTGTTCGATGATCTGCGCTGTCGCTCCCGCCATTGCGTGTCCTCCTCGCGAGAAGCATTCATGACTATAACGATTATCATAGCACCTAATAGCAACGAGTCCGTCCCGCAAGGGGGCGGAGCACCTGTAGTTGAAGAACCCATGGCGCGGAGGATACTGACCGCCGCGGACGCGCTTGGCGGCTCACGGGCCGAGCGCGTCGATGCTGCCATACGGGGAGCAGCCACTGCGGTCCACCACTGTAGTGGCGAGGCCGCCTTGGAACACCTTCCGTACTGTCGGAGGTTCCCGGACGCGCCGTCCACGCATCGCGCCTGTCGTCCGAATGTGTCTTTCCGCCGCTCGAATCAGTATATTTACATGTTTCCTCCGCGTTTTGCATCGCCTATCGGCAGACGGGACCATCGTGAAGACTCTGACTCAGAACGAGCGCATCCGCAATATCGCCATCATCGCCCACGTGGACCACGGCAAAACGACGCTTGTGGATCACATGCTCAAACAGAGCGGCACCTTCCGCGAGAATCAGGCGGTGGACGACCGAGTCATGGACAGCATGGATCTCGAACGAGAGCGCGGGATCACGATATCGGCGAAGAACTGCTCCGTTCTGCGCGCGGGTACGAAGATCAACATCCTCGATACGCCGGGACACGCCGACTTCGGCGGAGAAGTCGAGCGAGCGCTCATGATGGTCGACGGCGCTATTCTGCTTGTAGACGCCTCCGAGGGGCCGCTACCCCAGACGCGTTTTGTGCTGAAGAAGGCTCTCGAACTCAAGCTCCGGATCATCCTCGTGATCAACAAGATCGACCGCAAGGATGCCCGCGCCGCCGACGTGCTCAACGAGGTATACGACCTGTTCCTCGATCTCGACGCAACGGAGGAGCAGATTGAGTTCCCCGTGCTCTTCGCCGTTGGCCGGGATGGACACGTCATGCAGAATCTCGACGACGAGAGAGCCAACCTCGATCCGCTGTTCGACGCGATCATCGACGAGGTGCCGCCTCCGTCGCACGATACGGCCGAGCCGCTCCAGATGCTCATCGCCGACCTGGACTACTCGGATTACGTTGGGCGCCTCGCCATCGGTCGGATCGCTCACGGCAGCGCGCGAAACGCCGATGAACTCGTCTGCATCAACGAGGCGGGAGAGGCGGTGCCGCTCCGGGTGACGAACCTGCAGGTGTACGACGGGCTGAAGCTCACGAAGGTGGCGACCGTGGAGCCGGGGGATATTGCGTTGCTCTCGGGCATCGAGGACGTGCATATCGGCGACACGATCACCACTGCCGAGAGCCCAAAGGCGTTGCGCCGCGTTGTCGTCGACGAACCGACGGTGAGCATGACGTTCATGGCGAACACCTCGCCCTTCTCCGGGCAAGAGGGCCCCCACGTCCAGTCGGCGAAGATCCGCGAGCGCCTCCAGCGTGAGACGCTGCGCAACGTGGCGATTCGCCTGGAGGATGGCGCGAACGGCGACGGGTTCGTCGTGAAGGGTCGCGGGGAATTCCAGATGGCCATCCTCGTCGAAACGATGCGGCGGGAGGGGTATGAAGTCGCCGTAGGGCGCCCGCGAGTCATCATGCGCGAGGAAGGCGGCAAGATGCTTGAACCCATCGAGCACCTGTTCGTCGACTGCGACGAGGGCTTCATCGGCGTGGTCTCCGACAAGCTCTCGCGACGCCGGGGACGCATGATCAACCTCGTCAACCACGGCACCGGTCGCGCGCGGCTTGAGTTCAGCGTACCGGCGCGGTCACTCATCGGCTACCGGCCCGAGTTCCTCACGGATACCAAGGGCACGGGGATCATGAACTCCTACCTGCAGGGCTACGAGGAGTATCGCGGCGACGTGCCGACGCGTCTGACCGGCTCGCTTGTTTCCGGGAATCAGGGCGACGCGGTGGCGTACGCGCTCTACAATCTGGAACCGCGCGGGACGCTGTTCGTCACGCCGAACGACCCGGTGTACGCAGGGATGATCGTCGGCGAACACAACCGCGACAACGACCTCCGCGTGAACCCGTGCAAGCTGAAGAAACTCACCAATATGCGTGCCTCCGGCGCGGACGAAGCGGTAGTGCTGACGCCGGTTCTGCCTATGACGCTCGAACGAGCGATTGGTTTCATCAAAGAAGACGAACTTGTCGAGGTCACGCCCAAGTCGATCCGGCTGCGGAAGCGCGACTTGCGCGGGTAGGAAGTTCTGCACAACGTCTTCGGGTCGCGGACACGAATGTCCGCTCTCCGAAATCGGATTCCCGTGGATCGCTATCCGCCTGCGGTGCGCGGCGTACCTTCGGCGGTGGGCGGGACTATCCTGTCCCGCGGCCCGACAGATGGTCGGCCCTACCGGCTGTCGAGGCACACGCGGACGGGAACGTCCGCTCTCCGATCTGGGACCTGCGCCCACGCCATCATCGTCCCTCCACCCGCGATCGCTCGCCGTCGCTCCGGGTACTACGACCCTCCCCTCCCCTCCATCGTTGACCACCGGCACGCGGACGCGGTATCATCTTGCATGCTCCGGCGACGCGGAACGAGCGCCGCCGGAACTTCGACACGAGCGCCGTAGCCCCGATTCCGCGAGAGAGACTATGTCCGACCGCAAACGCCTCTACCTCCTCGACGCGACGGCGATGGTCTACCGCGCGTTCTTCGCGTTCGTGCGCAATCCTCTCATGACGAAACGCGGAGAGCAGACAAGCGCACCATTCGGATTCACCGGCGCTCTCATGAAGATTCTGCGCGATGAGAGGCCCGACTACATCGCCGCTGTGTTCGATACCGAGAAGCCGACCTTCCGCCACGAGCGGTACGCGGAGTACAAGGCCACCCGCGAGAAGATGCCCGAGGACCTCGTCGGGCAGCTCGGACGAGTCGACGAGGTCGTGGCGGCGCTCAATCTGCCGAATCTCCGCGTGGACGGTTACGAGGCGGACGACATCATCGGCGCACTCTCTGTGCAAGGCGTCGAAGCGGGGCTCGATGTCGTAGTCGTCAGCGGCGACAAGGACCTGATGCAGCTCGTGAACGACCATGTGTCTATGCTGACGCCCGGCAAGCTGCGCGACAGTTGGGAGACGATTCGCGAGCCGGAGGTCGTCGAGAAGTGGAGCGTGCCGCCGGATCGCATCATCGACCTGCTCGGCCTCATGGGCGACACATCCGACAACATCCCCGGCGTGCCTAAGGTCGGTCCGAAGACCGCCTCGCAGCTCATCGGCGAGTACGGTTCGATGGAGGCCGTGCTGCACGCCGCTCCGACGATCAAAGCGAAGGCGGTCAGCGCCAACCTGCAGGAGTTCGCCGACCAGGCGCGACTGTCGAAGGAACTTGCCACGATAGCGCTGGACGCGCCTGTGGAACTCGACCTGGAATCATTCGCGTGGACCGGCCCCGACGCAGAGCTGATGCGGCCGCTCTTCATCGAACTTGAGTTCTTCCAGTTCCTCGAGGAGCTTGCGCCGGAGGGCGAAACCGGTGAGGGAGTCGCCGACGCCACGTACATCATGGTGACCCCCGCCACGTTGCCGGAACTCACCGCCCACATCCGCGAGGTCGGCCGCGTCGCCGTCGACACCGAGACGTCGGCGCTGGATTCCATGGGCAGCGACCTCGTCGGCATATCTCTGGCCGTGGATGGCGCGACCGGGTACTACATCCCGATCTCTCACAGCACGTTGGTAGCGAGCGGCGATGACGAGCCCAGCCCGGAGAACGTGCCGATCGACATCGTGAGAGAGCACCTCTGCCCGATACTGATCGACGAATCGATAGAGAAGATCGCGCAGAATTTCAAGTACGATATTGTCGTTCTGGAACGGGCCGGGATGCCCATCGCGGGGCCGCTCTTCGACACGATGATCGCCAGCTACCTCATCGACCCGGGCGCCCGGCACAACCTCGACACCCTCGCGCAGCAGCATCTCGGGCACACGATGATTCCCATCAGCGATCTCATCGGAACGGGGAAGAGCCAGGGCACGTTCTCGAACGTCCCGGTGGACCGGGCGACGGAGTATTCCGGCGAGGATGCGCTCGTCACATGGCTGCTGGCGGAGCAATTCCGACCCAAGCTGGTTGAGGACGATCTGGAACGCCTGTTCCAGGATGTGGAAATCCCGCTGATGAGGGTCCTGATCCGAGTGGAGCGAGCGGGCATACGCATCGACTCCGACATGCTGCACGGCCTCTCGGAGGAGATGGGGCGGGAGATCGACCGGCTCGAAGACGAGATCTTCGAGGTCGCCGGCGAGGGGTTCAATATAAACTCCACGCAACAGCTTGGCACGATCCTGTTTGAGCGGTTAGGCCTACCGACCCAGCGCAAGACGAAGACCGGCTACTCGACGGATATGGACACGTTGCAGTCGCTGAGCCTCATGACCAACCATCCGCTGCCGAAGCTTGTTCTCGACTACCGCCACCTCACGAAGCTCGTCAGCACGTATATCGACACGCTCCCGGCGCTGGTGAACCCAGAGACCGGGCGGGTCCACACGTCGTTTCACCAGACGGTGGCCTCCACCGGCCGGCTTTCGTCCGCCGATCCAAACATGCAGAACATCCCGATCCGCACCGAACAGGGCGGCAAGATTCGCGCGGCGTTCGTGCCGCGGGAGGGTTGGAAGCTCATCTCCGCGGACTACTCGCAGATCGAGCTGCGCGTTCTCGCGCACGTGTCCGGCGACGAAACGCTCATCGACGCATTCCGGAACGACGCGGATATACACACGACGACGGCGTCCCTGGTGTTCGACCTCGAGCCCCCGTTCATCACTCCCGATCTGCGTCGGCAGGCGAAGACGATCAATTTCGGCGTGATCTACGGGCAGACTCCGTTCGGCTTGTCACAGCAGCTCGGCATCTCGCAGGCGGAGGCGCGACGGTTCATCGAGAGCTACTTCGAGATGTATCCCGGCGTCGCTGCCTATCGAGATCGTGTGATCGCGCAGGCGAAAGAGCAGGGCTACGTGTCGACGATGCTCGGCAGGCGACGAGCTATCCCCGAAATGGCTATGCGCGACCGCAATCGCCGGATGTTTGGCGAGCGCACGGCGATCAACATGCCGATACAGGGCAGCGCGGCGGACATGATCAAGCTGGCGATGATCAACATCGACCGGCGCATGGCCGCCGAGGGCATGGCCGGACAGATGCTCCTGCAGGTCCACGATGAGCTGGTTCTCGAGGCGCCTCCCGAGGAGTCGGATGCGCTGAGCGATCTCGTGCGGGAGGAGATGGCCGGAGCGCTTGAACTCGACGTTCCCGTGAAGGTGGATATCGGCGTCGGCGACAACTGGCAGGAGATCCACTGACCGGCCGCCGATACGTCCGGCCCGCTGAGATCTCGTCCGAGGAACTCCCATGACCATGCGCGAACGTATGCTCGCCATGCTGCGCGGAGAAGAGCACGACCGCGTGCCGTTCGTCCAGTACCCCGGTCTCGCCGCGCCGGATGAGGAGATCTGGAGCGTCATCGGCCGGGAGAACATGGGCGTCGTCCGATGGACCCGCGTCCATGGCGTGGAGCACCCGAACTGCCGTACCGAAAGCGAGAGCGCGGAAATCGACGGCCGTCCCGGCGAGCGCACCGTGCTGCACACTCCCGCCGGCACGCTGACGGAACAGAAGCACTTCGAGCCAACCTACGGCACAGGCACCCGGAGCAATTACTTCATCAGGAAGCGCGCAGACTGGGAAGTCTTCAACGCCTACCTGCGTGACGCGGTGGTGACCGAGGACCTGGAGCAATACGTTCGCGCCGACGCAGAGTGCGGCGACGACGGCTTTCCGATGGTCAGCGTCGAGCGGACACCGTACCAGCAGCTCTGGATACAGTGGACATCGCTGGAACACCTCGTGTGCGCCATGGCCGACTGGCCCGACCTCGTCGAGGAGTGCATGACGCTGCTGGCGGACATCGAGCGCCAGATCTTTCGAGTCGTCCGCCGCGCGCACGAACGCCTCTCGTTTCCCATGGTGAATATCCCGGACAACATCACCGCGCCGGCTATCGGCCCGATATACTTCCGTGAGTGGTGCGTGCCGCTATACGACGAGTTCGCCGACATGATGGCCGAGTACGAGGTTCCGGTGTTCGTCCACATGGATGGGGACCTGATGCCGCTTGTCGATGACATCGCGGCGTCAGACATCCTGGGGCTCGACTCGTTCTCGCCTGAGCCTGACAACGACACCTCTGTCGCCGATGCGGTCCGCCTCTGGCCGGAGAAACGCCTCTGGCTGAACTTCCCGTCGTCGGTGCATATCGCCGAGGCCCCGGTGATACGCGAACGCGCCGAGCTGATCCTGGAGCAGGCGGGGCATTCCGGTCGGCTTCAGATACAGATCAGCGAGAACGTTCCGCCGGGGATGTGGCGCCGGAGTTTCCCGGAGATCGTCGGCGCAATTCGGGATTTCGGCACTCCCTGAGTCTCGTTTCCGTATCAACTTCGCTACCCCGACGCCACTCGGTGTACGGACACGTACGCCTCCGACACCAGACCAGATCATCTGAAGACCATCCTAACGCCGCGCGTCTAATGGGCTTAGTTGGCAGTGTGGTGGCGGCGCGACGTTCCTGCTGGACAAACGGCACCAACGTTGCATCTTAGATGCAGGAACCGACGTTGCGACACCAGCAACGTCGAAGGAATCGCTGCCGGACATGATCTTGAGGGGTGTAGCGCCATGACCCGCCGACTATCCGATCTGATATGGCTGCCCATCGGAATCGCACTTCTTGTCGCGGTGATCGTGTATTCCACCTGAGAACCCGACCTGAACGCAGCTTGCCGTCGTGCTCCGGCGAGCCCGGCTGCGTACACAACGACGCACATGTCCCCACCAACGTTCGGAATCCCATCGCCCACCCCGGCGTATACTTCGGTACGCATCGGGCGGACGTGTGTACGCCCGTGGTGGCGTACCGGCCAGGAGGGTTCATGCTCGGTAGACTGGTAATCGCTATGGCGGCGTTCATCGTGCTCTGCTCGTGCGGCGCGGGACACCGCGACGAGGCGGGGATCGCCCCGACCGCCGCACCCGACACGGCAGTCGCACGCGATTCGTCGGTCACGATGACGTTCCGGCCCGCCCGCGACGTGTCTCCGCAGCCCGACGTCGATCACGTGGCCGCGACGAATCGATTCGCGTTCGACCTGTATCGCGAACTCGGACCGCCACAAGGGAACCGACTCGTATCGCCCCTGAGCCTGCAACTCGCCCTCTCCATGTCCGCGAATGGGGCAACGGGAAGCACGCTGGATGGGATGCTTGCGGGCCTGCGGGTAGGCGACATCGCGCTCGGCGACATGAATCGATCCAATCGGGTTCTCGCTGACGCGCTCACATCCGACACAGAAGTCGATCTCGCCATCGCCAACTCGCTCTGGGCGAGACAGGGCGCGCGGTTCCAGCCGAATTTCGTTGAACGCAATCGCCGCTACTACGACGCCCGGCTCACGACGCTCGACTTCGCCGACGCGAACACCGTTCCGACCATGAACGCATGGGTGCGAGACAACACTCGCGGCCGCATCGAGCGCATCGTGGAGAGCGTGTCGCCCCGATCGTTTCTCTTCCTCATGAACGCGGTGTATTTCAAGGGGCTGTGGGAGTCACCATTCGCCGAGTCGGCGACACGGGACGCGCCATTCACCCTCCTGGACGGCTCCAGCCTCGATGTGCCGCTTATGTATCGCCGCGCTCGCGTCGCGTACGCCGAGACGGAGCTATTCCAGGCGGCGGCGCTACCATATCGCGGCGGGAACCTCGAAATGGTGCTCGTTCTCCCGCGGCGGGCGTCGGGGGACGAGTTGATCGATGCTCCGCTGCGCGCTCTGCACGACAGCCTCTCGGCTCCCGCGTTCGACCGGTGGCGCAGGCAGCTCGCACGTCGCGAGGTTCGACTGTTTGTGCCGCGGTTTCGCATGGAGCATAGCATCGGGCTGAAGCGCCAGCTTTCAGCGCTCGGCATGACGGAGGCGTTCGATCCGAGGCGCGCGGATTTCTCCGAGATGCTGGGCCCGGACTCACGGGGCGCGGCCTACATCGAGAACGTCACGCACAAAACGTTCCTCCAGGTGGACGAGGCCGGCACCGAAGCCGCCGCCGCGACGTCGATTGAGATAAGCCTCACGTCGGCTCACCCCATGGACGAGCCGCCCGTCATGAAGCTGGACCGCCCGTTCCTGCTCTTTATACGTGATCGCGGCACCGGAGCGATTCTGTTCGTGGGAACACTGGTCGACCCTCGTACCTGAGAGAGCCCTCATAAATTGACATGCGGCGATGAGCGTGCTATACTGACCCCGTTCATGCGAACCCCGTGTGCGTGGGGAACGGAACGATTCTGTCCGGGCGCTGACTGAGCGCCCGGTCACCTCCCCGGCAAGCACGACGCGAACGGCGAATACGAGAGGGGCACATCCATGGCTGAGAAACGACTCGAGGGCGAGGTGTACCACCCCTCGGACGGCGTGATCGAGCAGGCGCGAATCAAGGACTGGGAGGCCGTTGCCGAGAAGGCGAGCGGCGACGTCGAAGGCTTCTGGGAGGAGGAGGCCAGCGAGCTGGAGTGGTTTCGGAAGTGGGACAGAGTCCTCGACGACGACGACCCGCCGTTCTACAAGTGGTACACCGGCGGCAAAGTGAACATCGTCCACAACTGCCTCGACCGGCACGTGAAGTCGGCCCGGAAGAACAAGCTCGCGCTCATCTGGGTTGGCGAGAACGGCGACGTTCGCACGTACTCGTATTTCGCGCTGAACCGCGAGGTGAACCAGTTCGCCAACGTCCTGAAGGCTATGGGCCTTGGGAAAGGCGATCGCGCGACGATCTACATGCCGCGGGTTCCCGAGATCACCATCGCGATGCTCGCATGCGCGAAGATCGGCGCGATACACTCGGTCGTGTACGGCGGATTCAGCGTAGACGCGCTGCAGGAGCGCATACTCGATAGCGAGTCGAAGATCGTCATCACCGCCGACGGCGGCTGGATGAACGGGAAGATCGTCGAGCTGAAGCAGATTGCGAACGAAGCGCTTCGAGGCTGCCCATCGGTCGAAACGGTGATCGCCGTGAAGCGCACGGGGCACGAGGTCCGCATGGAGCCGGGCCGCGATTACTGGTATGAAGACCTCATCAAGCTCCCGATTGCCAACGGCAAATGCGAGACGGAGCAACTCGACTCGGAAGACCCGCTGTACATCCTTTACACTTCCGGCACGACGGGCAAGCCGAAGGCGATCGTCCACGTCCACGGCGGGTACATGGTGGGCGTTTACAGCACACTCAAGTATGTGTTCGACCTCACGGATATGGACCGCTGGTGGTGCGCGGCGGACCCGGGCTGGGTTACGGGACATTCGTACATCGTCTACGGCCCCCTGCTCATGGGTTCCACTTCGTTCATGAACGAGGGCGCGCCCACGTATCCCTATCCCGACCGCTGGTGGGACCTGATCGAGAAGTACGGCATCTCGGTGCTCTACACGGCGCCGACTGCCGTTCGCGGTCTGATGCGGTTTGGCGACTCGTGGCCGAAGCGTCACGACCTGTCGAGCCTGCGGCTCCTCGGCTCTGTGGGAGAACCCATCAACCCCGAGGCGTGGAAGTGGTACTACGAGGTGATAGGCGGCGGAGAGTGCCCGATCATGGATACGTGGTGGCAGACGGAGACCGGCGCGTTCCAGATCACTCCGACGCCAAGCGTTCCGCTGAAGCCCGGCTCCGGCACGCGCCCCTTCTTCGGGCAGGAGGCGGAGATCGTGGACGAGGAGGGCAACCCGACTCCCGACGGCGAGGAAGGCTTCCTCGTGCTGAAGAATCCGTGGCCGAGCATGCTCCGGACGCTGTATCAGGACCCCGACCGCTACGTCGAGCAGTACTGGAAGAAGTATCCCGGCCGGTACATGACCGGCGACTCGGCGAAGCGCGACGCCGACGGCTATTTCTGGATCATCGGTCGCGTCGACGACGTGCTCAAGGTGAGCGGCTACCGCTTGGGAACCGCCGAGGTAGAGAGCGCGCTCGTGAGCCACGAAGCGGTGGCCGAATCAGCGGCGATTGGGCTTCCGCACGACGTGAAGGGCAACGCCATCCACGTCTACTGCATCCTGCGTTCGGGATGGGATCAGACGGAGAAGCTCGCGGAGGAACTTCGACAGCACGTCGGACACCACCTTGGTCCCATAGCGCGGCCGGAGTCGGTGGAGTTCGTCGATTCGCTGCCGAAAACGCGTTCGGGCAAGATCATGCGACGCGTGCTCAAGGCGCGGGCGCAGGGATTGCCCGAAGGCGATCTCTCGACGATTGAAGACGACTGAGCACACCAGCCAATCGCCCACTGCGCACACGAGCGGCGGTCGACGAGCATCGGCCGCCGCTCTGGCTTGTACCCTGTTCCGCATCGCGGGAAATCCTCCGAGATCACTTGACCGCCAGCGTGGACACCCGTATACTGATACCAGTAATAATGCGGGTATCCCTCATCCTGCACCGGAAGGCCCGCCGGAGGGTGAGCACTGCAGGTTGGCGGCCTCATAATGGGCCGAGGAGGACACCATGGAGCATATCACAACGGTGATGCTGCTCGTCGCGATAGCGGTGGGTGTCGTCAGAAGTCAGGATCAGGTGCCCACGGAGTTGTCGGATGCGGAACTGAACGCTCTGTCCGCCCACCTGCAGTCCGACTCGGAGCATCTTCCGGGCAACAGCACCGTCCGTGGGCTGGCGCTGCTGCTGCGCGACGCGGGGTGCGACACGGACTACCCAACCGTCATGGGGGACATCGGACAGGCGTTCATCATTCAGGGGGCGCAGTACGCTGACAACCTCACCGGCGGGGAGCCCGATATCGGCTGGTGGCCTCTCGACCGGTGGCACATCGAGGGCCGGCTACCATCCCTTTCCGAGATGTACGGGTGCGCGCTGGAGTATCAAGGAACCGACCCCGAGACTGTCAAGGCCGATCCTGTCGGCACCTACCACAGTCTCTTCGAACCAACGGTGCGGGCGGAGATCGCAGCAGGGAAGCCGCTCATGGCGTTCTGGTCGGATCCGCTCCTCGTGACCGGCCATGATTCGATCGAACCTCCGCTCACCGGGTGGTGTCTATGGGGAAACGACCCGGAGCCGCAGGATTCCCGGCTCAATCACTATCCCTACGCAATCTGCACGTATGCTGGCCGTTCCGAGCCGATGAACCGCCTTGACGCCGATGTCGTCGCTCTGCGGCACGCCATGGACCTGGGACGGGGAAGCGCCGCAACTCCTGGTCGCTGGGTGACCGGTCCGGCGGCGTGGGAATCATGGGAGCGGCACGTGCTCGAACGCGCTGAGGAGTCTGAAGCGCGCTGGCATGCGAACATGCGCGCTAATCCGCTGATGAATCGTCGCTGCGCCGTGACCTACCTCAGCGCGATGATCGATCGTCACGACGACGACGTTGCAGAGCATCTTCGAGCCGCGATCGACGCCTACCACCGACAGCTCGACGTCGCTGAATCCATGGAAATCAACCACGAGGCGATCGTCGATCCGGGCCGTGGAAGGTCCAGACTGTCCTCGGCGATTCGTGACGCCGCAGCGCTCGACGCGTTGGCAACCGATGCTATTGAGCGCGCCGTGCATGCCATGGGAGAGTAGTCGACACTCCGCGTATCGACGCATAACCCAATCGAGCATCCGAGCGGCGGTTGACCA
>CAZEAI010000040.1:0-8215 GCA_964510105.1 uncultured bacterium
GGGTCGTAGCCCTGATCCCGCACCCATTCCGGAAGCCCGAGGTGAGTATGCACCGCTGAATGCCCGTGATCGCTCACGATCATGACGAGGGTTTCGTCGCGTTGTCCCCGGGTGTCCAGTTCGGCGAACAGATCGCCGACTATTCCATCGAGTCGGTCGTACGCTCGGTATACGTCATCGGACCGCGCGTGCGAGAGATGCGAGAAGTTGTCGACGTCCGGAATCAGACAGAAGGTGAAGTCGTGGTTGCCGTCGAGCGATGCGAGAAGCCTCTTCCGCACGCGCCTGTTGACAATGTCCCAACGGTCGTTAGTGTGTGCGTAACCCCACCACCACGCGCGAGATATCTTCGTGTAGTTGCCGGAACGTGGGACGCCGCGGTTTACCGAGCTATACATCGTCGCGGAGTTCGGGATCGTCTCCCAGAGCGTCTTCACGTGAGGGCTCAGGTCGCTGTTCATGCGGTAGCTCTCGACACCGACGTAGCTGCGGTGGTACGGTCTGCCGTCCCGTTCGGCGTAAGCCGCCCGGTCGAACCACCGGATACCCGGCATGTTGGCCGGTCCCGGGAAGTGTCCCGTCAGGAAGGGGAGAAACGCGGGCCCGGTCGTCGACGGAAACACGGAAATAGCCGTGCGCCGCATATCCGAGCTTGGGAACGCCCGTGCGATAGCTGGAAGGCGGCCCTCCGCCAGCAGTTCCTCCAGTACATCGGGGCGCGCTCCGTCCGCGAGCAGCATGATAACGCGTTTGTATGGCATTCAGCTCCGCTTTGTAAGCAAGGTGTGAGACCAGCGTTAGAAATTGAGCGCGAACTGCGCTGTGATGGTGACCGGCCGTTCGCCGACCGTTCTGCGCGCCGCAAGGCGACCAATATCGCGCTCCAGCATCTCGAATGCCTCGCTCGCTGGAGAACGTGGCGTCTCGCGTCTGGGGCTGCGCCTGCCCCCGGCGTTCCTGATTCGGCACTCCTGAGCTGCGAACAGGCCCTCGACGACGTGTACCGCTCCGATGAAGAAGCCGATGGAGCCCCACGTCGAGCCGCTTCGCCTGAGTGCCTCGAACAGTGCGACGTCGGTGACGATCGCCTGGATGCCGCCGCTCCAGTCGCGCAAGTAGAACTGCCCGCCGCCGGTTACCACTACTCCGAGAAGGAATGCACGGGTCGGCGACCAATCGCGCCGCGCTTCGACGCCTGCGGTCGCCGCTGCCACGGGTCGTACGCCGCCGACACTGTCGGCGGGCGCCACCCGCGCGGTGCCGGAAGCCGACGTGTCCGCCACGTTCTCGGAGTCATCCTGGGCTGTCGCTACGCACGGTGCGCATACGAGCGCCAACACCGCAATGGCGGCTCCGAAGCCGACCGGCCATTGTGCGAGACCCGGAAGCTTCATCTTCCCACGCCTGAGAGAGTCGCGAAAGAACGGACAACACAGCTAGAATAGCATAAACGCCGACCATGAATGCACGGTGAAGCCACCATGAAGAATCATTCATGATCGAACCACGGGGGGCCGCGCCCCGGCGCTTCTACGCCGGAACGATGAACGCAGGCGTAGCGTCGAGATTCATCGTGAGCCATTGCCGAGCGGCCGCGAACTCTTGCTCGCCCGGCTCGGCTTCCGGGACGCATCGCGCGATGTCCTGCTCCCACGGCTTTAGCACGCGAACCTGCTCAGATGGCGCGGGCACAGGTCTGCGGATGTTCAGCCCAGTGCTCCAGACGGCATATCTCGTCTCCTCGCCGCGCCGGAATCGGTAGGCCATAGCGTCGCGGCCGAGATCGACTCGTCCATCGGGCGCGAATCCTTCGAGTGCGCCGGCCATGGCGCCGAATCCTTCGTACGCCATCTTCGGCGTCCAATCGTTGCGCAAGATGCCGAAATTGTGCTCGTTCTCCGTCTTGTCCAGGCCGTCGTCGCGGTAGTCGTACCAGAAGAGCTTCTGCACCAGCCCGCTTGCCCAGGCGGTCAGGTACAGGCGCATCAGCATGGCTCCGGACCACCACTCGCTCGATCCTCCCGGGCCGTAGTGCGTCGCGTAGCCGATCTCGGTGATCCACAGCGGCTTGACGGCCCCGAACTCAGCGGAGAGCGCCGCCAGTTCCAGGAGGTCGCCGAGCATGTCGGAGTGCTCCGGCGTGTGCGGATAGCGATACGGGTGTACGCCGATGATGTCGGCATGCTCCCAGCCTCCGGCGTCAAAGACAGCGCGGTCGAATTCGAGATCGACCAGCGACGTGTTGCATCCGACGGTCCAACAGGCGGGGTCCGCGGCTTTCGCCGATTCGGCGCCGGCTATCAGCACGCGTGCATAGTCGTCGGGGTTGGGTCGGGGACTCCAGAAGTTGTTCGGCTCGTTCCAGATCTGCCAGACATGAATCTTGTCGCGATAGCGTTCCACAACCGCCGAGACGTAGTCGCGCCACGCATCCAGATCGGGTACGGAAAGCGTGTCCGGCTTGCCATCGCTCGTCGTCGACGTCGCCGCCCATGGTGCGGTATATCCCAGCAACCCCATGACCGAGATGCCATGATCCAGCATAGTCTCGATGCCGTGGTCGAACTGGTCCCAGCGCCATGTACCGGGTTCGGGCTGGAGAGGCGCCCAGCCGATTTCATCCCTGGTCCATCTGATGCCGGCGTCCCGTGCGAGACTCGCGGCGCGAACCGTCTCCTCTCCCGATGTGCGGTGGCTCGGATAGATGCCCATGCCGAACGGCGATTCGTCGATCAGGTGAAGCGCGCCCATGGCGACCTCCTGCGTCTGGACTGACAGCGTTGCCGTCCGGTTACTGTACTTCGACACGCTCCACGATCCCAGCGTCCGGCGGGCGCGACGCGCCCTATCACCAGCTCGCGCGTCGGTCATCGCTCGGCCGGAGGCAGTCGCACGGGCGCGGATCGGCCGCCGGATTGTTATCACATACATTGATCGCGTACCTTCACTCTTCACATTCGCGCGTTCCCACCTCTACTCCGGGACCAATCCGTATGGCAATCGCACTCGGCCTCGACGCCGGTGGCACGTACACCAACGCCGTTCTCTACGATCTTGAATCCCACGAAATCCTGGCCTCCGCGAAGGCCGGAACAACGCCGCCGACGTACGTCGAAGGCATTTCCGACGCGGTTGACAGGCTACCGGCGGACCTTCGGTCCACGGCGTCGTACGCGGCGCTTTCGACGACGCTGGCGACAAACGCCATCGTCGAGGGTCGCCACGCACCGGCAGGCCTGCTTCTGATCGGCTACGACAAATACGAGGCCCGGTCGGTGAACTGGTCGCCGAAATGCGTTGTGGCTGGACGCCATACGATTCGCGGCGCGGAAACCGAGCCGCTGGACGAGTCGGCGCTTGTCCGCGCTCTGGACGAACTGCTCGAAGAGGGCGTCGCCGGCATCGCTATCTCGTCGGTCATGAGCACTCGCAACCCCGATCACGAACTGCGCGCGCTGGAGATCGTGCAGCGCCGTACCGATACGCCTGTCGTTGCGGGGCACTGCGTCGCCGGCGTGCTGAACTCCCTGGTCAGAGCGGAGACCGCCGCACTCAACGCGGGGCTGATTCCGATCATACACCGTTTCATCGGAGCAGTGGAATCGGCGCTCGCGGACGCGGGCATGGGCGGAGTACCCACGTTCATGGTCACCGGCGACGGCAGTCTCATGTCCAGCGATCTGGCGCGCCAACGGCCGGTGGAGACGATCCTGAGTGGGCCGGCGTGCAGCGTTCTGGGAGCCGCGCGGCTGGCCGGGATTCCCGACGGCGTCGTGGCGGATATTGGCGGTACGACCACGGATGTCGCCGTGCTCGCAGGCGGCGCGCCGCGTATGGCGCCGGGCGGAGTAGCCGTCGGGCCGTGGCGTGCCGGAGTTCGGTCGGCACGAGTCATCACGCGGGGGCTCGGCGGCGATAGCGCCATCACCGTTACGCCGCGTATCGCTGTGGGGCCGGGACGGGTTGTGCCCGTCTCTCGACTGGGCGCGACCTCCGAAGTGTACCGGGAATCCCTGCTCAAGCTGGCGGCAGATGTGAAGTCCGGCAGACCTCCCGGTGCGGACTGGCGCCTGACCAACCCGACCGACGCGTTCGTGCGACTTCCGGGCGATCTCCCGGACCGTTTGGCCGATGACGAACGCGCTATACTCGATGCGCTTGAGGACGGACCGCTCACGCGGCTCGCCCTCGGCGAAGCGGTCGGCTATCCACACCTCTCCTTGCTCCAGACGGGCCGGCTGGAATCCCTCGGGCTGGTGCAGCGCGCGGGGCTGACTCCCACCGACCTGTGGCACGTTACCGGCTCGTTCGCCGAGTGGGACGCCGATACCGCACGGGCTGCGGCGGAACTCGCGGCGCACCGTTCGGACAGATCCGTCGACGCGCTGGTGGAACGGGTCGACGAGATCGTGGCTCAGGCGCTCACGCGGCAGATTGCTCAGTCCCATCTCGGCATCGAGGGTGAGGACGACGGCTGCGACGCCGGAACGCTTTCCGGCGCGCTTGCTCGCATAGTATTGCGGGAGACGCCCAGCAACGGCCTTGCGGCGTCGCTTGCGCTGAAGCCGCCGGTGGTGGGAGCCGGAGCGCCCGCCGCGCTCTTCCTCCGACCGGTTGTCGAGCGACTCGGCGCCGACCTGGTCATACCCGAGGGCGCGGAAGTCGCAAACGCCGTGGGTGCCGCGGTTGCTCATCAGGCCGCAGGAAGACGGCTCGGTGCTATGCTACGCGCCGAACGAGCGTGCGGAATTCGACGGACGCGACGAGGCCGTTGTCTGGGCGGGAGAGCAGCTTATGCCCGTGCTCGATTCGGAACTCACGCGGCGGGGCGCCCGCACGGCGTCGATCCAGCTCACGGTGGAGCATCGCGGCGCGGAGGTATTCGATTCTCCGGAGCCTATATGGTGGGAGACGGCGGTCACCGCGCGCGGCGTCGGAAGCCCCACCGGCAGGGGCGAAGCCGATCCAGATGATCACCCGAGCGTGGAATCGCAGACGGTCTGGGATTCAGGCCTGCGCGAGGCCGAAGAACGTCGAGGCGAGCAGGAGCCCGCTCTGTGACGCCCTGGCCTTTGACCATGTTGCCTGGTCGCGTTGATAGCGTCACCGCTCGCGTGCGCGAGGCCGAGGAACGTCGAGGCGAGCAGGAGCCAATTCCATGACGATCGAACAGCCGACATTGTCGCTGGATCGCGGCGATGGCACGCGCATCGTGGCGCGAGTGCGCGAGGGTTCAGGTCCGGCGCTGATCCACGTTCCCGGGACGTGGGGAAGTGCCGCCACACGCGGCTCGCTCATGGATGCCCTCGACCCCGATCTCACGGTCGTATGCGTTGCTCTGCCGGGCCAGGACGACAACTGGCCGCCGCCGGAAGATCCAGCGGTAACGCGGTTCACGGACGACACGGTGCGTCTTGCCGACGAGCTTGGCCTGGAGCGCTTCTTCATCAGCGGCAACAGCCTCGGCGGCATGATCTCCGTCGACATGCTTCGCTACGGTCCGGAGCGCATTCTAGGCGCGATCCCCATCGAAGGGTGGACGCACTGGACCGTGTCGCCCAATGCGTTCGGTAGCGACGTCACGAGCACGCTCACGCCGGAGCAGACGGAGTTCTTGGAGCGGGTGCGCCATGATCTCCTCTACCGATGGGACCCGGAACTCGCGCGACGCTACAGCACGATGTGGCGTCAGTGGGACGGATGGGATACGCTGTGCGCGAGCGACATCCCGGTGTTGGAGATCTGGGGTGATCGCGGCCGTGAGCGCCCGTCGCGCGAGATGATGCGGATTCCCGACCGGCCCAACATCGAGCTGGAATGGATCGCGGGGGCATCGCACAGCCTCCTCGTGGAGGCGCCGGAGCGGCTGGCGGAGCTGATCAACGGATTCGTGAAGCGGGTCAGCGAATCACTCTGACATCGACTCCGATATCGAGCTTCGCCCAGGCTAGATCGGCGGTCAGCGCCGGGATACCCCGTCCCAACGCCAGAGCCAGGCACGCGCGGTCTCCGAGGGAGAGCCCGACGTGCTGCGTCTGGGACACGAGCGACCCAGCCAATCGCCCGTCCTCCTCTGTGAATGACACGATTTCCACCGGCAACTCGCCGAGTTTGGCGACGACGTCAGTTGGGTCATGCCCATCGCGGACGTACCGCGTTACTACTTCAGCCAGGTTCACCGCGGACATGCACGCGTCACTGAGTTCATCCGCGACGCGCTCCTGTCCCGGTTCTCCGAACAGATATGCGAGGACGGCAGAGGAGTCCAGCGCGAGCATCACTCTTCCATTTCGCGCCGCGCCTCACGACGGCGTTCGGCGATGAACTCGTCAACAACGCTCTTCGGCTTGTTGCCCCCGTAGATCTTGTTCGTCCACTCTTGCAGATCCGTCAGAGGCTCACGGGCTCCGCCGGACCGCTTCTCCTCAAGGATCGCGCGGACTTCCGCTTCCATGCTTCTGCCGGCTGTGGCGGCTCGGACCCGGAGCCAGTTGCGGGTTCCGTCGGGTACGTTGCGCACTGTCAATGTTGCCATGGGACACCTCCACCGTATGACAGCATTGTAGTCATTGACAGCAATGCTGTCAATGCTTGCATCGGCGAGGTAGTCATCACGAGCGGCATCTGATCCGACGGTATCTGGCTGGATGGTGTGCTCAGTGAGCCGTCCGCAACTGCGCGGCACGGTCGACGTGCTGCTGCGAGCGCAGGAGTTTCTCCATCTTCGGGATCGCGTGTGCGTAGAAGGCGTAGTACGCCTCGCAGAGGTAGTCCAGCTCGAGGAACTTCCCGTCCCCCAGGCTGCGGTAGTGCGGACAGCCGTTGTGGCAGATCCCCTGGAATCGGCACGACTCGCACTTGTTCGACGCGTTCGGCTTGATCTGCGTGAATTGGTGCAGCGTCTCCGTGCGGAGCATGTCCGGTAGTGCGCTCGTGTTGACGTTTCCGAGCTTCCAGCGGTCCTCGACGAAGAAGTCGCACGGGTAGATGTCGCCGTTGTACTCGACCACGACGTACAGCCCGCCGCACACCGCGTTGAGCTGGCACGAGCCCGGCGGCTGACCCATGCCCAGGCCGAGCAGCTCGTCGAACAGGCGGACGCTCACCGTCGGCTTGCCGTCCTGATACCAGCAGTCGAACATCCGGCACAGGAAGCTGCCGAACTGCTTCGGCGTGACGCTGAACGGCGTGACCCGCCCCTGCGCGTCGCGCTCCACCGCCGGGATGAATTGCAGCCACTGGAAGCCTTCGCTCGTGAAAAACTCGTAGATGGCCTCGGGGTTGTTCGCGGTGAGCCGGTTCACCACGCAGAGCAGGTTGAACTCGGCGTCGTGCTTGCGCATCGTCTCGATGGAGCGCATGACGCGCCCGAACGTGCCTTTGCCCGCGTAGTCGAGGCGGAAGCGGTCGTGCAGCTCCTCCGGGCCGTCGATGCTCAGGCCGACGAGGAACCGGTGCTCGTGCAGGAACTCCGCCCACTCGTCGTCGATGAGCACGCCGTTGGTCTGCAGCGCGTTGGACACCGTCTGCCTGGAATCCTTCAGCGCCCGCTGCCGCTCCACGACGAGGCGGAAGAAGTCGAGCCCGGCCAGTGTCGGTTCGCCGCCCTGCCAGCCGACGTTCGGGTTCGGTCCGGCCAGCGGCAGCCACTGCGAGAGGAACGCGTCGAGCGTTTCGGGGGACATGCGGTGCCGCGTCACGTCGCTCTCGCCGTAGGGGTCGGAGTCGCGCTCGTGGTAGAAGCAGTACTCGCAGTTGAGATTACAGTCGGCGCTGGACGGCTTCACGAGCACACCGAGCGGCTGCCCGGAGTGCGGCTGCACCTCACGGCGCTGCGGTACACCGGGGAGAAGCTGCGGGAGGGGCGTACTGCTACCTCGCTTACGTGAGAGGGGTCTGCGCGCTTTCGGTGGCATCTGTCGAAAGGTCCGTTCGTTCCGGTCGGCGTGCAGGCACGAGCATGCGAGCATGTGCGTGCGTGACGGTAGGGGAATATGCGGCGGGGTGGGGGCGACGGGCAAGGAGAAGGGGGTGTGTTATCGGTATACCTCCCGACGGTGTCGGATGCGCAGGACCAACACGATGCAACTATCGTCGTCGACGTCGTACAGCGCACGGTAGTCGCCGACACGGACGCGATAGGTTGCGTTGCCGCCTCGAAGCTTTCGGCAGCCCGGTGGTCGCGGGTCGTCGGCGAGGGACAGAAGGGCGTCCC
>CAZEAI010000040.1:8225-37882 GCA_964510105.1 uncultured bacterium
GGATACGCACCCACGAGTCGCGCGTCAGCCGGTCGAGGTCACGCTGCGCCGGTCTGCTCAGGCGTACCTCATACTCAGGCATCGCGGGCGGAAGCGTAATCGCTCAGAGAGTCCGTCGGTTCAGCGGACTCCCGCGCCTCGGCGGCGTCTGCGGCGTCGCGCAGATCCTCCACTTCTTCCATCAGCTCGTTCCAGCGGTCGATGGAGACGAGAACCGCCATTCCTTTGCCGCGATGGGTCAGGACGACCGGCTCATCGCGGGCTTGGTCGAGCAGTTCGCGCTGTCGTGTGCGAAGCTCGGATATTGGCGCTATGTCGGGCATTCGGGGCATGTCGTGTCACTCCTTCGCGGCAATTCAGGTACATGGAGTGTACGTTTCAACGCCGGGAACCGCAAATGCAGCCTCCCCCGTCTCAGTACCCCAGCTCCCGGTCCACCATGTTGCGTAGCGGCTCGTCGCGGACGTAACGCGCGAGGTTGTCCAGAAAGATGTCCATGCCGCGGCGGTCGTACTCCGGCGTCGTGCCCGCGTAGTGACACGTCACGATGACGTTCGGCATGTCCCACAGCGGTGAGTCCTCCGGCAGCGGCTCCGTTTCGAACACGTCGAGCCCCGCGCCCGCGATGCCGCCTGTCCGGAGCGTCTCCACCAGCGCGGATTCATCGACGACGCTGCCGCGCCCGATGTTCACGAAGTAGGCCGAGTTCCGCATCAGCTCGAACTCCGTCGCGTCGAACGTTCTCGCCGTTTCGCGCGTGCCGGGTAGCGTCACGACGACGAAATCCGCGCGCGGTAGTTCGTCGCGCAGGCCTTCCGGGCCGACGACGCGCTCGTAGTGCGAGGACCGATCGCCGTCGGGATTCCGGCGCACGCCGACAACGCGCATGCCGAAGGCACGCGCCAACTCCGCGATGCGATTTCCTATCGCTCCCGTGCCCACAACGAGCATCGTCTTCCCGTTCAGCCCGAACAGGTCCGTCGTTGGCTCGGGACGGTGCCATCTGTGCGCCGTCTGATCGCGAATCGCGCGCGGGATGTCGCGTGCGAAGGCGAGCAGATACGCGAACACCTGCTCGCTGATGGGAATGCCGTGCAGGCCCGACGCATTCGTCAGCACGTACGGCGCGTCGCGTACTTCGGGGAAGTCTTGCGTCCACTCCGCGCCCGCGCTCCACTGGTGGAACCAGCGCAAGTTCGGGGCGTCGGCGAGGTGTTCCCGCCCGAGGCGCCCAGTGGCGATCTCCACGTCCGGCAGCGCCGCGTCGATGGCGGGCGGGTCGAGGGTGATCACGACGTCGCGGTCGCCTGCGAGGCCGTGCAGGAGCGACATCTGTTCGGCGGTGAGGGCGGACTCGTCGAGCCCGATGAGCAGCGTTCCCATGGGAATCCCCGTAGAGCGGTTGTGGACGCGTGGACCTGTGCGAGTCACGTAACGGCGGCGACGGTGCCGTCGCGGACCAACCCGATGAACCGCTCGACCATTGCGGGATCGAAGTGCGAGCCGGATTTTCCTGCGATGTAGTCGACGGTCTGCTCCGGCGGCCATGACTTCCGGTACGGACGATCGACGGTGAGCGCGTCCCACACGTCCGCGATGGCGAATATCCTCGCTCCGATGGGTATCTCCTCGCCCTTCAGGCCGCGCGGATATCCGCTGCCGTCCCACTGCTCGTGATGGCAGTACGGAATCTCCAGCGCGTGCTCCAGGAAGTCGATGTGGCGCAGCATCTCGTACGCGAACGTCGGGTGACGGCGCATGATTTCCGTCTCCTCCGGGGTGAGCGAGTCCTCCTTGTGGAGGATGCGGTCGGGGACGCCGATCTTGCCGATGTCGTGGAGCAGCGCGCCGCGATAGATATCCACGTGGTCCTCCTCGGCAATGCGAAGCGCGCGCGCGAGGTGAATCGTGATGTTCGCTACGCGCTGCGTATGGCCCTCGGTCTCCCGGTCGCGCAGTTCGAGCGCACGGCTCCATCCTTCGAGCGTGGCGTTGTACGCTGCGTGCAGTTCGCTGAGCAGCAGCATGTTCTTGTCGCGCTCTTCGACGAGACGGCGGTACCTGTTCAGCTTGCACACCGTTCGGATACGCGCGAGCAGCTCCACCGCGTCGAACGGCTTGGAGATCAGGTCGTCGGCCCCGGCGTCGAGCGCGTTGAGCCGCGAATCACGGTCCGCCAGGCCCGTCACCATGAATATGTAGACTTCGGAGAGCGACTCCCGCGCGCGCATTCGACGACACACCTCGATGCCGTCGATATCCGCCATGACGACGTCGAGCAGGATCAGGTCGGGCCCGAATCGACCCGCAACGCGGATCGCCTCTTCTCCCGAGCCGGCGGCTGCTACATCGTAGCCGGCTTTCTTCAGAATCGTGGAGGTAAGCATGAGCTGCGCGGGGTCGTCATCGACCACGAGAATCCGGCACAGTTCCGTTGGTTCGGTCATCGCTGAGCTTGCATCCGTTGTTCGAGTCTATTTCGCGTCGCCGTGTCGGCGAATCCTGGCGTTGAATTCGTCCGACCGCCCCTTCGGAACGGACAGGCTCACCCACGTGTCGCCCTCCGGCGCGACGGCAGCGAGGTGCCGCGCGGCGGAGACGATCTGCCCCACGTGATACGCGTAGTGCGATGTCGGCCGAGATATCGCCTGGAGCACCGTGTGGGGCTCGTCGCGAATCGTGATCGTTCGCTGCACGTCCGCCTCGGCGAGCGGCTCCACGGCGGCGAAGACATGCTGCCAGCCCTCCTCCCAGATCGCCATGAGCTGCTCGCGGCTCAGCGATTCGTCCTCGAATTCCCGATCGCGCTCCCGGTCCAGCTTCTCGCCGTCGGTTGTGAGGAAATCGCGCCATCGCGAGCGCATGTTTCCGGCCATGTGCGTGATCTGGATGGCGATCGAGTTCGACTCGGGGTCGGGCCGGTTGTGAAGGTCGTCGTCGGTCACCTGTGCCATCGCCCGTTCGGCGAGCCCCTTGTACGAGCGGAACTGCCGGATGGCTTCGCCGAGGTAGCGGCTGCCGATGGATTTCGGTTCACTCATCTTCGCCTCCGGTTGTTCCCGCATCCGCAATTCGCTGGTACCACTCCGCCACGGCCTCGCCGATTTCGTGCGGATGGTCCTCCTGCAAGTAGTGGATGCCGCTGCCCACGTCTACGACGTCGAGGTTCGGAAAGCTTTCGCGGCACCAGGCCACCTCGTCGGCGCGCAGAATTCCGCCCGGCCTAGCGTGGATCAGGAGCTTCGGCAGGTGTGCCTGCGTCAACCACTCGCCATACGAGGATACGATGCTATGTACGTCCGATGGCATCCCGTCGATGGGGATTTCCAGCGGCCACTGTCTGATGGGACGCCTGCTGCGGAACGTCGGATAGGGTTCTCTGTAGCGGTCCATCTCCGCCTTCGACAGCTTACGAACGATCGATTGCGGGAGGATCTTCTCGACGAACGCGTTCATCGCGACGATCATCAGCCAGCCGACGCCGGGCGTGCGCAGGAGCTTGAAGCCAGTCTTGAAGTCCGGCGGGAACTGACTCCACGATACCGGCTGGACGATAGCTTCCATGAACGCCAGGCCGCGGATAGAGTCCTCGTGGAGCTGCGCGTAGCGGAACCCGAGACCGGACCCCCAATCGTGGACGACGAGCGTGATTCGCTCTAGGCCAAGGGCGTCGACGAACCCTTCGACGTACCGAAAATGGTCCTCGAATCGGTACGCGATGTCCGGTGTGTCAGACTTACCCATTCCGATCAGGTCTGGTGCGATGCACCGCGCGTGCGGTGCCACATGGGGAATGACATTGCGCCACAAGTACGAGGACGTCGGGTTGCCATGCAGGAACAGCACGGGGTCGCCTTCGCCCTGCTCAACGTAGTGTATGCGTGATCCAAGGACTTCCACGTATTTCGACTCGTATGGGAAATCCGCGGAGATTGCTCGTTCTTCGCTCATCCGTAGTACCTCTGTCCGGCAGGACCTGACGATTGTACCGCGCAGAGAGTCTCCGGACAAGAAACGACGCCCGGCTACAGGAGCGGCTCGACGCCGCGTGAGCGCGCGTATGTCCTGTACGCATCGACCGGCTCGTCCTCGGAGGCGCAGAGGCTCCACCAGCGTATGAAGTCTCTCGATGAGGGCCGCCCGGTCAGCATCTCGTGCACCATCGTGGCGGCTACACCGCCGAGCGCCAGCCAGCCATGCCGCCTGGCGAGTTCGAGCACGTGGGTCGGATCGTAGGGCACGCGGAGCAACTCCCACGACCACGAGCCGTCACGTTTCTCGAGCAGAAGCAGGCGCGGCCTCGGATCACCCAGCAGCGGCGCTCCGGTCGAGCCCATGTTGATGATGAGCTTGCCGTCGGTGCGTCGCGCGTGTTCGCGGTGCGTGTGCCCGCAAACGACGATCTCCGCGCTGAGCGGCGCGTAGGCATCTTGAGCGGACCGGTCGCCAACGAAACCGGCGAAGCGGTAGTGGCGGTCTCCCGGAGCGGCGTGTACGATTGCTACGTCAGCGTGCGGTCGAAGCAGCTCAGGCCATCCGGCTACCGCGCTGATCTGTGCGGAGGAAAGCGTCGCCCTGGTCCAACGCGCCGGATCGAACCGGTCGGTTTGCCACGCCTCCGGAGCGTCCGCATCGTCGCAGTGCAGGACGTAGCCCTCGTGATTGCCGCCGACGCCTGCGATACCCTCGGCCTCGCACAGCTCAAGGCACTCGCGGGACGCGGGGCCATTGATGAGGTCGCCCGCATGGACAATGGTGTCAACGCCCAGGCCTCGTGCCCGATCGAAAGCGGCTTCGAGCGCCGGGAGATTGCCGTGGACGTCGCTGACGACCGCCAGGCGAATGGCATCCCGGCGGCCAGGTCTTCGGGCGGGTCTAGGCATTGGAGGAGGGGGCAATCGCTGGACCGATCACGAAATACGCTGCGCCAATGATTCCGGCGTCGTTCCGGAACTGCGCCGGGATCATCCTCGTCTCGATGGCTACGTGGGCAGCCAGCTTCTCGAATTTCCGGCTCACGCCGCCACCGATGATGAATAGCGACGGCGAGAACAGCAGCTCGAGTTCGGCGAAATACTCGGTGAGCCTGCGCCCCCAGCGTTTCCACGACAGACGCTTCGCTTTCCTCACTCTCGAGGACGCACGCTTCTCCGCTTCCACGCCGCGGATTCTCATGTGGCCGAGTTCCACGTTCGGTACAAGGCGCCCGTCGGTGAACAGCGCGGTCCCGATGCCGGTGCCGAGAGTCACGACAAACACGACGCCGCGCGCATCTCGTCCCGCGCCAAACGTCATCTCCGCGAGCCCCGCCGCATCGGCGTCGTTCACCATGGACGTGTGGCAGCCGGTGGCCGTCTGAATGAGCGATGAGGCATCGGCTCCCACCCACGACTCATCCACGTTCGCCGCGGAGAGCACAGCTCGCCGGTCCCGCACTACGCCCGGGAATCCGCACCCGATGGGGCCGTGCCAGTCGAAATGACCGGCGAGTGTCGCGATCGCTTCGGCGACCGATCCTGGCGTGGATGGCTGAGGCGTAGCGATCCGGTAGCGCGGTTGCACGAGTTCGCCGGTGCCCGTGTCTACCGGTGCTCCCTTGATGCCCGTTCCGCCAATATCGATTCCCAGGACGTGCATGATCGCTCCCCCTCGCGACGATACCGTCTTCGAGTCACAACGCCCGATAAGATACCACTGTCGCCGCCACATCCCGAGCCGATGCGAGCGATAGCGAGAGCGGATGAGTTCATTGCGCCCGGACCTGAACGTTCCGAATTTCGGTGGGTGGATGTCACGAGTCCAATCCGTGTGAGGGAGGTGGATATATGGCGAGGCCCGCGCGCATCATGAGCATCAGCTTTCCCGGTGTCCGCGGCGAGATGTCGCCCGCCGAGCGCCGTCAGGCGGCCGTGGATGACGTGTCGGCGCGTATAGACGAGGGCGCGAAGGACCGTCCGGACCTGATCGTACTGCCGGAGACGTTCACCGGCCTGGGATGCGGCGGCGACGAATGGGCGGCGACCGCTGAGCCGATCCCCGGCCCGACCACTGACGCCCTCGCGGCCAAAGCCCGAGAGCACGGGACGCACATCGTATTCGGCGTACTGCGCGTGCTCGAAGGCGTTCGGTACAACGCCGCGGTCCTGCTGGGGCGTGATGGCGCGATTGTGGGCATCTATCACAAGATGCACCCGACGATACCGGAGATCGAATCGGGGGTCACCCCGGGTGTTGAGGCGCCTGCGTGGGATACCGACATCGGGCGCGTAGGCTGCGCGATCTGCTTCGACCTGAACTTCCGCGACGTGGGCGATTCACTCGGTGCCGATGGTGCGGAAATCGTCTGCTTCCCGTCTATGTACCGCGGTGGCCTGTCGACTCGGATATGGGCCTTCACGTACGGGTTTTGGTTCGTCTCCGCCACGCCGACGGAGAACAGCGTCATCGTGAATCCGGTGGGCGAGCTGCTCGTGCAGTCATTCACTTACTCGCCGACCATCTCCGCCGCGGTGAATACCGACTGCGAGATCTGCCATATCGACTACAATCACGGGAAGCTGGGTGCGCTGAAGGAGAAATACGGGCCTCTGGCGGAAGTCCGCACGCTTGCTCCGGAGGGCGTCTTCCTGCTGACGTCCCACCATCCCGACGTCACGGTCGGTCGCATGGTGGAGGAATTCGATCTCGAAACGCGAGCGGGCTACTGGGCGCGCTCGAATGCGGAGCGGGAGGCGGCGCTGCGGTCATAGACGCCTGTTGGTGGGATCTTCGGGATAGCGACCGGGGCGGATGAGCGACTACGTCCGCCCCGTCACGTCAGGTCCTGGCGCCTGTCAGTTCGCCCGAGGGATCCCGGAGCCGCACGCCTTGTGAGGCGAGTACCGCTCGTACACCTCCGGCGGCACCGATGGTCCCGGCGCATCGCAGAATTCGTCGAATGCGCGACTGAGGACTTCCGCCACGTGTTCCGCGGTCATTCGCTCGATGTGCCGCCGCTCCAATGCGAAGAGCGGCTTTCCGTCGCGGAATAGCCCGACCGAAGGCGACGACGGAGCTACCTCCGGCATGTAGCCGCGAGCGCGTTCAACCGCGTCAATGTCGACGCCGGCGAACACGGTGGTGCTGTGATCGGGGATTCTCGTGTGCTGAAGTGCCAGCGCCACTCCCGGACGCGCATTGCCCGCGGCGCACCCGCATACGGAGTTGATGACGACGAGTACCGTACCGTCGTGCGCCAGCGCGGCGTCGACGTCTTCGGGGGTGGCAAGCGGCTCAACTCCCACGTGTTGGAGTTCCTCCCACATGGGCTTGACGGCTTCCCGGTCGTAAAGCGGCCCACTGCTATATGTGTTCATCAAATCACCTCAGCGCGATGAGATCGGAAATCGGAATGAATGGATCGAATGACGCCAATAGGAATTCGCGCCGTGCTGCGGAGGTTCCATCCGGAGCGGAGGCTACTCGGCGGGGAACAGTGCGCGGTGCGTCGTGCGGTCGTCTCTGAGGAGATCAAGAAGCGCGTCGAACCAGCCCGACCCGTACCGCGCGACGTGCCCCAGCGCGGAGTAGACACGCTCCTGCGGCATGCCCGAGGGGCAGATAGCATCGACGATTCGCCGCAGGTCGTCTCGATGGGGCGATTCTCGTCGGCGTAGTTCCTGCGCAAGCTTGCGCGAGAGCTTGTTCACGAGCCCGTGGGACTTGATTCGCGCGGAGTCGGCTGCGTTGGCGACCCCGGGCAGCTGATCGGCGATTGCACGGTAGGCGTCGGCGTATGCCTCGTCGATGCGGGCCCGCAGCGCGTCGACGTGTTCCGACACATGCTCGGCGTAGGCGCTCTCCGCCCGGTTGCCGACCACGGCGTCCACTCCGGCGAATGCATCGACCAGGTCGATAGCGTGTTCGGCGAGCAGCTCCGTGATTTCCAGCTCGACGACGGTGAATCCCGCTCGTGGCGCTACGATAGGCATCGGAACGCCGTGTCGTTCATACACGACGCGAGACTGCGCCATGTATGCCGTCTCACCGGGCCCCATTACGTGCATGATCGTTGGGAACACCGCGTCCGCGCTTACCGGCCGGAGCAGGGCGTTCGCGCTGAACCGATCCGGCGACGCGTCGAGCATACCGAGCAGGTCGGCGCGTGATAGCGGCTCAGCGCGGTCCGCCCAAGTGAATCCGCCGGGCGAGGTATCGACGCGCTGCCGCGCTCCATCGTCGCCGTCGACGAAGAGCAACGTCGAGTCCTCGGTCCTGCCCACCTGCGGGTGGTAGCCTGAGGCGCGGATCTCGCGGTCTCTCGCATCGACACGGGCCCGCGAATCCTCCGGGTCGTCGATCTCAGCGCGGAAGACCGGCGCCATGAGCCGCTTCAAGTCCGCGTCGTCGGGATTCACGAAGACAATGCCGTAGCGGCCAAGCCATCGAGTGATCAGTGTCGCGAACGAGTCCACCCACGTTGCGGCGGGACGATATGTCTCGCGCAGATCGGCGCGAAGGTCGTCGGCGAATGGTCCTTCCGGGAGCCCCGGGAGCACGTCGTCCAGCCACGCTGCGATGCCATCGCCGAGTTGCCGTCGAGAGACCCGTGCCGCCACGGTGCCGTCGTCGCGATATCTGAGTGTTCGGAGTGTGCCGTTCTCGCCCGGGACGACCGCATGGTCGATCTCGTCGATGTCATGGTCGTCGCCGGCGAGCCAGAAGACCGGCACCGCCGGGATGCCGCGTTCCTGCGAGAGATGGTCCGCCCACGATACCGCGGCGAGGGCTTTGTGTACCGTGTAGAGCGGCCCGCCGAACAGCCCGGCCTGCTGCCCCGTGAAGACGCAGACCGCCTCCGACTCGATCGCGTCAATCGAGCGTTGCGTGGCCTCGGAGCCTCCCCACGCGTCGTTCTGGCGTCGCAGAATCGCGGCGAGTTCGCGGCGAGGGTAACTCCGGTCGGTCAGAACGGCACGGATTGCGCCATACGCCGCATCGTTGCGCCAGTGCGAGCCGTAGAATGCGCCCGCGAAATCGGGATCGCGCAGGTAGCGAGCGGTCAACCCCGTGGCTTCCAGAGCCGGCACGCCAACAAGCGGATGTGGCTGGGACGCCCAGCGCATCAGCGGGTCGTCCCCGTCAGCACGAGGCGCGGCGAATCGTTGCCGAACGGCCTGCCGTCAGAGTCGCCGAACGTGCTGGTGATGGTCAGGTCGGCGTCGCAGGTCATTCGCGCCATTTCCGGGAGTGTGTACATCCTGACCGATTCGCGATAGCTTCGTGGCGCGCCGCCGTGGCGCGAGAGCGTGATCGTCTTCTCCATGCGATCACGCATGGAATCGATGTGCCGTTCCTGTCTCACGAGCAGATCGCCGATTCGTCGTTCGTCGCGCGGGACGAGATTCCGGACAGCGTGGTCGCGATTCAGGTAGTCCATGAGCCACGCGCCGCCGGGGCGGAGGCAGCGGCGGATACTTGAGAGCACGCGCTGGTTCTCTGCGTCGAGTTCGAAATATCCGAAGCTCGTGAAGAAGTTGACCACAACGTCGAAGGCTCCGTCAGCGACCGCGCAGCGCATGTCTCCGCAGAGGAATTCCACGTCGATGCCCTGCTGATCGGAGTGTTCCTTCGCGGCATCGAGCAGGTCGCCTGAGAGGTCCACGCCGACGACGCGGTAGCCGCGGCGCGCCAGCTCGACGGAGTGTCGGCCTCCGCCGCAGCAGAGGTCGAGCACGCGAGAGCCGGGCGACGGCCGCAGAACGCGCTCCATGAGGTCGAGCTGCTGGACGGCTTCCTCGACATCTCGATGGGCGTACACGTCGAGGTAGTCGCTGCCGAACCATTCGGCGTACCAGGGCGTCACAGGAGCATCGGCGGACACAGGTGACTCTCCACGCGTGGGCATTGCGAATATGAGACGGTACCACGGCGCCTCGATGCCGGGCAAGGACATGCTCCTCGCGGCGGTGGCAGAAGAAATCGAATAAGTGGCGTGCCGGGTCGACCGTGCCCGGTGGCTCACTCGCCGGAACGCCAGTGATTTGCGTATGAGATGGATGTGTGGAGACGGAATACTTACGCCTCAACCACCAAGTCGCGAAGGCCCTATCCGTGGGACTTATGGCACTTCCACGGTTACCGCCCACATTTCCCGGACGGGGGTGTCGTCCACTATATTACGGCACGGTTCAATTCGGGAGGCAGCACCCGCGTGGCATGGCGCAACACAACGATTGCGGCGGTTCTCGCCATCGCCCTTGGCGGCGCTAGTGTGGCGCACGGTTCCGGCGCCGATTCGACGCGCGTGCATGTCAGCGGCGCACATCGTATTCCGGACGACGTTGCGCGCGAACTGGCGAATAGGCGTGACGGAGCGCGGCGCCTCGCCGACGAATACGCTCGCCGCGGCTACTGGACGGCGGTGATCGCGGCAACGAGCGACTCTGCCCGTAGAATCCGCCGGCTCGATGTCGATGAGGGGCCGCTGGTAACGTTGACCATCGCGCGGTCGTCCGGAGTGAGTGGGTCGGGGCACCAGCTCGGCGGACCCGCGGATGTTCCGGACTGGATCGAAGGGGCGCTACGGCGCGAGGCGCACCGCGGGCATCCGTTCGCATCCATCGAGATCGCCTCGGCGATGGAACCGGCGCGCGGAGAGTTCGCCCTCGACGTGCGGCTGGACCGGGGTCCGCGCGTTGAGATCGGTGGCGTGCTGGCGTTGGGTAATGCAATCACCCGCGATGACGTCATCCGTCGTGAGCTTCGGCGCGGAGACACGTGGACGTACGACCAGCGGGTCGTCGATCGGTGGGTGCGCAGCCTTCGCCGCACCGGCTATTTCGAGCATGTCGGCGAGCCGGGGCTATCGTGGAGCGATTCGGCCGCCGGCCTTGCGGAACTCGTGATCTCGGTCAGCGAAGGTCGGCCAAGCCGGTTCGAAGGCGTCGTGGGGTACCAGCCCGGTGCCGCCGGTGGCGGCGGGGGCACGTTCACCGGACTGGTGGATCTCGTTCTCGGCAATCTCTGGGGATCGGGGAGGCGCATCGCCGCCCGGTGGGAGCGGCCCGTCGCCGAGACGACGACGCTGGACCTCGCCTACTGCGAACCGTGGGTTGGCGGTGTGCCGATCGATGCCGAGGCGAGGCTTGCCGTCGAGCAGCGGCCGGGTTACGCGGTCGAGCAGATGGAAATGCACGTCAGCGGCGAGCTCTGGCCGGGTCTGATCGTCGGCGGAAGCGTGGGTAGGGATATCGCGCGGAGCGATTCGATTCCGTTACTCGGCGGGCCGCGATACCGAGGCTACCTGCTCAGCGGCGAGCTGGACTACGACACACGCGACCATCAGCTCAATCCGTCGGCGGGGCTCTACTATCGTCTGCTATGGCGGGCGTCGTTTCGGGAGAACCAGGTGAACGACGACGATTTCGTCGACTGGTTTGGCGCCGAGGGCTGGCCGCGTAACGAGCGCACGTCGGTGGTGAGAGTGGACCTCGAACATTTCGTCGGGATAGGTGAGCGAGTCGTCGCGGCGATCGGCTGGCACGGCGCGCAGGTTACCAGCGACGGCGTCGATGACGCGTTGAGCGACGTCGACCAACTTCGCATGGGCGGGGTCGGGTCCGTGCGCGGCTACCAGCAGGATCAGTTTTCAGCCGACTTGAGCGCGTGGGGGACGCATGAGCTTCGGTATCGGCTCGGCGTGGAGTCGCGCGCGTTCGCATTCGTCGACGCCGGGGCGGTCCGGTCGAGGCGGCGCGATCCGTTGGGTGGAACCGTGACGACCACGGCGTGGCCCGTAGGCTACGGCGTTGGACTTCGGGCGCGTACCGGCGCCGGTGTGCTCGGCATAGATTTCGGCTGGGGGCGGCGCGACAGCTTCGGACAGGGCAAGGTGCACGTGAGGCTGGAGACGGCGTTCTGATGCGTTCTCGGTTCGGCCGGTAGTTCCGATCATCGCCGTAGGGGCGGTTCGCAGATCTCCCCTGCTCTGTCGTCAACACATCTCCCAAAGGGAGTTCGCGGCACGTGAGACCATCGGATTTCGTTCACCTGCACACGCACTCGTCGTACAGCCTGCTCGACGGAGTCTCGAAGCCGAAACACATTGTCCAGCGCGCCGTAGAGCTTGGGCACGAGGCAGTGGCTCTGACGGACCATGGCGCGATGTACGGCTCCATCGAGTTCTACCAGGCCGCCCGAGATGCCGGAATCAAGCCGATCATCGGGTGCGAGGTGTATGTCGCGGCCCGCGGGCACGGCGACCGGGACTCAACGCTCGACAGGCGCTCCCATCACCTGGTCCTCCTTGCGCGGAACGAGGAGGGCTATCGCAACCTCATACAGCTCGTCACCCGCGCGCACATGGACGGGTTCTACTACTACCCGCGCGTCGATCACGACCTCCTGCACAAATGCGGCGCCGGGCTCGCGTGTCTCTCGGGATGCGTTGCGGGCGAGATACCCCGCGCCATCGCAGAGGACAACATGGATGGCGCCCGGAAACTCGTGTCGACGATGCAGTCGCACTTCGGCGCGGAGAACTTCTTCCTGGAGATTCAGCACCACCCCGATCTTGATATCCAGAACCGATCCAACGCGGGCGTCTTCGAGCTTGCGTCGGAGTTCGGCATCCGTATTGTCGCCACGAACGACAGTCACTATGCCTGCGCGGACGACGCCGAGGCGCAGGATACGCTGCTGGCGATCCAGACGAATGCGACGCTCGACCAGGAGGGTCGGATGTCGATGATGGATGGCGATTACAGCCTCATTCCGACCGAGGAGATGGCGTCGTACTTCCCGGATGCGCCGGAGACCATCACGAACACTCTCCGCGTCGCGGAGCTGTGCGACGTGGAGATCGAGCTTGGTAAGGCGCGTCTTCCGACGTTCCAGACCCCTGCGGGAGAGTCGTCAAGCGACTATCTGCGCGCTCTGTGTGAGAAGGGGCTCGAAGAACGGTATCCGATCCGTAAGCTTGACGACGGCGAGTGGGATCTGCGCGACGGGTTCGAGGAGGACGATATACCCGTCCCGCTTCCGGCGATTCGCGAGCGTCTCGATTTCGAGCTTTCCACCATTGCCGGGATGGGCTTCGACGTCTACTTCCTCATCGTTTACGACTATGTCGCGTGGGCGAAGAACAGAGGCATCGTGGTCGGGCCCGGACGAGGCTCCGCCGCAGGTGCGCTGGTTACGTACAGCTTGGGCATCACGGAGCTGGACCCGCTCAAATACGACCTGCTGTTCGAGCGGTTTCTCAATCCTGATCGTGTCAGCATGCCCGACGCCGATATCGACTTCGATGACGAGCACCGCGACGAAGTCATCGAGTACGTTCGCGAGAAATACGGACGGGACTGCGTCGCCAGCGTCATCACCTTCGGGACGATGCAGGCCAAGGCGGCGGTGAAAGACGTCGGACGGGCGATGGGCCTCTCGTTCGACGAGACGGACCGGCTCGCCAAGCTGTTTCCTTCGCGTCCGGGAACGGACGCACCGATATCGAGCTGGCTCGCGGAATGCCTGGACTCGGAGCCGGACCTCCGCAAGGCATACGATTCGGACCCCGCGACGAAGAGGCTCGTCGATCTCGCCGTCAAGCTTGAGGGCGTTACTCGGCACACCTCGGTGCACCCATGTGCCGTCGTGATATCGGATGAGCCCCTCGAACGCCTGACGCCACTTCAGTACCCGCCGAGGAACGACGAGATCGTCATCACGCAGTACGGAGCTTCGGACCTCGAGGATCTCGGTCTGCTGAAGATGGATTTCCTCGGATTGCGCAACCTGACGGTGATCAAGCGGTCCGTCGAGATCATCCAGCGCACGCGCGGCGTGGAGATCGACATCTACAACCTGCCCATCGAAGACTCGAAGACGTACGACCTGCTTTCCCGCGGCGATACAACCGCGGTGTTCCAGCTCGAATCGGATGGGATGAAGCGCTATCTGCGCGAGCTACTGCCGAACCGTTTCGAGGATATCATCGCGATGGTTGCGCTCTACCGGCCCGGGCCGATGCAGTTCATCGAGGAATACTGTGCGCGAAAGCATGGTCGCAGCGAGGTCAAGTTCGACCATCCCTCCATGGAGGACGCCCTCAGGAGTTCATACGGCATCACCATCTACCAAGAGCAGGTGATGCAGATGTCGCGCGATCTGGCGGGGTTCACGCGCGGCGAAGCCGACACACTGCGCAAGGCGATGGGCAAGAAAGACGCCGCGCTGATGGGGAAGCTGAAGGATCAGTTCGTCACGGGTTCAGCCGGGCGCGGAATCGACGAGAAGCTCGCCGGCAAGATATGGGCCGATTGGGAGAAATTCGCCAGCTACGCGTTCAACAAGAGCCATGCGGCGTGTTACGCATTCGTCGCGTTCCAGACCGCGTATCTGAAGGCCCACTATCCCCATGAGTTCATGGCGGCGTCGCTCACGTCGGAGATGGACAAGTCCGATCGGATCATCATACTGCTCGACGAGTGCCGTCGAATGGGACTTCCCGTGCTACCGCCCGACGTCAACGAGAGCGATCTCGACTTTGCCGTGCGTGATGACCGTATCCGGTTCGGCCTGCTCGCGGTGAAGAACGTTGGCTCGCAGGCGATCCAGGCGATACTCGATGCGCGTGCCGAGGGCGGCCGATTCGAGTCCATCTTCGATTTCTGCGCGCGTGTGGACCTCACTGCGCTCAACAAGCGCATGATCGAGAGTCTCGTGAAGGCTGGCGCCATGGATGATTTCGGCGAGCGTGCCCAACTCGTCGAAGGGCTCGACTCCGTCATTGGATGGGCGCTCTCGGAGCAGGCGGACAGGATACGGGGGCAGGTCTCGCTGTTCTCGGATTCCTCGTCGGATTCGTCAGCGCTCCCCAAGCCGGAGTTGCCTCGCGTTCCCGCTATGTCGTCGAAGGACCGCCTGGCGCATGAGCGCGAGCTGCTCGGGTTCTACGTATCCGGACACCCGCTGGACCACTACCGTCGGGATATCGATCTGTTCTGCACGCACAAGAGCGACTCTCTCGCGGAGTTGGCCCCGGAGAAGCCGGTGCTCATGGCGGGCATCATCTCAACTGTTCGCAGGATAACGACGAAGGCCGGGAAATCCATGGCCGTTCTGACGTGCGAGGACTTCGCCGGCAGCTTCGGAGTGGTCGTCTTTCCAGACACGTTCAAGGACGTCGCCGATCAGCTCGAGCAGGACCGCATCGTTGTGATTGCCGGCGTGCGCGATCGCGACGAGCCGAAGGTGCTCGCCCATGAGTTCGTCCCGATAGACACGGCGAGGCAGCGGCTAGCGAAGGAACTCCACGTGCGAGTCGCCTCCCGCGAGCTGGATGAGGCAGGCATCGGTGAGCTGAAGCGAATCGTCTCGATCAACGGCGGTACGCTGCCGGTGTTCATCTCCGTGGCGACGAAGGAGCACGGAACTCTCAAGTTCCGCGTGAACGGTGGGCGCGTGAACCCCACTGACGAGTTTCTGGAGATGCTGGACAAGCATGCCGCCGTGGAGAACGTCCGCTTCGAGCGCCTCGAGATAGAACCGCCCGTGAACGAGCGACGCAAATGGCAGAATGGCGGCCGTGGCGGACAAGGGAACGGCAGACCGGGCAGTAGCTGAAAGGGAGACCATGACACTCGACGGCGAGCGCGCGATCAGACTGAGCGTCGAGGTCGCCGCACCGGTCGACGACGTTTGGCGCGCGTGGACGACGGACGACGGGATCCAGAGCTTCTTCGCGCCCGGCAGCAACGTCGAGGCCCGCCCGGACGGGCCGTACGAGATATACTTCAATCCGACGGCGGAGCCGGGTCTGCGAGGCGGTGACGATATGCGCGTGCTGGCGGTTCAGCCGCCGACCTTGCTGTCTTTCACGTGGAATGCGCCGCCGAGCTTGCCCGCCGCTCGGGAACAGCGCACCCACGTCACGGTACGACTCCACGCACTGGATGACGCTCGCACGCACGTGTCGCTAGCACACGACGGCTGGGGCGACGGCGGCGAGTGGGACGAGGCGTTCGACTACTTCGTCCGCGCGTGGGGAGAGGTCGTACTGCCCCGGCTTCAGCGGCGCTTCGAGCACGGCCCCGTCGACTGGAACGATCCGCCCACCACCGGCGCGTGAGCCGCCGCCCGCCGAGAGCGCCAGGTCGCTACCTCATCCCCGAGGCCACCCGCTGCGCTTCCGCCATCGCCATGAGATGCCACATGTTGTGCACGAGCCATGGCTCGCTCGTTCGATACGATGGACTGCGACGGACTGTTCGGTCGCCTGAGAGATCGAATCCCGGCTGATCCAGCCCGAGTACCGAGCGAACGAAGCCATTCGGTATCGCGCCCGGCACGGCGCCACGCTCGCGGCCCGGTATCGTGTCGTACCGGTGGTGGTAGCGCGGCGGGTTCACGGTGCCGACACCCTCCACCATGCAGAGCGACCGCGGATTCTTCCCCATCACCCAATCCATCTGATCCGCGGCATAGCGAAGCGCGCGCTCGTTCCCTGCTAGTCGGTACGCGAGCATGCCGGCCCATGCGCGAGCCAGGATCTCGAAATTGTGCCCATACGTTGAGGTCGGCTCGAAGAAGTAGTCCCTTTCTCCGACAGATTGCTTCGCGAGCCCGAACGGGTTGTCCGCGGTACTGACGGCGAACGTTACCCATCGTTCCATCGCGTCAACGACGTCCTGTCGCGCGGGGCGCTCGGGATGTTCCAGTGCATACCTGGCGATGGCTCCAGCGGCATAATCGCCGTATGCGCCGAACGCACCGGCCAAGCGGCCGTCGGCTACCTGCGACGCGAGTATGGCTTCCGCGCAGGCGTCGGCGTAGTCGATGAACGAGTCCTCGCCGGTCGCGTCGTACATCGCGAGGCTGCTGAGAAGTAGAAACGGGCTGTGTCCGGACGCGCCGCTACTCGTCGCATGGTTCCAGAGCGCGCGGGCGTGAGCTTCGTAGCCTCCCCGCTCGATGCCGGGCAATCGCGACAACGCGATCCACGCCCCGATCGCCAGCGGCGAACTGCCCTCGCCCTCGTCGATCACGGGATCGTCGTCGGTGCCGATGATATTGTCCGTATGCTCCTCGGGCGGCGACCAACGGTGCCATTGGCGGCCCGGCCCCTGTCGGACGTCCTTCCGGAGCGCGCCGGTCTCCGGAATCTGCATCTTCGCCACGAAGTCCGCGCCCCACCTCGCCTCATCGACGACGTCGGGTATGCCGTCCCTGTCCCGGTCATACGCGGCGAGTGCGTCCGGCGCGGCGCGAAACGCGTCGAGCAGCGCGAACGCGCAACCGCCGTCCCCGTTCTCGTACATCAGCTTGTTGTAGTCGCCCGCGCTGTGCCAGCCGCCCGTGGCATCGATGTGAGTGCCGTCCGGGAGTCGGGCGTCATCGAGGTGGCATGCGCGGTGCCATCCCGGTACGTCAAAGCCGCACCGCTGCACGTAGAAGAACTCGCTACCCATGGGAACCGTCGTACGGTGGAGCACGCCGTCACCAACCTCGAACACGCACGATTCGCCTCGCGCGGAGCCGATGCGTGCCACGGCGCGATAGTTGCCGGGCTCCCGCAGTCCGGTGAAGTCGGCGCGCCAGTAGTATGCGCCCCAGTCCGACGCTTCGCCCTCGTGGATTCGACCAGTCGGGACCAGAGGCACCGTCAGCACGCGGCGGCCGTTCGTCGTGAAGACGTGCAGCGACGCGTCGACGGCGCGCGATGGCATGAAGCTCGTGGCAACCACCGCGGATTTCGGCCACGCCGGCTCGTAGCCGACCTGGTTCACGTGGACCTCCACGACCGGGCGATGATTCGCCGCCGGCTCGACCGCGCGGAAGTCGAAATCGTCGAACCATGTGGTGCTCTGGTACGCGACGAGTCGCGGTGTCGCCATCTCCGCGCCCTCGGGAGCATGCGCGTCGAGGGCCTCGTAACGGGTCCAGCCGCCCGACTGCTCCGCCGGCAGCGCTTCGGTAACGGATAGCTCGCGCTGATATCGGTCGAGCCAGACGATTTGCACGCGTGGTCGCGGGGCATTCGCGTGGGCGAGGTCAGCCTTCACCCAGCCGGTCAGGCGGTAGTGGGCGACGCCCAGCGGGAGATCCGCCGGTATATTGCGCACGGCCCGCCACGAGCGCCGCACATCCATCCGCAACGCCGAGCCCGATCGGCCGCCTTCGAGGTTCACTTGGTGACTTCCGCCACGTTGGTCGCTGAGGTAGAACTCGGGATCGAGATCGAATGCGCGGTCCTCGTCCCAGAACTGCACGCGCTGACGGCGGTCGCCGGGCACGGGATTGAAGTTGGGGTTCATGATGAGATTTCGCACGAGTGGGACGAGGACGAGCCGCTCTACCCGCGCCTCGCCGCGCACGACGAGCTCGGCCCTGACGGACGCGGCACCTCCCGGTACGTCGAACTCGACTGCGACATAGCCTGTTGCGTCGCCCTCTCGGACTGGAGCCGTTCGCGCTGTGGCTTCCGAGGCGCCCTCGCTGACGATCCGCAGCCACGCCTCTCCCGAGCGACACTCGACCCAGCCGCTGAGCCTGACGCTCTGCGGGCCGTCCACGGCAACAGGCTCCGAGCGCCAGACGACGCCCTCCTCGTTCGACGAGCCGCCGATGGAGGCGGTCTGGTCCAGTACGATTGAATCCATAGCCCCGCACACCTCCACGGTCGCCGCCAACGCACCAATTAGCACCAGCGGCAGTAGCTTTCTGAGTTCCGACATCCGTCTACTCCTCGCAGAATCTGTCAATGCATGCGAACCATTCAGCGTTGAGGATAGCCACAAGTAGTACGCGAACCAGCAGGGCCTTCGGTTGGAATCCACAGGGCAGTCAAGCGACCTTCTTCGACGGCAGGACATCCCGCTCAGCGAAGGACGTGGCACGATGCCCAACATCATCCTGATCACCACCGACCAGCAGCGCTTCGACACGCTCGGATGCATGGGGAACCCGATCATCCGGACGCCTAACTTGGACCGACTCGCGTCGCGCGGGCTGCTCTATCGAAACGGCTACAGCCCGTGTCCCGTCTGCGTGCCTGCCCGGACCTCGCTCGTCACGGGGTTGGCTCCGGGGCGTTTGCAGCCGTCGCGACCGGAGGCCGTCGACAACGGCACGACGATGGAGTCTGGGACGGTCACGATTCCTCAACTCCTCACCGATGCCGGCTGCCATACGGAGATGATCGGCAAGCAGCATACATGGCCTCTCGATGAGCCGTACGGATTCGCGCATCGTGTGCTCTCAGAAGAGACAAGAATGTTTCGCTTCGGGAGCCGAAGGGGCGGCGAAGCGAGCCTCGACGACTACGATCGCTACCTCGACGAGAAGGGCCTGCTTGGCTACGACAAGCCACCGGAGATCGGCTACAACGAGATCAAGCCGCTGGTGAGTCCGCTCCGCGAGGAGGACCATGTCACGACCTGGTGCGCGGATGAGACGATACGGTTTCTTGAGAACGCGCCATCCGAGCCGTTCTTCCTGTGGAGTTCCTTCGTCAAGCCGCATGTTCCGTACGATCCGCCGCTGGGCTGGCACGACCGGTACGATCCGTCCGAGCTTCCGCCGCGCATCACCACGTGCGCCGGAGAGAACCCGCTCTACGAGCACTCCGTGCGGCACGGCGACTGGTGGCAGTACAGCGAGGAGGCGTGGCAACTCAGCCGCGCGTACTACTACGGCGTTATCGAGCACATCGACCACCACGTGGGCCGCATCCTCGATACCGTCGATGCGCTTGGCATGTGGCACGACACGCTCATCGTTTTCACGTCGGACCACGGCGACCTGATGGGTGACCACGGCATGTGGTACAAGGGCTTGCCGTACGAGGGTTCGATGCATATTCCGCTCATCATGAAGCCGCCCGGCGTCGGCGATTCACCCGAGGGCGAGGAGCGCGACGACGTGGCGGACCTGCTCGACGTGGCGGCGACGATCGCGTCGGTTGCGGGCATCGAGCGGAACGCCGGCATGCCCGGCGTCGATCTTCTCGAAGAGCGGAACCAGCGCGAGGGGCTCGTCGGCGAGTACGGCGGCGGCGCGGGACGTTGGGTGTCGTGGACGGATCGGCGGTGGAAGTTCTTTCACTTCCTCCAGGGCGGCTACGAGGAGCTGTACGACCTTGACGCCGACCCGCATGAGACGGTGAATCTCATCGATACACCCGATGGGCGTCGTCACCGCGCGGGGATCGTCCCGAAGATCGCGGAGTGGACACGCCGGTACGCGAATCCCGCCGGCATCCTCACCGACGACGGCGACCTCCGCGTCGAGGAGCAGGAGCTGTGGGAGATCCCTCCGCCCGGTGCGAAGGAGGGTCCGTTCAGCCGGGGCATCGGCGCGATGCCCCGCGTCCCGGAGGCGTATGGGGAGTAGGGGCAGTCCCCTGTGGCTGCCCGGTCCGCCTGCGGGGGGACGGTTACGAAACCGTCCCCTACGCCGATGGCTCATGGTTCGATGTGACGGCAGGGCAGTTCGCAGAGCGAACTGCTGAACGAGCGCACAGCGTGGTTGGTGCGATGCCGCGCGTCTCGGAGGCACGCGGGGAGTGGGGACGGCCCTGTGGCTGCCCGGTCCGCCTGCGGGGGGGACGGTCACGAAACCGTCCCCTACGCCGATGGCTCATGTTCGATATGACGGCGGGCCGTTCGCCTCGCGAACTGCCTTAGGAACCCGCAGCGTCCACCGGTTGCCAACTTCCCCCGCCGCGCCCGATCTTTCCGTTCTGACTGTTCACCCTCGCACCCGACACCGAAAGCCGAAAATGCCCGGTAACAGCTTCGGACACACGTTTCGTATCACGACGTTCGGCGAGTCGCACGGCCCGGCGGTGGGCGTCATCGTCGACGGGTGCCCGCCGCACCTGCCCCTCAGCGAATCGGACATCCAGCCCGACCTCGACCGGCGGCGTCCGGGGCAGAGCAGCATCACGACGACGCGGCAGGAAGGCGACGAGGTGGAGATCCTGAGCGGCGTCTTCGAGGGCGTCACCACTGGCACGCCTATCTGCATGATGGTCCGGAACAAGGACGCCCGCAGCCGCGACTACTCGGATATCAAGGACCTGTTCCGCCCCGGTCACGCGGACCACACGTACCTGGAGAAATACGGCACTCGCGACTATCGTGGCGGCGGACGCGCCTCGGCGCGGGAAACCGTCGGACGTGTAGCTGCGGGAGCCGTCGCGAAGAAACTGCTTGCGGGCGAGGGCATCGAAGTCGTGGCGTACACGTGTCAGGTGGGCGATATCGTGATGGTAACGCCGGTTGAGCCGGTCACGCTGTCGCAGGTGGAGGCGAATCCGGTGCGCTGCCCCGACGCCGACGCGGCGGCACGCATGGAGGAGCTGATCCATGCCGTCCGCGCGGAGCAGGACAGCGTCGGCGGCGCGGTGGAACTCGCTGCGTACGGCGTCCCGGCGGGGCTGGGGGAGCCCGTGTTCGACAAGCTCAAGGCGGATCTCGCCAAGGCGATGTTGAGCCTCCCCGCAGTGGTCGGTTTCGAGTACGGGAGTGGCTTCGCCGCCGCGTCCATGCGCGGCTCGGAGCACAACGACCTGTATGAGATGCGTGAAGGCGATGTTCGCACGCGGACGAACCGGCATGGCGGCATGCTCGGAGGGATCAGCAGCGGCGAGCCCATCGTGATGCGTGTGGCCATCAAGCCGACGTCGAGCATCCCGATGGCGCAGGAGACGGTCGACGTATACGGGGAGTCGCGTGAGATTAGCACGAAGGGGCGTCACGACCCATGCCTCGCTCCACGTTTCGTCCCGATGGGGGAGGCGATGGTCGCGCTTGTGCTCGCCGATCACTTGCTCCGCTGGAACGCCATGGGCCGCGCGGGAGTGGAGAGGCCGGTACCGAGAGAACAAGGGAAATCAAGCGCCCGGGAGTAGCACCCCAGTGGAGACCGGTCCATGGCTTTGCGTCGACGTGATTCGTACATCATCACACCCCACGCCAAGTGGCAGATGACACGACGTGACATCGATGAGGACATGGTTCGGAGCGTGATGGCGTCTCCCGGGCAGAGGCAGGCTGCCGGCGCCGGGCGAGAGATCTACCAGTCCCGCATCGCTCGCGGAAGTCCGTCGAAGGAGTATCTTCTTCGCGTGGTTGTCGACATCGAACGTAGCCCGGTAGAGGTGGTTACGCTGTACTGCACCACGAAGATCGAGAAGTACTGGAGGGATACATGAGAGTGATAGTCGATCCGCGCACCGATACCGTGACGGTAGTGTTCAAGGAATCCGATGTTACCGAGAGCGACGAAGAGAAGCCGGGGGTCATTCTTGACTACGACGAACGCGGGGACGTAGTCTCACTCGAGATACTCGACGCCTCTCGCCGGATCACTCGACCACTCAGCGTGGATTTCGAGATGGCTGGCTGATGGGGTGTGAGCAAGCGCGTGGTCATGCTGGCACAGCGCACAAGGGAGATTTCCGTTGAGCAACGTTCTTTTCCACGAGATGCGTCCGCACCAGATACGTGAAGCGCGAGACGCCTGTCCCGTTGCATTCCTGCCGATGGGCGTCCTTGAGTGGCACGGACAGCATAACCCGATCGGCCTGGACGCCGTCAAGGCGACGGCCATGGCCGAGGAGTTCGCCCGTCAGATCGGCGGGGTCGTGATGCCGACGCTGTGGTGGGGCGACAATCGCGGCGTGCTCGCGGAACTCGTGTTCGACGAAAAGACGTCCGGCAACATCGATCATCGCCCCGGCATCATGGAGGGCCACGGGCTGGAGATGGAGGCGTTCCAGCGCGACGCGGAGCGCTCCGAGCGTGAAGGCGGATGGGAGCTGTTCGAGCGTGTGCTGACCCACGCGCTACACGAAATCACGACGCTCGGCTTCCGTGTCGTCGTGACGATTTCCGGACACTATCCTCTCAGCGGCCCGGCGGGCGACGTCGCCCGCAGATTCAACGAACTTGGACGGGGCACGGCGGTCTCCATCATCGGATTCGACATCGTGAGTGACCGATTCTCAGGAGATCACGCGGCGAAGTGGGAGACTTCGCTCATGCTCCATCTGCGGCCCGAACTCGTCGATCTGGGCCAACTCGACCCCGACCCGAGCCAGATTCCCATCGGTGTCCTCGGAGACGACCCACGGCCAGGCGCCGCGAAGGGCGGAGGCGCGTCCGCCGAATACGGTCGCGCGGGCATGGAGGCTATGGTCGAGGAACTTGGCGAACGCGTGCGCTCGGCTCTGGGCTCGTGAGACGCTGCCTGCGCGGCGCGGCGTTGGTCGTCGCCGCAGCCGCTTCGATCTCGGCGTGCGCGCCGGAGCCGGTAGTCGACCCGCGTCCTCCGATCCCCATGTACTGGCCGGACGCGGCACAGCCTCCGGCACGCGCCGAGGCCGCTCGCGACGCTGGAGCGTGCGTCCAGGCCGATTCCCTCGACGTCATCGTTGCCGACACCGTAGGCATCGAGCAGCTCTCGGCGCCGCCGGGAGTTATCGCGATGCCCGAGGCGGTCTACCCGGAGTCGGAGCGGGCGCAGGGGTGGGAGGGTGTCGTGACGGTCCGGCTCCTGCTGCGTCCCGACGGCCGCGTCGTTTACGTGGATGTTGGTGGCGGCGGCGATCCGTTCCTCGCTTCGGCAGCCGATGCGGCATGCGCTGCGTCCTTTGCGCCGATCCGGACGGATCGTGGAACTCCCGCCTACGTGTGGACGACACACGCGTTCCGGTTCGAACTTGGCCTCGACTCGCTGTTCACGCGGGAGTAGGGGGAGGGATTCAGTCGGAGCCCGCGTCGGAGGCGTCCGCGAGCGCTCCGATGCGGTAGATGGTGAACGCGAACCAGATCGGGATCGTGCCGATCGCTACCGCGGCCGTTGTGACAAGCTGGATGAGTTCCGGCGTGTGGGGAAGCGTCCGGAAACTCCAGTAGGTGAACCCCGTTATCAGGAGCCACACGATCCACAGCAGACCTGCCGTCCAGCGCAGGCGAGATATTCGCCGGGCGATGGCAGGCGGGAAGTCCGACACGGCGTCAGTGCCCGTTTCCAGCGTCGGCGGCATCGAGCGCCTCCAGTATCGCGGCCGAGCGTATGCCGAAGTGCGACGTGTGCCACACTGCCCGACCATCGCGAATCAGGATGAGCTGCGGGGACTCGTGGGTGACGCGGAGTTCGTCGGCGATAGCCAGCGATACAGGCCGGTCTTCCACTACGAGCACGCGGAAGCAGTCCACTCCCACGTCGGGGTTCTCACGGACAAACGCCTGGAATTCCGACCACGCGTGCGCACTCGCTCCGCACCGCGTGCTGTGCTTGAGGATCAGCGCCGAGCGATCGGTCGTGGACTCGATGGCCGCTCGAGCAGCGTCGATTGCTGAGAGATCGGTGATCATTTCCGCGCTTCCGCGTGATGGGACGAGACTGCGGTGTGTGCCGCGAAGAACATCAAGTATCGCCCGGAGGCGGCTTGCGCCGCAAGTGCCGAGAATTGACGGGTACCATCATCTCGACGTATCCTCACGGGGATCGTGCGAGCGCGAACTCACCCTGTTGCGAAGGGCCCACCTGCGATGCCTCTCGGTATGATTCGCGACGTGAAGTCGGTATTCGAACGCGATCCCGCCGCCCGTGGATTCTGGGGTGCGTTCGAAGTGATCTTCACGTACGCCGGGTTGCATGCGCTGTGGTTGCACCGAGTCGCGCACATCCTGAATCACTTGAGAGTGCCTTTCCTGCCACGTGCGATCTCCCAGATCAGCCGTTTCGTCACCGGGATCGAGATCCATCCGGCCGCCGCCATCGGCAGGGGATTCTTCATCGATCATGGGATGGGTGTCGTCATAGGCGAGACGACGATCATTGGTGACGATTGCACGCTCTTCCAGGGAGTGACGCTCGGCGGCACCGGCAAGGAAACCGGCAAACGCCATCCAACGCTGCAGAACGGCGTCGTAGTAGGTGCCGGCGCGAAGGTTCTCGGGAATATCACCATTGGCGAGAACGTCTACATCGGCGCGAACGCCGTGGTGCTGAAGGACGTGCCGAGCGATAGCACGGTAGTCGGTGTTCCCGGCCGCGTCGTGCGCCATCGCGGCGAGCGTGTCGCGAGCAAGCTGGACCACACGAGTCTGCCCGATCCGGTCCTCCAGCGATTCGACGCGATTCAGAAGGAGCTTGTGAAAGCGGAGGAGGAGATCAGGGAACTGACGGAACGGGCTCAGAGGCTGAACAACGAGGCGAGCAGCATCGAGCGCCACCTGCCTTCGCAGCAGGGCACCTCCGACGAACAGTAGATGCGAGCCTAGACCTCCGGCTTGCCCGTGTCGCCTTCCTGCGGGATAATCGTGCGACCCCCGATAGCGCCCACCCTCCCGTAGCTCTCAGGGATGCAGTCCGGCGGAATCCATGCCAGGAGCGCAAGCGCCACGACTGATCCAAACTCCACCTGCGGGTAGCCCATGTGGATGCCGCTGAACGTGAGCCATATGAACGCCCACGCGGCCTGTGGCGCGATGGTCTTCGTGAGCAGGAGGCGGACGATGAAGTAGCTGAAGGCCGCGATAGCCATCGTGTGCACGAGAGGCGGCAGCGCGAAGCGGAAACCGATTCCCTGGGCGAGCAACTGCCTGATCGACGGCGTGACGCCCCATATCACAAGCGCACCGGCGACGAGTGCCGACGCCGCGATCGCCCCGGCGATCCAGTCCTCGCGCTGCGCCCGGAAAACCGCAGCCGAAACGACCCACGGCAGGAGCAGTCCCGCGGCCTCGCTGCCGATGGCAAGCCAGCGCACGCTGACACCTTCCGGCGCCCACGCATACAGGATTCGATACATCGCCGCGAGCAGAAGCGATACCGCCGCCATGCTGACCGCGGCACGGGCGAGAGTCGTTCCTCGGAGGTGTGCGTCGCCGGCGGCGAGGACTATCGCGAGCACCGCAATCGAGTGCCGTGCGATGTCCAGCCAGAGCATCCCCGGCTTCCCCAGTGTTGCCATCTCTCCCACGGCGAGTAGGAGGAGGCAGGCATAGATTCCGCCCCGAGTGGCTGGTAGCGGCTCGGGCGACCGCAAGACGTCGCGCGCCAGCCAGGCGACGAGGGTCAGGCCGCCTCCCACCAGTAGTATCGATATGGCGACCGCGGACGCCTCAAGCGCCGGCAGGAACGCTGACGACGACCATTTGCGCTGCAGCACCGGCACGACGACACGTGCGATGAACAAGTCCGCCGCGGCGGCGAACGCGAGAGCCCGGAGAAGCCAGACCTGTCTGTTGTTCAACGTCGTGCCTCCTGCCTATACTTCGTGACACCGTCGGCACCGAAGTATCGAGCGGGCGCGGCGATCGGTCAACGGAGCGAATCGCGAGATCACGAACGAGAAGTCTCGCACGAAAACGTGCCATAAGGATAGCCCTAGATGCCGCGCAAGAAACGTGAGCCCTGTCCAGCCGGAATCGAAGACGCCTGTCCGGTGCCGCGCTACAGGTGCAAGGAATTCGGCAAGCCCGGCAGACATTGTTTCGAGCTGTTTGCCGAGTTCGAGGCCTTCGTCCTGCCCGGCGTCGAGGCCGTCGAAGACGATGAGCCCGACATGGCAGACGTGAAGCGCATCGTCATGGAGCAGCTCCGCGCCCACGGGATCACGGAGGATGACGCGCTGTGAAATCCCGTAGAGCGCTCGCCGCGCGTTCCGTACGGCGGCCGGCGTGACGGCTCCTCTGGACTGGCTCAGAAGCTCCTACGCCTACCCCTTCGACACGGGGCTCATCGCTCAGCATCCCGTCTCGCCGCGCGACTCCTCGCGCTTGCTCTCGTATGACCGGGCGACCGGCCACGTGGCGCACGAGGGATTTCGAGCAATCGCGACTCGCCTGCAGGCGGGCGATCTGCTCGTCGTCAACACCACTCGCGTGCTCCCCGCGAGGCTTCGCCCGCGACGCGCGGAGACCGGATCGCAGATCGAGATCATGCTCGTGCGTGCCCGGTCGGACGCCGAATGGGAGGCACTCGTCCGGCCTGGGCGACGTGTTCGAGTCGGGATGGTGTACGAGTTCGACGACGGCGTGACGGTAGAGGTCACGGAGCGTCTCCCCGACGGTAGGCGCGTCGTCCGTTTCTCTCGCGCCGTCGAGCTGGAATGGCTCGAACGCATCGGCGAGATGCCGCTCCCACCGTACATCCAGCGCCCCGGCGAACGTGCGGACCATGCCGACTACCAGACGGTCTACGCGGACGCTCCGGGGGCCGTGGCCGCTCCGACTGCGGGGCTGCACTTCACCCCCGATCTTCTTCGCGAGTTGGAGACGACGGGCGTTCGACGCGCCGATGTCCTGCTCCACGTGGGACCCGGTACGTTCCGGCCCGTGCGCGCCGACGACATCCGCGAGCATCCCATGGACGCGGAATACTACGAGGTGTCGCGCGAGACGATCCGGGCGATCCGGCGAACGCGGGAGGTCGGTGGGCGCGTCATCGCGGTTGGTACAACCTCCGTGCGGACGTTGGAAACGCTGGCGGAGACCGGGCAGATCGAAGCGGATAGCGCGGCCTCCGGCTGGACGCGCATGTTCATCTACCCGCCCTACGAGATGCGGCTCGTCGACGGACTCATCACGAACTTCCACCTGCCGGAATCCACGCTCATCATGCTCGTCTCCGCCCTTGCCGGCCGAGAGCGGACCATGGAGCTTTACCGGGAGGCAGTGGAGCGACGCTACCGTTTCTACAGTTTCGGCGACGCCATGCTGATCCTCTGACGCGCGCCGCTCCCCTACGAAGAACGCCCCGGATTCGCTACCATCGTATGAGCAGGCGCGCTTGACGGTTGTCTCGTTCGCACACTCCCGGCTCTGGAGCGAGCATGGTCACGATCGGCACACAGGACTGGTACGTCACGGCGGTGGTCGTCGCCGGCGGCGGCGGCCTCCGGATGGGTGGCAACACGCCGAAGCAGTACCGGCCGTTGGGCGACGCCCCGATCATCGCGTGGACGCTTGATGCCTTCCAGCGCGCTGCGTGCGTGGATGAGATCACGCTTGTCGTGCCGGAGGCAGACCGCGCCATGGTCGCCGACGAGATCGTGGCCGCTTTCGAGCTTCCCGCGGTGCGACGCATCGTCGCAGGCGGAGCGACCCGGCAGGAGTCGACCGCCGCCGGCATCGCTGCCCTCGGCGGCGACGCGGCAGTGGCGCTCGTGCATGACGGAGTGCGGCCGTTCGTTTCTCCCCACACTGTCGATTGCGCGGCGGAAACGGCGGCTCGGAATGGCGCCGCTCTCGTCGCCGTTCCAGTGGTCGATACCATGAAGCGCGTGGCTCCCGACGGCCTCGTCCTGGAGACAGTCCCGCGCGAATCGCTCTTCGCGGCGCAGACCCCGCAGGCGTTCCGACTCGATGTGCTCCGAGAGGCACTCGACACGGCACGCCGGGACGGTCTGGAGGGCACCGACGAATCGATGCTCGTGGAGCGTATCGGGCAGCCGGTAACGGTCGTGCCGGGAGATGCTGCCAACTTCAAGATCACGACCCCGGCGGACCTCGACCGCGCCAGAGAGATGGCCGTGAGGCGCGCGGGTCCACGGCGGAGGGAGCGATGATGTCACCGCAGGATCAGTTCCGCGTGGGGCAGGGATATGACGTTCATCGCCTCGTCGAGGGGCGTCCGCTTGTGCTCGGCGGCGTCGAGATACCCTCGCCGGTCGGGCTGGACGGTCACTCCGATGCCGACGCCCTGGTGCACGCCGTCGTCGACGCGCTGCTTGGCGCGCTGGCGCTGGGAGACATAGGGCAGCATTTCCCCCCGTCGGACGATGCGTACGCGGGGATGGACAGCATGATCTTCCTGCGCCGGGCGGTGGAGCTTGTGCGCGAGCGCGGGGCGAGCGTTGTCAACGTGGATACCACCGTGATCGCCCAGGAACCGAAAATCGGTCCGCACGCTTCGGCGATGCGTCAGCGACTTGCCGCGGAACTGGGCATCGATGCGGATCGAGTGTCCGTCAAGGCGACGACGCCCGAGCGGATGGGTGCTTTCGGAAGGCAGGAGGGCATCGCCGCCCAGGCTATCGTCCTCGTTGCCAGCGCGCAGTGAGGCGTGGGAGGAGCGCGGCATGAGCGCTCAAGTGGTCGTGAACCCCGCCACGGGCGAGGAAGTCCGGCGATACGATGTGATGTCCCCGACCGAGGTTGCCCGCATCGTCGAGCTTGTGCACGACGAATTCGAGAAGTGGCGTCGGACGACGTTTCAGCATCGCGCCGACCTAATGCTCAGTGCGGCGAGTGTGCTCCGGGAAGACGCGGACGAGTACGCTCGGCTCATGGCGCTGGAGATGGGCAAGCCAGTTCGCGAGGGACGCGCCGAGGCGGAGAAGTGCGCCTGGGTCTGCGAGTACTACGCTGAGAACGCGGAATCCTTTCTCGCCCATGAGATCGTCGAAACCGATGCGCGTACGAGCTACGTGACCTTCCGCCCGCTGGGCGTCGTGCTCTCTGTGATGCCGTGGAACTTCCCGTTCTGGCAGGTCTTTCGTTTCGCCGCGCCGACGCTCATGGCGGGGAATACGTGCGTACTGAAGCACGCTTCGAACGTGCCGGGGTGCGCGCTCGCAATCGAAGACGTGTTTCGACGTGCGGAGTTCCCGGCGCACGCATTCCGCTCGCTCATCATCGGATCCGATCAGGTCTCAGCCGTCG
>CAZEAI010000041.1:0-13854 GCA_964510105.1 uncultured bacterium
CCTTGATCCATGACGCGCCGTGACTGTCCGCGTACGGGTGCCGCCCGCGCCCCGGCGTCTCCTGATACGGGCCGGGGTAGTACATGTCCGGTGCAGCCTGATAGCCCAGCAGCATCTGGTTGTACTTCGCCTCGTGGCCCGCGTCAACGCCGGGCATCTCTGTGCCGGTACGCATGACGCGGGTGTAGGCCTGCCAGCCGATGGTGCGCGGCTGGGCCGGGTCATCTCGCCGGTCGGCGGGAGACGCATCGTAGTGCAGAATCTGCCAGCCACCGGTCTTCGCGCTGAGCAAGTGGCCGTTGATGGGATCCGGATCGCCGATGTCGTTCTGCTTGCCGTGCGGAGCGTTGTACACCGACTCGTCCTGATCCCCGTCGATCACGTACACGAGGCGCATGTCCTCGGTGCGCGCGCCATCGTAATCGACGCCGTAGTACCGCCAGATGCTATCGTTACGCGCCTCGCCTGAACTCTCCGTTCGGGCCGCGCCGGCGGATGAGCGGTCCCACTGGAACATGAGGCTCTGCATGACGCCCTGGACAGTGCCGTGCGTGCCGCCGCAGCAATCGACGCGGTTGACCCCCATCTTCGTCCAGAGGCCGTCGTTGATGAGCCGCCAGTGCCAGAACATGTAATCGTCGTTGCGGCGGTCGGCGAATGCGTACACGCGGCGGCTGTTGGAGACGCCCATTCGCGTCCACGAGTACGTATCCAGGACTACGTCTGCCGGTGCATCGGGATCGAACAGATCCACCTGGTACGGCAGGTCGCTCTCGTCACCGACAAGCTGTGGCCACGGTCCCGTGAAGCAGCAATAGCCCTCATCCTTGTGGAAGAGGAACTCGTTCTCCTCGCCATCGGTCGTGACGACCGCGTATGCCTGGCGGAACGTGCGTTGATGAAGGCGGCCCTTGAACAGGAACTGCACATCGGTGTTGATCGCCAGTGGGTCAGGCGCCGCCGAGAGGAAATCGACCCCCTTCTCGCCGTCGTTCCAGCCGTCGCGCTGACCGACCATGTAGGGCCAGACGACATCTGGATACTGCGGATCGGGCACGCTCCGCGCCCCGATGACCATGCCCCGGTAGTTAGCGAACGTTCGGCGCTCAACAGGTTCCCATGTGCCTGTGTCCCACCATCCACTCGGCCATTGGAGTGCGTGGTTGTATGCTCCGTAGTTGCGGTTGGTGAAGTCGTCCCAGATATTGCCGTACCGCATCTTGCGGTGCATCTTGGGCCAGCCATGGCCCTCGATCACGTCGGCGGAACGCGCAGGCGCGGCGATGAGCGTGGCGACCGCGACGAGAAACAAGAGACGTGTGAGGAGGCTCATTTCGGTACCCTCCTGCGAACCCTCACGCTGTTCGGATTCGTTTACGAGCTCGCAAGCGAACTCGCCGTAGATCCTTCGCTGCGCTCAAGATGACAGCAGACGCTCCGTCAGCGCACCACCATCATGCGGCGAACGCTCACTTCGTTCGCGTTCGTTTGCGAGTTGCTCACCAACTCGCCGGCGGCGTATGCCAACCGGTAGAGATACACGCCGCTGGCGACGTTGCGACCGATGGCGTCCGTGCCGTCCCACGTGACCGCGTGCGTTCCAGCGGCAACCTGCCTGTCGACCAGCGTCCGCACAACGCGGCCGCTTACGTCGTAGATCGTCAGATTCGCGTAACCGTCACGCGGGATCGCGAACGGGATCGACGTCGTGGGGTTGAACGGGTTCGGCGCGTTCTGGCCGAGCTCGAACCTGAGCGGTCGACCGTGTGCGGCGACAGGCCCCGGCTCCGGTATGGCGGGATCAGCAGTCCGCGTGTGCATCGTCGATTCGTTCCCGTCGATGTCGAACGTCGTCAGGTAGTAGTAGTACGAAAACCCCGGGACCACACCCTCGTCGAGCCAGCTCGCCGCTCCTGGAGACAGCTCCGCGATCAACGCGAACGTGGAGTCGCCCTTGGTGCTCCCCATCGCGCGATACAGCCGCCACCCCGCGATGTCGGAGCCTGTCGTCGTATTGAGCGTCCACGCCAGGCTCACACCGCCGGGACGCGATAGAACGTCGAACGTCGCCGGAGCGGGCGGCGAGAGCGCTAGGATGCCTGCGCCGACAGCAGCCCGCAGCGCCTCCTCGAACTCCGCGCGCGTGGACGCATATCGCAATCCGCCGACGCCGTTCGCGAACTGCGCCGACTCATACACGGCCTTCGCCTGGCGCATCGTCTGGAACAGCGAGTCGATGGTGCTGTGAACGAGGTTGTCCTTCTCCGCGTCATCGATCTCGCCGGCGAGCCAGCGCCGCCCAACTTGGGCGGCGTACGGCTCGTCGAGCCCCTTCACCGCCATGACGTGGATGCCATTCAGCGTCTCGTACGGCGCGAGATCGTCCGGGCCGAACCCAGCCTGCTGCTCGATATCCGTGACTTCAGGAACTACGCAAGGGCCCGGCACGTACGGCCAGCACATGCTCGCCGCCGGATCGTTGCTCGCCTTGATCCACGACGCGAAATGTGACGCGGCTTTCGGATGCGTACCGCGTCCTTCGGTCGTCATCGCCGGTCCCCAATAGTACTGATTCGGCCCCTGATAGCCGACGAGCATCTGGTTGTACTTCGCCTCATGCCCCTGGCCGACTTCGACGCTGGGAGTGCCTGTCCTGATGACCTTGCCGTACTCCTGCCACCCCATGGTTCGCGGCTGCGCGGGGTCGTCGCGTCGGTCGGATGGCGAGGTGTCGTAGTGCAGTATCTGCCAGCCGCCGGTCTTCGCGCTGAGCAGGTGACCGTTGACGGGGTCCGGGTCGCCGATGTCGTTCTGCTTGCCGTGGGGAGCGTCGTACACTGCGGGGTCCTGATCGCCATCGATGACGTACACCAGCCGCATATCCTCTGTCCGCGCGCCGTCGTAGTCTATACCGTAGTAGCGCCAGATGTCGTCGTTGGTGGCCTCACTGCCGCTCAGCGTTCGGCCCGCGCCCGCGCCACCGCGCCCCCACTGGAACATCAGGCTCATCATCACGGCGTCGACCGTGTCATGCACCGCACCGCAGCAGTCGACGCGATTCACACCCATTCGACTCCACAGGCCGTCGTTGATAAGACTCCAGTGCCAGAACATGTAGTCGTCATTGCGACGGTCGGCGAAAGCGTACACGCGGCGGCTGTTGGAGACGCCCATTCGCGTCCACGTATACGTGTCCATCGTGAGGTCCGCCGGCAGATCGGGATCGATCACGTCGATTTGGTAGGGAACGTCCAGGGAATCCGCTCCGAACTGGGGCCAGGTGGCGTACCAACCGGTCTGCTCGCTGACGTGGATGAGCCACGCGTTGACCTCGCCATCGACAGTCACCTGCGGATACGCCTGGCGGAACGTCCGCCGCGCGAGGCGGCCCTTGAAGAGGATCTGCGTGTCCGTGTTGACCGCAAGCGGATCCGGTGCGGCCCCCAGGATGTCCTGCCCCTTCTCGCCGTCGTTCCAGCCGTCGCGCTGACCAACCATGTACGGCCAGATCACGTCGGGAAACTGCGGATCGGGTACATCCCGCGCACCGATGACAAATCCCTTGTAGTTGGCGTACGTCCGACGCTCCACGGGTTGTTGCGCGTTGGTATCCCACAGACCGCCCGGCCAGGCAAGGACGTTGTTGTAGCCGCCGTAGTTGCGATTGGTGAAATGATCCCAGAGGTTACCGTACTGCAGAGCCCGGTTCATCGCGGGCCAACCCGAGCCCACGACGAGATCCGCGGACCCCGCTGGAACGGCGATGAACAACGCAGCTGAGAGGATGATCAGATAGCGCGAAAGAAGGCTCATGGCAGTACCCTCCTCTGTGCGAACCAGTAGCGGCGGCAGGCACGCTACCCGGAAGTATACGAAATCCGCTGCATGCGTGCCCGTGCATTTTGCGTGACGGAAGAACTGCCGCCCGGCATAGCGACCGCGCGCGCCCGGGCGTTACATTCGTAGCTGGCCAGGAACAACGCAGCACCTTCCGCGGAGTATCCCGATGCGCATCACGATTTCCCGTTGCGTCACCGCGTTCATCGCAGCAGCCTGTTGTCTCTCGGCCTGCGGCGACAGTGCTGTCAACGGCTCGGGCGGGAGCGCCCTGACGCTGCCCGTCGGTGACGACGTCGGCCACGCGCAACGCATCTTCTCGGTGACCCTGAGCCCGGACGGACAGCACATCGTCTCCGGCAGCCAGGATAGAACGATCAAGGTGTGGAACGTATCCGACGGCGCACTCGTGCGCACGCTTCCGGTCGACGGAAGCGCCGGGCACACCGACTTCGTCCGGTCGGTCGTCGTCACGCCGGACGGACAGCACATCGTGTCGGGAAGCTCCGACAAGACGGTCCGGGTCTGGCGATCTACCGACGGCTCGCTCGTGCGGACGTTCACCGGGCACTCCGACCTGGTGTCATCCGTGGCCGTCACTCCCGACGGGCAGCAGATCGTATCCGTCAGCAGAGACCTGACGATCAAAGTGTGGGGGTTCTCCGACGGCTCGCTCGTGCGGACCCTCCCGAGCAGCGGCGATGCTGGGCACACGGACTGGGTGAACTCCGTGGCGCTGACGCCGGACGGGCAACAGATCGTCACCGCCGCGTTCGACGGGCTCATCAAGATCTGGAACACCTCGGACGGATCGCTCGCCAATACGTTGCCCGTTGCCGACGATGCGGGCCACGAGAACTGGATCGCCGCAGTCGCGGTGACACCTGACGGACGGCATCTCGTGTCGGGAAGCGGAGATACGACGATCAAGGTGTGGAACGTATCCGACGGACGACTCGTGCGGACGCTGCCCGTGGGCGCCGACGCCGGGCACTCAGACTACATACTGACGGTGGCGGTGAGCCCGGACGGCCAGTATATCCTGTCGGGGAGTTCCGATCACACGATCAAACTGTGGCGGCTCTCGGACGGCGGGCTGGTGCGAACTCTCCCCAGTCCCGGCGGCGACGGGCACACCGATTTCGTCTTCTCGGTCACCATGACCCCCGACGGGCAACAGGTCGTCTCCGGAAGCACGGACGCCACTATCAGGATATGGGACGTAGGTGAGTAACCGCCCCGGAACCGGCTCAGCGCCGCATACGCACGCAGGAAGGAATCATCCGATGAACCCGAATCCCCTCAAGCTGAGACTTAAGGACGGAGGCATCGCCGCCGGTATCATGGTCCGCAGCTTCGCCGACGCAGAAGCGGGCATGCTCCTGAAGCGCACTGGCGCCGACTTCGTGCTCATCGACAACGAGCATACGTCCATGGGTCTGGAGACGCTGGGGATGCTCTGCACGGTGTTCCGGCTCGCGGGCATCCCGCCGATTGTGCGTGTGCCGGACGCGGACTACCACCTCATCGCCCGACGCCTCGACGCCGGAGCCATGGGAATCATGGTGCCGCGTGTGAAGACACGGGCCGAAGTCGAGCAGATAGTCGCTTGCGCGAAATACCCGCCGGAGGGGCAGCGCGGCTCGGCGGTTCGCCCGATCTTCACCGACTACGAAACGACCGGCTCGATATCGGGCGACCTGCAATGGATCAACGACAGCATCTTCATCGCGATTCAGATCGAGACCGCCGAAGCCATGCAGGACCTCGACGGGCTGTTGAGCGTCCCCGGCGTCGACGCGACGATCATGGGTCCGCAGGATCTCTCCATCGCCCTCGGCGTGCCCGGCGAGCACCGCCATCCCAAGGTGCTGGCCGCCATCGACGAGATGATCGCCGCGTGCGACCGGCATGGCGTCGCGCCGGGCATCCACCTCCGGAGCGTCGAGCATCTGCTGGAGTATCGCGCGAAGGGCATGCGCCTCCTCCCATGCTCCACCGACACCGAGTTCATGCTCGAAGGCATCGCCGGTGCGATGGCGCAGCTAAAGGCTTGAGCGTCGCGCTGCAGAACCTTACCAGGGAGCCCGCACGCCATGAGCAAGTTCACTCCGCCGTTCCTCGGATCGGCCTACTACCCCGAGGCGTGGCCGCTGGAGCAGATCGACGAGGACGTGACGCTCATGCGCGAAGCGGGTATGACCGTCGCGCGTATCGGCGAATTCGCGTGGAGCCGGATGGAGCCCGAAGAAGGGCGCTACGAGTTGGACTGGATGCACCTAGTCGTGGAGACACTCGGCGCCGCGAACATCGCGACGGTCATCGGCACGCCGACGTGTACGCCTCCCGCGTGGCTGACGACTAGACACCCGGAAATCCTGCCGGTCATGGACGACGGGCGCCGCGTATCCCACGGCGAGCGCCACCACCGATGCCCGAACGTGCCAGTATATCGCGAGTACAGCGAACGGATCGTGTCCGTGTTGGCGGATGCGTTCGGAGACGATGGAAACGTCATCGGCTGGCAGATCGACAACGAGATTCACCCGAACGGGCGACGCGGCTGCTGCTGCGACGTCTGTCACGCGAAGTTCCACCAATGTCTCGCCGAGCGATTCGACGACATATCCGCGCTGAACGCAGCGTGGGGCACCGATCTGTGGAGCCAGACGTACGATCGCTTCGACCAGATACCGGTGCCGATCACGCCCCAGCGACACCACCCATCGCTCATCGCCGCGTGGATGGAATTCCAGTCCGATTCCTACGCCGAGTATGTCGCGCTCCAGGCGGACATCTTGCACGAGCGCGCGACGCAACCCGTCGGCACCGACATGATGCCCACGCAGGTGCTTGACTGGAAGACGACACACGACCCCCTCGACATCGTCCAGTTCAACCACTACAACACGCCCGAGAACCTGTCGGAGACCGTCCTCTGGATGGATTTCAGCCGAACGCTGCTCAACGCGCCGTGGTGGTGCACGGAAACCTCCACCTGCTGGAACGGCGGAACGAGCGCGAACGGGTATCGCGAGCCCGGGTTCTGCCGCGCGAATTCGTGGCTCCCGATCGCCCTCGGCGGGGAGGCGAATCTGTACTGGCTCTGGCGAGCCCATTGGTCGGGCCAGGAACTCATGCACGGCTCGGTGATTCAGAGCTGCGGACGACCGCTCCACATTTTCGAAGAAGTGCGCGAAGTCGCCGACGGATTCCGGGCGGCGGCGAGCTTCCTGAACGGGTCCCGACCTGTCGCGACGGGGCTCGCGCTGCATCTCTCCGGCGATGCGTGGCACATGTACCACCAGCAATCGATGACGGCCGACTTCGCGTACAAGGAGCGCCTGAAGCGCGACTTCCACGGCCCCCTCATGAGCGCGCACTACCGCACGGACGTCATCGACTCGGCGGCGGACCTCACGCCGTACCGTCTCGTGCTCTCGCCGTACCTGCCCTCCCTCGAAGAGGACGACGTCGGCAAGCGAGCCATGGAATGGGTGCGCGGCGGCGGCACGTGGATCGTCGGGCCGCTCAGCGACATTCGCACGCGCCACGCCACGAAATACCGCCATGCGCCGCTTGGGCACCTGGAGGAACTGACCGGCGTACGCAGCGTGTACCAGATACCCTCCGCGCCGCGAGACTTCGCGTACAGGTGGATCGACGGCACCGACGCGACGGGCTCGGTTTGGTACGATGCGTACGAAGCGCCGGACGCCGATACGCTCGCCATGTACACCGAGGGGCCGATGGCCGGGCTCGCGGCGGTGACACGGACGGTCATCGGGAACGGTTCTATCGTCATCCTGGGAACCACGCCACGCCCGGACGATCTCGTGAAGCTCGTGGACACCATCGCACCGGAAACGGGTGTCAATCCAGTCGCCGACGCGTCGCCGAACGTGCTCGTCGTACCGAGGTCCGGCCATTCCGGGGAGGGGTTCGTCGCGGTTGAGGTGCAGAACCAGCCGGCTCGTATCGCGCTCGGCCGCCCCGGACACGATCTCCTCAGCGACAAGCAGGTCGAGGGCGCGCTCGAGTTGGCTCCGTATGGCGTCGCCGTCGTCCGGTACAACGACTAGCCTCTGCCGCCGCTCAGCAACGCCCACCGGCACGGGCATCCCCGGCCTCCGCCGCTTTCCTGATCATTCCGCAACTTGTTTACTGACGAGTTAGTCATATATTTGCGGACGCCCAAGCGGGACGGCACACCATCGCCCCCGCGACGACGCACCTTACTCATCCAGAAGGGCTCGACCCGCAATGATATGGCTGAAACGAATCGGCATCGCTGTAGCAGCGATCGCCGCGGCGCTACTCCTCGCAACAGGCACGATCTACCTCGTCACGTCACAGCGATTCGCGAAGACATACGGCATTTCCCCTGAGACAGTGCTGATCCCCGGCGACTCCGCCACCGTCGCGCACGGACGACACATCCTGCTCACACGCGGCTGTCAGGAGTGCCACGGCGAGAGCCTGCAGGGACACATCTTCATGGATAACGGCGCCATGGGGCGCATCGTCGGATCGAATCTGACCTCCGGCGAAGGGGGAGTCGGACGCACGTTCCAAGACGCCGACTGGATTCGCGCGCTACGTCACGGAGTCGGCGCGGACGGGAAGCCGCTCCTGCTCATGCCCTCCGAGGAGTACTACTTCCTCAGCGACCACGACCTTGGCGCGCTGATCGCGTACCTGAAGACGCTGCCCGCCCAGGACAACGTCCCGCCGGAGTCGAGCCCGGGGCTCGTCGCGCGGATGCTGTTCCAGTTCGGCAAGATGCCCGCGCTGGCCTCGGCGGAGACGATTCATCACGACGCGCCTCGTCCGGACGCGCCCGAGCCCGGCATCACGCCCGAATACGGCTCGTATCTAACTCGGGGATGCGTTGGTTGCCACAGCTCGGATCTCGCCGGTGGCCCGCCGGTAGCGCCGGGCTGGCCTCCCGCGCCCAGCCTCACGTCCTCCGGGGAGGTCTCCGAATGGACGCACGAGCAGTTCAGAATACTCCTGCGCACCGGCGACCGGCCCGACGGCCGACATCTGAATCCGCAATTCATGCCGTGGACGTACTTCGGAACCATGACCGATGCCGAGCTACAGGCGATCTGGGCGTTCCTCAGAACACTGTAGGTTGCACCGGGGTAGGGGCGGTGGTACCCTCGACTCGATTCGAGAGAAGCCGCTCCCACCCCTACTTACGCGGGTCGCTGAAATGCTGGGAACCTCGCCAATGAACGGCCGAAGCTCGTGGATCTGGGTCGACCATGGGGCCTACAACCAGGGAAGCTGGAGCTCGCCGACGAATACGGGTGACAACCCCTACCTCATGGCATACTTCCGGCGGACGTTCACCGCACCCGAGGGCGCGAAACTTAGCGTTCACGTGTCCGCCGATTCACGGTACATCCTCTGGTGCAACGGCGTCCGTGTAGGGCGTGGCCCGGCAAAGGGCGACGTGCGTCACCATTTCTACGATTCGTACGATCTGACGGAACATCTGTGTTCCGGAGAGAACGTGCTGGCCGCACAGGTCGTGTCGTACGCGCGGGTGCGACCGCACGTCGCGGATAGCGGCGCGCCGAACTCCATCATGTCGGAGGCGTGGATATTCGCGCTGGAGGGCGAGCTCCTCGACGGCGGCGGAGCCGTCGTCGAGGAGCTGGACACGAACTCGTCGTGGAGAGCGACACCGGACACATCGTATGTGCATCAGCATCGCGAAGGGTGGGGAACGTACCTCGGCATGTTCGAAGACGTGCACGGAGAGCGTTTTCCGCACGGGTGGCAGAAGACTGGATACGACGATTCGCGCTGGCATCCGGCATATGAGGTAGCCCACACGGTCTCGGACGATGACACCACCGGCGGCGATCCCGCGCTGCCGCACGTGCTCACTCCGCGGACCATCGCACCATTGGAGGAGACACCTCGTCGCTTCGACGGCGTTGCCCGCGCGGATCTTGTCCATCCCAGTGGCGACCGGGCATCGGAGCCCGAGCAGCGCGCGTGGGCCAAGTCGTGGGAAGCGCTCGCTTCCAGCGGTCGCGCCGTAACAGTTCCCGCCAACACGCTGACCGGGGTGACCCTCTGGTGCGACGTGCTGCAGACCGGCTTCCCGGAACTGCGAGTACGGAATGGCCGGGGCGCTCGCATCCGGTTGACGTACTCAGAAGCGCTGACGTTCGCCGGCGAAGCCGAGGATCGCACGTGGCGCGAGTTCCGAGGTCGGATCGAGCCGCGTCACGCACCGGACGAAGGCCACGTCATAGGATACTGGGACGAGTACCGTCCCGGCGGCCGAGACGAGCGGTATGAGCCGTTCTGGTGGCGGACGTTCCGGTACGTGCATCTCGAAGTCGAGACCGGCGCCAGCCCGGTCACCATCGATGATCTTTCATACCGCTTCACGGCGTACCCGTTCGAGGAGAACGGCCGCTTCGTCTCCTCCGACAACTCGCACGCGCGCATGTGGGAGCTTTCATGGCGTACGGCACGGCTCTGCGCGCACGAAACGTACGAGGACTGCCCCTACTACGAGCAGCTCCAGTACGCGGGCGATACGCACGTGCAGTCGCTCATCAGCTACTACGTCGCCGGCGACGCCAGTCTCGCGCGGCAGGCGGTGCGACACTTCGACTGGTCGCGGAACGACGACGGCCTGACGAAGAGCCGGTACCCGAGTCGGAACCCACAGTTCATCCCGACTTGGAGCCTGCTCTGGATTGCCATCGTGCGCGACTACTGGTGGCATACCGGCGACCTGGACGAGGTCACGCGGCGCGTGCCCGGCATCGCGGCGACACTCGACTGGTTCCAGCGGTACGAGAACGACGACGGGCTGTTGGAAGCGCTCCCCCACTGGAAAGTCGTCGACTGGGTGAAGGAGTGGAATCCGAGCGGCTACCCTCCCGGCGCGGACGGCGGCGTGTCGATGCTCCTGAACATGCAGTATGCGTACGCGCTGCGGCTCGGCTCGGAGGTCGCGCAGGCGGCGGGCGACAAATGGCACGCGAACCTCTGGAAACGCCGCGCGAAAAAGGTCGCCGACAGGGTCGACAAGATCGCGTGGTGGCCGGAGGAGGGGCTCTACCGGGACCGCGTCGACGGCGACGAACTGAGCGAACTCACCCAGGCCTGGGCGATTCTCGCGGAGCTACCGTCACGGGCGCGGATCACTGCGATGCTCGAACATCTCGGCACCGACACGCGTCTCGCGCCAGCGACGCTCTACGGGCGATTCTACGTATTACGGGCGCTCAGCGCCGCGAATCGCTACGACCTGGCGTACGACTTCCTCGATCACTGGCGTAACATGATGCGCACCGACCTCACGACGTGGCCGGAGGAGCCTCACCTCGCACGGAGCTACTGCCACGCGTGGTCGGCGGCGCCGATCTACGACCTCCTCTCTGAGGTCCTCGGCGTGAAACCGGCGTCGCCGGGCTTCGAGAGCATCGTGATTCGTCCGACCGCCTGGAATCTCACGTGGGCGGAGGGTCGGGTGCCGACGCCGAAAGGCGACGTGACCGTGCGCTGGGATATCGAGAGAGCCACGTTCCACCTCACTGCGAGCGGGCCGAAGGGAGTTCCCATCGAAGTGGTGATGCCCGACGGTTCCCGGCACGAATCGGTAGGGGCGACCGGCCGCATCAGCACTCCAACGAGACGATAGCCGCCTCAACGGCGCGGGAACCGTCGATGTCGCAGCCGTTCTGGTGTCAGGGAACCCGCATCGCCGTCGTCCACGGGGCTGACGCACCCGCCGCGGAGCGCATCGTTGCCGATACGGCCGCACGCTCGATTCGCGAGCGCACCGTCGAATCCCGCGCGTTCGCGGCGGACGATCCCGCGCTGGACAGTGCATCGTGGGACCTGGTCCTGCACGTCGGCACACCGGACGGGTACCCCAGCCTCGCCGAGCAGTTCATCGAACATGACCGCCTCCGCCCCGCATCGCCTCTCACCGCCGGGAGCGAGTCCAGCCGTGGGTTCACGTACGCGGGCGACAACGGCATGCCCGGCGCGGCGGTTCTGGGAGACGACGTCGTCGGACTCTGGCTCGGTACCGGGCGATTCCTCAGACACCTCATGTGGCTCAACGCCGAGTTCGCTTGCGCGGAGTGGTCCGACGATTTCCGCCCGTCGATGCGGTTGCGCGGCGAGGTGCTCAGCAGCCACGACGTCAGCAACACGTACATGAACTGGTCCATCGAGCAGTGGGAGCGCTACATACAGGACATGGCGCTCTGGGGAATGAACCTGTTCGTCACGATCCCGGTTCATTACGCCCACTGGCTCGGCATGGACCCGTGGGGCGACCCGCCGGTCTACGCATCCGACGAGCAGCGCGCGAAGTTCGAAGGGCACTGGGCGACGCAAGCGCGCGTGTCGGAGATCGTCCGGGACATGGGGCTGCAGTACGGCGTCTGGATTCCCGCGAACGACCCGGCGATGGCCCAGCACCGCCCGGAGTGGGACCGTGGCTGGCGTGAATACGTCTGCCCGTCGATGCCTGAAGCGCGCGACGCCATACTGCGCAGCCGTGAGGGTTTTCTCAGCCGGCTGCCACATCTTGACATCCTGTTTGTGCCATCAGCGGACGACGGCGGCTGCTGGTGCTCCGACTGCGTGCCGTGGTCGGAGACATACGTCGACCTGGTCCGCGAGCAGCATGAGATCGCGCGGCGGTACCATCCGAATGTCCGGGCGATGCTCTCGAACCAGGCGCTGACTCACGCGGAGAACGCCGAGCTGTGCGAAGGGCTCCGGTCTCTGGATGACACCTCGTGGATCGCCGGCGTGGCGTGGGCGCCCGGCTCCAACGAGCTGTTCCGTCATGCACGGTTGACCGAGGAGTGGCGCTGGGCGGAGTGGCCCGGCTTCGGGGACGAGGTCGCAAGCGTACAGTGGTTCCGCCGCAACCTGCCTCCCGGCGTGGACCTCTATCTGTACCCGGACATCACCCACTCGCTCCGATGCCAGTACCCGATCTGGGAGATAGAGCCCGTCGTCGGCCACGCGTATCACCGCGATCCCGTCTTCTTCCGCCCGGACGCGTACCACGATCTCTACCAGCGAACCGGGCCCTTCTGCGACGGGTCCTTCCCGTATTCGGAGGGGATGTACGACAACCTGAATCAGGTCGTATGGCTCGAACTCGCGAACAATCCGGGCCGCTCAGCGCGCGATATCGTCCTTGACTACTGGCGATGGTACGTGGGCGACGCGGCCGCCCCCTTCGCTGCGGCGGCGACGGACTCGCTGGAGGACGCCTGGCGGCAGGACTTCCGCGAAACGAATCGCATCGACCGCGCCGTTCGCGATTCGTTCGAAGTGACGCAACACCTCCCGCGCGGGCGCGACCGCGGCAACTGGCGGGCCGACATTCTCAGACTGCGCACGCTGATGGATCAGTGGCTGCGTTCACGGCTCGATGCTGCAGCGCGCGTGGAGGAGACGGTCGCGGATCGGCTGCAACTCGATGACGGCGAGTCGCGCGGAGCGTTGGCGGAAGCGGCGCGCATGGCCCGGACCGGTATCGCCGACCTCGGAGACGCGCCGGCCGACCCCGAGATCCCGCGTCTCGCCCGGGCTGTCCGGGCGGAGGGGCTCGATATCCCCGCGGTCGAGCGAATCGGCGGAATCACGGGGAATCTCCGCTGGCTGGCGAACCTGCTGGAACACACCGCGACGAACGGCGACGTCGAGACGATACGATCCGCCCGCCTCGACGCCATCGACTACGAACGCGGCGTTGCATACGTCGACTGCGGCCACCCACGTCGGGACCGCAATCGGCTGAACGGCCGCCCGTTCATCACGCTGGACGACGCCGATCCGGATGCGCGTCCGTCGCAGATCGCGCTTGCCATGTCATACGGCGACGACGAGCCCCTTGCGTTTCGCTTCACCGGGTTGAATCCCGACGTTCCGTACGACGTGTACGTGACATACTTCATCCCGGACTACCTGTTGCGCTGGTGTCACTCAGGCGAACAGCGGATGGAGGCG
>CAZEAI010000041.1:13864-37430 GCA_964510105.1 uncultured bacterium
ACGGCGATCTGGAGCTTCCCCGCGGGACGCCGCGCCGGTACTCGTTCGCCCTGCCGTCGGAATCGTACCGCGCCGGCGAGACCGTGCTCCGCTTCATCCCGACGGGCGCGAGCCAGGCTGCCATGGTGAGCGAGATCTGGGTCAGAGAGCGCAGCGGGTAGCTCACGGGGCAGACAAGAGCGTCCGCCCCACCAACAAGAACATGAGTGAAAGGTGCAGTGGCGCAGACATTCCTGTCTGCGACCCCACCAAGAAGGAAAGAGTCAGCGCAGCGCGATGATTCGCCGGTGGCTCAACTACACCTTGCGGCTCCACCACCACGTCTGGAATGCCGGAATCAGCACCGTCACCGGCATGAGGGAGAACAACCCCGGCAGCGACGAGCCCTCCTGCGCCGTGAGGAAGAACGCTGCGACTCCGGATATCGCGATCAGCCCTGCCCACGGGTACATCGCCCGGGCACCGTAGCGGTTGATCGCGTACCACTGAAGGTCGGATTCGTAGCTCTTCGACAACCGGAAGCCGTACCAACGGTTTCGCTTCACCCACCCACGGTCGAGCGGATAGCACACAACCGCGACGATGAGCCCGACACACAAATTTGCCAATCCAACGGTCGCCATCGCTTGGTTCATATCGCATCCAATCCTTCCGGCAACATCGCGACCTGTGCCCCAACATTCCGGGTACACGGTCTATGGGAGTCGCGAGCGGAAGCTGCGGTCGTATGAGTACACGGTTCTCCTTTCGCCGACGCAGCGCGGCAGCGCCGGACGCGGTAATACTTCCGACGACGAGGCGCCGGACCAATGCTTGCCGTTGCGGCGAGGCGTGGCTACCGTCGGTGAGGGAGGAGAGAACGGTGGTAGATGCGCCAGGTGGTGTGACGATCTCGGACGACGCGCTGAACGACTATCGCGACGTGCTCTGGCGCCGCACGCGGGGCCGAAAGATCACGGACGAATCATCCGCGACGGCGTTCCTGCGCGAGGTGCCGTTCTCGTTTGCATTCGGCGGGGCGAAAGTCGGCGCACCCACGATGTGGGTGGCTGCGTGCGGTGAGCGGGACCCCATCTGGCCGAAGCACACGCACCACGACCCTTACATCGGCCTCGTCTGGCGGCTGAAGGACACGCTTGTGCAGGCGGGGGCGACGTACTATGGGAAGCCCTTTCTCCGCAAACCGTCCTTCATCGCTCGAACGTGGTTGCCGGTAGCACTCGCCGCCGAGCCTGAACGTGAACTCTCGCCCGATGCCGACGCCGTGGCTCACGCGCTCGCCGACTCTTCGCCGCTGCCAACCGCCGAACTCGGAAAGCGAATCGGGATTACCGAGCGGAAGCGCCTGGTCGCGGCCATCGACGAGGCGCAGCGCGCGTACCGCGTGGCGAAGACCGAGGAGCGAAGCGATCCGTTCACGTACGTGTGGGGCGCTTTCGACGAACTCTACGCGCCGAACATTGACGAGGCGCGGTCCTTCGACCCCGACATCGCCCGCCGCAAGGTCGTTCGCGCCTGGCTGAAGATCCTCGGCGCGGCGACCGAGCGCAGGCTCGCATCGCTGCTTGGCTGGACACCCGACGTGGTAGCGGGCGCGTTGCCGGCGCTTGTGGAGAACGGAACAGCCGTCGCTGGCGTCCAGGTCGAGGGAAAGCCGGGAGTCCACGTCGCGACAGCCGAGCTTCTTGATGGACGTGCGGCCCGCGGATGAGCCGAGCGCCCAATCACGCCCGTAACTTGCGCGTCGAGGCCCTGCCGCGGTACCTTTTTCCCTCATGAAGACCCACCGAGTAGTCCGCCTCAACGAGGTCCCGAAGCTCACGTCGACCGTGGTTACCGTCGGCTCGTACGACGGTGCTCACAGGGGTCATCGTTCGATCCTGCGCGCGCTCAACGAGCACGCGCGGGCGCGCGACCTTGAGCCTGTGGTCATAACGTTCGAACCACACTATCGGGTCTTCTTCAAACGTGAAACGTCTCCGTTTCTCCTGACAGACGTTGTCGAGAAGCTGTCCCTCCTCGAGGACTCCGGTATCGCTCACGCCGTCGTGCTACCATTCGGAAAGGATCTGGCGAGCATGGCCGCGCGCGAGTTTCTGGCCGAGATCGTCATCGGAAAGCTCGGCGCCGAGCTGTTCGTCGCTGGACACGATCAGGCGATCGGCCGCGACCAGGTCTCCGGCGCGACGGCCATCGAATCGGCGGCCGAAGGTCTCCCCATCGACGTCCTCGGAGCACCGCCGGTCCTCGCGGCCGACCGCGTCGTGTCGAGCACGCGAATTCGCGCGGCGGTGCGCGCGGGCGAGATGGAATCGGCGGCGGAGTTACTTGGCCGACCGCTGCCGCTCACCGGCACGGTGGTCCCGGGCGACGCCAGGGGGCGGACGCTTGGATACCCCACCGCCAACCTCAGCGTGGCCGACCCCTACAAGCTCCTCCCACCGCCAGGCGTCTACGCCGCTGAAGCGCGACTGGATCCTCACGACGCCGCGAGCCCGGATGTGCGGGGGCTGCTCTACGTCGGGAATCGCCCAACGTTCGACAGCGATCAGCAGGTCATCGAGCTGTTCCTCATGGACTGGACGGGGAGCGATTTGTACAATCGCGTCATCCACGTCGACATCCTGCTGCGGCTACGCGGCGATCAGCGCTTTGCGGGCCCCGTCGAACTTGTAGCACAGATTCAGCGGGACGAGGAACGCGCCCGCGACTACTTCGATCAGCCTGCCGGAAGCCGGGCGACTGCCTCATAATCCCCACTGGGCCGTCCTTGACCGGCGTTGCTCCCCACGGTAACATTCCACTGATACGCACGGAGTCGGGCGCGGCGTAGCCGGGGAGGCAGGCGTCGGCGCCCGGTACAAGGGGATTTCCATGGTAGTGGTAACGTTTCACGGGCATGACTGTATCGAATTCGAAGGCGAGGCCGGAAAGATCATCGTCGATCCGTTTTTGTCGGAGAACCCGCTGGCGGAGACCTCACCGGACGACATAGATGTCGACGCCATCGTTCTGACACATGCGCACAGCGACCACATCGGAGATGCCGTCGCCATTGCCAAGCGTCTCGATATACCCGTCATCGGGACGTTCGAGATTGTCAACTGGCTCGAAACCAACCACGGCGTCACGGGACACCGCATGAATATCGGTGGGCAGCATCGGTTCGACTTCGGCCGAGTGCGGCTCGTCGTGGCTCACCACGGCAACACGGCACCCGACGGCACGAGCCTCGGCCCAGCGTGTGGCGTCGTCATCGACTTCGAGCCGACCGTCGTGTACCACGCAGGAGACACCGCGCTCACCCTCGACATGAAGCTGCTCGACGGGATCATCGAGACTATCGACCTCGCCTGTCTGCCAATCGGCGGCAACTTCACGATGGACACAGCCGATGCCATCCACGCAACGGAATTCATCAATCCGCGCATCGTCATGCCGATACACTTCGACACGTTCGACGTGATACAGGCCGATCCCAGGGATTTCGGCAAGCGAGTCGATTGCGACGCGCTCATCCTGAATCCCGGAGAGTCAGCGGACGTCGACTGAACGATGGCGACTGTGGGCCTCGGCTCGGAGGAGAACGGCTACCCGCTCGTCGTGGGCCATCGCGGCGCGATGGGCAGCGTACTTGAGAACTCTGTCGCAAGCTTCCGCGCGGCGGTCGATGCCGGCGCCGAGGTCATAGAACTCGACGTCCGGCGCACTGCGGACGGTGCACTCATCGTGATCCACGACACCGTCGCCACGGACACCCGCGGCCGCGCCTACAAAGTCGAACACGAACTCCTTTCCGACATGCGCGATGCGCTGTTACCCGACCCTCACCGCCCGGGCGAGGCGGAGCGAATCCCCCTGCTTGACGAGGTTCCCGACGATCCGGTCATCGCCAACGCGATCGGCGCCGGCCTCCTTCTCGCCGTGGAAGTGAAGACACACGAGGCCACGAGCGACATCGTGAACTGGATCGTCGATCGCGGCCTCGTGGAATCGTCGGTGCTCTACTCGTTCGCGCAACACGACCTGGCGGCGGCACGTGAGATCGAGCCGAACCTGCGAACGAATCTCCTCTTCTCGAACAACCCGGTCGGGCAACTCGACATCGCGGAGAGCATTGGCGCATGGTCTCTCAATCCCGAACCGTACGACGCCCACGAGGAATTCGTAGCACAGGCCCACGACCGGGGATTTGAGGTGAGCGCGGGGCGGGAGAACGATCCGGCCGAGCTGAAGCGGCTCCTACAGCTCGACGTCTGGGCGGTGCATTCGGATTTCCCCGAGCGCGCACTGGAGATCCGTGGGCAACTGGCGGCCGGGAGCCGCTGACACCGACTGGAGGCGACGGCATGGGCACCGGGATGCTATCATCAGCTATTACGCCGGCCAGCACATTTCGCCGGGAAATCATCGGCGGAGCGACGACGTTCGCCACCATGTCCTACATCGTAGTGGTGAATCCCGGCATCCTGAGCGACGCGATGGGCGGCGAGTGGTTCGGCCCGCTCGTGGTCGCCACCTGCATTTCCGCCGCGGTCGCGACGGCGCTCATGGGATGGTGGGCCAACTACCCCATCGCACTCGCGCCCGGCATGGGGCTGAACGCCTACTTCGCGTATTCCGTCGTCCTGCGGGACCAGATACCCTGGCCGGTCGCACTCGCCGCGGTGCTGATCAGCGGCCTCCTGTTCATCGCCCTGACGTTCGCGAACGTCCAGGAGACCATCGTCTCGGCGATTCCACCGGCCATCCGGCACGGCACCGCCGCCGGTATCGGGATATTCATCGCGTTTATCGGCTTGCGGAACGCCGGCGTCATCGTGGAGGACCCGGCGACGTTCGTCGCTGCCGGCGACTTCACGTCCGCCGGAGTAATCCTGACCATCCTCGGCATAGTCCTGATAGGCGCGCTGCGGGCTCGACGCATCCCTGGCGACATGCTGATCGGAATCGCCGTTCTGGCCCTCGTCGGAGTGCTGTTCGGCATCACTCCGCCGCCCGAGCATATCGTGGCGCTGCCGACGTGGCCGTCGGGACTCGCCGGACAGGCGATCCTGCAACTGCCCGAAGCATTCGAACTCGGCATCCTGACGATCGTCGCCACGTTCCTGTTCGTCGATCTCTTCGACACAACCGGCACGCTCACGGGCATCGGCGCGGCGGCCGGACTGGTTGACGAAGCGGGAAGGCTACCAAGAGCGCGTCAGGCGTTCCTCGCCGACGGCGTCGGCACGAGCGTTGGCGCGCTCATGGGGACGAGCACCGTTACGAGCTACGTCGAGAGCGCGGCAGGGATTTCCGCGGGAGCCCGCACCGGTATGGCCAACTACGCCACGGCCGCGCTGTTCCTGCTGGCGATACCGCTCTACCCGCTGGCCCAGGCCGTGCCGGCGTTCGCCACAGCTCCCGCGCTCGTCATCGTGGGCGTGATGATGTGTGGCCAGATGCGACACGTCGACTGGAACGATACCGCACAAGCCCTGCCCGCCGTCGTGGTGATGATCGGCATACCGCTCACGTACAGCATCGCGGACGGGTTGGCGCTTGCATTCGTTGTGCATCCGCTGCTCATGCTTGCCGCCGGTCGCCGCGCGGATGTACACTGGTTTGGGTGGGTGCTGGGCGCTCTCGTGGTCGCGCGCTACGCATTCCTGCAGGCGTGAGGACGCGCAGGCATCGGCCTGCGAGAACACGTGAGGGGGAGCTTCCTTCGTGAAGATGATCGTCGTGTTCATCAAGCCGTTCAAGCTCGATGAGGTGAAAGAGGCGCTTACCGAGATCGACATCAGAGGCATGTCGATCAGTGAGGTCAAAGGCTTCGGACGCCAACGCGGGCATGCGGAATTCTACAGGGGAAGCGAATACCAGGTCGACTTCCTGCCGAAAATCCGCATCGAACTCGTCGTACGGGATGAGGACGCCGAGACGGTCATCACCACCATCATCGACGCCGGGCGCACTGGGCAAGTCGGCGACGGTAAGATCTTCGTGCTGCCTGTGGAAGACGCCATCCGAATCCGCACCGGCGAGGGCGGCGAGGACATCCTGTAGCGGCCGACGGTCACGGTAGGGGCAGCCCCCCGTGGCTGCCCTGACTCGCACCCGCGCCCATCTGTAAACCGGGGCGACCGCTGGGGAACCACCTCCTACCACCTGCGAGCGTTCCATCGCGCGGTACCCGCCGCGAACCGGCCAGTCGACCGATGGTGGCGCACGGACGCGTAGCGTCCGCGGGACACTCTTGTCCGCGCACGACGCCCCGCTCCGCTACCTTCGAGCGCCGTTCGCCACGTACTCAAGGGATGTCTCGACTTCGTCGGCAGTGCCGACTCCGCTCGACATGACCGGACGGTGATGTGGGGTGGGGCCACCGCAGTAGGGGCAGCCCCCCGTGGCTGCCCTGACTCGCACCCGCGCCCACGCTCATCTGGGTAACCGGGGCGACCACAGGGGGATCGCCCCTACGGTGACGTTCTATTTCTGCTCGCGCATGATTACGTAGCAGAAACTGTCGAGCAACGCGTTCCAGCTCGCCTCGAGGATGTTCGGCGATACGCCCACGGTCCCCCAGAGATCGCCCGTAGTGCTGTCGGCAGTCTCGATGAGAACGCGCACGGAGGCGGCAGTCCCGGCGCGGGAGGCCAGGTCGCGGACCTTGTAGTCGCTGAGACGGATATTGCCCAGCGCCGGAAAGTCCCGCTCAAGCGCCTGCCGTAGCGCGCGACTCAGGGCATCCACCGGCCCGTTGCCCTCGCTGACCGTATGCCGCACCTCGTCGCCGACGCGCAGCTTGACGATCGCCTCGCTGTCGGCGGTAACGCCGTTCGACCCGTCGTGACGGTTGATGGTGCGCCACGAGAGCACTTCGAACGGCATCTCGTACAGCCCGAGCGCGCGCAGTGCGAGCAACTCGAATGAGGCGTCCGCCGCCTCGAACGAGAATCCCTCGAACTCCATGCGCTTGACCTTCTCGAGGAGTGCGACCACGCGCGGATCCCGCTTGTTCACTTCCGGCAGGATGTTCTCGAGCTTCTGCACAACCGCCGCCGAGCCAGCCTGCTGCGACATGAGGAACTGCCGCGAGTTACCGACGGTTTCGGGTTCTACGTGCTCGAAGCTCTTTGGGTTCTTCAGAATGGCGTCGATGTGGGCGCCACCCTTGTGAGCGAACGCAGTCTCGCCGACGTACGCCTGACGGTGGTCGTGCTCGATGTTGGCGATCTCCGTGACGAATTTCGATACCTCCGTCAGGTGCGCAAGGTTTTCCGGACCGATGCACGATCTCCCCATCTTCAGCTCAAGCGCCGCGATGACGGTGCAGAGATTCGCGTTCCCGCAGCGCTCGCCGAAACCGTTCATCACGCCCTGCACCTGCGTCGCGCCGGCGTCCACGGCGACGACGCTGTTGGCAACCGCCATGCCGCCGTCGTTGTGGGCGTGGATGCCGAACGGAACAGTCATCGTGCTCAGGCTCTCGGCGATGATCCGCTGCACGTCGCCGACGAGCGTGCCGCCGTTGGTATCGCATAGCACGACCATCTCCGCGCCGCCGGAGATAGCCGCCTTCAGTGACTTGAGCGCGTAATCGGAGTTGTTCCGGTAGCCGTCGAAATAGTGCTCCGCGTCGTAGATGACCCTCCGACCCTGCGACCGCAAATGCGCCACCGAGTCCTCGATGATGCGAAGGTTCTCGTCGAGATCGGTCTTCAGTACGTCCCGCACGTGGAGATCCCACGTCTTGCCGAAGATCGTCACGACCTCGGTTTCGGCTTCGAGCAGGTTCTGCAGATTGCTGTCGTCAGCAACGTTGACTCCGGCGCGACGAGTGCTGCCGAACGCGCAGATGACGGAGTTCTGCCAGGTTTCCTCGCGAGCGCGACGGAAGAACTCCAGATCGGAGGGGTTCGTGCGGTTTGGCCAACCGCCTTCGATGTAGTCGACGCCAAGCCCATCGAGCCGGCGCGCGATGAGGAGTTTGTCGTCGACAGAAAACGTGATGCCCTGTGCCTGGGAACCGTCGCGAAGGGTGGAATCGTAGATTTCGACGCGGTCTGTATTGCTGGATGCTGTCATGGCTGAGCCTCCATTGGCGTTGATCACTCGACTACCCGGCGAATCGCGCGACTGCCTGCGCGAAACGCGGTACACGCAAAACGGGGCGCGCGCAACTGACACACCCCGGGGTGGAGGCGAATCGTACGACTCGCCCCGGCTCAGCCAATGTCCACCGGACGGCGTACTCTACAAGCACGGGATCCGTCCGGATGATTCCCTCCGCCGCGACTGAGCTGGCGTCGCGTAGCGTTGTCCGAGCTGTCCATGGTTCAACGGCTCATTGGGTTGAAGTGGTTGTGACGACCTCGTCAATATAGCAGGCACGGAATTCGCCTGCAACAAACGGCACACGTCGACCGCAGTGACTAGACCTGCATGATCTCTTCTTCTTTGTCGTCCAACGCTGCATCGACCTTGCCGATGTACTCATCCGTCAGGTCCTGCGCTTCCTTCTGAACCTTGCGGCTCTCGTCCTCGCTGATCTCCTTGTCCTTCTCGAGCTTCCGCAACGCCTCGATGGCATCGCGGCGCTCATTCCGGACAGCGACCCGGCCATCCTCGGCCATCTTCTTGCAGGCCTTCACGTACTCCTTGCGCCGCTCTTCGTTCAACGGCGGAATCACGATACGCAGGACGGTTCCATCGCTGCTGGGGTTCAGCCCCAGCTCGGACGCCTGGATCGCTTTCGTGATTGGCTGGAGCGAGTTCTTGTCCCACGGCTGGACGAGGAGCATGTTCGGCTCCGGGGCGCTGATGGTAGCCACCTGGTTGATCGGCGTCTGGCTGCCGTAGTAGTCCACGCGGATGGTTTCGAGAAGCTGCGGGTTCGCCTTCCCGGTGCGCACGGTGGAGAATTCGTGTTTGACAGCTTCGAGAGTTTTCTCCATGCGCGCCTTCGTGTCTTTGATGACCTGGCTTGGTGCGGGCATGCGGGCCTCCTCTGTCGGCAGTTCGACTGCGCTCGCTATTGCACTCGTGTCCCCACGGTCTCATCGCCGGTCGCCGCACGGACGAGTTCGCCGTCGCGCTGCATGTTGAACACAACGATGGGAATATCGTTATCGCGACACAGGCTTACCGCCGTGGCGTCCATGACTCGGTAGTCGTGGCGCAGTACGTCGGTGAAGCTGAGTCGGTCGAATCGCTTGGCCGCCGGGTTCTTCTTCGGATCGTCATCATAGACGCCGTCGACCTTCGTGCCCTTCAGGATCACTTCCGCGCCGATTTCGACTCCGCGAAGCGCCGCTGCCGTGTCGGTCGTGAAGAACGGGTTGCCGGTGCCCGCACCGAAGATAACGATACGGTCCTTCTCCATGTGACGGATCGCCTTTCGCCGTATGTACGGCTCCGCGACCTGATCCATGGGTATCGCCGTCTGAACGCGGGTGTCGACGCCGATCATCTCAAGCGCCGCCTGCATCGCCAGGGCGTTCATCACCGTGGCGAGCATGCCCATCTGATCCGCCGTCGCGGCTTCGACCTCCAACCGGTTCACAAGCTCCCGGCCGCGGAAGATGTTTCCGCCGCCGATTACGAGCCCGATCTGGACGCCTGTCTCGTGAACGCGGGCCACCTCGCGGGAGATCCGCTCCACCTCGTCCGGTTCGATGCCGAATTCCTGCCTGCCCTGTAGCGCCTCGCCCGAAAGCTTCAGCAGGATGCGACGGTACGCTGCCATCCGGTCCCCTCGTTACTCGGCGCCGATCTGATAGCGGATGAAACGGCTGACCTTGATATTCTCGCCCAGCTTCGCGACGGTGTCGGTAAGGAGGTCTTCCACCTTCTTCTCGTCGTCCCGGATGTAAGGCTGCTCAAGCAGGCAGACATCGGCGAAGTACTTGCCCATCTGGCCATCGACGATCTTGTCGAGTATGTGGTCGGGCTTGCCATCGGCCTTGGCAGCCGCACGGAGCACGTCGCGCTCCTTGTTGATGGCTTCTTCCGACACATCCTCTCGGCTCACGAACTCGGGGCTGGCCGCGGCGACCTGCATCGCAACGTTCTTGCCCAACTCCTTGAAGTCGTCCGTGCGAGCCACGAAGTCGGTCTCGCAATCGATCTGCACCATGGCGGCGAGCTGCTCGCCCGGATGGACGTACGTGAAAACCGCGCCCTGTGTCGTCGCACGCGAACCAAGTTTCGCCGACTTCACGATGCCCTGTTCGCGGAGGTAGTCAACCGCCTTGGAAACGTCGCCATTGGTCTCGGTGAGCGCCTTCTTACACTCCATCATGCCTGCGCTGGTCTTGTCGCGCAGCTCTTTTACCTGAGCGGCAGAAATAGCCATTATGTCCTCGTTCGTATTGAATTGTGCATCATCTGCTTCGATCGCTGATATCGCTTGCCTGCCGCGAGCTACTCGGTGGCGGCTGCCACTTCGATGGCCTCGCCCTCGGGCTCGTCCGCCGACACCTCCGGTTCAGCCACGATGCCGGTCGCTTCGATGACAGCGTCCGTAAGCGCGTGGATGATGAGCTTCACCGACCGAATCGCGTCATCGTTGCCCGGAATCGGGTAGTCGATCATGTTGGGATCGCAGTTCGTATCCACAACGGCGAAGATCGGAATGCCGAGTTTGTTCCCCTCGGCGACCGCGATGTGCTCCTTGCGCGTGTCGACCACGACGATAGCGCCGGGCAGCCGACCCATCTTCCGTATTCCGCCAAGTTCGAGCTGCAGCTTCTCGCGCGCCTTCTGAAGGCCGAGGGCCTCTTTCTTGGCGAGCTTCTCGAACGTGCCATCCTCGGCAGATCGGTCGAGGTCGTCAAGCCGCTTGATGCTCTGACGAAGCGTCTGATAGTTGGTCAGCATGCCGCCGAGCCAGCGATTCACCACGTAGTAGCTTGCGCAACGCTCGGCTTCTTCGCGGATCACGAGCTGAATCTGCTTCTTGGTTCCTACGAAGAGAATCGGACGCCCGGATTTGGCTATCTCGGAGAGCGCATCACACGCCTGGTCGAGCAGCGTGATGGTCTTGTTCAGGTCGAGAATGTGGATCCCGTTGCGTTCCATGAAGATGAAACGCTTCATCTTCGGGTCCCAACGGCGGGTCTGGTGACCGAAGTGGACGCCTGCTTCGAGCAGGTCTTTCATCTGTACACGTGGCACAGTGCTGCCTCCAATGTGTGTCGTTGGCCTCCACGGGTCGCAGAAGACTCCAACAAACCCGAGCCGTTCGAATCACCGGCTCATCGCTTTCGCGATCGCCCAGGTTTGCCTGGGCACGGGACGACGTTGGTGCAAACCCGTGTGTGAGATATGCCGTCGGCATTCTGATATCCGGCGGCTGTACCGCTGATATCGGGACAACGCCCGCTTCAGCGATGACTCTGTACGCTGTATTCTAGCGCTTCGAGAATTGGAACTTCTTGCGGGCTCCCGGCTGCCCGTACTTCTTCCGCTCAACCATTCGCGGATCGCGGGTCAGCAGGCCCGACTTCTTCAGAATGGGCCGCAGGTCGGGGTTCATCCGCTCAAGCGCGCGTGCGATCCCGAGCCGGACGGCGCCGGCCTGTCCGCCGAGACCGCCACCACTGGCCGTGACCGTGATGTCGAGCGTGCCGAAGGTCTCCGTGAGTTTGAGCGGCTGCTCGACCTTCATCACGAGCGTGGGGCGCGCGAAGTAGACGTCGGCGCTGCGCTTGTTGATGACGATCTGGCCGGTGCCGGATGCGATGCGAACGCGTGCCTGCGATTCCTTGCGTCGGCCGGTCGCTTCGTAGCGTGGACTGTCCATGTACTATGAGCTCCTGATTCGCTCGCCTCGTCGCGAGGCGAGTCTCGGTAGATCACATTTCGGGGAGTGGCGCCGGCGTCTGCCCGACGTGCGGATGGTCCGATCCGGCGTATACGCGAAGCTTGCCCAGCAACGAGCGTCCGAGCGAGCCCTTCGGCAGCATGCCCTGCACGGCGAATTCGATGACCTTCTCCGGGCTGTCTTCCATGAGCCGCGCCAGCGAGGTGAACCGTGCGCCACCCGGATACTGCGTGTGCCGGAAATACATCTTCTGGTCGAGCTTCTTGCCCGTCAGACGGATCTTCGCCGCGTTCGTGACGATTACGCGATCGCCCAGATCGAGATGCGGGCTGTAATCGGGGCGGTGCTTGCCACGAAGCACGCGCGCTACCTGCGTTGCCAGCCGACCCAGAACGACATCCTCCGCATCGACGATATACCACGCCTGCTTGATGTCGTTGGCGCTGACCGAATATGTGCCCTTGCCATACGTTGCCATCATTCTACTCCGAACAGAAACGAGGCGACTCCGCGCTTCCGTGTCAGAAGAGCACGCTAGCGCTCCCGAACACGAAACGACCGGTTGCGAGCCAAGTGAAGACAGATTTGAAAAGATACGCCCGGAGAGGCGGGCCCGTCAAGACGCTCTGCGCGCCGCCATGAATCCCGTGAAGCGCTCAAAGAGATACCGGGCGTCATGCGGCCCGGGCGAGGCCTCCGGGTGGTACTGGACACCAAAGATCGGGAGATCGCGATGGCGCAGCCCTTCCAGCGTACGATCGTTGAGATTCACGTGCGTCATCTCGGCGAACGCCGGAAGCGTATCCGGGTCGATGGCGAAGCCGTGGTTCTGCGACGTGATCTCGACCTTACCGGTCGATAGATCCATGACGGGCTGGTTCGCGCCGCGATGGCCGAATTTGAGCTTGAAGCGATCGCCGCCAAGCGCCAGACCGAGAAGTTGCATGCCGAGACAGATGCCGAAGATCGGCAGCCCGGTCACCTCGCTGTTGTCGACGAGCTTCTCGATCTCCTCGATGGCGTACGTCACCGCACCTGGATCACCGGGACCATTCGCCAGGAACACGCCGTCGGGCTCGTACGCGAGAATCTCGTCCGCGGACGCCTTCCCGGGCACTATCGTCACCCGGCAGCCATGGTGGACCAGCAGCCGCAGAATGTTCTCCTTGCAGCCGAAATCCGTTGCGACGACATGGAAACGCGCCTCCGGTGGATCGTCGGTGCCGGTGGCTAGATCGTGGATGCCGCGCGTCCATTCGCCCGGCTCAGTACGCGAAACCAGCGGGACGCAGTCGAGGCCCGTCATGCCCTCCCAGTCCCGCGCACGGCGGACGAGTTCGTCGGGGTCGACGTCGCCGGTGGCCAGGCAGCCCTTGAGCGAGCCGTCCACGCGCAGCTTCTTCGTGATCATCCTGGTGTCGATGCCTTCGATACCGATGATATCGTGCCGCGCGAGCCAGTCGCCCAGCGGCTCCTCGCTGCGCCAGTTGCTCGGCGTCGGGCAGTATTCCTTCACGACGAAGCCGTCGACCCACGGATGCGGAGCTTCCATATCGCTTGGATTCACGCCGTAGTTGCCGATGAGCGGATACGTCATCGTCACAATCTGACGCGCGTAGGAAGGATCCGTGAGGATCTCCTGGTAGCCGGTCATCGACGTGTTGAATACGACCTCGCCGACGCGAGTACCTTCCGCGCCGAACGAGCCGCCCTCGTGTACCGATCCATCCTCAAGTGCCAGATATGCGCGCGACATCCGTATCAGTCTTCTCCGTTGTAGCGTCAGGAGTTCAGTTGCCTGTCGGCATCTCTCTCAGTAGATCGGGGAGGCGCGTGCGGCGCCAGCGGTCGAATTCCACCGCCCGGGTCACGACGATCTTCAAATGTACGCGCTCGCGCAGCCCAATCAACGTCCACGCCACATGCCGGACCCAGTGCGAGCGGAGTCTGTCCGGCAGCGCCCGGCGCTCGTCCTCGGACATTGGGCCGCTCAGCTCCTCGTACCGCCGGACCATCAGCTCAAGCCGCGACGTGGAAACGCCCGGCGGCTCCACGAGAGGCGGGCGGTCCAGCGGAGCGTCGCGATTCGTGCAGAACGCCAGCAGAACGTCGGCCAGGTCGTCGACGAACGACCCGTAGTGTACCCAGTCGAAATCTGTCAGCGCCGAGATGTCCTCGCCATCCGCTATCCAGTTGGCCATCCAGAGATCGCCATGCACGGTACCCCAGCGGCCCACCGGCTCGTCCGGATCGAACGCCGCCTCCTCGTCGAGCAGCAACCGCGCCTCGCCATCGAGCAGATGCTCGGCCCGCAGCCGTTCGGTCGCGCGCTCGATGAGCTCGCCGGCATCCCGCTTCGCGTGCCATCCGGTCCGGTACTCTGGCACGAGCCGACCGGGCACACGCTGCCAGATCGCCAGTTGCGTCACCGCATCCCGGGCAAGCGCACTCGTCGGCCTGGCGACGGCCCTCCCCGGTACCACTCGCTGGATCTCGACAACTGCGCCGTCGAGGTCGTACCACGTCGCGCCGTCGGGCAGGGCGACGGTCTCCGGCGCACGTCCGCCGAGTGCTCGAAACGCTTCTACAACCGCGTGCTGTTCCCGACGACACACCGCCTGGTGATGCTTCTTCAGGAACCACTCCGCGACACCCCCAACGGCATTCACGGTGCGGATTCTGCACCACGCGCGGTTGAGGTCCCGCCGGGGTTCCGCGAGAAGAGCCGTCTCAGCGGCCGGCTCGCCCAGGCCGTACGCGTCGAGCACGTCGCGGACTTCCGCGCGGGTCCAAGGGCCTACATCATGCGCGTCGAGGGACATCAGCGAGCGGAACTCAGGTCGTTGCCGATTCGGTGTCTGCGCTGGAGTCTTGTGCGTGGGCCTCGCGTGCTGAGACCGCCAGAGAGATACTCGTTGCGAAATCTCCGACAACATCGTGGCTGTGCTGGAACTCGGCGTCGGCGGGATCCAGCCACTCGAATTCCTCGTGGCTTGCTACGCTGATCTCAGATTCGTTGAGCGCATCTGCAACGAAGACGACACCGTGAACCACCGAACCACTCTCGCGTATTTCATACGTGTTTACTGGAGTTGGCGCTCCGTCACGTTTCAGAACTTCTATATCGACGTTGAACTTAGATTTGTAGGCGCCCTGCAGGCACGCTTCGTACCCCTCATCCGGTCTGAGCTGACCACACCCAAATGCCCATCTACCAGTCGCGCGGTTCTTCCGGTCCGGTCGGAGCGCAACCAACACCTGACCTCTGCTGTTGAACACGACTGCTGCACAATGGACCTCTATCGCAGATACCTGTGGGCCAACGGCACGAACGACTTTCTCGTCTCTCTCAGTCTGTGCATCCAGACGATCCACGATTTCGTCGACGCGCTCCGCCTCGTTCGCCGTGTGTACACGCTGTCCATGGATGTCTTCGAACACTTTCCACAGATCCTCGATGTTCGCATTCCTCTCCGCATGAACCTTAGTGTCGAGAATCGACCTGACGACCAAAGACTCCCTCCCTAGATCGTAGCCCACGCTATCCTCGAACTGCGCCCAATCGTTCTGATACCAGACGATCGGATACTTACGTTCTCTCCACACCCCTTTGAGCTTCCGGTACGCTACTACACGCAAGCGATCCACGATGGCAGACAACTCCCTGCGCTCGGGCCTGTTCAGGTCTGATTTGTTTCGCGCGTGGAGGAGTATGGCCGAAGTCTCAGCACTAACTACAACCCGCCCAGATTCCGAAAACTGGGCAATCCTGAAGCCGATGTCGATGTCCGGCCCCAGGAAGTCTAGAACCTGGGCATCCCCTGCGGGTCCATCGCTGGCTACGTCTGTCGAGGTCGTCGCTGCGAGCGTCTTGATGGCGAGATTCCGTGCCTGAACTTGGCTGTCATCGGATGGAACTGACGCAGGATCCGAGATGTCCGCTGACCAGACTGTCGCTTTCACGGAAACCGGGGGATACTCTGCCCATCGCGACTGTATCTGCGAGGTCACGTCCAAAACAACGTCTTGGGCATTTGGGATGCATCTGGCAAGCTCCAGAGTGCTACGGATTCTCTTGTAGAGCAGAACCTCGTCTCCGGCGTATTTCCAGATGGAAACGTTCTTCGTCCCCTTCAGACTTCTGAGAGAGTGCGCCGCTGCGTCGTAGAACTTCCGGAACAGACTGATCCAATCCGCCTTGTCTACGTCCTTGTGATTGGTGGAATTAACGAGATCAAACGAGAAGAACACGAAACACTCTGGTCCGGTAGACGCCCTCTTCGCCGCCGACGCCCCTTCGGGGCTCTCGGATATCCGGCCTTTCGCTTCCTCTGTCAGCGCCACTGTCTTGAGGTCGCAGTGATCGTCTACGTCGGACACCCACTACTCCCAAGCGAACAGGCCGAGCCACTGCCCACGAGTGCGGGCCGCAGGCTCGGATACGCCAAACCGATGCGCGATGGGGGCGAGCACGTATTTCCCATCCGTGAGGTTGGCATGCGCCGCTGCTCTGAACTCCTCTTCCGGCATCAGGAATGCCGCGCCGAACTCATTCGCTTCATGCTCATCCTCAGAATGCCCTAGGCGCGTATAAACAGATTCCGAATACTCGCCAACGTTCTCCCATCGCTCCTGGTCAATTAGATACCCCATGTGCAAGAACAGGTGACCAAGTTCGTGTGCTACCGAGAATCGGGTACGTTTCTTGTGCTCTGAGACGGTCGTGACGATGCGAAACGAATCTCCCCCGATCTTCTCGATCAGCGCTTCAGCGATCGCTTCGTCAGGCGAACTCTCGGCAATGGAGCCGCCGAGAACTCGCACTGCCTCTTCTGGCTCCGCAGGGATTCCCATGCCAGTCGCCTGCCTAACGACCTCCGCGAATCGGTTGATCTCTCTCCGTCGTTCTGCCGTCATCGTCGTGTCCCTCCTCACGATCCCGTTGCTCAGGGCCGCCCCGTTGCGAAGCAGGACTCAGACCTGATGTACCGCAATATGATACACTGTCACACAACTATGCCCAACTATCGCACATTCTGAACTGCGCAGGTGTGATTCGCGTCACCACTCACCCCGCCCGCCCGTCTTCGTCGTGGCGCACCGCGCCGGAGACGAGCGTCAGCACGGCCTTGCCCGTCAGCTCGCGGCCGACGAACGGGCTGTTGCGCGACTTCGAGCGGAACGTCGCCGGCACCGTCCAGCGGCGGTTCGGATCGATCACGGCGACGTCAGCGGCGGCGCCCTCGGCCAGCGATCCCGCAGGGAGATCGTGAATCCGCGCGGGGTTTGTCGACATCTTCTCGATGAGCTGAGCGGGTGTCAATACACCCGCTTCTACAAGCTCCGTCCAGCACACGCCGAGCGATGTCTCAAGCCCGATGATGCCGAACGGCGCCTGGTCGAACTCGACCTGCTTCTCCTCCGGCGAGTGTGGCGCGTGGTCGGTCGCAATGGCGTCGATGGTGCCGTCGCGGAGCGCCTCCTTGAGGGCCAGCCTGTCCCGCTCCGTGCGCAGCGGCGGATTCATCTTCGCGTTGGCGTCGAACGTCCGCACGGTTTCGTCGGTGAGCGCGAGGTAGTGCGGCGACGTCTCGGCGGTAATGCGCCCCGCGCCGCCCGACTTCCCGCGCCGTATCACTTCGACACACGCGGCGGCCGAGACGTGGCACACGTGCAGGTGGCTCGCGGTGTAGTGGGCCAGCGTGATGTGCCGCCCGATATCGAGCGATTCAGCGATATCCGGCATGCCGCCCATTCCGAGTTCCGCGGAGACGGTGCCCTCGTTCATGTGCCCGCCGACGACGAGGTCCTTCATCTCCGCGTGCGCGGCGAACGGCTTTCCCAGCGGACGCGCGTATTCCATGGCGTGCATCAGCGTGCGCGAGTTGCTCACCGGATCACCGTCGTCGCTGAATCCGACCACGCCCGCGTCGACGAGGTCGCCCATCTCGGCAAGCTGCTCGCCGGACCGGCCCTTCGTGACAGCGCCCACCGTGTAGACATGGCTTGCCGCGCTGCGCGCGCGATCATAGAATCCGCGTACGTTCTCGGAGCAGTCCGGTGGTGGGTCCGTGTTCGGCATGGCGACGACACTCGTTACGCCACCGGCCACAGCGGCATCCGCTCCCGTGGCGATGGTCTCCTTGTATTCGTACCCCGGCTCCCGCAGGTGGACGTGGATATCCACCAGCCCTGGGGCGACAATCAGGCCGGTCACGTCGATCTCCCGACCTTTCGCTTTCGCGCCGGGGGCAACGATCTTCGCCACGATGCCGTCGGAGATGACGATATCGGCCAATTCATCGCGGTCGTTCGCCGGGTCGATGAGGTGTCCGCCGCGCAGTATGATCGATTCCATGTGTGCTCCGCGTGTAGGAGTGTCAGACCTGTACGGCCGATTCGTCGCGCCGTCCGACCTGCAAGTGCCCGGGATCGCGTCCCGCGGTGAGATACAGCGACGCCATCCGGATCGCGACGCCGTGGGCAACCTGCTGCAAGATGAGCGAGCGTTCGTCGTCAACGAGGTCATCGCTGAGTTCCCAGCCGCGGTTGACGGGTCCGGGGTGCATCACAACCGCCTCCGGGTTCGCAAGGGCGAGTCGCTCGCGGTTGATGCCGTAGCGGTTCGTGTATTCGCGAATCGATGGGAAGAGCCCGCTCTCCTGACGCTCCCGCTGGATGCGGAGCGCGTAGACCACGTCCGCGCCGTCCAGGGCCGCATCGATATCGGTCGTCCACGTGCCGGGAAGCGTCTCGTAGTGTTTCGGCAGGAGCGTCGGCGGGCCACACATGACCACGTCGGCACCCATGGCGGTGAGTCCCCAGAGACCGGATCGCGCCACGCGGCTATGCACGATATCGCCTACAATGGCGATGCGCAGCCCGGCGACGCGTCCGAAGTGCCGCTGAATCGTCATCATGTCGAGCAGCGCCTGCGTCGGGTGTTCATGCATCCCGTCGCCGGCGTTGATCACCGCGCCGGATATGTGCTTCGTGAGGAAGTACGGAGCACCTGCCGACGGATGCCGGATTACCACCGCGTCGACCTTCATGGCCTCGATGGTCTTCGCCGTATCCCGCAGGGATTCGCCCTTCTTCACGCTGGAGGACGAGACGCCGAAATTCACCGTGTCGGCGCCCAGACGTTTTTCCGCCAACTCGAACGATATCCGCGTGCGCGTGCTCTCCTCGAAGAACAGATTCACCACGGTCCAGCCGCGCAACGTCGGAACGCTTCTGACGGGTCGATCCATGACGTCGACGAACTGGTCCGCCACGGCGAGGATCTGCCCGATCTCGTCGCCGCCCATATCCGCCATACCAAGCAGGTGTCGTCGATCCCAGTCGCTCATGTGCTCTCCGAACTGCGAACGAGTAGAACGCGGTCGTCGCCGTCGACTTCGGTGAGGCGCACTCGAACCGAATCCTCGGGTTCCGTCTGAATCGTCTTGCCGATGTAGTTCGCCGTGATGGGCAGCTCGCGGTGGTTGCGGTCGATGAGTGACGCGAGCTGGATCGTCGCGGGCCGTCCGAAATCCATGAGCGTTTCGATGGCGGCGCGCACCGTTCTGCCGGTGAAGAGCACGTCGTCCACGAGGAGCACGTGCATCCCGTCCACCGGGAAGGGCAGATCGGTGGTCTCCTCGGGCGCCTTCGCCCGCGTGCGGAAGTCGTCGCGGTAGAACGTCACGTCCACCGCGCCCACGGGCGGACGTGTGCCTTCGAGTTCCTCGACGATTCCGGCCATGCGTATCGCCAGGGGCGCTCCGCGCGTGCGGATGCCGACAACCGCCAGCCCATCCGCCCCGCCGCCACGTTCGAGTATCTGGTTCGCCATCCGCCGAAGCGCGCGCTTGATCTGCGTCGCGTTCATCACGACGATGGCATCTCCGTCGCGTTCAGTCATGGGGACTCGCTTTCGGGGTTTCGCTGCGGGGCACAAAAAATCCCGCCGGGCCAATAGCTGGCCGGGCGGGCTACTTCCGCGGATTCTATGCACGGGCGCGGGCGATCCATCCTGTTCCAATGTCCGGTTTGCCGCCATGTGGTGACGACCGAGTTGAATATATCGACCACGCTCAGACCGGTCAACACGTCGCGTCGCACGCACGCGTCTCCGTCCGGCCGGCGATTGGCCGAGCGGAACGTCGCTCCGTTTATTCTGAATGCCCAATCGCCGGACCGTCAGCACCAGAGGACGCGCAGAGATGCCGCTTGCCATAGATCTAATCGAGGCGGGTAGTACCGCCGAGGAAGCCGGGCTGATAGTCGGGGACGGCGTCGTCAGTGTGAACGAACGCGTCGTGCGGGACCCGCTCGAATGGCGGTACCTCGTCGCGGACGAGTACGTCGAGGTCGAGATCGACCGCAACGGCGAGATCATCATCTTCGAGATCGAGAAGGAGTACGACGACTCCCTCGGCGTTCATCTGCAAGGACCCGGATTCAGGCGCTGCAACAACAAGTGCATCTTCTGCTTCATAGACCAGAACCCTCGTGGCGCGCGGAAGCCGCTGCGATTCAAGGATGAAGACTTCCGGCTGTCGTTCCTCTATGGCAACTACGTCACGCTGACGAATACCCCGCCCGAGGATATCGACCGCATCATCGAACAGCGCCTCTCGCCGATCTACGTGAGCGTGCACGCGACGGACTCGGAGCTGCGCCGAAAGCTCCTTGGGAATCCGCGCGCGCCGGACATCCTGCCGATCATGCGTCAGCTTGCGGAGGGAGAGATACTCCAGCACGCGCAGATCGTGCTCATGCCCGGCATCAATGACGGCCCACACCTGGACCGCACGCTCGACGATCTGGTGGCGCTCCATCCGTGGGTCGGGTCGGTGTGCATCGTGCCGGTGGGCCTGACGAAGCACCGTGCACGGCTGCCGGGACTCCGCGTACACACCTCCGACGAGGCCCGCGCGCTGCTCGCCTGGCTCGACGCAGTCCAGGCGCGGCTTGTGGAGACCCTCGGCGAACGGTTCGTGTACGTGTCCGACGAGTTCTACCTGCTCGCCGGAGCGAAGATGCCACGCGCGGAGTTTTACGAGGGTTTCCCGCAGATCGGCAACGGCGTTGGCATGGTACGACAGCTCATCGACACGTTCGAGACTGGCCTGCCGGAGTTCGAGCGCGAGCACGACGGCTCCGACGCCGAGCGCGTCGTGAAGATCGACCTCGTCACTGCCACACTCGCGGCGCCGTTCGTGCTGGAGATGGTCGCCCGCATCAACGAGTGCGTGCCGGGGGTTCATATCACCCCGCACGTCATCGTCAACGAGCGATACGGCAGCGGCATCACCGTGACCGGCCTGCTCTGCGGCGGCGATATTGTCAGCGCGCTCCGGTGTGACGGCATCGACAGTGACGTCGTGCTGCTGCCGCCCAACTGCGTGAACGACGAGATGCTCTTCCTCGACGACATCCATATAGAAGAGGTGCGGGAACAACTTGCGCGCCCGGTCGTGTTGGGAAGCTACGAGCTTGTCGAGAGCGTTCGAACGGCGCTGGATCGGGTCCTACACCCGCCCACCGGCGACGATTTGCAGAACATGGGCGCACCCGGCGGCGGCGAATCCGACGGGCTCGCGGGCTCGATGCGCGCGATTTCATACGGATCCGAACCGAGCTACTGATAACACTGATTATGTTGGGAAATGGTGGCGCCATGCGATTCCTCCACGCGATAGTGCCCGCGCTGATCCTCGCGATGCCGTGTACACCGGACGCGCAGCTCTTCGCGGAACCGGCCGATGCACCCGCGTCGACCGGAGAGATGTTCCCTTGGACGATTCATCCGCTGAGCGCGACGATCGCCCCCGGTGACACGCTCACCATCGTCGCGACTCTCGGCGTACCGGAACATCACCACGTCTACGCCGAGCGGACAAGTGTGGCGGTGATGCCAACCGAGTACGTCGCCGTTCACGACATCAGCGCGCCGTCGCCGGAACTCAAGTACGACAAGTTCGAGAAGCGGGATGTGCCGCAGTATCCCGATACGGTCACGTGGCGGATACCCGTCTCGGTTGGGGCGGAGCGCGCGGGCTCAACGTTCACCCTGCAAATCGAGACACGGACGCAGGGCTGCTCGGAGACGATGTGCTACTTCCCGACGCAATCGGTACACGACGTGTCGATCACCGTCGAGTCGGCGAGCGAAACATCGGGATCGGTCTCGGGAGGGTCCGTCGGCCCGCTCGATCTTTCCGGCACACTCGCGTCGCGCGGCGTGCTCATCGCGCTCGGCCTCATGTTCATCGGCGGCATACTCACCAGCTTCACGCCGTGCGTCTACCCCCTCATCCCGGTCACTGTAGGATTCTTCGGCGCCGCGCGGAAAGGCGCGGTGGGCGGATTCCTGCTCTCCGTCGCCTTCGTACTGGGAATGGCGACGATGTACAGCGCACTCGGCGTGACGGCGGCCGCTACGGGCGCGGTGTTCGGCTCGATCATGTCGAACCCGTACGTCATCGGCACGGTCGCCGCGATCTTCATCGCGTTCGCGATGAGCATGTTCGGCGCGTACAAGATCCAGCTTCCCGCGTCGGCCCAGATGCGTCTTGAGCGCGTCGGCGGTGGCGGGTACGCCGGAGCGTTCCTCGCCGGGCTCGTAGCGGGAGTGATCGCCGCACCGTGCACGGGTCCCGTCCTGGGCGCGGCACTGACGTACGTCGCGACCACCGGCGACCTGATGTTCGGCTTCCTGAGCATGTTCGTCTTCGCTCTGGGCATGGGCCTGCTGTTCATGGCAATCGGTACGTTCTCCTCGAACGTCGTGCCGAAATCGGGACCGTGGCTGGCGAAGGTGGAGAGCCTGTTCGGAATCGTGATGATCGTCGCCGCGCTCTACTTCCTGAAGGACGTCATCGGGCCATTGCGCGACGTGATGCGCGCCGGGCCGGCGGCTTTCGGAGTCTCGGCGGGCTTGATCCTGGTCGGACTGCTCATCGGCGCGGTGCATGGACGGTTCGTCGCCGGCTTTGACCGCGCCGGGGATCTGCTGCCGACGCCGTCGTGGCTCGAGCGAATCGGGAAGGGCATCGGCGTTGCGCTTGTTGTGCTGGGCAGCTACGGCGTGATCGGAACATTCCTCGCGACGCCGTCAGTCGCGGGCTCTTCGGGGGAGATCGTGGGCATAGCATCGCCCGAGTGGATCACGGACCTCGACGAAGGACTGGCAGCCGCGCGTGCCGAAGGTAGGCCGACGATGATTGATGCCTATGCCGACTGGTGCGTCGCGTGCAATGAGCTGGACGCCTACACCTACAGCGATCCCACGGTGTTGGCGCGTCTTGAGGACTTCGTCTCGATCAAGCTTGATTTCACGGAGGCCACGCCCGAGAATCGAGAGCTGAGACGACGTCTGAAGTTCGTCGGCCTGCCCACGGTTATCTTCCTCGGGAGCGACGGCGAGGAGATTCGCGACCTCCGCCTCGAAGGGTTCGAGCCGCCGGAACGTTTCCTCGCGCGTCTGGCCGACATCAGGTAGCCGGTGGCCCGTGGGCCGTGGCCGATGGCCATCGGCCATTACCGTCTACATGTGATCGAGAGCCCCGTAGTGGAACGGTAGCGGCAGCTTGGGATGCACCAATCCGCCGGGCCGCTCCGGTCCGAACAGCAGCTTCGCGAGGTCGTTCGCACTGTACTGTTGCTCGTTCCCATCGTGCGTAACCAGCCAATCGTCAGACTGCTTGTCCTCGCGCGGCGCACGTTCAAACGAGACACCGTCGAAACCGTATTTCCGCACGATGC
>CAZEAI010000042.1:0-21890 GCA_964510105.1 uncultured bacterium
GCAGTTCGCAAGCGTCTGGACCGCCAGCGTCTTGGCGAGTCCGGGCACGCCCTCGAGCAAGATGTGCCCGTCGCAGAACAGACCGATGAGCAGCCGCTCGACCATGGCGGTCTGCCCGACGATGACCCTACCGACCTCGTCGGTTACCCGGGCGATGAACTCGCTTTCCTTCTGGATCAGCTCATTCGTGCGCTCGATATCTTGTGAAACTTCACTTCCCAGCGTCATCGCTCTCCTCACTCTTCGATAGCGCCATCAACCGCAGCATACGCGCCCTCAGTTCGAGCTCCTCGATCGGGACGGACCCGGGCGAATACCGTATTCTCTCAACGTCTCCGGCGAGCGCCGCAAGAGCGTCGGAACCCGACCCGAATCGCTCGCCGGCGACTCTCAGGGCTGCGGTCGCCGCCTCGCCGAACGCAACCGAATCACCCGAGCGCGCCGCGTCCGAGGCGGCATCGATATATCGGATCATATCCGCGTCGCGCGGGTCGCGCCGTGCGATACGCCGCGCGCTTCGACGTCGGTTCGCGATTCGGAACCACCCGCCGAGAACTCCGACGACGAGTAGCGCGGAAACTCCGACCGCCAACGAGCCGACGCCCGGTCCGCCGTCGGGTTCCACTACCGTCACGTGAAGCGGCTCGGTGGAGAGGTTTAGCCCAACTCCGGACGTATCACCGACCACCCAGTACGTCACGCCAGCCGACCCAATGACAGCGTCGCCCAGCCGAATCGGACGCAATACCCACGTGAACTCCTGCCGCGACACCTGGCTGGAGCGTTCCACCGACGACGACGCAGCGCGGCGACTTCCAACGATTTCAAGCCCGTCGAGCACGGGGGCCTCGGGCCAGACGAAGCGATACCCATCGGCAGCGCCCTGCCACTCAACGCCGATCGTGTACTCGAAATCTCCGCCGGAGAGCACGGTGCCCTGTTCGACACGCGCTATGATCTCGACGTCATCGGGCGCGGCGTGAGCCGCCGAGACGACGCAGGTCGCCGCGATCACGGGCGCCATCCACACGGGGGTTACGGCACGCATACCTGGCACGGCCCTGCCTGAGAGGAAACCCAGACGTGCTACTCGGATCTGTCGGCGTCCGAGTCCACGCTGTCGAACGGGACCGGCCACTCTTCCGCCGATCTCCCCAGGTTGTCGAGCAGCCACTTCGCTGACCCGCCGGCGACGAATTCGTGGTCGGGGTAGTCCCGGATCAGGCGATCGTACGCAGCGTGCGCGCGGGCGTAGTCCGGTATCGCCTCGTAGATATGCCCGGCGAGAATCAGGCTCTTCGCGCAGAAGCGGCTCTCGGGGTGCCGCCGCAAAAGCTCAAGGTAGTTCTGCGCGGCATCGATATGAAGTCCGCCCACTTCCTGCAGCGTCGCCAGCATGAACCGCGCGCTATCGGCATCGGCATTATTGGCATGGCGATCGAGGAACGTCTCCAGGCTTGCTTTCCCTCTGTCGATAAGCTCCGTGTCGAGCTGCTCGTCAGAGAGGCTTCCCATGGCGATGGCGCCATCCTCGAGCAAGCTCGCGGGGCCACCTGAACAGGCGATCTGGGACATCATCGCCAGCACTATCAGACCGAACGTGAAACGTCTCATGTTACCCTCTTGCGCGGATGATCGTGATGAGTTCGCCCGCCCGAAAGCGCTCAGCCCTCAGCCTTCGACGACGATGCCTTCGACGCCGCATCGCCGGACGAGGTTCCACCGGACGACGTCCCGTTAGCGGAATCGGATTTCGCCTTCTGTCTATAGCCTTCGCTGCGGTAGTCCGTTATGTAGAACCCCGAGCCTTTGAACAGCAGTCCGCCACCGGCGGAGATCAGGCGTTCGACAACGCCGTCGCACTGCTCGCATTCTGTGAGCGGATCTGCCTTTATTGACTGGAATCGGTCGAAACGATGGCCGCAATCCTTGCACTGATATTCGTACGTCGGCATGCGCCGTCTCCTTGACTCATATCGCCGTTACCGGCTTGCTTGCCCGCGCCGCGAGGCTGCCTGCCATCGGCGCAGCCGGAATCGTCCGTCTCAGATCAACTGGCAAATCGCGTGCCGACGCAAACTCGGACCCAGATCCGCGTCGCCAAGTGCCCGTCTGACGGCACAGTCCCTCCGACGACTCAGCGCAACGTTCGCCCTTGTCGTCCGTCGAGGCATGCCCCAAGGCCGATGCGCCTGCCGAATTGGCAGAGCGGCTTCAGCCGGGTCATACTCTCGGGGACTTCGATTTGCGCGAACGCGAAGCGACGGCTCTTTCAGCGCGCGCACGTCCCTCGGCCGCCTCGCGAGCCTCCAGGCGGTTATGCCACAGAAGCACGAGCGCCGACGCGATGTAGATCGACGAATACGTTCCGACGAAGATCCCAATGATGAGCGCCAGCGCGAAGTCCCGAAGGACGTCTCCAGCGAGTGCGTAGAGCGTCAGCACCACCATCAGCGTCGTGCCGGAAGTGATCAGCGTTCTGGACAGCGTCTCGTTGATGCAGCGGTCGAGCACCTCGCGGTACGACAGCTTGCGATACGTTCTCAAGCCCTCGCGAATGCGGTCGAACACAACGATGGTGTCGTTCAGCGAGTAGCCAACGATAGTCAGGACCGATGCAACCACCGCGAGCGTTATCTCATGGCGTATCAGGCTGAACGCGCCCAGTGTGAAAATCACGTCGTGGAAGAGCGCTGCCGTTGCGGCCACGGCGAACATCCACTCGAAACGGAAGGACAGGTAGACCAGAATCCCCACCAGCGAGAACAGGACCGCATAGATCGCGGAACTCTTCAACTCGCTGCCAATCTTCGGTCCGACTGTCTCGGTGCCGAGCACCCAATCGCCGGTGAGGTTGTCCGCGAACGTGACCTCAAGATGCTCGCGCAACGCGGCATCGACTTCCGAGGCATCGATATTCGGGAACTGTTTCACCGTGATGAGAACGTCGCTCGCCCGGTCGACGGTCTTGATCTCACTCCGGGTGAGGTCGAGCACGCGATCGCCCATCGGCACCGCGGCGAGCGATGCGCGGACGTCCGAGATCGCAACCGGCGGAGTGAATCGCACTTCGAGGCGGGTGCCGCCGGCGAAGTCCACGCCCCAGTTGAATCCCAGTGTCGCCGTGAGCGTAATCCCCAGCACCACGAGGCCACCGGACACCACCAGCCAGACCTTGGCAAGCTTCATGAATGGAATCTGCGTGCCGCGGATGAACGACTGCCCGATAGAAAGGTCGCGCAGAGTCCGGCCGGTGAGCCAGAACTCGTAGATCGCACGCGTCACGAACAGAGCGGAGAAGACGCTCGTGAAAATTCCGACGCCCAGGATGAGGGCGAATCCGCGAATCGGACCGGTGCCGAATTGGTATAGCACGGCCGCTGTGATGAACGTCGTGATGTTGGCGTCCCAGATCGCCGACGAGGCGCGATCGTACCCGGACTCTATGGCCCCGCGGGCGGTCTTGCCGGTGGCGAGTTCCTCGCGAATGCGCTCGAAAATCAGCACGTTCGCGTCGACTGCCATGCCTATGGTCAGGAGCAGACCAGCCACACCGGGCAGCGTGAGCGTGCCGTGCAACCCCGCCAGCGAAGCCATCAGGATCAGCATGTTGAACACGAGGCCGATGATGGCGACCATGCCGGCCAGCCGATAGTATGCGACGATGAAGAGCACGACGAGCCCGGCGCCGATGGAGAGCGCCAGCTTGCTGGACTCGATCGAATCAGCGCCGAGGGACGGGCCAACGTACCGCTGTTCCTGGACCTCCACCTCCGCGGGCAGTGCACCGGACCGAATCGCGATGGCGAGGCTGCGCGCCTCGTCCCGGTCTTCCATTCCGGTGATAACCGATCTGCCGTCGGTGATGTGCGCCTGAATCGTCGGCGCGGAGTAGACCACGTTATCGAGAACTATGGCCATGCGCTCGCCGCGATTGCGGCGCGTCAACGATGAGAAGAGGCGCACCGAGTCGCTCTTGACAGAGAAATTGATAACCTGTCGCCCCGCCTGATCCAGCTCCAGATCGCTGCCCTTGCCGACGCGAGCATCTTCTACGCTGGCACCGGTCATCTCGGGGCGCACCGACAGGTAGAACAGAGGCGTGAGCCGCTGACCCGAAAAGACCTCCATCTTCCCGAAGAGGAACTCTCCGCTCGACGGGATGAGTTCGGGCGCATCGGTCGCGACCAGCTCGAGCAGCGCGGCGACCTTCGGGCGATCCAGCATCGATACGTAGTAGTCGCCGCCCGGGCCGGTTTGCAGAAGAGCGCTCAGCGATGAGATGCCTCGTAGCGGGTTCTCATCCACGGCCTCGTCGTCGGCAATGGCGGCCGTTGGAATCTCGGCATCCTGAGGCTCGAACGCTCCCGCCTCCTGTTCAGACACCGGCTCATCGGCGTCGAACAGCCCGCCTCCAGACGTCGCGGTGGGCGCCTGCTCGCCGGCCTCGGAGATCGCGGACGTCGCACTCGTGTCAAACGCAGCGCTGCCGACGAGGCGCGGCACGGCTGCATCGATCCGACGAACCACTTCGTCGCGTTCCGACGGCGGACGGAGCAGGTTGAACCTCAGCAGAGCCGTGCGCCCGACGAGGTTCATCGCGGCGCTTATGTCTTCCAGGCCCGGCAGCTCTATGATGAGGCGGCGTTCGCCGACCTTCTGCACGTTCGCTTCGGAGACGCCGTACTGGTTCACGCGCTGCTCGATGACGCGCCTCGCGCCTTCGACCGCGTCCAGCAGCTCGCTGCCTTCCATCGACCCGCTCGGGTCCACCTCGAGCACGAGGTAGACGCCGCCCTGGAGGTCCAGGCCGCGCTTGATCGCTTCCGCCTGCAACCAGTCGTACTGGGTCTTGTCCGTCAGTTGCAGGGCCTGCCGCTCTTCCTTCGCAAGCGGCCAGTACTGGAACGTCGGGTAGAGTTCGTACACCGCCCAGCAGATGAGAAAGACGATGAGCACGAGTTTGAATTGCAGCCCACGAGACATGCGTGGCAACTCCTTTGCGTAACGTTCCAACTCAGTCCTGAGGCGGTACGTCCATGCGCGCGTCGGTTCGCGCCTGATCCATGAGAACGCGCATCGATGCAACGGCGTCGGTGATGCCGGTGTAGATCGAGCGCGCGATTATCGAGTGTCCGATGTTCAGTTCCACGACCTGTGCGACTCTTGCTACGGCGCCCACGTTCTGATAGGTGAGGCCGTGACCGGCGTGTACGTCGAGGCCTAGCCTATCGGCGACTTCCGCCATAGCGCGAATGCGCTCCAGTTGCGAACCACGCGCCGCGCCGGTCGCGTTGGCGTATTCGCCGGTATGCAGTTCGACCGCGTCCCCCCCGATATCGCTGCTGGCCCTCACCTGTTCGTCGGTGGGATCGATGAAGAACGACACCTTGATGCCCTCACCGTGCAGCCGCTCGGTCGCCGACGCGATACGTTCGGCATTCCCTGCGATGTCGAGCCCGCCCTCGGTGGTGACTTCCTCGCGCTTCTCCGGCACGAGACACGCAACATCCGGCTTGAGATCGCACGCGATGTCGAGCATCTCCGCGGTGACGCCCATCTCCTGATTCAGAGGGAGCTGACACCCCTCACGCATGAGCCGCAGGTCGCGATCATTGATGTGGCGACGATCTTCGCGAAGGTGAATCGTGATCTGGTCGGCGCCACCGATCTCGGCGAGTATCGCTGCCTGCAGGGGATCCGGCTCGGTCGTACGGCGCGCCTGGCGAACAGTCGCCACGTGGTCGAGGTTTACGCCCAATCGTATTGGTGGCACGCGCATCACTCGGGCCCCTGGTCAGATGAAACAAGTGAGATAGTAGAAGGTAACGGCGCGGCGGCGCGAAAACAAACCGCGCGAGATGCCCCCGGTTGGGCTCCCGGCGGTGAGTGGGCCAACACGCGAACGAGGTCACTCCTCAGTCGCGGCACCGTCCTCCGCGTCGAGTTCCGCGAGGCGTCTCTTCGCCTTCCGCTTCCACACAAGCGTCGAGACGACTATGCTCACCTCGAACAGCACGAGCATCGGCAGCGCCATCGCAAGCTGGCTGAACGGATCGGGCGAGGGCGTAAGGAACGCGGCGACGATGAAGATGATCACGATGCCGTAGCGCCGGTACCGCTTCAGCACAGCGGGAGAGACAATTCCCGCCACGGAGAGTATGTAGACGAACACAGGCAGTTCGAATACGACGCCGAACGCTGCCATGAATCCAAGCAGGAAGCCGATATACTCGCGGATATTCCAGGTATTCTCAACTCCCGAGTACCCGGCCTCCACGAGGACTCTCAGCAGGTAGGGCATCATGCTGTACGAGAGATACGCCCCCGCGGAGAACAGCAGCACCGTGCTCAGCAGAACCCACGGAACGGCGCCGCGCTCGTGCTTGTGCAAACCGGGGCGAACGAAGCTCCAGAGCTGGTACACCACCACCGGCAGGCCTACCAGCAGCCCAACGACGAGCGCGATGTAGAGCCGCACCATGATCATGGAGAGCGGCGTGAGATTCACCATGCGGATATCTTCGCCCAACTGGTCCGCCGGGCGAAGCAGAACCCGGAGTAGCACGTCCGAGAATGCGAGCGACGCCACCCCGCCGATGAGTACGGCGATGATGGCCTTGATGAACCGCCAACGGAGTTCTTCGAGGTGGTCCCAGAAGGACATCACTCGCTCTTCGGCGGCCTCTTCCGGGATCGACGGCTCGGTCATGGCGTAGGTCGGCGGCGGGATGGGGCGATCTCAGTCGGCGTCACGGGCGCACCGGAATCCGATGATGTCGCTCTTGTAACTGGGCTCGAAGCCCATTCTTACGGACGACCGCGCATACTCTGGAGGATCGAACCAGGAGCCGCCACGGATCACACGCTGGTTGAACAGGCTGTCCTCAACGGTCACTGCCGGGCCTGAAACCGGGCGATCCCGATATGCCGCCGGGAGATACCAATCGTGGACCCACTCCCACACGTTGCCGGCCATATTGTACGCGCCGGAGCACGAGACGCCGTTCGCGAACGCATCCACCGGCGCCGGGCCCAGGCGGAACGTATCGGTCTCCCCAGCGACGTTCGCCGGTAGCGCGAAGTCCACCATCAGGCTGTCGCCCCACGGATACGTACGTGCGGACGTGCAACGCGCGGCGACTTCCCACTCGATCTCCGTCGGAAGCCGAACACCGCGCCATTCCGCGAACGCTCGCGCGTCCTGCCACGATACCCACGTCACCGGCAGATCGGCGTGTTCCGGCCAGACCATTCCGTCGGGACGCCAGCTCGGTGGCGCCGAATGTCCGGTCTCGTTGATGAATTCCTGGTACTGCGAGTTGGTTACCTCGTACTTGTCGATGTAGAACTCACCGACACGCACTCGGTGAACGGGCGCCTCGTTCTCCTCGCCGTCGTCGGAGCCGATCCTGTATTCGCCCCCCGCAATGAGGATCATCTCCGGCTGGACACGTTCGCGCCCAACGCGAGTCGGCGTCGGCGCGCACGACGCCAGCAACCACGCGGTAAGTGCGCACGCGGCAAGTACGGCCACACTGAATCGGTTCATGTCTGGACAGCCTCCTGCGAGCCGCTACGCGCGGAGCGATACGCCGCTTCGATGACGGCGATGTTAGCGAGTCCGTCATGCCCGGTCACGATCGGCTCAACCTTTCCCGCGACGCAATCGGCGAAGTGCTCCACCTGAAGCTGATAGTAGTTCTCGAACGGTACGGGTTCCGATGTCCGATTCTCACCATCGGACATGACGAGTGCAGGACCTCCGGTGGCCGGGTCGGTGTAGATGAACGCGCTCTTCTCGGAACCATTCACTTCGCACGTCATATCACCGCCGCGTGCGCGGAAACTGTGGCCAACCAGTGCGTGGGCTCCCGACTCGGCCTGCATGAGCACGCTTACCGTGTCCTCTGTGTCCCAGTCCTCGACGCGTTTGCTGGCAACCGCCGCTGCGCTCGCAATGGGACCGATCAGGTAGGTGAGCAAATCGATGGTGTGCGCGCCGAGATCCATCAGCGATCCGCCACCCCCCAGCGCGGGGTCCACGCGCCACGACCCGGTATCGAGATCGAACCACTTGAATATGCTTGCGCGCGCTTCCAGAATGGTGCCGAACTCGCCGGCCGCGATCTCGCGACGAAGACGCTTATACATGGAGCCGAATCGCATCAGGAAGCACACCTGCAAGTGCACGCCGGCGGATGCGCACGCGTTAATCATCCGGCGGCACTCGTCGGAGGACATCGCCATCGGCTTGTCGCACATGACGTGCTTGCCGGCTTCGGCCGCGGCGATGACCTGCTCTTCGTGGAGATGAACCGGCGTCGCGATGTGGACTGCGTCGACGTCGTCGTCGGCAAGGAGTTCACGCCAGTCGGAGTAGCCTCGCGCTGCGCCGAACTCTTCCGCCAGGGCATCCGCCCGAGCCTGATCGCGAACCATGAGAGCCGTCAACTCGGCATCTCGCGCAGCGTTGATCGCGGGCATCGTGCGACGCCGTGCGACGCCACCTGCCCCGATTATCCCCCAGCGTATCGTCATCACTCGCCCTTCAGCGCCTCTCTTCGAGCATCTGTCGCGACCCGCTGAATGTAGGCCGCGTGCCCATGCTGCACAACTGCCGAGTCTCCCCGCCGGGCGCGCACCCGCTTGCCGCCGGAGGGCATCCCGCCCATCATAGTGTGGCACGTACCGAGTCACACCACGCGAAGGAGGAGTCGATGAAGCGCATAATGTCGTCGCCCGGGCTGCCCGAGGCGCAGGGACCGTATTGCATGGCATCGATCGCGAACGGATTCGTATTCGTCTCCGGGCAGGGGCCGTGGGACGATGACGCGAAGGAATTCCGCGGCGACCTGAGTGTCGCCGAGCAGACCGGGCTCGTACTCGAGTGCATCAGGAATATCCTCGATCAGGCCGGATCGTCGGTCGAGGATGTAGTGCAGGCGCGCGTGTTTCTGCGCGACACCGCCGATTTCGCCGAGATGAACGCGGCCTACGCGGAGTTCTTCGGCGACACGAAGCCCGCCCGTACCACGGTGCAGGCCTCGCCGCCGATCGACATCAAAGTCGAAATCGACGTGACGGCGGTCGTGTCTGAATAGCCGTTCAGAGCGAGAGGCGTCGAGAGGGGCGTGGCGCCAATGCGTCGCGCCTTCCCGCGCTTCAGCGCCCGAGTAGGTCCGAGTATGAACCCGCGATGGTATCCTGCTCCCGGATGCCAAGCCTGCTGGAGAGCCAGGCCACTCGCTCCCGAGACTCTTCCGGGTCGCCGTCGGGCGACAACACCGCCTCGAACTCCATGTAATCTCCGAGCCCTTCCACGCGGTCGAGGTGGATGCGCACGTTCCGCCACAGATAGATCCGACGTTCCTTCGCGACCACGCCGCGCACGCCCAGCGCATCTGTCAGCGCCGCCTTCAGCCCGGCTGCTTCCGCCACCGGCACAACGCGGTAGCTGCTCGTGCGGGAGCCGGTCTCATCGGGGCGCTCGTACGAGATAAGCTCGGCGCGTACATCATCGATCTCCCGGAGCTTGAGCCGCCCGTTCGGCACGACGAAGTAGGTGTCGGTCTGACGCTGGACCCCAAAGTGATGGCAGTCAAGAGCACGCACGGCGTCTTCGAGCGCGACGATATCTCCGACGGATGCCTTGACCTCGATGTTGTGCGCGCTGGACATGGCGGCTCCGGGGTATGAGGGCTGGTAGTCCTCGATGCGGCGTCGCACGCGCCGGGTACTCGCGCTGGCGCCGTATTCCACGCTAGACCGACCGCTGCTCCAGAAGATCTCGGCGTTGCGTTTCGTAGTCGATCTGGATTCGATCGTATTCCTCATCCATGAGGTGCGACGAGATGAGGAGATCCGCCGTGGAACGGTTGCACGCGATGGGGATGTTCCACACGACGGCGATACGCAGGAGTGCTTTGACGTCGGGGTCGTGGGGCTGCGGCAGCAGCGGGTCCCAGAAGAACACCATGAAGTCGATCTCGCCTTCGGAGATCCTGGCGCCTACCTGCTGGTCGCCGCCCAGGGGGCCGCTCCGGAAACGCGTCACCGGGAGCCCAGTCTGTTCCGCGACGAGCCCTCCCGTCGTGCCGGTGCCGAAGAGATCGTGCTTCTTCAGCGAACCTGCGTTGTAGTCTACCCACTCCAGCAGGTCGTCCTTGCAATGGTCGTGAGCGATGAGCGCGATCTTCTTTCGCCGGCCCATCCGCGCGACGGTAGTCTTCCTATCCATGATCGATCTCGCCTTCTCGTTCGTGTATGTGAGAGCCTCGCCGCTCGCGAACACCGTATCGCGGCCGCCGCGAGAATCTTGTTAGACGGGAATGCTGATGGTGAACGCGCTGCCCTGGCCCGGAGTGCTGGTCGCGTCCGCCGACCCGCCCATGGCGTGCGCGATGTGCTTGACGATCGCCAGTCCGAGGCCCGTACCCCCGAGATCGCGGCTGCGCCCGCGATCCACGCGATAGAAGCGCTCGAACACCCGTTCAAGGTGGTGCGCCTCGATGCCCGGCCCTGAGTCGCTGACCGCTACGCGCAGGAGTCCGTCACGCCCGGTGGCAGAAACCTCAACCGTGGCGCCCTCGCCGCTGTACTTCGCCGCGTTGTCAACGAGATTCACAATCGCCTGCTCAAGCAGCGGAGCATTCACGTGCGCACTGAGTTCGTCGTCGCACTCGATACGGACGGTAACTCGCCTCTCATCCGAGGTGTGGCGGCAAAGCTGAACGGCGGCGCGCAGAATGGGAGCTATCCCACGCTCCTCCGTGGCCACGGCGCCCCGTTCCACATCCTGCTCGATGCGGGAGAGGGCCAGAAGGTCCTCGACGATGCTGTTCAGGCGATCGGTGTGACGCTGGATGATGCCAAGGAATCGATGGGCATCCTCAGTGTTGTGGATGGCCCCATCGCCAAGCGTCTCCACAAACCCCTTGATGGACGTTATCGGTGTCTTGAGTTCATGGGACACGTTCGCTACGAACTCACTCCGAACGCGTTCCAGGCGACGCAGACGCGTCACGTCGTTGAGCACTACCAGTGCACCGATGCTTCGGTCGTGTCGATCCCGCAATACCGAGCCGTGCGCCTGAAGGAAGCGCGGCGGCTCCCGCGGCAGTACGATGTCTCCCTCAACTGGACCGGCGCCGGCGAAGGTCTGGGCCACGAAGTTCTGCAGATCGGCGTTTCTGACCGCCTCCTGTATGATTCGTCCAGTGGCCTGTTCCGCACCAATGTCGAACATGCTCGCCGCAGCCAGGTTCATGCTTATGATGGCATTGGACGAATCGACGGCGATCACTCCTTCGGCCATGCTCGACAGTACCGCCTCCTGCTCGGTGCTCTTCTGGACAAGAGCATTGATTCGCTCCTCGAGAAGCTCCGCGGCACGGTTCATCGTCCCGGCAAGATCGGCGGTCTCGGACGATGCATGCACCGGCACGCGCACCTGGAGGTCGCCATCCGCCAGGCGGGTCGCCGCCCGAGTTAGTTCCTCGATTGGCCGGCTGTACTTCCGCGAGAGATTCAGGCTCACGCCGGCGGCGAGCAGCGCGATCACCAGCCACCCACCAGCGACCGTCCAGTACATGCGATAGAGCACGCCTTCGATGCGTGACATCGGCAGAGCGACTCTCACCACACCCGCCGTCTCGCCGTCGAAGTGGCTTGGCACAGCCACATACATCATCGGCTTGCGCGACGTATGACTGTACCGCACCGACATCCCCCGGTCACCGACCAGAGCTGCGGCGATTTCAGGACGGCCGGCGTGGTTGTCCATCACGGCGGGAGCCTCCTCGGAATCGGCAATGACGAGTCCGAGGGGCGCGACGATGGTTATGCGCGTGCCGGTGATTCGCGCGTACGTATCCGCCCGCTCGCGGACCGCAGGTACGTCGCCTCCCGCAATCGATGTGGCCAGGGATTCCTCGGCAATGCGAGCGAGCGCGGCGAGATCGTCGTCGAGCTGCGCAACGTGCATCCGTCGGACGACGCCCGCGCCGTACAATGTCACGGCCGCGAGCGAGAAGAGCGTGATCAGGAGAAACGAGGGGTAAAGCTGCCACAACAGGCGTCGGCGCTGCATCGATCACTCTTCCCTGAAGCGATAGCCAACGCCCCGCACGGTCTCAAGACACGTACCAGCCTCGCCGAGCTTGCGTCGCAGGCTGACGATGTGAACGTCCACTGATCGATCGGTAACGGGACAGTTGTCGCCGCGCACGGCCTCGAGAATCTGGAAGCGTGTGAATACCCAGCCGGGCCTCATCGCGAGGAATGCCAGTATCTGGAACTCCGTATGCGTCAACTCCACGGACTCGCCGGCAACACGCGCCTCGTGCCGCTCCGTGAGGATCGACAGGACTCCCTGAGCTATCATCGACGACTCGCCGGCGCCATCCTTCGGAGCGCGACGGAGCACGGCTCCGACCCGCGCTACCAGAACACGTGGGCTGAAAGGCTTCGTGACGTAGTCGTCAGCGCCGATCTCAAGCCCCCTGACGATATCCGCTTCCTCGCCCTTCGCCGTGAGCATGATGATGGGGATCGGTCGCGTCCTCGAGTCCCCCTTCAACTGCCCGCAGACCGACAGCCCGTCTATCCCGGGCAGCATCAGATCGAGTACGATGAGGTCCGGCGGCTCCGTCTCGACGTGCCGCAAACAGTCTTCGCCGCTGGCCGCCACCGTGACATGGTAGTCTTCCTTCGTGAGATTGTAGCGCAGGAGTTCGAGGATGTCCTCCTCGTCGTCAACGACGAGAATTCGCTCGTGAGGCATAGACGTCGTCTCGTGATCGTGGTGCGTCAGCGACTCCAAACGGCGGCGGTTCCCGCCGTGGACAATATAACGATGGCACTCGAATGTGAGGACTGTGTGAGGAACGCGCCACGCTCGTGGTCCGACCGTGAAGACTCGCCCGCAATACACGGAGCACGCCCATGAAGACCAGTCGTCCCAACATACTCATGATCATGGCCGACCAGATGCCGGCCGCGACAGTCGGCGCGTACGGCCACCCCGTCGTCCGGACACCGCACCTCGACGCTCTTTCCGCGCGGGGCGCCCGATTCGATTCGGCGTACACGAACTGCCCGATCTGCGCACCCTCCCGCGCGAGCATGTGCGCAGGACGCCTCGTGAGCGGGATCGGCGTCTACGACAACGGCGCGGAGTTTCCCGCGGCAACCCCGACGTTCATGCACTATCTGCGCGGCGCCGGCTACACGACCGACCTCAGCGGCAAGATGCACTTCATCGGCCCGGATCAGCTCCACGGTTTCGAACGCCGCCTCACACCGGAGATCTATCCATCCAGCTTCGTCTGGACTCCCGACTGGACGCGCGGCGCCTATCACAACGAGGGCACCTCCGTCGAGCAACTCGAACACGCGGGCCGGTGCCGCTGGAACATGCAGCTCGACTACGACGAAGAGGTGAAGTTCCGCGCTATGGAGGCGTTGCGCCACTACGCGCGTGGCGGCCCCAACGCGAGTCCGTTCTTCCTCTGCGCGAGCTTCACCCATCCGCACGACCCGTTCATCGTGCCGGAGGAGTGGTGGAACCGGTACGATCACGACGAGATCGACATGCCGGCTGTCCCGGCTTGCCCCATGGACGAGATGCACCCGTACGACCAGTGGCTGCAGATACACCATATGGTCGACGTGCGCCCGCCCGCGGAGGACGAGGTGCGCAACGCGCGGCACGCATTCTACGGGATGGTGAGTTACGTCGACGATCTTGTCGGCGCGCTGACCGGCGAGCTGGAACGACTTGGCCTGGCGGATGACACCATCATCGTGTTCACCAGCGATCACGGCGAGATGCTCGGCGAGCACGGAATGTGGTTCAAGCGCACGTACTTCGATCCCTCCGCGCGTGTGCCGCTGATAATCGCCGGGCCGGGCGTTGGCGCATCCGAGGTTACGCCGGCGGTCAGCCTGGTGGACATTCTTCCGACGCTACTCGAAATCGCGGACGTCGACGCTGGCAAGGATATCGAAACCGATGGCTCGAGCCTGTGCGGATTGCTCTCCGGCGAGGATTCCGGCCATCCGGGCGTGGCGATCTCCGAGTACTACAGCGAAGGCACGTACCAGCCGATGCGCATGGCGGTGAAGGAAGGGCTGAAGTACGTGTACGTCCACGGCGAGGACGAGCTTCTGTTCGATCTCGTTGAGGACCCGCACGAGACGGCCAACGTCGTCGCCGACAGCCGGTATGTGACCCGTCTGGAGGCGCTGCGTCAGGCGGTGCACACGGGTTGGGACGCGGACGCCACGCGGGCCGACGTTCTCGCGAGTCAGCGCCGCCGGATGGTGATCAACGAGGCGAACGCGTCCGGGCGGGCCGATGCCTGGGACGTCCAGCCGCACTTCGACGCCCGGGAGCAATACGTCCGGCGCGAGGATTCTCAGGTGACGAACGAGCGCTTGCGGCTGTAGGGAACGCCGCCGACATCGCGCCACCTGCGCAAGGGCACCAGCCTGCGCGTGGCCACACGGGGAACTGCATCTCCCGCTCTATTGTTGACTATCTTAGTAACATTAGTTATCAATAGAACCGACCCCGGCCTCACAGCGACCCGGAACCGGCGCGGCTGACAACTCCAAGCGGGTGATATGGTGAACGACACAGCAACCGCAGCACCACCACTGAGGCGCTCGGTCGGTCTTGCGCGGGTGCCCGGAGCAGCCCCAAACGGCACCGGCAGGCCCTCGAACGTGATCGATCTCATCGGGAATACGCCACTGATCGAGCTGAAGAAACTCGGTCGCGAAGTCGCCCCCACGCGTATCTACGCCAAGGCGGAATGGTTCAACCCGGGGGGATCGGTCAAAGACCGACCAGCGTTGAGCATGATTCTCGAAGGCGAACGCACCGCCGAGCTGACACGCGACAAGGTGCTGATAGACGCGACCTCCGGCAACACGGGCATCGCCTACGCGATGATCTGCTCGGCGCTCGGATACCGCGCGCGGCTCTGCGTGCCGAAGAACATCGGGACGATGCGGGAACGCATCCTGGAGGGGTATGGCGCGGATCTCGTCTTCACCGACCCGCAGCTTGCAACGGACGGTGCGATGGTCGAGGCCAGACGGCTGCTCGACGAGAACCCGGAGGTGTACTTCTACCCGGACCAGTACAGCAACCCGGCGAACTGGCAGGCGCACTACCACGGCACGGCGCTGGAGATACTCGAACAGACCGATGGTGATATCACGCATTTCGTGGCGGGGCTCGGAACGACTGGCACGTTCACGGGCAACGGCAAGCGGCTCCGCGAGACGAACCCCAACATTCGACTGGTCGCGGTCCAGCCGGATTCTCCGTTGCACGGCCTGGAGGGGCTCAAACACCTCGAAACGACGCTTGTGCCGGACATTTTCCAGGCGAATCTCGTAGACGAGTTCGCCCCCGTTCGCACCGAGGACGCTCAAGCGATGTGCCGCACGCTAGCGCGAGAAGAGGGACTGCTCGTCGGGCCGTCGTCGGGCGCGGCGGCGGTTGCGGCGCTCCGGACGGCGAAGAGCGTGAAGAACGGCACCGTGGTCGCGATCTTCCCCGACAGCGGGCACAAGTACCTCGACATGCGCTTCTGGACGGACGACGCATGATCGTCAGGTTCGCGGCGAACGACATGGCCGCCATACGAGCCCACGGCGAGCGTACGTATCCGCACGAATGCTGCGGGTTCATCCTTGGCCGACTGGATAGCGTTGCGAAGGACGCGGTGCGTCTGGAGCCCGCGGAAAACGCCCGCGAGGACGGCGCTCAGCGCAATCGCTTCCTGATCACACCCGACGACTACCGGGCGGCCGACAAGATCGCCCGAGCCGAGGGTCTCGACGTGCTGGGATTCTATCACTCGCATCCCGACGCGCCGGCGCGACCCTCCGAGTATGATCGCGAGCACGCGTGGCCTTGGTATTCCTACGTCATCGTGTCGGTACGGAACCAACACGCCGAAGAGATGACGTCCTGGGAGCTGCGTGACGATCGCAGCGCATTCGATGAAGAAGACGTGGAAGAGAAGACCTAAGGAGAGACCGGAATGGGAGCGACGGTATTCATTCCAACAGCGCTTCGTCAATATGCCGACGGGCAGGACGCCGTGGAACTCGACGGCACAAGTGTCGGCGCACTGCTCGACGGGCTTGGCGCGGCATTTCCCAAGCTGAAGCCACACCTGTTCGGCGAAGACGGCGCGCTACGGAACTTCGTGAACGTGTACGTAAATGACGAGGACATCCGATATCGGAAAGGCGCCGAAACTGCGGTGTCGGACGGCGACGAGGTGAGCATCGTCCCGGCGGTTGCGGGTGGAACGGTCGTCGATGCCCCGCCCGTGGCGTCTGAGCGCAACGACGTGGAGCTCGACCGCGACGAAATAGAACGCTACAGCCGCCATCTCATCATGCCGGAGGTCGGCCTGAAGGGACAGAAGCGGCTCAAGGCCGCGAGCGTGTTACTGATCGGAACCGGCGGACTGGGCTCTCCCCTCGCGATGTACCTCGCGGCGGCGGGAGTTGGCCGGATCGGCCTAGTCGACTTCGACGTGGTGGACTCTTCGAACCTGCAACGGCAGGTGATCCATTCCACGTCGATGGTTGGCCGTCCGAAGCTGGAGTCGGCGAAGGCGTTCATCGCGGGCCTGAATCCGCACGTCCGCGTCGACACGTACGAGGCGATGATCACGTCGGAAAACGCGTTCGAGATCATCGAGCCCTATGACATCGTCATCGACGGTACGGACAACTTCCCGACGCGCTACCTCGTGAACGACGCCTGCGTGATACTCGGGAAGCCGAACATCTACGGCAGCATCTTCCGCTTCGAGGGCCAGGCCACGGTCTTCGACCCGGGGAGCGGGCCGTGCTACCGATGCCTCTATCCGGAGCCGCCGCCGCCCGGGCTCGTACCGAGCTGCGCCGAGGGAGGCGTCCTGGGCATTCTACCGGGAACGATCGGGCTGATCCAGGCAACCGAGGCCGTGAAGCTCATCATCGGCGAGGGACAGCCGCTTGTCGGTCGTCTCATGCTCTACAATGCGCTCGACATGAAGTTCCGCGAGATGAAGATTCGCAAGGACCCGGAGTGCCCCGTCTGCGGAGAACATCCCACCGTGACGGCACTCATCGACTATCAGCAGTTCTGCGGCATCGGCGGCGAAGAGGACACCATCCAGCTCGATCCAGCTACCGAGGAGATTTCGGTTGCCGAACTGAAGGCGAGGCTCGACCGTGGGGACAGCTTCACGCTTGTGGATGTCCGCGAGCCGCACGAATTCGACATCTGCGAGATCGGCGGCACGCTCATTCCGCTTGGAACGCTGGAACAGAACGTCCACCACCTGAACCGCGAGGACGATATCGTCGTCCACTGCCGGTCCGGCATGCGGAGCGCGAAGGCGACGAAGTTCCTGAAGGAGGCCGGGTTCAAGCAGGTGCGCAACGTCGTCGGCGGCATCCTTGCATGGGCGGAGCGAATCGATCCGGAGATGCCGGAGTACTAGACGCGCGGCGTCACGGCAACGAACTGCGGCGGGGCGACGCGGTCGCTCCGCTGCTCTCGTGTACGGCCTGTCGCCTTGGTTGGTCGCCCGATCAGTCGTACCGTTCGGTCGGTTCGCGAATTGCCACCGCCCGGAGATTTGCCATGTCCGTGTCCACGCCGTCGACCACATACACTGAGCGCATCGAGCGCCTGCGCCTCACCAAGCTTGAGCATACCGCGGCAAAAACGCAGTCCGGCATGACGGCGGTGCTCCTGCACGGCGACGTGGACGACAAGGGGCAGGTACCACCTCCCGACGGATGGTCCTGGTCTCCGACTCCGAACCACCCGAGCGGCGGCTTTTTCGGCCCGCGATCGTGTGGTAGCAACTTCCGGAGCCTGCTGGAAGCGCATCCGACCTACATCGACCCGAACAGCTCGCTCGCGGGTGCCTGGATGACGCACCTGACGGGCTACCGTGTCCCGTATTCGCCGCCGGAGCCCGAATTCAGCTACTCGCATCTGCACGAGACACAGCAACGCTACAACATCCTTCCCGGGATCTACGGCGTGCAGCATTTCTGCCCGGATCTGAGCATCGGCTTCCAGCTCGGCTGGGGCGGGCTGCTGGAGAAGGTCAGGCGGCACCGGTCCGAGAACCCGGAACGTGCCGACTACTACGACGGGTGGGAGGACATCCTGCTCGGCATACAGGATTGGATCGGGCGGCATGCCGTCGCTGCCAAGGAGGCGTGGGAGCAGGAGGCAGACCCCGTGCTGCGGGACAACCTGCTCGATATCGCGGCGATCTGCCAAAAGCAGGTGACCGATCCCCCGGAGACGTTCCGCGAGGCGTGTCAGTGGATAGCCTGGTTCGAGATGACCGCGAGCATGTATAACACGTCCGGCGCGCTCGGCCAGATCGACGAGATGCTCCGACCATACTACGAGCGGGACGTCGCCGCAGGTCGGCTCGACGACGACGAAGCGCTCTTCCACGTGGCGTGCCTGCTCATCAAGGAGACGCACTACTCGCAGATCGGCGGGCTCGACCCCTCCGGCGAGCGTGACATGACGAGCCCTGTGTCGTTCCTCGTGCTGGAGGCCGCGCACGTCCTGCGCATTCCGTCGAACGTGGCAATTCGGGTGCACGACCGGCTGGACCCGGAGCTGTTCGACCGGGCACTGGAGTATCTCTTCGACGACCGCACGGGCAGCCCGATCTGGATGGGCGCCGATTCCCTCGACGACGGATTCGCAAGGAACGGCTACTCGATGGAACTCGCGCGGCAGCGGGTGAAATGCGGCTGCCACTGGTGCGCTCTCCCCGGACGCGAATACACGCTCAACGACGTTGTGAAGATCAACTTCGCGAAGGTGTTCGACGTGGCGCTGCGCGAGGCGGTGGCAGGAGGCTCTCCGAGTGTCGAGCGAGTGTGGGCTCTGTTCGAGGAGCACCTTCGAACCGGGCTGGACTGCGTCCGTGAAGGAATCGACTTCCACCTGGAGCACATGAAGGACGTGTTCCCCGAGATGCTCCTCAACCTGTTCTGCCACGGCACCGTGGAGCAGGGGCGGGACGTCACCGACGGCGGCGTGGAGTTCTACAACATGTGCATCGACGGCGCCGCGCTGGCCACCGCCGCAGACTCATTCGCGGGCGTCGAACAGCACGTCGAGACGACCGGCGCAGTCACGTGGGACCGGCTCGTCGAGGTCCTCGACGCCGATTTCGCCGACGCCGAAGGTGTTCGACTTATGCTCGCTCGTACGCCGAAGTACGGCAGCGGCGGCAGTCGCGCAGACGTGTGGGCGAACAGGATCAGCGAAGCATTCAGCGCCATCGTGAAGGAGAAGGCGACTCCAGGCGGCCGCAACATGATCCCCGGACTCTTCTCGTGGGCAAGCACGATCGGCATGGGTCACGCTGTCGGCGCAACACCCAACGGCAGGCACGCCCGCGCTCCCATCAGCCACGGGCCGAATCCCGATCCGGGATTCGCGACGTCGAACGCACCGACATCCATGGCGCGAGCGGTGGCATCGGTGAACTCCGGCTGGGGCAACACCGCGCCGCTACAGCTCGACATGGACCCGCTCACCGGCAATTCCCCGGCGATGCGCGAGAAGGTCGGCGCGCTGATTCGTGCGCATTTCGACCTTGGCGGCACGATGATCAACCTGAATATCCTCGACCGGGAGAAGGTGCTCGCCGCGCACGAGAACCCGGAGCTTCACCCCGACCTCGTTGTGCGGGTGACCGGGTTCAGCGCGTACTTCGCGAGCCTGTCGAAGGAGTTCCGGCAGCTCGTGGTCGACCGGATCGTAGCCGAGGACGGGTGACGCGGACGGGGCGAACAAGGGCGGCGCATCCCGCTTCCCAAGACCGCACGTTTGGTCGTATCATACCGGGCGGAGGCTGGCACCATGCATCCCGAGATGCGTGATAGACTGAACGATCTGCGCGAAATCTGCGAACGGCGGAATGTGACGCGTCTCGCCGTATTCGGGTCCGCCGCGCGCGACGATTTCCGTGCGGCACAAAGCGACGTCGATGTCGTCGTGGAGTTCGCGTCGTTCGATTTCGGGCAGCACGCAACGACCTATTTCGATCTGCTGGACGACCTGCAACGCCTCTTTGGCCGCGATGTCGATCTGGTAGAGCGAGACGCGGTCGAGAATCCATATTTCCGCCACTCCATGGAGCAGAGCGAGGTCGTGGTCTATGACGCCGCGTGACGTTCGAACGTACTTCCACGATATCAAGCGAGCATGCGGCCTTGTCGCTGAGTTTGTCGCGGGCAAAACGGAAGGCGACTACTTGACGGACGCCCTCCTGCGGTCCGGCGTAGAACGGCAGCTGCAGAACGCTGGTGAGGCGCTGTCTCAGGCTCTCAGAGTCGATCCATCGTTGGAAGAACGTGTCACCAGCGCGCGTCTCATCATCGGCTTCCACCACCGACTCGTACATGGCTACGACCAGCTAACAGACGCGGCAGTGTGGGAAGCCGCTAAGCTTCTCGCGGAATATGACGGTCGGCGATAGTCTTCAGCGGCACCCCAGATCGAGCATACTTCCCCGTCCCATTGCTGAACATCCCGGCGCCGGTGCCAACCTGGTTCCGCGTGTCGCCCCAGCCAAAACTTGACAAACCCGGTCAGTATACTTATCATTCCTCTGTCGGCACGCGCCGACGAAAGCACATATGCGGAATGCAACCGCATTTCTTATCTAGAGCGGTCGAGGGACAGGCCCTGTGAAGCCGCGGCAACCGGCGTCGAGCGCTAACGCGCTCAACGTATAGGAGTTCACCTAACGGCGAACTCCCCGGCATCTCCTGAGAAGGGGGATTCCGAGACGGTGCCAATTCCTGCCCGGCGGTCTCACGCCAGTGCGTGAGTTCGTAAGGGGGAGATAAGGGAGTAACGACGCCATCTGTCGCCTCCTCTTGTAGCCCTCAGCGGGGATGCAGTGGAGGCGTTTTCGTGTACACCCCTCCATGACGATCCCCCGCTCCAGCAGGAAGCGCAGCTTCACGCCCGCGCCTCACCGCGCGCACATATACCGCGGAGAGCCAGTATGCCCAGTGACTCATGCCTGAACGGCCTTCGATGTCGCGAGTGCGGCGCCGAATACGAGGACGCGCCGAAGCACGTCTGCGAGTTCTGCTTCGGCCCGCTTGAGGTCGCCTACAACTACGAGCGCATCGCCGCCTCTCTCACGAAAGAAGCGATCACCTCCCGCCCGAAGACCATGTGGCGATACCGGGAGCTGTTGCCTATCGAGGGCGAACCGACGGTGGGCGCCAGCGTGGGATTCACGCCGCTGCTACGGGCCGACCGCCTCGCGGAACGGCTCGGCCTGCGCGAAGTCTGGATCAAGAACGACACGGTGAACCACCCCACGCTGTCGTTCAAGGACCGCGTCGTTTCGGTCGCGCTCTCACGAGCGAAGGAGTTCGGCTTCGACACGGTCGCCTGCGCAAGCACGGGAAACCTCGCCAACTCCGTCGCCGCCAACGCGGCAAGCGCGGGGTTGAAGAGCTACGTGTTCATCCCGGCGGACCTGGAGCCGGGCAAGATCCTTGGTTCGCTGGTCTACGGCACGAACGTCGTCGGCATCCACGGTAACTACGACCAAGTGAACCGCCTCTGCAGCGAAATCGCCGACCGGTACGGCTGGGCATTCGCCAACATCAACCTGCGTCCGTACTACGCCGAGGGAAGCAAGACGATGGGGTTCGAAATCTCCGAGCAACTTGGCTGGCGAACCCCGGATCACGTCGTCGTGCCCATGGCGGGCGGATCGCTCGTGACGAAGATCCAGAAGTCGTTCGACGAATTCCGGAAGCTCGGGTTCGTCGACGACCATCCGACGCAAATCCAC
>CAZEAI010000042.1:21900-37279 GCA_964510105.1 uncultured bacterium
GGTGCACAGCCATCAGGATGCGCGCCAATCGTGAATAGTGTACACGCGAACACCGACCTCATCCGGCCGGTGGAGAACCCGAAGACGATCGTGAAGTCTCTCGCTATCGGGAATCCGGCGGACGGCTACTACGCGACGAACGTCATCCAGGAATCCGGAGGATGGGGCGAGAGTCCCTCCGACGACGAGACGGTCGAGGGCATCAAACTGCTCGCCGAGTGCGAAGGAGTCTTCGCGGAAACGGCAGGCGGTTGCGTGACGGCGTCCGCGCGCCGGCTTGTTCAGGCCGGGCGCATCAAGCCGGACGAATCGCTCGTGCTCTGCATTACGGGACACGGGCTCAAGACACGCGAGGTGCTGGAGGACAACACGAGCATCTTCGCTGAGATCGGCCCGTCGCTGAAGGAGTTCGAGAACGCTCTCGACGCGGACCCAGCGCCACGAGAGGCAGCGTAACTATTCCCATACAACCGATGCAGGAGACGTAACATGGCAGTAACCGTTCGCATACCGACGCCGCTCCGAACACTTACGGCGGAGCAGGACACAGTGCAGGCCGATGGTGGTACCGTCGGAGCGGTCATCGATGACCTTCAGACGAAGCACCCAGGCCTGAAGGCGCGTATCTGCGACGAATCCGGCGCGGTACGCCGATTCGTGAATTTCTACGTGAACGACGAGGACATACGCTTCAAGGATGGGACCGAGACGCCGGTTTCCGACGGCGACGAGTTGTCCATCATTCCGGCGATTGCCGGGGGTTCGGATCGGGTACATGGCTGAGGACGTGCGACGGCTCTGGCTGATCTACCCGAACGACATTCTCCAGGAGCCGATCATATACCGGCTGGGCCACGAGTTCGACATCGTGACCAACGTCCGACAAGCCACGGTGCAGGACGGGCTCGGGCTCATCACGCTGGAGCTACGGGCGGAACCGGACGAGATCGACCGCGGCATCGAATGGCTGGAGGGCTTGGGCATCAAGGTCCAGCCTGTTGAGATAAACACGATCGAGTCGTGAGCGACGCCCGGAAGGGCCAACGGCCGGGGGCGTTCCCATAACGCTCCCGGCCTCGTCGACATCCCGATGCACGCCCCACGCGGTTGCTCTATCCGCCGCTGGATCGTTCCTTTCATCGGTAGGCGGCAATTCCCTCGACCCCGGCGACACAATGGACCAATCTCGACACTGGTACGACACGTTCTTCGGCACTGACTACCTCCGATTCGACCATCACCCCGAGACACGCCGGGAGGTACGGTTCCTTCGGGATGTGCTTCCCGAGGATGGAGCAGTGCTCGACCTGGCGTGCGGGTCCGGCCGACATGTCGCCCCGCTGAGCCGAGCCGGATACGCCATGATCGGTCTCGATCGATCGCCGACGCTGATCCGGAAAGCTCGGCGAAAACGTGCCGACTTCCGCTTGATCCGCGGAGACATGCGGGCGATACCGCTCCCCGACGGCACGGTGGATGCTGTGACGAGCATGTTCAGCAGCGTGGGGTACTTCGACGACGAATACGACAACTACCGGGTCTTCGCCGAGGCCGCGCGGGTGCTGCGTCCGGGAGGCTGCCTCGTGATCGAGACGGTCAACGTCGCGTTCCTCATCCGTCATGCGCCGCCGCAGACGTGGTTCACAACGGACGGCCTCGCCGTCCTGGAAGAGCGCGAGTACGACCCGGTGACATGCCGCTCCGAGGTGGGCGTAACGGTGGTCGAGGGGGACGCACAGCGAAGCTATCACCATTCGATTCGCCTCTACGGCGCGGCCGAACTCGCGATGCTCCTTGCCTCCCTCGGGGTAGAGACCCTGGACGTATTCGGCGATTTCGACATGAGCGAGCTTACCGTGGACACTCCTCGTATGATACTCGTGGGCGAACGCACGTGATTCGCCGCGTCCTCACGATCTCCGCGGCCGTACTCGTCGTCGCGACGGTGGTCGGATGGGCGGGGTTCCAGGTGGGCGCTCCTGTCGTCGAACCGGAACACGGCACGAGCCGGCTCGGCGAGACGACCGTCCTGCCGGACGGACTCCCGCCAGCGCTCCAATTCTACCTCCAGCAGACAGTCGGGCGAACGCCTCCCGTGACGACCCGCGCCGTTCTGTGGGGCACGGGGAGAGCGCGATTCGAGATCGGACCGGTCGCCGTGTGGCTTCCGGTGAGCTGGAGTGAGGCCGTCGACGTCGAGCGGGGATACGTCTGGCGAGGGCACGTCACCTGGTGGCGCCAACCGATTCTGGACATCGAGGAGCGCTTCAGCCGAACCGACGGCGACACGGTGACGACCGCCCACGCCCGGTGCGAGGCCACCGCGCGAGCGATGCGCGCACAGGCAGAACGCGTCTGGCTGCCGTCGTCGCTCATCCGCACCATCGATGCGACGTGGCATCGGCGCGGAAGCTGGCGACTGAGTGTCCTGTACGACTCTCCGGACGGGTCGCCCGACAGCCTGTCGGTGGAGTTCGACCAGCGCACGCGTGCGTTGACGCGGATCACGGGTACGCGCTGTACAAGCGACTCGACCGCCGCGGAGTGGAGCGTAGCATTCGCCCGCTGGGATGCCCCCGGCGGAATCGCCGTACCCATCGAAGGCACGGCGTCGCTCGACGGCCACGCGTACTACGAGTTCACCCTCGGCGGCGCGGCATACAACACCTCCGTGGAGCACTGGTTCGAGGAAGCGCGCTAGGTCAGCGCAACAGCGTCATCCTGCGGGTCGCTACGAGACCCCCGACATCGAGCCGATAAACGTGCCCGAGCCGCTGGCTCAGCGCCGTCGCGCGACGTAGACTCCGCCGATTGCCGCCACCGCGACGATCCAGCGTCCGTGCGGGAACCCGAGGAGCGGCGCCACGATTCCGACGTCCAGCGCCAGCACAAGCGCCACTACGAACCAGGAACGCGTCAGCGCCGACGCTGGTCGGGTCGCCCCGAGGAGCGGCAACAGCACGACGAGGAACGGCGCGGCTGAGATGCCGAACGTCTGCGCGGATGGGTAGACATTGCCGTGAAGGAGATCGAACGCGGGAAATCCGAGTCCGATAATCGCTCCGGCCAGAACGATGGCCAGCGACGGTCCGGATTCCGGTATGCGGATAGGGTCGGAGTCGCGAACGGCGTCCAGCAACCCGAGGACGCACGCGGTGATAAGCAGGCCGAACTCCGCCCTGAGAGCCCAAACCGACATCGCACCGGCACCGGCGCGGACGGCCTCGTCGCCCGGCGTCGCCAGGAGCGTTGCGACACCAGCCACTCCGGACGTTAGGCCCAGAACGGCCTTCAGGCCGGCGCTTCCCCAGGACGCTCCCCGCGACAGATCGATGAACAACCAGATCGCGGCGAACGTCAGGAGCGTCCTGGCGACCCAGAACGTCTCGTTCAGGTGAGCAAGTCGCTGGTAGTAGAGGGCTTCATGCACGGCCGTCCTCCGATCGTCTTGTCCAACCGATCAGCGGGTTACGGATAGTAGGACCGAAAACCGGTCCGGGGAAGCTCCCGACGGCTGCATCGCTCCGTACGGCCCATTCCGCGCGGGTCGGTCGCGGCGCAGCAAGGGGTGCCCCGGACCGCGCTCGGAGTATCTTACTTTCTCACCACTCTTGTAGACGGTATCGGCACGAGGATGGCGACATGGATGTGACACGCACGAGTGAACGGTATGCCCTGCCCCCCGAGCTGGAGGCGCCACGGGCGGCGAACTTCGAACTCCGGGGGGTCGTCGGCAAGCGGGTCGACGCCGCGGTGGAAGGATGGCTCATCTCCGCGCCCGAGGCGAATCCGGCACTCACCGAGATGCTCGTCGACCGCGATCGCACGCCTGACAGGGAGACGGTGCCATGGGCGGGAGAGTTCGTCGGGAAGCACCTGATCAGCTCGATCCAGGCCCTGCGTCTGACCCGCAACGCCGACCTCCAACGTATGATCGAGGCAACTGTCGAACGCGTCCTCGCGGCGCAGGGCGACGACGGCTATCTCGGTCCGTTTGCGGGCGATGTTCGGCTCGTTGAGAAGTGGGACGTGTGGGGCCATTACCACGTGATGCTCGCGCTCCTCCTCTGGCACGAGGAGACAGGCGACGAACGATGCATCGAAGCGTGCAATCGCATCGTTGCACTGCTGCACGCGACCTTCGTCGACGGCGAGCGACGGATGCTCACTCCCGACGACGCCGACGGCGAGAAGAATCATGCGGTCGCGCACGCGCTCCTGCGACTCCACCGCGTCACGGGCGACGATGAGCCGCTGGCGCTTGCGCGCTGGGTCGAAGACCAGTGGGATCTTCCACCGGCGGGACAGTACATCTCCAGCGCCCTCGCAGGAAGACCGGTCTGTGAGTTCCCGGCGCACCGTTGGGAAAGCGCTCACGACTGGCAGGCAATCGGCGAATTGGCGTTCCTCACCGGCGACGAGAGCTACCGCCGCGCCTTCGAGCACATCTGGTGGAGCATCCTCGAGGGTGACCGGCACAACACGGGCGGCTTCACGTCGGACGAGGGCTGCCAAGGAAATCCGTACCATCGCGGCGCCATCGAAACGTGCTGCACCATGGCGTGGATCGCGCTGTCGGTGGATATGCTCCGGATGTCGGGCGATTCTCGCGTGGCGGACGAGATCGAACTCGCCACGCTGAACGGCATGGTTGGCGGACAGCATCCCTCGGGGCGGTGGTGGACGTACAACACCCCGATGGATGGCGCGCGGCGAGCCAGCGCCCACGATATCGTCTTCCAGGCACGCGCGGGAAGCCCGGAGCTGAACTGTTGCTCCGTAAACGCCCCGCGCGGACTCGGCATGATCGGTGAGTGGGCGGTTATGCTCGGCGAGGACTCCGTGGCGGTCAACTACTACGGCCCGTCCGAGATCGGCGTGGAGCTGGACGATGGCGCGCGGTTGACCGTCGAGCAGCGCACGGATTATCCACTCTCTCCCGGCGTGGACATCGCGCTTGGCCTCGAAGCGCCAGCGCGGTTCGCGCTCAAGCTGCGGATTCCAGCATGGTCCGCTGAGACGACGATCCAAGTGAACGACGACGCCCCGGATGCGGCTCAGCCCGGCGCGTATCACGAGATCGAACGCGAGTGGCAACCCGGCGACACGGTGTCGCTATCGCTCGACTTCAGTCCGCACATGTGGGTCGGAGACAGCGAGTGCGCCGGAACGGCATCGCTGTACCGAGGCCCCCTGCTGCTGGCGTATGACCCGCGATACGACTCGTACGATCCCGACGACATCCCGGAGCTGAGCCTGGGCAACGTCGAATTCGCCGTGGAGACGAGGGACGATTTCCTCGCGCCGTGGCTGCTCGCGCGCGTGCCGACAGCCGACGGAGAGTCCATAGTGTTGTGCGACTTCGCGAGCGCGGGCGCTACCGGGACTACCTACCGATCGTGGCTCCCGGCGTCGGGGATGGAGCCGGCGGCATTCAGTCGCGAGGGGTCGATCTGGGCGCGCCGACCGTAGAAAGAGCGATGATCGCGCCAGGCGCCGGCCGCTGACCCGGAGTACGGCGCCTGGCTTAGGCGTCAACGCATCGGTCTCACTGCATCGGCGCCCCACGCACCGGTGTACCGAAGAATTCCCCAAGGTCGGGCACGACTTCGACGTAGTCCCGCCAGTACTGAGATTCCGACAGCAGGTATTCGCGCTTGTACCCTCGCCACACAACAAGGCGGAAGCGGTAGTCCTCCACGAACGTGCGGAGCAGGTCCTCGTCGCGGTACTGCTTCGCGATCCAGAAATTGCTGCCCTTGCGGTGGAAGACCTCCCTCCCGCGTATCCGCAGACGCTCCCATCGGTCGTTCGCGGCGGGTATCCACATGTCGCCGTAGAGAAGCACGGTTGGCCGGTCCGGCTCGGAGGTGTCACCCACGCGGCGTGTGGAGAGTTTGAAGCGACGCGCCTGTACGTCCCGGACTGTGTAGCCCCACCGGATCGACGGCTCGATGTGCCGCATGCCGCTCTCGCCGGCGACGACCTCGAGCCCGACGACGTTGTACGACAGCAACGCCGCAGAGGTGACGACGAACACGCGTCGTGGCGTCAGGCGGTCGATCAGCAACACGACAGACGGCATGAGCGGCATGAGGAATTCCGGCTTCGTCCCGTGAACGGCGAAGAGAAGGCACCAGACGGCGATGTTCGCCAGGTGAAACGCGATGAACGGCTGGCCGGGTGACTCTGACCCGGTCGCGGGTGCGCGAGGAAGAGCCCAGATGAGGACGACTCCGAGCAGCGCAGTCTGCACGATCCCGAACGCTTGAAGGAAGTAGTAGCCCGTGTACAGGGTCTTGTACGACCAGGAAACGAACAACGTGAGGTCCCTGGCGACGTCGTATGTGCAGCCGATGGCTCCGTTCGAGAGGACCGAGGGCGAGAAGCACGCAAGGCCGACGGCGAAAGCCACGGCTCCCATGCGAAGCGTCCTGCCGGGGCCCCAGCCGTCGAGCCACGCGTAGAGCATCGCAGGTATGATCACGAGGCCGCCGGTCGGACGAAAGCCGGCTGCGATTCCAACGAGTACAGCCGCGGCCAGACCTCGACGTTCCAGCAGGAAGGCATACGCCCACACTATCGCCGCCAGTGACGGCAGGTGGTCGTTCGTTGCCGACCCGTTCTTCAGAATCAGCGGCAGGAACAGGAGTGTCACCATCGTCAGCACCGGATACCGAAGCGCCCCTGCTCCGGCGAGGCGATGCAGCGCCAGCGCCAGCGCTACACCCGATAGTATGCCGATGAAGTTCGAGGCATACCACTCGCCGACACGAACCAGGGGAATCGCGATCAGCTCGGTGAGGGGATATCCGGTCGCGCGCGAAGGAATGTACCGGTGTTCATCGGGCATCCGCCGCGCGGCATCGGCGATGAGCCACGGATCCTCGTGCCCACCGTATCCGAGAGTCGCCATGGGCAGGACCGACGCCACCCACAGTACGAGAACCAGAGCAGTATCCCGGACGCGAAGGGCCGGGGCGGCCACAACGTCGGACATAGCTATTTCCTTCAGGCGACAGCAGCAGTTCCGAACGCGGGCGGGCGGTTACGACTACGCCACGCGAACACTCGGCAGTGATACAGGCAGCATCAATTTAGATGCGACGGCACAGGCGCCCCGCAGCAGAGATGGCCACCGTCGGGACATGCGCATGGCAGAATACGTCGCCGAACGGTCACGGTGCAATCGCCATGCCGCATTGGGGCGGACATTGCAGTGCGCCGCTGCGACTCAGGAATACGGGAGTGGTGAGGGTCGCAGACGCAGGTATCTCGCTACGATCCGGGGCACCGACAGCAGATGCCCCAACGATGCGGCGAAATACGCGCGAATGACGTCGTCTGCCGGACCATCGTCGACAGCTCTCCGACGCGTTACTGCACGACGATTCTGGCGAATCGCCGTTTGCCGACGCGGAGCACCGCGCCTGCCTCCGGCTCGACCTCAGCGTTAGGATCCATAACCTTGTCGCCGTCGATCGACACCCCGCCCTGTTCCACGAGGCGCCTCGCGTCCGAACGCGACTGAGCCAGGTCCGCCGCGTCGATCAGCTCGACGATTCCTATCGCGCCTGACGGGATCGTCACTTCGGGCATGTCGTCAGGCAACTGGTCACGCCGCGAGAATACGCCCATGAATGCTTCGTCCGCCTTCGACGCCGCCTCCGCGCCGTGGTACCGCGTGACTACGGCGCGTCCGAGTTCGCGCTTCACGTCGCGTGGGTTGACGCCCGGGTCCCGGAGGCTCGCCTCCGCCCGTGCGACGGTATCGGGCGGCACACCCGCGGCAAGCGTGAAGTACTGCACGATGACGTCGTCCTGCACGGACATGATCTTGCCGAACATGTCCGCCGGCTCGTCGTTGACGCCGATGTAGTTTCCGAGGCTCTTGCCCATCTTCACGCCGCCGTCGACGCCGGGTAGCATGGGCATCAGAACGGCGATCTGCGGCCTTTGCCCGTCGGCACGTTGGAGATTGCGGCCCTGCAGGATGTTGAACCGCTGCTCCATCCCCCCAAGCTCGACATCGGCGTCTATCGCGACGGAATCGTATGCCATGAGCATCGGGTAGAGAAGCTCGTGCATCGCGAGAACGAGACCCTCGTCGAGGCGCCTCGCGAACGTGTCATGCGAGAGCATCTGGGCGACGGTGAACTTCTGCGAGAGGCGTATCATGTCGATGAGCGAGAACGCCTCAAACCACTCAGTCTGGTACGCGACGGTCGTCTTCTCGGGATCGAGCACTTTCATGAGCTGCTCGACGTAGGTGGCGGCGTTCTCGTGTACCTGCGCCTTGTCGAGCGGCGGACGCGACTCCTCGCGGCCGGTGGGGTCGCCTATCTGCGCCGTGTAGTCACCGATGATGATGATGCCTACGTGTCCGGCATCCTGGAAGTCGCGCATCTTGCCGACGGGAACCATGTGACCGACGTGCACGTCGCGCCCCGTGGGGTCGATGCCGTATTTGACCTTCAGCGGCGTGCCGGTTTCGATCGACTTCGTGACGTGCTTCTCCAACTCTTCCTCAGGGACGATCTCCTGCGTTCCCCTGCGGATGAGATCCATTTGCTCATTGAGAGACAGCACGTCAATCCTCGCGGCGATAGGGTGTACGGGTTCGAAATGGAGTCAGGTAAGGTATCATCCGGCCGCCGGAATCGGAACGGTTGCGACAACGGCGCCGCCAGCGTTGCCGCTTCGAACCGTCACCTCGCCGCAGTCCTCCGTGACGACCTCGACGGACCTCGGTTCGCCAGGTAGCAAATCGACGAAGTTGTCGCTGTACCGGGCGGTTTGATCGCCGACGGACAGCGATACGAAATGCGCGTAGCCATCGGCGGAGAGCGTCGCGCGGATGCGGCCCGGGGCGACACGCTCGATCTCGACGTGTAGCCCCACGTCGGCGAGGGTCCAGTCGCGCCTGTCGGCTACGTGGTACGTCCGCTCCGAGTTGTGCTCCCCGGCCAGGAGTTCCGCGACGATGAACTCGTCCGCCGGTCGCTCGATGCGGAGTTCGTCCGGCAGATTCTCGACCAGGCATGTCGACGCATTCGCGCCGAGCGATCCAGCCACTCGCGATTCGCCAAGGAGCGTGCCGGAATGGTCGAAGCGTCGCAACCTCAGCTCGCAAGACACATCTTCGCCGAGATCGCTGACACCCCAGCACGACGTCACACCGTCGCGAGCATAGACCATCACCATCACCCGCTCGTACGCGCGGCGAACCCACTGGTAGGCCGCCTTCTGGCGCCCGAAGTAGTCCACAACGCTGAACGTTATCGCGGGCCACGGTTCATTGTACATCCAGATGAGCGACCCACTCGTGCCGAACATCCGGCGGCGATACACCTCGATAGCGTATCGCATGAGCGTAGCCTGCGCCTCCTGCGTGAGCATGATGTACTCGTCGAGCGTCTCCGCCGTGCCGAACTCCGGGAGCACCGAGTTCATCCAACCGCACCACCCGTGGTGATGCTTCCAGACGTGGTGCTGCGGCGGACGCGGCTCCCACTGCATGTCGCCGGAAATCGCGGCGTCGAGAGTCGCGCGCTCAGGCATCGCGCGGAAGCCGTATTCGCTGCTGAATAGCGGCGCGTTCTCATCGTACGTGCGCCAGTTCGGGAGGCTGTACCAGTCGTGAAAATCGCCCTCGGTGCGCGAGCGCGTCGTCGGACCGCCGAACGGGCTGCCGGGCCAGTAAGGCACGTCCGGGCTTAGATCGCGCACGGCGTTGGGCAACACGTGATCGTACAGGCGTTCGCCGAGGTGTCGCCTCGAGCGCTCCGCCCAATCGCCAAGTACCCACGCCTCCTGACACTCGTTGTTTCCGCACCAGAGCACCACGCTCGGGTGACGGCGCAGGCGCGTCACTACACTCCGGGCCTCCGCGTCCGCGCTGGCCACGAACGCCGGATCGTCGTCGGGGTACATCGCACAGGCGTACATGAAATCCTGCCACACCATGATCCCGAGTTCGTCGCACAGCTCGTAGAACCGCTCCGGCTCGTAGATGCCCCCGCCCCAAACGCGGAGCATGTTGTGGTTCGCGTCGGCGGCCAGTTCGAGCAGATGCTCGTAGCGCTCGTGCGACGGTGCGATCGCCAGACTGTCCGCCGGCACCCAGTTCGCGCCTTTCGCGAATACGTCGGTGCCGTTGATCCGGAACGTGAACGAATCCTCCTGCACCAGCTCAACCGTGCGGATGCCGAACCGGGTCGCGTGCTCGTCCAGTGTCGTGTCGCCGTCCAGGAGGCGCGCGCGAAGTGTGTATAGGAACGGCTCACCGTGTGAACGGGGCCACCAGAGCTTCGGATCGGCGATCTCGACTGGAATTCGCACGGTGGCATCGCCGTTAATGCGTACGGTCTCCTCCCAGATCGCGGGGCCGTCCGGTGCCTCGTGAATCGAGAGCGCGAGGGTTCGAGGCTCGTTCCCGTCCGTGAAACGGCGCGTCGCGGCTTCGACCTCGATCTCCGCATGGTCGTCTTGGGCAGTCTCGGTACGCACGTGGAGGTCCGATATCGTCCCGGCGGCTTGCCCAACCAGGCTCACCGGCCGCCACAACCCGGCCAGCGGGAGGCGCGGGGCGAAATCCCAGCCGAACATGAACTGCGGCATCCGCACGTGCAGACGTGTCTGATCCTCGCCGTCGGTAAGGTCCTTCCGAGATCGTCGACCGATCTCCTCGATACCGATCCGGCATTCGACCACGAGGGCGTTCTCACCGTCGCGGTTCACGTATTGCGTGACGTCGAATCGGTGCTCGTGCAGGGCGTTGTGCGTCGTGCCGACGACGGTCCCGTTCAGCCAGACGGTGGACAGCACGTTCACGCCCTCGAAGACGAGCTCGAAGCGATCGCACTCCCGCAGCGCATCGTCCGGGGCGAATTCGGTTCGGTAGAGCCACGCATCGTTCTCAACGGAGCGAAACCACTCCGAGGCGTAGTCCAGCCACGGCGTCGGCGCCTGCCCAGCGTCGACGAGGGCCTGCTGGGCGGTTGTGGGCACCTGCACGGGCAGCCAGGCGTCAGTGTCGGGCGTATGCGGAACGGGTACTGTGGCCGCCGACTCGGAGATGAGGAGCCAGTCGGTGAGTGGCTGAGATTTCACGGGTACATACCTGCGGGTTGGGGCGGAGCGACAGACGGTGGCGAATGCTACGCGAAGCTCACGGTGAAGACGGCGTGATCCTCGGATTCCTCTACGAGTTCGACGCGCCCTGACTCGCCGTAGATCTCGAGTATGCCGTCGAGTGCGCCGCGAAGATACCCAAGCATTCGCCTCGGAGACTCATACCGCATCGTGACCGTCTCACCGTCATCCGCGGTCTCGATGTGAGGCGGCTTCGCACCGGGCATCTCTGTCGCCGCCGATGCGTGAATATCACCCAGCGCGCACAGGAATGACCGAGCGTCGGTGTGCTCGTCGAAATACCAGTGCTGGTCCTTGAGGAACTCAGCCATGGAGCTCTTGCCCATGCCGTAGTACACTGCGCCCGGAGAGCACTCGAGCGATCTCGCCACGGACTTGATCAGGCACTCCATCGTCCGGTCGTCGTAGTCCCAGGTGTCGCTGAGAAGCTGGGCGATCCCGCATTCGCTAAGGATATCCTCCCACTTCAGCTCAGCGTGTTCCCGTTCTACGTAGCGACGGAGATGGTTGAACAGAACGCCCTTCATTCGCGTGTCACCTCGGTTGGCAAGAAGCACCGAATTCATTCGTGAATGTAGCAGCGGTCGGAGTGCCGGGGAAGCGGCGTCACCCATCGACCGTATGCAGATCACTCCCTTCGCCGGCATCGGATTCCGCCAGAATCCGCATCAGCGCGTCCGGGTGGTTCGTCGTCGTTCCGTCAGTGCCGACGGCAACGACACGTCGAAGCTCGGGGCCCCGATCCTCGCCCACGCCCCAGCATCGGAGTTCCAGTCCAGCGTCGTGCGCCAGCGATACCGCGCCCTTGTCTGTGTCCCGCGCGCGCAATCCCAGCGTATCTACCCCTGCCTCGACGCACGTCCGCACCACCGCCTCCACCGGACGGTCCTCCAGCGAAGTCAGCCACGTCGTCGACCAGTCGGGGCAGGACGACCGCAGCGCAAGCACCATCTCCCACTCGAACGCGGATGCGACCGTCCACTCCATGGCGTCCGCCGCGCGGACGCGATCCGCGATAGCGGAAGTACGTTCCGTCGGCGCCTTGAACTCTATCACCACACGCGCCCGGCTGCAGGCCAGTTCGAGCAGCTCATCGAGCGTCGGTATGCGCTCGCCCCCGAACCGCGCGCCCTTCCAACTTCCGGCATCCAGTTGCCGGATATCGTCGAATGCCAGGTCGCTCACTGCGCCGGAGCCGTCCGTCGTGCGGTCGACTGTCGCATCATGGATCACGACCGGAATGCCATCGCTCGTCAGGCGCACGTCGCACTCAAGCCAGGTGCATCCCAGCACGATCGCCTGTTCGAATGCGATGAGCGTGTTCTCGGGGTACCGGCCGCTGAACCCCCGATGAGCGATGTTCATGAACGGACGATTCATCGGCGGGACACCATCATGTGGTAGTCTCGGACGGCTCTTCGGGATCCGCCTGCGCATCGCCCTGCGCCGCGGCGGGAGGTGTCTCCGTGGTCGCCGGTTTCGGTGCGGACGTCGCTGAGGCTGTTGGGCGCACGGATCTGTCCTCGTCCGGTATCTTCAGCTCTTCCGTGAGTCCCTGCATCTCGCGTTTGAACTCGCGCATGCCGCGTCCGATGCCCTTGGCAACGTCGGGAAGGCGCTTCGATCCGAAGACGAGGAAGACAACGAGGAGGATGATGAGCATCTCCCACGTGCCGACGTTCGGTAGCATGGCGGACCTGCCTTTGACGGTCTGAATGAGATATCACGATGTCGTCGTCTTGAGGAATATCGCTCGGTTTTGCGCTCAGCGCGAGGATCGGAACGCGAAAGCCGGACCTAAAGCGACCACGTGCGTCGGAAAAGCAATATCGCCGCGGCAGCAGCCACGTTCAGCGACTCCGCAGCCCCCGGCATGGGGATATGGACGGTTTCCGCCCCAAGCGACGACCAATCGGCTTGCGCACCGGCAGCCTCACCGCCAAGCACGAGTGCTACGTCGTGCTCGCGTGGTAGGTCCGCTGCCGCCACCCCTCCGGCCGAGTCGGCAACGAACAGGGGCAACGCGGGTGCTTCCACGATGGTACGCAGGTTGTCGATGCTCGGCGCGACGAAGGTGGGAAGCCGGAAATAGGCACCCATCGACGCCCGCAGCACCTTTGGATTCTCCAGCTCCACGGTACCACGGGCAGCGATCAGAACCCTCGCTCCGGCCGCGGCCGCCGTTCGCATGATTGCGCCAACGTTTCCGGGATCGCGAACGGTATCGAGTATCACGATGTCGCCCGTCCCGGACGTCAGCGCAGACTGCTGCCAATCGGGGCACCGAGCGACGGCAACCACGCCCTGTGGGGCCTCCGTGTCGCAGATTTCCGCCAGTTCGTCGGCATCCACCAGGGCCACTTCGATGCCAAGCTCGATAGCGCGGCCGACTAGACCCGCGATGCGGTCACCGGGCTCCGTCGCAGTGTGGTAGATACGGGTAACGACAGCACCTGACTCCAGTGCGTCGCCAACGAATCGCGCCCCCTCGACCAGCACTTCCCGGTGCTCTCGCCGACCCCGGCGCGTCAGCAGTGACCGGGCGTGTTTGCGGTGCGGCATCATGTCACTCACGCTCCAGTCCGACGCGGTCTACCAGCCTACCGCACGTCGCCAACGCTCGGAGCACCTCTCCGCGCACGGCTTCATATTCGTCCGCCGCAGACTCCGGCGGCTCGTATCCGAGAGCCTGATGCAGAATCGGACGCGCCTCGTCGCATCTCGCAAGCTCTACGAGCATCACGCCCCGTTTCGCGCGAAGCTCGGCCACGCCGTGGCAACCGAGGTTACTTCCGAACGCTTCAGCGCCGCGCGCGAATGCACGCTCCGCGTCGTCCCAACGGGAAAGCGCCTTCAGCGCCTCCGCCCTGGCCCACAGCGCGGACACGTTGTCGGGGAATTTCGCGAGCAACGTATCCGCCGTTGAGAGCGCCTCCGCCGGCGAACCGTACGCGAGAAGCGCCCACATGAGCATGTTCAGCGCCGATTCGGCTGTCGTCGCGCCCTTCTCGGCAGCGGCTCGAAGCTCGGCGATCCCCTGGTCCCGCGAGTCGTCCACGAACGGAAGCCATGACCAACTGGCGAGCGCCTGTCCGCGCCAGAAATGGTAGGTCCCTAGGGGCAGCAGCGCGTCGGCGTAGGTTGAGTCGGCGCGCAGCACTCCCTCCAGCGCGGCAACGCTCCGACGGCTATCGCGCCACGCCGACCACGGGCGCGACGCCTCAAGATTCATCACCGCCCGGAACCCGAGCGACAGCCCGAGCACGTACTCGTCCCAGATAGACGCATTGCGTGTCTCGATTCGTCCTGAACCGAGTCGAATGGCGGCATCGAGATCATCGAGCAGCGCGGGTATGTCGTCGGGCGCCTCGCAGCCAAGCGACGCGGCACGTCGCGCCACGGCGCGAGCGTAGTAGCCCGTCGGATCTCCGGGCCATGCGCGTACGTATCGGGTAGCCAGGCTCTCCGCTACCACAGGAGTGCCTTCATGGGTCGCCGACTGGATCGCGCGGACCATCGCGAGTCGTTCCGACGCAAGCCCGATCTCAGTCGCCCAGCCGACGGAACAGAGCAGCATCGCGATCATCGCGCTGACAGCCGCCGGGACCCCTCGCCGCCATGTGGTCATATGCAAGTATATATCCTGATGAATGTTGCGTGATACCGCCAATACAGCGGCGTCCGGACCGCGTGCCCCTTTGCCCGCGTGCGGGGAGCGTGCGACATTCCGAAAGGGAGCGGGAAGAATTCCTTACCCGACCAATACGTACCGGCCCCCTTTTGGCTTGTCGATCCGGCAGCCGAAATCGGTATGAGTTCCGAATCACAACATAGAGCAGGACCACCCCATGCGGAAACCACTCACGCAACGACAGCATGATATTTACGCGTTCGTCGTGCGCGAGATACGGGAACGGGGTATACCCCCCACCATCCGAGAGATTGGCGACGAGTTCGGCATGCGCTCATCGAACGGCGCTCGCGAGGCGCTGAACGCTATCGCGCGTAAGGGGTACGTCCGGCGGCTCGATCGTCTGTCACGAGGGATTGAGCTTGTCGAACCCATCGAACTACCCGGAGAGCCCGCATCGGCACGGAAGATACCCGTCCTGAAAGCGCTCCCGCCCGGATCGACCGCCGTTGGGCGGGCCTCCTCCTCGCGGCAGATAGCGGTCGATGCATCGCTTGTGCCGTCCGACGCCAACGCGTTCGCCGTGCGGGTATC
>CAZEAI010000043.1:0-27117 GCA_964510105.1 uncultured bacterium
ACGTGTTCGAGCCAACCGTCGATGCTACGGCCACAGCGAATTTCGTCGGCGCCGACGGTGAGACTCCGTTCAGGGTCGAGTTCACCGCGAGCGGGGCGTTTCCGGATCGGTTCGTGACCGAGATGGTCGCCTACGAAGGGCCGGAGAACGAGCAGACGGTGATACTCGACCAGCAGCAGATTCTCAAGATCCTGCTCTTTGGTTCAAGCGAATTCGCTCTGCAAGCGGATCAGCGGTTCAACAACTTCCTCTCCCAGCGGGGTTACGGTGCGGCGTCGGCAGCCCTCGGCACGATGCTGCCTCTGGATCGCGTGAGCGTTCAGGAACGCGAGCTGGAATCCTCCGCCGATGCCGACGACACGCAGTCCGTGACGGAGCTTGAGCTTGCGCAGAGCTTCCGATTCTTCGGTCAGACGGTGCGAGTGTCCATGGCAACGCCCGTAGGGGAGATCTCCCAGTTCGGATACCAGCGCGCCGAGGCAAGGTGGTATATCCTCCAGCGGCCAAGGCTCATGCGCAACCTGGAGTCGCTCTCGCTCACGTTCGGAACGCAGGCGCCGGACGAGACGGGCGATGTCGTCGCGAAAGAAACGAGTCTTGACGTGCAGGTGAGGATCAGGTTCTGACCGATGGTACCGCGCCACGACATACTGACTCGGATTCTCGCCGCCGTGATGCTTGCGCTCCTCATCGGTGCTCCGGTGCATGCCGTTCGCACGCAACGATACATCCATCGTGTGATCGTGACTCCCGTCGATGCGCCCGTGCCCGAAGTCGGCGCCGAGTGGCGGCAGGTGGCCAGGCGCGACGATCTGAGTGACGTGCTCGGCATGTACACGCCGAGCTGGCGGAACTTCTGGTTTCCCGTGCGATTCAGAGCCGGTGATCTGGCGGCGGATACTGCCGCTGTGGCGCACTACTACCGCACGCTGGGGTATCTCGACGCGCGAGTAGTGAGTTCCACCACGGAACCAGTGCGGGTCGAGGACGACATCGAGGAAGTGGATGTCATCATCGTCCTCGACGGTATTCGGGAGACCGAGCGTTACGAACTGGTCGCGACGTATTTCGACGGCGTCGAGGCGCTTGACGCGCTACGCCTGTCCCGCGCGTTCAAGCGCCGTCACCCTGAACGAGGTACGTACTTCTCTCCCGCGAGGGCGCTCAAGAACCTGTACGATGTCGGCAGACGCTATGCGAACGCGGGGTATCTGGACACGTCCGCCGTGCAGATTGTGCAGGCGCCGCTCATCAACCCCGAGCGCCGCACCGTCGCGGAATATTACGTCGTGAACGAGAAGCAGCCGTTTTCCGTCGGCGGGATGGCGCTGCGATCCGAAACCGCGATCCATGTGGACAGCTCCGTCTTCGTGAATGCGTTCCACGACGCGGGACTGCTCCCGGGTGCTCGCCTCAGCCGCGAGAGAATCCTGGATGCCGAGCGTTTTCTCCTCGACCTGAACGTAATCCGGCTTGCTCGCATCACGCTCGAGGACATCGGGAGCGAACGTGCTGTTGGCGCGTCCGGCGGAGACGTTCCCCGGACCGCCGTCGTAAGCGTCGCGGAGCACGAGCCGGGCGACATCCGTGGCACCGTTGGCTACTCGTCGGTCTCGGGCTGGCGGGCTGAAGGAGGCGTGTACTACCACAACTTCCTGCGTCGCGCCCGGACACTCGGGCAGGAAGCGGACGTCCGAATCGAACAAGGCCGCCTGGAACTCGAACGACTACGGCTCTCCGCGCTGTACGCTCAGCCGCGAGTAGCCTTCCCGGGTTGGACTCCCGTCGTTGGAGGTCGGGCCTACCGCATTCGTATGGATCAGCGCGTGTCGGCGCTGTGGGAGGTAGCCGACCTTACGACCGGTGGCGCGTCGTCCGGCGATTCCCTCGACGCCGCGACTCCGTTTCGCCGCCTGTCGTGGAGCGTCGGATTCGGGCGGAGATTCAGCGGCACGACTCGTCTCAGCATCTCGTATGAGATCGCTCGCACCGACTCTGCCCGGTCGATTATCGATCGCGGATCGGACCCTTCGTGGGACCGCACCGTCACTGTGAGCGGCACCTACGATACGCGAGAGGATTTCCTGAAGCCCTCCGACGCCGTGGTGGCTTCCGGACAGATCTCCTTCGCGGACGTCTCACTGACAAACACCACGTTCCGCTCGGAGGGGCTGCTGCAGTACTACCGCAGGCTCGACCCGCTGGTTGTGGCAGCGGTATCGTTCGGTGGAGGGCTCTACCACCCGGCGACTACCGAGACCTACGACATCTCCGGTCTGTTCTGGAGGAGCGCTCAGACTCCGATCGTGCGGGGGCTCGAACGCGATGACCTGACAACCGTCACGGCCGCGCCTGCGACGGATACAACGTCGGGTACGCTCACGAGCGGCCTGCCCGCCATGGCCTACATGCTCGCGCGAGCGGAGATCCGGGTGGATCCGTGGGAGACCGTCGGCTTCGCTGCGTACGTCGACGCTGCACAGGCGTGGACGCCCGACCTCGTGTTGTCCGACGAAACCGGGCTCTTGGACGTGGGCAACATCGCCAACGGCGGCTTCAGTGCCATTCGGCCGGCGGGGTTCGGAATAAGCGCGGGCTTCGGAGGCAGATGGTATACGGTTCTACCGGTTCGCATAGACTTCGCGTTCCCGATTGTCTCAGGGACGGGATGGAAGCTCGAGTTCGGCGTCGGCCAGGCTTTCTGATCGAGGGCGGCGCTAGGTTTTCTCAATCACTGCCACGAACGCGAGGAGAAGCGCATCGCGGACAGGAATGTCCGCTCTCCACGGCGTGGCGGATAGCGTTACCCCGCGAACGGGAACTCCACTCTTCTGCCCGAGCGCGCCGACTCGTATGCCGCCAGGACTATCTCGATGGCAATGCGGCCGTCCCGGGCTGTCGCCGCGACGGGAGTGCCTTCCAGCAGGCTCTCGACGAATGGCCGGGGGATTGCCGCGATTCGCTCGCCTTGCGCCTGGATAGGGAGGTCCGGCGTCTGCCATGCGTGATCGCCGGCGTCGGTGCGCCACCAACGCACAGGACTCGCTCCGTCGGGGATCTCCATCGTCGTCGCCGGGCCGTCGCCGTAGTCATGCACGAGCACGCCCGCGTCGCCGTACAGCTCGGTAGTATTCACCGCTGCGTGCGTCACGGACGAGTTGATGAGGATGCCCACCATCCCGGGCGCGACTCCGGCGGACTCGGGGAAGCGAAGTACCGCCACGCCGGTGTCGTCCGGCGCAACGTCGGTCAGGACGTTGTCGATCTCCGCGACGACGCTTGTCGGGCGCCCGAACATCCAGTAGAACCAGTCCGCTGCGTGGCTGGCATCGTCCATGAACATGCCCATGTTCTGCACCGGGTCGACGTGCCAGCTCGTCTTCCCGGACACGAAATCGTCGTTGAACAGCACGGGGATGCAGTGCCGGCGCCGCACGAGCCCGAGCCTTCCGAGTTCGCCTGACCGCGCCAGCTTGCGCATGAACTGGTTCACCGGGTCGTGACGCATCTGGTACGCCATCGAGAAGACGATCCCCGCTTCGTCCACCGCATGAATCATCTGATCGCAGTCGTCCAGCGAGAGCGCCATGGGTTTCTGACACAGGATGTTCTTCCCCGCGCGCGCCGCCGCGATGACGTGCTCCGCGTGGCGATTCGTCGGGCTCGTGACGATGACGGTGTCGATGCTGGAATCGCCCAGGAGAACGCCCAAATTCTCGTCGAAGCGCATGCCGTGGCGGCCCGCCGCGTCGCGACCTCGCTCCACGTCGTCGTCCCAACAGGCGACGAGTTCGACCTCGCTCATGTTCGCAAGCTGGTCGGCGTACGTGCCAACGTGGCCGTGTGCGAAGCTGATGATTCCGATCCCGATGGACATGGCTCACTCCGGTGCTGGGATTGTGCGCGTCTATGGACGATCAGGTGGAAAAGTGGTCGTGGCCGCCCGTCAGGTTCTGTATTGAACCGTCGCGAAGCACGACACCGGCCTCGCGGTCGGATGTAACCGTGCCGATGCGCGCGATCGGCGTGTCGCATGTAGCGTGGAAATCGTCGATCAGTTCGTGCGACCCGCCCGGCGACACGGTGAAGAGGAGTGCGTAATCCTCGCCGCTCTGGGTGAGACACCGGAGGGGGTGGGCTCCCGTGGCCGCGAGGAATGTCGCAAGCGCGGGCGTTATCGGCAGTGCCGATTCGAATATCCGTGCGCCGACGCCGCTCTGCCGGCAGAGGTGGCGCACATCCGACGCGATTCCGTCCGACACGTCGAGCATAGCGGTGACGTGCCCGGTCGCAGCCAGGCAGCGCCCTTCGTCAACGAGCGGCTCAGGTGCCAGATGCCTCGCACGAAGCGTCTCCACGACGTCGGGTGGGATGTCCACGTCCCGGAGCAGCGTCTCCAGACCAGCACCGGACTCCCCGATCACACCGGCTAGAAGCAGGGCGTCGCCCGGATGCGCGCCGCTACGCAGGATTACCTCGTCCGCAGGCGCCGTGCCGAGCACGGTGACGCCAACCGAGAACTCGTGATTAGAGCGCGTCGTGTCGCCACCGACGATGGAGACTCCGTGCCGATCGGCAACCGAGCGCATCCCTCGGTAGAGCGAGCGGAGGAATTCCACCGAGCGGTCGACAGGAGTCGCGATGGTCACGACAGCGGCCTCGGGTGTGGCGCCCATGGCGGCGACGTCGCTCAGACCAACGGCGAGTGCCTTGTGCCCGAGTCGTTCGGGATCGGTGGAGTGCGGGAGAAAGTGAACGCCCTCGACGAGCGCGTCCGTGGTGACGACCTGCACGCGGCCGTCCGGGAGCGCCAGCACCGCGCAGTCATCGCCGATGCCGGTGAGGACGCGCGGATCATCGGATGCGAGCAGGTCGCTCAAGCCGTCGATGAAGCCGAACTCACCGATTTCGTTGAGTAGCATGGATTCGCCGCCGGGCGGTCACCCGTCCATGGTCGTGAGGCGCTCGCCGCGGACGAGGTCGTCGTACGATTCGCGGTCACGAACGACCTGCCAGTTGCTGCCGCGCACGAGCACCTCCGCCGGGCGCGGGTGCGAGTTGTACTGCGACGCCATGGTGAACCCGTACGCTCCAGCGCTCATCACCGCGAGGTAATCGCCTTCATTGGGCGTCAGTATCGTCCGTTCGCGAGCCAGCACGTCGCCCGTTTCGCAGATCGGGCCGACGATGTCCGCGACAATCTCCGCGCGTTCACGGTGGAATACGGGTTGCACACGATGATACGAATCGTACATGCTGGGCCGGACAAGATCGTTCATCCCGGCGTCGACGACGATGAAATTCTTGCCCTCGTTCTCCTTCAGATAGAGTACCTCGGTGAGCAGAACGCCGACGTTGCCCACCATCGAGCGCCCGGGCTCGGAAAGTATCTTCAAGCCCGCTCCCGAGAGCACGTCGCCCACTGCTCCGGACCACTCTGCCGGGCTGGGCGGTTCTTCCACGTCATACGTGATTCCGAGGCCCCCGCCGATATCGATGACGCTCAGCTCGATGCCCTCGGCGCGGATGGCGTCGACCAGCCCCAGGAGCCGGTTCGCCGCTTCGACGAACGGTTGGACGCTCGTCAGGCTCGAGCCGATATGGGCGTCGATTCCGATCACGTCGATCCACTCGAGTTCGGCGGCGCGCTTGTAAGCGTCGACGGCCCGGGAGTGCGGGATGCCGAATTTCGCGGACTTGAGGCCGGTGGCGATCTTGGGATGCGTCTCCGGATCGACGTCGGGGTTGATGCGCAGATTCACCGGCGCGGCTCGACGCTCCCCGGCGGCGATGCGGTTCAGCGCCTCCAGTTCGCCGAGCGACTCGACGTTGAACGCCAGGATGCCTTGCCGCAATGCGTACCGTAGTTCCGACTCAGTCTTGCCGACGCCGCTGTAGACGATGCGATCCGCCGGGAATCCCGCCCGCAGAGCACGATGGAGTTCGCCGCCTGACACGATGTCCGCTCCGAGGCCCGCCTGGGCGAGCACCTGGAGGACGGCGAGGTTCGAGTTCGCCTTGACCGAGTAGCACGTGAGGTGGTCGAAGCCCTCCCACGCGCCATCAATGACGTTCGCGTGGCGGGTCAGCGTGCGGTGGCTGTAGACATACGTCGGCGTGCCGATCTCGTCGGCGATGTCGCGAAGATGCACGTCCTCGCAATGCAGCATGTGGTGCTTGTACGTGAAGAAGTCCATTGGGCTCTTGAGGTTCCTTCGACGCTCCCCGGTCCGTCGGTTCCGCCCCGTCCTGGTGAGGCATCGAAAAGGAACGCGCGGACCGTCCGTAGGTCAAGCAGTGGTGCGCCTTTGCGTGTTGATGTTCGCTGCGTGGGCAACGTACCGTATGCTGCGGGAAGCGAGGAGCGTACGCACGACATGATCCGGAACGATTACGGACAATTCAGCCGTCTCGCGCGGCTCCATCGACAGCTCATTGGGCAGGTGGACCAGAAAGTCGGCGCGGAGAAGGCCACGATGCGGAAATACATCGCCGCGATCGACAGGCGTCTCGTCCGCGACCCGAGCAGCGCGGAACACTTCCGGCGTTGGAGACGCGAGTCGGGAATGAGTGGCGGATGAGCCTCGGCTAGCGTGCGCCGTCCCTGTCGGGAGTCTCGTTGCGGCCGTGGGATGGGAACGCAGCGTGTTTGGCCGGATCGAGCTCGACTCCCGCGTCGGAGAGCGCGCGGCGCAGGTCCGCTGTGGGCAGCGCGCAGATGTCGCGACAGCTCCGCGATGCCGCCATCGCCGCCGCGGTACCGGCCGCCTGACCCATGCCGACGCAGGTCGGCGTCATCCGGTAGCTGCTTTGCGCTACCTGATCGCCGCTGATGCACTTGCCCGCGACCAGTAGGTTCTTGAACCCTCTCGCGATAAGCGACCGGAACGGGATGTTGTACGGCTTGATGCGTTTCCTCCAGCCCGCGCCGCCCGGACGCGTCAGACTGTGGAAGTCGATCTGGCTTGTGGCAACGGTCACACCGTCGTCAAACACCGTCCCATCTCCGAGAACGTCGTCCTCCGTGATGACGTAGTCTCCCACGATGCGCCGTCCCTCGCGGATGCCGATGCGCGATCCTGTCGACGCCGGCATGTGGCGCGGGTACTTCGTTCGCTGCAGGTAGTGGATGACTCTCGCGAGTTGCCGCCGCGCTTCGAGTTCGGCGTCGGACAGGCTCAGCGGGTCGGTCGGGTCGTGACGGGTAATCTTCGTCATGTTGAGGTAGACCCGTTCGTCCGGCAAAACGGTGTTTGCCCTCAGGCCAGGCAAGCCGTCGTCGGATTCGATCGGGTCCAGACCGGGCGGCAGGTGGGGCGTCACCGGACTCCTCGTGTCGAACAGCGTCGCCGTCAGGCTCATATGAAGTGTGTGGCCGTTCTCGGGATCGCCCTGCATGAACTCCGCGCCCGCGAGCGCGCTCAGGTCCCCCTCGCCGGTCGCGTCGATGGCATATTGCGCGGCAACCGAGTACTTGCTCGCCCGGCACACGACGTCCGCTCGCTCGAACCGCCCTTCGACAATTTGGACGGCGCACGGCGTAGAATGGAACAGAACGCGTACGCCTGCGTCCTCGGCGAGATGCTGCCAGGCGATCTTCGCGATCTCGGCGTTGAACTCCCTTTCATGTCGTGCGCCGAAGCGGTCGAGCAGCGCCCTGAAGTCGTCGAACACGTCGCCGAGGCCGTCGACAGACGCGAACCAGCTCGATACACCTCCCGCGGTGGACGTGCCACCGAGGCAGTTGCCGGCTTCGATAAGGAGAGTCGACGCACCGGTCCGCCCAGCGGCGACCGCGGCAGCGGTTCCAGCGCTTCCGCCTCCGACGATGAGCACATCGGCGTCGAGATCCCTGCCGCCCGCGTCTGTGGTTGCATCAGCCATCCGCGCCTACCTCAGCCGAGCGCCTAGCCCGACGCCCGCGAGCAGTTCGACGGCGCGGTTCGCGTCGTTGGCGTCCGCGAATGCCAGCCTGATCGTCCCGCCTTCGCCTTCGCGAATCTTCAGCAGCTCGATGTCCTTCACGTTGACGCCTTCATCCGCCAGCGCGCCGGTCATCAACGCGAGCATGCCGGGGCGATCCTCCAGCCGGACGAGTACGTCGCACAGTGGCGTCAGGAACCCTTTTGCGTCCTTCGGGATGGCGTTGCGCGTCCGGTTCGCCCGTTCGAAATGGCTCTCCGAATTCCCCACGTCGCGGTCGACGGCATCCAGGTAGCTCCGGAACTCGTCCATCGCCTCGTGGATCTCCGGCCCGTTCGTCGCGAGGATGTCGCGCCACATGCGGTACGGGCTCGACGCAATGCGCGTCATGTCCCGGAATCCGCCCGCCGCCATCTGGAGATGCGCCGCCTCGTCCTCGTTCCTGGCGCCGACGAACTCTACCAACGCCAGCGAGAGCAGTTGCGGCAGATGGCTGACGCCGGCGGCGACGCGGTCGTGCGTCTCCGGGTCCAGCCGCAGCACCCGCGCGCCAAGATCGGCGAGACCGTCGGCGAACGATCCGACCAGGGCGTCCGGAGTCCCGGCGGTTGGCGTGACGACGTAGATCGCGTTCTGGAACAGGAACGGATCGGAGGCGCCGACGCCGCTGTGCTCGGAGCCCGCCATGGGATGCCCGCCGATGAACGTCACGCCCGGACGCGCCGCCGATTCCGCCGCTCGAACGATCTCGCCCTTCGTGCTCCCCACGTCGGTTACGACTGCGCCGGGACAGGCTGCATCGATGGCGGCGGGGATCAGCTCGATGATGGTGGCGATGGGAGCGCAGAGAATGATCACGCCGGCGTTGCGTATGAGCGACGGTAGCTCGTCGTACGAACCGCCTCCGTCGATGACGCCCATCGACGTCGCATCGGCGATTGTCTTCGGGCTACTCACGCCGACGACCCGCTCAACACGCCCGGAGTGCTTCAGTCCGAGCGCCAGCGAGCCGCCGATGAGTCCCACTCCGACGATGGCGACCTCGCGCCAGTCAACCGATCCCGGATCGTCGTCACGTGTCGCCATGCCGTTTCGTCAGTCTCCGACCGTACCGGTGGCCGCGCGCTCGAACGAGCGGTCTACGGCCGTGGCGAAGTCCGGCAGATCGGTAGTGAGCATGAATGACGCTCGCGTAACGTCGAGGGAGATGTCCGCCGGGCGGTTCTCCCTGCCTGGCCGCGTCTCTTCGTAACTCGCGTTGTCCGCGGGAACGCCGAGTTTCTCCAGGACCGCCCTCCCAAGTGCGCCGCGATCCGCCGCTTCCGTCCCGGCGACGTGGATCACGCCGTCTATCTCGGAGCCGGATAGTTCCAGCAACGCCCTGGCCAGCGTCGTCACGTCGATGGGCGAGCGTACTTCGCGCGTCGCGAACCAGATGGGGTCGCCGTTTTGTACGCTCTGACTGATACCCGCGAGAAACGAGCCGGCGCCGGTGACAGGGAATCCCAGCGTGAGCGGTATCCGCACGACGAGTGCGTGCGTGGTCTGGCGATGCACAGCCTCCTCGGCGAGGACCTTCGTCTTGCCGTAGAAGTTGATGGGGTTGGGCGCGTCGTCCTCGTTGTAGCTGCCGCGCTCGCCGTCGAACACGTTGTCCGTCGAGACGGATACCAGCCTGCATTCGTGTTCGAGCGCCGCCTCCGTGACCGCGATCGTGCCGCCGACGTTCACCGCCTGCGCGTAGTCCTGCTCGCGTTCGCACAGGTCGATGTTCGACACCGCTCCGAGATGGAGGATGGCGTCGGGTTTCGCGTCATCGACGGCCTGCTTCACCGCCGACGCGTCCGCCAGATCGACTCGCTTCCACGATACGCCTTCCATGTTCGGCAGGTGCGTGCCATACGCAGCGGTGACATCCCACTCGCCGCGCGCCAGACGGGCAACGTGCCCGCCGATGAAGCCACTTCCTCCTGTGACGAATAGCCGCTTCACTGCTGTTCCCTTCTCCCCCAGCAACGCCACTCGGTTTCGTCGTTCGCTGCCCGGTGAGCCGGCGGTGCGCCTGCCGGTGACCAGGATGTTTCGTTGAGCTGTCGTGCCGTCGGCCAGACCTGCGTGCGGGTGGTTGCGCCACACAGGAAGCAGCGCCCTCGCACGATCAGGTACTGTCGCCCTCGTCGCCTTGACGACGCTTCGTGTCCTTTGTGAGCAGGTGTTCCAGCCGGCGGTTCTCGTCGATGATGCGCTCGAACAGCCGACGGATCGCGTCGTCTGCAAGCGGGCCGCCGCTAAGCGACGCGACGTGGTCGAGCACCTGCCGCTCACGGTCCGGATCATACACCGGCGTCAGCATTCGGTTCTTGATCTCGCCGATCTCCAGCGCGGCTGCCGCTCGCTCATTCAGGAGCGCGACGATCTGCCCGTCGAGGTCGTCGATGCGTTGCCGCCAGTGATTGATATCCATGGATGACTCCCGCCGGCCGCTCACGCTACATGGAGCGGCGCCGTCAGGCTCCGCACGAAATCCGCGACGCCGGACACCATCTCGTCGGTGTCACCGCCCTCGCCGATGCGTCTGACAATCGCGCTGCCGACGATGACGCCGTCGGCATAGCCGGCCACCTCGCGGACGTGGTCCGGAGTGGAGATGCCGAATCCCACCGCGATGGGCAGTTCCGTCATGGAGCGAACCGCCTCGACGTGGTTCTGCACGCCGCCGGCAAGCTCGCTTCGCTCCCCCGTTACGCCAGTCTGCGAGACGTAGTAGACGAATCCGCTCGTCTCTCGTATGATCTCCGGCAATCGCTGCCCATCGGTCGTCGGTGCGACGAGGAATATCGTTGAGATACCGTTCTGGCGCAGGCCCGCGACACACTCGCCTGACTCTTCAGGCGGCACGTCCACCAGCAGGACGCCGTCGATTCCACTCGCCGCGGCGTCGGGCGCGAACCGGTCCAGACCGTACGCGAACACCGGGTTGTAATACGTGAAGAGCACGATCGGCGTTTCTATGCCTTCCTCGCGAAGCTCCCGCGCGGTCTGGAGCACGTCACACATGGTGACGCCATGCTTGAGCGCGCGGTTCGCCGCCTCCTGATTCGGGATGCCGTCGGCCATCGGGTCGCTGAACGGCACGCCGAACTCGACGACGTCGACACCCGAGGTGGCAAACTCCCGTACGAGCTGTTTGGTGCGGTCCAGTGTCGGATCGCCGCACGTGATGTATGCTACGAACGCCGCGCGTTTCTCTTGGCGGGCGCGTTCGAATGTGTGATCGAGGCGATTCACGATAGTGTCGTTCTCCGTGTTGTGACGATGGACCGGTGACTAGTCGCCATCGAATCCATAGAGATCGGCCGCGTTGTCATGCATGATGCGGCGGGCGACGTCGAGCGCCGCTTCCTCGGTGAGGTCTCCGTGCTCGATGCGTTCCGCGAGTAGGTGTCGGATGACACGGCGAGCGATGCGGGCATGGGCGTACGCGCCCTCCGCGAAGTTGTAGTCGCCGCCGAAGCCGAGAATCTTGTTCACGGGCACGCTGTCGAGCAGGTCGTCGAGCAGGCGCCCGGCCATCTTCGGGCCGATGATGTACGTCCAGGCCATGTCCGCGTAGACGTTCGGGAACACTTTCGCAAGCGCGACGAACTCCTGCGTGTAGGGCCACCCGCCGTGCAGAAGTTCGAACCGGGCGCTCGGATACGTCATGAACAGGTTCGTGAGGTGCGTCGGCCGGCTGTTCTCGACGAAGTTACCGTTGTCGTTCTGGAAGCCCGTATGGATCTGGATCGGCAGTCCGCGTTCCGTCGCCTGCTCGATGATCCGGCGGACCATGTAGTCCTGCAACGGCTTCGCTTCGCCGTACCCCACGGGAGTATCGCGGAACGTCTGCGTCGCCCGGTCGAAGACCCGCTCGGCATCCGCCGTGGTGACTTCGTCGAAACGGAGCGTGCGTTTGTATGCGAGGAATATCTTCACGCCGACCATGCCGTCTTGCTCGCGGGCGTCGAAGGAGTCGTCCAGCGCCAGGACGAGGTCGTTAAGCGTGTGGATCGCCGTCTCGGTTTCGCGCTCTATGGTGGCGATGTCCGCGCGGCTGAGTATCTGCGCGAAGTGGTCGAACTGCATCACCGGGAAGAGGATGTCCTGGTCGCACTGTGTGGGCGCGCCGGACCAGACGATTCTGCACGCGCGATCGATGTTCGCGCGTTCGCGCAGTAGCGATTGGTAGTATCCCTCGTGAGCGAAGGCCAGCGCGTTCGCGTTGAGCGTCTCGAACGTATCCCGAGATACTTCCTCGACGCCGAACAGATCGAACGCCATGATCTTCAGCGCTTGCCCGTAGCCCGTGTGCTCTACATGCGGCCAGTGCTCGAAGAACTCGTCGCGCTTCTCCTCGAACGACGCGCCGGCCTGAAGCTCGGTCCATGGCTCCGACCCAGACGAGGTTAGGTCGCACTCGACGTAGTGGAGGAATCCGAAGAAATCCATTGGCGCGCGGAGGCGGTCCGACTCCCGTACGAAGTGCTCGTGAGTGTCCACGAGCGGTATGCTCTGGAGCTCGCTGGAGAGCCGCTGTCGCATCTCGTTCATGGTGTCCTCCCGTTCACGGGACTGTCGGTATCCCGCCGGATGGCCTCATCCGCAGGATCTACCCATCCTCCGGACAGCCTCATTCGCCAGGCGACTTTCGTCGGCGTGCGTCCTTAACATACGCACACCGGTCCCCGCGCCGCCAGTCGGTAGCTCGGGGTCAGCGCGGGTGATGCGCTCGACCGGAGCCGTGTTCGCCCTTGGCGGAGCGCTTCAGGCGGGTTATACTCTTCGCCACGGCGCCGGGGCTCCCAATCGTGGGAGTCGGGACGACCGTGGGTTGCTGACCATGAATCGATTTACGGCCATATACGATATCGCGCACGGCGAGCCGCGCTGGGATTGGCGCAGCTCACATTCGGAGGCGTGTGTCGTCTAGGGCTGAACCCGAATTCAAGATATCGGAAGGCCGTGGGCGCATACGTCGTGCCCACGGCCTTCTTCTGTTTGGTCTGGGCGTGAACTATCGCCGCACGGGCGCATGAGCACCGGACGCCAACCAGTTGGAACGAGAAGATGAGACGAAATCAGCCGCGTGTGTTTCCAACGTTCGACGATGCAGCGGGAATGAGCGGCAAAGGCACGCTGCTGCCTGTCCATCGGCGAATCCTTGCCGATACCGAGACCCCCGTATCGGCGTTCATGAAGATTCGCGCCGAGGATACGTACGGGTTTCTGCTTGAGAGCGTAGAGGGTGGCGAGAAGGTGGCGCGCTACTCGTTCCTCGGTGTCGACCCGTTCCTCGTGTTCAGCGCGCGGGCGGGCCGTTCCACGGCGCACAATCGAAGAACCGGGACAGACGACGAGCGCGACGGCGATCCCGTCGGACACCTTCGGGAGTTGCTCGATCGCCATCGCGGAATACATATCGACGGGCTGCCGCGATTCTCCGGCGGGGCCGTGGGGTACCTCGGCTACGACACCGTCCGCTGGGTGGAAGAGATTCCCGATACCGGTCGCGACGATCTCGACATCGACGACAGCATCTTCCTGTTCTTCGATACGATACTGGTGTTCGACAACGTCGAGCACCAGATCATTCTGATTTCCAACATCGAGACATCCACCGACCGGGCCGAACTCCGAATGCGGTACGACCAGGCGGAGCGGAAGCTCGACGAGCTTGAAAGACTCCTCGCGTATCCCATCAACCCGCGACCTGTCAAAGGCCGGGAATCGATGGCCGTTTCGAGCAATACGACGAGAGCGGAGTTCGAGGCGGCAGTCGAGCGCGGCAAGGAATACATCGCCGCGGGGGATATCATCCAGGTTGTGCTCGCACAGCGCTTTGAGACGAGGATCTCTGTCGGCGCGTTCGACATCTACCGTCGGCTCAGGATCGTGAATCCGTCGCCCTACATGTTCTATCTCGCGCTGGGAGAGTTCGAGGTGGTCGGCGCGTCGCCGGAGTTGCTCTGCCGCGTCGAGCGCGACGACGACGCGGGCGATCTCGTGCAAGTGGACCCGATCGCCGGCACCCGTCCGCGCGGGGCCGACGAGGCCGAGGATGCGGCACTTGCGGAGGAACTGCTCGCTGACCCGAAAGAGCTGGCGGAGCACATCATGCTCGTGGATCTCGGCCGCAACGACATCGGGCGCGTGGCCCGGTACGGTTCGGTCGAAGTGTCCGAGTTGATGGCTATCGAGCGGTACAGCCACGTGATGCACATCGTTTCGAACGTTCGTGGTCGCCTGCGCGAAGACAAGGACCGGTTCGACGCGCTCTTCTCGTGCTTTCCCGCGGGGACGCTCTCCGGCGCGCCGAAGATCCGCGCCATGGAGATCATCGACGAGCTGGAGCCGACGCGGCGCGGGTTGTACGGGGGAGCCGTCGGCTACTTCGACTTCGCGGGCAACCTTGATACGTGCATCACCATCCGGACGATGGTCATCCGGGACGGCGTCGCCTACATCCAGGCGGGCGCGGGCATCGTGGCCGACAGCGTGCCGGAGCGTGAGTTCGAAGAGACCGAGAACAAGGCGCAAGCGCTCATGCGGGCCATCGAGCTGGCCGAGGAGACGTGATCATCGTGACCGCCGCCGACCATGATCTCACGTTCGACGTCGGCTCAGCCCGGTTCAACTTCCGGACGGCTGCCGTCACGATGCACGCAGGCCGTGTGCTCCTGCATCGTGAAGTCGAGGCGGACTGGTGGTTCATGCCCGGAGGTCGCGTCCGTTTCGGCGAGTCGTCCGGGGACGCTCTCCGGCGGGAGCTGGGCGAGGAACTCGGTGTCGACACGACCATCGAGCGGTTGCTGTGGATCGTGGAGAGCTTCTTCACGCACGAAGGGCGTAGCTACCACGAACTGGCGCACTTCTACCTCGTGTCGCTGCGATCGGAGTCGGAAGCGGCGACACGAGAGGAATTCGATGCGTATGACGGTGGTATCCTGCAGCGGTTTCGCTGGTTCGGCATCGATGCAGTTCGGGATGTGAAGCTGTACCCGTCGTTTCTGCGAGAAGGGCTGGGCGCGTTGCCGTCCGCACCGGAACTCATCGTGCACAGAGACGAGGACTGACATGGACACACGTCACTGGCGCAACATCGTGTGCGACGAGAGCGGCCCGGACGCCGAGATGGAGCGCATCGATGCGTTGCGCGAAGAACTCGGGCCCGAATCCGAGCCCGCGCGACACGTCCGCGCGCTCATCTCGCGGTTCGATTCCATCACGCACTACCGGGCGCACGACAACCTCGCGCTCCTGCTCGACGCAGTGGCTGCGCTCGACTACGCGGGCCGTCCCGCGGTGGACGTGCTCCACCGCGTATGGGAAGCCGACGACGAGCGACGCCGGGAGTTTCTTGGGATTTCGCGTGGTCTGCGCGCCTGGGGCGACGGGCTGTCGCGCGAGGAGGCGTTGGCCCGATTCCCGCGTTTCGGCGAGGCGGTGAATCGCGTCTACGATGTGCTCGGGGATGCCGGCGCGGACGGCGATCGACGGTGGCTGGTTCTGTCGCTGGCGAAGACGATCGCGGACTTCGCGGAGTCGCCGGAGGACGAGCTTGATGCCCTGGATGACGAGGGGTTCGTGTGTGGCGTCTATCGTCTCGTGCTGGACCGGGAGCCATCACCCGATGATCTCGCGACGCGGCTGAAGGAACTCGCCGACGGCAAGCCTCGCGACGGTTTCATGCGGGAGATTCTGGAATCCGGTGAGAGCGTTGCGCGGAAGATGCAGGAGCTGGCGCACGGGGCGGTGGCATAGTGGAATGCGCGTGTGCGAGACGAGATTCCTCGGGCACGTCGCTTCCGGCGACGCCGCTCAGAATGACGAAGCAGTAGTGTGGCGATGACGGCGGCAGAGGTACGGCGATGAGGTCGGACGGCGGATACAGCGACGCGCCTATCGTGGCGGAGATGTACGACCACAGCCCGATTTACGCCCGGCGTAGCGACACCGGCTTCTACGTCGAGGAGGCCACGGCCCGTGGCGAGCGCGTTCTGGAACTCGGTTGCGGTACCGGACGTGTGCTGATTCCGACCGCCCGCGCCGGCGCGACCGTATGCAGCGTCGATCTGTCGGAGCACATGCTCGCACGGTGTCGGGAGAAGCTGGCGTCTGAGCCCCAGGAGGTGCGGGAGCGGGTGCGGCTCGTGGCGGGGTCGATCACGGACGTGGAGCTTGGCGAGACATTCGACGTCGCGACGATTCCGTTTCGGCCGCTACAGCACCTCGCGACGGTGGCAGAGCAGCTCGCGGCGCTCGGGGTCGCGCATCGGCACCTGCGGCCGGGAGGCACGCTCATATTCGACGTGTTTCATCCCGATCCCACGAAGTTGCGCGGCAAGGCGCCGACGGAAGAGCAGGTGGACGTTCCCGAGATACCGCTTCCCGATGGGCGGCGATTCAAGCGGACTCACATCGTCACGCGGTTCAGACCGGCCGAGCAGGTGAACGACGTGCAGCTCATCTACTACGTGACACATCCGGACGGGGCGAGCGAGCGACACGTGCAGGCGTTCCCATTCCGATATTTCTACCGCTACGAGGTTGAGCACCTGCTCGCGCGGACGGGGTTCGAGGTCGAGACTATCTACGGCGACTATGACAGGTCGCCCCTCGGCGGTACCTCGCCGGAGATGATCTTCGTCGCCCGGAAGCTGCAAATGGCATGACACACGGAGCAGATGCGGATGCATCTGCTGAACGAATGCGTCAGCGTTCGCCGCGTTGGCGCTCGCAGGACATGGAACGATCTTTGGTCTCTCTGGTTGGGGAAATGGTGCCATGATGCTTGTCATCGATAACTACGATTCGTTCACCTACAATCTCGTGCAGTATCTCGGCGAGCTTGGGGCCGATCTCGACGTACGACGCAACAACCGCGTCACCATCGACGAGATCGCCGACATCGCGCCGGACAGGATTCTGCTCTCGCCGGGGCCGTGTACGCCGAACGAAGCGGGCATATCGCTCGACGTGGTGCGCGAGTTCGCCGGGCGGGTGCCGATACTTGGCGTCTGCCTGGGGCATCAGACGGTCGGGCAGGCGTTTGGCGGGAACGTCATCCGGGCCCCGAAGCTTATGCACGGCAAGACGTCGGAGATTGAGCACGACGGGCGCGGAGTGTTTAAGGGGTTGCCGAGCCCGTTCACGGCGACGCGCTATCACTCGCTTATCGTCGAGCGGGAGAGTCTGCCCGGCGAACTTGAGATAACCGCCGAGGTGGACGGGCTCATCATGGGGCTGCGGCATCGCGAGCTACCGGTGGAAGGCGTTCAATTCCACCCGGAGAGCATCCTTACAACCGAAGGCAAGAGCCTGCTGAGGAACTTCCTGGACAACTGAGGCTAGAATCGCACATGACACTCGACGTAGATCTCATCATATTCGACTTGGACGGCACACTCCTCGACACCGCGCCCGATATCGAGCGCTGCGCCAACATGGCCATGCGCGACTTCGGGCTGCCGGAGCTTTCGCGCGAACGCGTACTCGCCGCGATCGGACCGGGTGGCAAGGCGTTCGCCCGGACGCTCGTCCCCGACCCTGCGCATGCCGACAAGGCCGACGACATCGTGCGCGTCTACCGTCAGTACTACGTGCAGCAAAACACCGAGCTGACGCGTCCGTACGAGGGTGTCGTGCCGATGCTCGACGCGCTGCGCGACGCGGGCGTCGCCATGGCCGTGGCGAGCAACAAGCCGCAGGACCAGTGCCGACAGATACTCTCCGGCCTGAAGCTCGACGGGTATTTCACCGGTATATGGGGTCCCGAGGCAGCGGCACATCCGAAGCCGGAGCCGGATGTGCTTCACTTCGTGATGAACGAACGCGGTGCGACGCCGGACCGGACGATCATGGTCGGCGATACGCGGAACGACGTCGCCGCCGGGCGTGCGGCGGGGGTGCCGACGGTGTTTGTGTCGTGGGGGTATGTCCCGGTATCGGAAATCGATCCGAACCTCATCGACGCGGTGATCGACCATCCGTCGGAGTTGCTCGAACTCGACGTGGCAGAGCTGAGTCGCCGAAGCGCGGCGTGAAGTCGACAGGAGACAGGTTGTGACGATCAACGACGCCATCGCGAAGCTCGCCATCGGCGCGGACTTGACGCGCGAAGAGACGACTGCGGTGATGAATCAGATCATGTCCGGCGAAGCGACCGACGCGCAGATCGGCGGCTTTCTCATCGCGCTGAAGGTGAAGGGCGAGACGGCGGAGGAAATAGCCGGTGCGGCGTCCGTGATGCGCGACAAAGCAACGCGCATTGCCACCTCGCATCCGGTGATCGTGGATACGTGCGGCACGGGCGGTGATCGCTCGGGAACGTTCAACATCTCGACGACGGCAGCGTTTGTTGTCGCGGGAGCGGGGCTTCCGGTTGCGAAGCACGGCAACCGCTCGATCACGAGCAAGTGCGGCTCGGCGGACCTGCTCGTCGGGCTCGGAGTGAACATCGAGATACCTCCGGAGCGCGTGGGAGAGTCGCTCGACGAGGTGGGGATCGGATTCATGTTCGCGCCCCTGCTTCACTCGGCGATGAAGCACGCGATCGGGCCGCGGCGAGAGTTGGCTCCGACGCCGACCGTGTTCAATATGCTCGGCCCGCTGACGAATCCGGCGGGTGCGAGGCGCCAGGTGATCGGTGTCTACCGGGCGGAGATGGTGACGCTGATCGCCGAGGTGTTGCGGCTCCTCGGCTCGGAGCACGCCTACGTCGTGCACGGCTCCGACGGCCTTGACGAGATCACGACAACCGGCCCGACCACCGTCGCCGAACTCCGTGAGGGCAGAATCGCCACGAGCGAGATCGCGCCGGAAGAGATCGGACTCGATCCGGTGGCGCCGGAGGATTTGCTTGGCGGTGACGTCGAGCGAAACGCCGAGATCACGCGTTCCGTGCTCGACGGCGACGCCGGGCCGCATCGCGACATCGTCGTTCTGAATGCGGCGGCCGCGATCGTCGTCGGCGGCAAGGCGCGGGATATCGTCGAAGGCATCGAGGTCGCGGAGGCATCCGTCAACGGCGGCGCGGCCCGGGAGAAGCTCGACCGGCTCGTGGAGTTCACGAATGGCTGACGCCGGCCCGGCGCCGGGCAGAGCGTCGATTCTGGAACGGATCCTCGCCGATACACGCGACGAGGTCGAACGACGGCAGTCGGATGTTCCGTTCCTGGAAGTTGTGGCGCGGGCGGTAGATACGCCGATCCCGCGGGATTTCCACGGTGCACTGGCCAGCACGAGCGTATCGCTGATCGCGGAGTTCAAGCGAGCGTCCCCGTCGAAGGGCGACATCTACCCGGACGCCATGCCCGCGCAAGTCGCCGCTGCGTACGAAGTCGGTGGCGCGCGAGCCATGAGCGTGCTGACAAACGAGCGATACTTCCGGGGTTCCGACGAGGACCTGCGAGAAGTGCGCGGCGCGGTGAGCCTGCCGATCCTGCGCAAGGACTTCACCGTCAGCGCGTACCAGATACATGAAGCGCGGCTCATCGGTGCGGATGCAGTGCTGCTCATCGTCGCGGCGCTTGAGGATGGCGAGCTGCACGAGTTCATGAACGTCGCGCGTGAGATTGGAGTTGCCGCCCTCACGGAGGTACACTCCGAGGCCGAGATAGAGCGAGCAGTGGCCGCGGGCGCGGAGATTATCGGTATCAACAACCGGAACCTGCACACGTTCGAGACATCGCTCGAGACCACGGAGCGTCTTCGTCGATTCGTTCCGCCCGACAGTCTCGTGGTGAGCGAGAGCGGCATCGCGGATCGTGATGACGTTCAGCGCCTGGATCGCGTCCGTGTCGACGCAGTGCTGGTTGGCGAGTCGCTGATGCGCGCGGCGGCCTCGGCGCGAGGCAGGGCGTTCGACGAAGCGCTGGCGGAGCAGGTTCGGGAGCTTCTCGCGTCGTAGCGCGCGGGCAGAAATCAGGAGCATCGCAGCGGCAGGGCGTTGTCCGCGCCGCGTCAACCGTAGATCGGAGACGGTGACAGCATCGCGCCGTCGTACTGCAGTCAACTGAGCGACACTGTGGAGAGTCCACGTCGCGCGACTGGCGGAGGAGGCCACGCATGGCAGACTATCGAGTGCAACTAGACGAGTCGGACATACCGCGCCACTGGTATAACATCATGGCGGATATGCCGAATCTACCGCAGCCGCCGCTGCATCCGGGTACGGGTCAGCCCGCCGGCCCGGACGATTTCGCGGCGATCTTCCCGATGAACATCATCGAACAGGAAATGACGCCCGAGCGCGAAGTCGAGATACCCGAACCGGTGCGGGATCTGTACAGAATGTATCGTCCGACGCCGCTCTACCGCGCCGAGCGCCTTGAGAAGGCCCTCGGGACACCGGCGAAGATCTACTACAAGTACGAAGGCGCCAGCCCGGCCGGGAGCCACAAGCTCAATTCGGCCATCGCGCAGGCCCACTACAACAAGGTTGCCGGTACGAAGCGCATGACCACCGAGACCGGCGCCGGCCAATGGGGCAGCGCGCTGTCGATGGCGTGCAGCTACTTCGACATGCCGCTTTCCGTCTACATGGTGAAGATCAGCTACGTGCAGAAGCCGTACCGCCGCGTCGTCATGGAGACGTTCGGCGCGGACGTTCATCCCAGCCCGTCAAACCTGACGCAGTCGGGACGCGCGTTCCTCGAGCAGGACCCGGACTCGAACGGCAGCCTCGGAATGGCCATCAGCGAGGCCGTCGAGGCCGCCGCCACCTCCGGCGGCGAGGCGAAGTACAGCCTGGGCAGCGTGCTGAACCACGTCTGTTTGCACCAGACAGTGATCGGTCTGGAAGCGAAGAAGCAGATGGAGATCGCCGGCGACTATCCGGACGTCATCGTCGGATGCGTCGGCGGCGGCAGCAACTTCGCCGGTCTCGTCAACCCGTTCCTGCGTGACAAGATCAACGGCAAGGATATCCGCGCGCTGGCATGCGAGCCGATCTCTTGCCCGACGCTCACGCGCGGCATTTTCGCGTACGACTTCGGCGACACGACGGGCATGACTCCGTTGATGATGATGTACACCCTCGGACACACATTCGTCCCCGCGGGCATCCATGCTGGCGGCTTGCGCTATCACGGCGATTCGCCGCTGCTTAGCCAGCTCGTCAAGGACGACCTGATCGAAGCCGAGGCGTATGGTCAGATAGAAATCTTCAAGTCCGCCGAGATGTTCGCGCGCGCCGAGGGCATCATTCCGGCCCCCGAGTCCGCGCACGGCATCCACGGCGCTCTCGAAGAGGCGCGCAGGGCGAAGGAAGCTGGCGAGGAGCGGGTGATTCTGCTCGGCCTGAGCGGTCACGGCCTCCTCGACCTCGCAGCGTACGATGCGTTCCACCAGGGCAACCTGGAGAACTACGCACTCCCACAGGAGCAGATCGACAAAGCACTTGGCGAGCTGCCGGGAGTCGCCGGCTGAGCGTAGCGAACCGAGGCGCGGCGGCCGGACTCTTTCCGGGTGCCGCGCCTCGGCAGTACGACAGAACGAGGATGTGGAGATGCCGGTCGCCGTCCAACTCTTTCTCGACACAGAGCGATCGGCGCCGATTCGACACATCTGGCAATCTCTTGCTGATATCGGCGTCACCTACATGGTCGACGTCGGGGCAACTCCACACGTTACACTCGCGATCTGGGATGAGGTGGAGCCCGCGGCGTTTTCAGAGATCGCGCCAGGTTATGCCGGCTCGTGGTCTGAGTTCGAGTTTTCGTTCACACATGTGGGCGCGTTTGCATCCGGATCTACTGTGTTTGCCGCTCCCATCGTGGGTCGCGAACTCATCGACCGACATGAAGTGTTGCATGACATGTCTTTGGGCGCACCCGCGGCGCTGTCCGAGTATTACGTGCCAGGGCGATGGAATCCGCATTGTACGTTGGCCATGGAATTCGCCGACGCTCAATGGGAGAGCGTTTTCGAACTGTGTCGGCGAGAGTGGACGCCATTAGTCGCGGGAATAGAGTCGGTTGCTCTCATCGAATTCGGCAAGGGGCCGGTCACCGTGCTGTCCGAGCATCCTGTCACATCCGGCTAGCCAGAGGAAAGGAACGCGTGAGTCGATGAAGCCGACGGTGGCTGTCAAGATATGTGGCATCACGCGCGAAGAAGACGCACAGCGCGCGGTCGAGCTGGGTGCGCGCTATGTCGGATTCATCTTCGTCCAGCGCAGCGGCAGGGCGATCGAGCCGACCGACGCGGGCGAGATCATCGCCGCGTTGCCGAAGACGGTTGTGCCCGTCGGCGTGTTCGTGAATGCACCGCGTGATCACGTGCTCGACGTGATCGATAGCACCGGCATCAAGATGGCACAGTTCCACGGGTACGAGTCTCCGGATTACTGCGAGAGCTTCGGTCAGTTTCCCGTAATGAAAGCGTTCGCTGTGAAGCCGTCGTTCGGAACGCAGGACATCGAGCCATTTCACGCCGATGTCTTCCTGCTCGACACGTACGACCCGGTGCGGAAGGGTGGCACGGGCAGGACGTTCGACTGGGACATAGCGAAACCCGTGGCCGACAAGTATCGCGTCATGCTCGCCGGTGGGCTGAATCCGGCGAACGTCGTCGCCGCCGTGGATGAGGTGCTGCCGTACGGCGTGGATGTGAGCAGCGGCGTCGAAGCGGCGCCGGGCGTGAAAGATCACGACAAGATGGAGCTGCTCTTCAGGGCGCTCCACGCCGGTGGATACCACCTGGCTCCGACCGGCGAAAGGACGATATGAACACGCAGGACGAGCGCGCGGCATCGACGGTACCGGACCAGCGCGGGCACTTCGGAGGGTACGGGGGGCGGTTCGCAAGTGAGACGCTCATGCCGCTGCTCATGGAGCTTGAGCGCGAGTACGAACGCGCCCGGGCGGACGACACCTTCCATGCCGAGTTGGGGAGCTACTTCAAGCACTACGTCGGCCGTCCGACGCCGTTGTATCACGCCGCGCGGCTCACGGAACACGTCGGCGGCGCGAAGATCTTTCTGAAGCGCGAGGACCTCGCTCACACCGGCGCGCACAAGATCAACAACTGCATGGGGCAGATCCTGCTCGCCCAGCGCATGGGGAAGAAGCGGATCATTGCCGAAACCGGCGCTGGACAGCATGGCGTCGCTACGGCGACCGTCGCCGCGATGTTCGGCCTGGAGTGCGAGATATTCATGGGCGAGGAGGACATGCGGCGTCAGCGCCTCAACGTCTTCCGCATGAGGCTCCTCGGCGCGACGGTAACTCCCGTGCGTTCGGGCAGCAAGACGCTCAAGGACGCCATCAACGAGGCCATGCGCGACTGGACCGCCCGCGTCGAGGATACGTTCTACATCTTCGGGAGTGTGCTCGGACCCCATCCCTACCCGCTCATCGTACGGGATTTCCAGTCGGTGATCGGCCGCGAGGCGCGCGAGCAGATTCTGGAGCAGGAAGGGCGGCTTCCCGACGTGTGTCTCGCGTGCGTCGGCGGCGGTTCGAACTCCATGGGCCTGTTCTACGCGTTCCTCGATGACATCCAGGTGCGGCTACGTGGCGTTGAGGCCGGCGGCCGCGGACCGGAGCTGGGCGAGCATGCGGCGCGTTTCCAGGGCGGCAGGCTCGGTGTGCTACAGGGCACGAAGAGCTACGTGCTCCAGGATGACGCCGGGCAGATTGCGTTGACGCACTCCATCAGCGCCGGGCTCGACTATGCCAGCATCGGCCCGGAGCACGCCTATCTACGCGATCTCGGACGCACGGAATACACCTCCGCCACCGACGACGAGGCGCTCGACGCGTTCCACCTGCTGAGCAGGCAGGAGGGCATCATGCCCGCCCTTGAGAGCGCGCATGCGGTCGCCGAAGCGATCAAGCTCGCGCCGACGATGTCCTCCGACGCGATCCTCGTGGTGAACTTGAGCGGCCGCGGCGACAAGGACGTCCACACCGTGGCCGAGGCCATGGGCGAGGACATCGGAGCGATCTGACGGAACGTCAGCCCGCCTTGTTGATGGAGATGAACCGCACGCCGCCGCGTTCGACGTAGAGCGAATCGAGGCTGAAGCCCTGCCCGGGCTGCGCGTCCACCGTCCAGATGCTGTCGTGCAGCATATCCTCGAACCGATACGTTCCGAGCCCGTCGAGCGAGTCCGGGTCGAGCATCACCGATACACTCAGCGGCCCACCCACGAGGCCGTTCTGACCGTTCTGCTCCGACTGATTCACGACCATGAGGTAGCGTTCGGGTGAGTCAGGCGACTCCAGTGGAGTCGCGAGCACGCTGTTCTCGTAGCCGCCCGGCGCGCCCGGCAGTATGTGCACGCCGGAGATGAACAGCGACCGGTGGGTGTAGCGCGAGAGTATCGGGCTGATCGGATCGACGACAGGCTCGTGCCAGATTGCCGGGCCGAGCGCGTCGCGGATCTTCAGAACATCCGCGTTGACGGCTTTGATCCAGTAGTAGACGTCCCCCATCGCCGTGGAATAGTACATCGTCCGGCGCTCACGCCCGGTCTCCGTGTGGTACCAGGTGCTCAGGGAGCTGTACGACGACGTATCGAACACTCCCGGCTGGCACTGGTGCGACGCAGCGTCGAACCACGTGCTGTCGTCGTAAGCCGCCATGTAGGGGTAGTACACGATGCCCTTCGCTCCCCAGGCCAGCCGCGTGAAGACATCGGCCCGCAGGCTCGCCTCGTCGGGTACGTCGCCGGAGCAGTAGTTGTTCCCCAGATCCCACTCCCGGCTGATGCGCGTGACCGACCAGTACGGGTACTCCTCGAAGTTGATTCCACGATTCGCGTACACGTCTGCAAGGCTCCGGCAGTAATCGTTCAACGTGTGGAGCGGGAACGGGCTGCATCCAACGTCCTCGCGGAATCGGTAGTATTCGATGCCCCACACGGGCTTCAGGTCGTCGCCGGGGAAGAACACGTCGATGGTGTCGAGCAGGGCGTCGAGCGTTCCGTTGCCCTCCTCCCCGCCGCCGAGGAGTCCGAGCACGAACACGATGTCGTTGGGTGCGGCCGTGCGGGTCGAGGTCGTATCCCAATGGGTCCGGATATGCTGGATGTTGTGGCACGCCCAGTGCCATTCCGCCCCGGCTCTGGCGTCGGCGAAGAAGTAGAATCCGCCCATCTGTTCGTGGTCGAGGGTATCTGAATCGAGTATCGCGCGCATTTCCACGAGGTCGGTGGCATCCGCATCCTGCCATGTGGGCTTGTATGATCCGCCCGCCATGTCGTTGGGGCGCGTGAGAACATACACCGTCTTGCCGGTGTTCGTCTCGGCGGAATCCATCCGGGCGAGCTGCCCGGCGATGTATGGCAACGTCGTGGAACGTCCATGCTTCCAGTGCCCGGCGTACGTCATGGTGAAGTTCGCGGCGGCGACGCTGTCGTAGCTGTACACCGGGTGCGTGTGGTAGCGCCAGTCCGGGGGCTCGAACGCCACGGTTTGAATGGTCACTCGCGGGTCGGGAGGTGCTCCCGCCGCGCGGATTGCCACCACACTCACCGCGACGAGAGCCGTGCGTAACCAGATCGTCTTCATGGCGTCCTCCTGTCAGCGCACACGCGCCGCATGCCGCCCGGCGCCGTTGCACACATGAGAGTCCGGGCGAGCAAAACATGTTCCGGACGACCCTTCCGCCCCGGCGGCGCCGGCTACCGACTGGCACACCACGTGCGTACCATCGACGCAAGGGCGACTGCGGCTCGTGCGCCGATAAGCGAGCCAACGCCGCCGTCCGAATGTCACCTCTTCTGGAGAGCGGACATTCGCGCCCGCGCGGGAAGACGCGGCGATTCGCGGAGGGCACTGCCATGAAACATGCATACGCATCCATCGTATCGCTGGCGATACTGCTCGTATCGTCGAGCGTACCGGCCGAGACGTTTGTGTCGGACACGGTTCTCACGCAGACGTGGACGAAGGCGAACAGCCCGTACCGGGTGACGGGCAAGATCATCGTGCCGGAGCCGGAGGAGCTGACCATCGGGCCGGGCGTCGACGTGCTGTTCGATGCACCGGTGGAGTTCGAAGTGTGGGGCCGGCTGACGGTTCTCGGTAACGCGCAGGACAGCGTCCGTATGCTGCCCGGCGACACGACGCACTGGGGCGGCCTGCGAATTCTGGGGCGCAACTGCGAAATACGGTACGATCCCACGTGCGTGCGCAGCCACGACCCGATGTTCTGGCATTTCATGCGGGTCAGCGGTGTCGTCAACACGTGGGGCGGCGTGGTGGTGGAGGACGAGCACAACATGCCGAAACTTCGCATGTACGACTGCGTAGTGAGTCACAATCACGGCATTGAGGCTCGTGGGGGCATGTACTTGAAATCATCTGAGATAGAGCTTGTACGATGCACGATCACGCACAACTCCACTCCGGGGCGAGGCGGAGGCCTGTACATCAAATGGACCATAAACTTGCTGGATCACTGCGTGATCGCATACAACACCGCTGGGGAGTACGGTGGGTTGGGCTACAAGCCGGGCAAGACGATGCGCAACTGCGTCTTCTTCGGCAACGTCCCGGATAACATCGATGTGCCCATCAATGACGACAACAGCGGGCTCATCGTGTGGGACGGGGCGATCACCCGCTCGGACCTACCGATGGTGTACTCGGATGTAGAAGGTGGCTGGCCCGGCGAGGGTAACATCGACGCTGACCCGCAGTTCGTGGACGCGGCGGGCGGCGACTTCCGCCTGCGCTCGACGTCGCCGTGCATCGACGCGGGCGACCCCGACGCGCCGCCGGACCCCGACGGGACGCGGTCGGACATGGGCGCGTATCCGTACGACCACGGCACGAACGGCGCTCTGCCGACGCCGGCGCGGGTGACGGAGCTCCGGTCGCTGTATCCGAACCCGTCTAACCCACGGGTGACGGTGCGCTACTCACTGGCGGGCGACGCGCCGGTGACGCTGTCGGTGTACGACGTGCTGGGGCGTCCCGTGCGCACGCTGGCGGACGGGGTCGGCGCACAGGGCGACCACACGGTCACGTGGGACGGCCTCGACGGCGCGGGTCGGCGCTGCGCGAGCGGGGTGTATCTGGTGCGGCTGGCACACGGCGGCGTGCGTCAGGTCCGGCGGGTTGTGCTGGTGCGGTGATCAGGGGTGGGGGCGGGCACGCAGGGCCCCCCCCCCCCCCCAGCGCAGGAAGATGGGGGGGCCCTAGG
>CAZEAI010000043.1:27127-35486 GCA_964510105.1 uncultured bacterium
GGGGGGGGGGGCGGGGGGGGGGGGGGGGGGGGGGGGGGGGGGGGGGGGGGGGGGCCCCCCCCCCGGCCCCCCCCCCGCCCCGAAGCGCAGCATGTGGGGAGTCCCATCGGAACTCCCTAAGGAACGCTCGCACAACGAGCGTTCACCGTCCTAACAGCCCCCGCAGCCGCTTGCTTGCCTCTTCGACGACTTCCTCCGTGCGCTCCTCGACTTGCTCTCGCACTTCCTGCTCAGCCTCCTGGCGCACTTGCTGGAGCTTCTCGCGTGCGGCGTTGGTCGCCGCGTTGCGGAGCGGCGTGAGCAGGTCCGGCAATCCCACGTCGGGCTCGATGGTAGTGCCGCGTATGGGCATGGTCACGCGGAGTCGATTGGGCGGATCGAGGTAGCGCGCGATCTCGGCGCCGGTAACCGGTGTCGCCAGGCTGATGGCCGATGCGGCGGCGTTGGCGAGTTCGAGCGTGATGTCCGGGCTGAACGTCAGTTCCGTGCGGATGTCCAGCGCGCCGACGGTATCGAACGCGCTGCTGATCGTGCCGTTTGTGCGCCAGTTCTGATCGCTGGCTACGAGCCCGATGTTCTCCAGCGTCAGCACCTCGCTGCGCAGCGACGCCGCGCCGTCAAGCTGCCCGTACTCGAACCGGTCCGTGCCCAGCCCCGTGCGCCGCACGGCGGAGGTGCCCCAGCCGGACTTCACGCGGTCGACGCCCTCCGCAATCTTCGCGCTCGTTTTCTGCACGACTTCCCAGTTGTTCAGGTAGCCGTTCCCGGCGCGGAAGTCGGTGCCGAGGGTGAGATTGCGCTTGATGTCGCCGTATGTGTTGCCGGAGCCGTTCACACTGCCTTACGTGAATGCGGAGCCGTACAGCCGGTCCTCTAAGTCGGTGAACGTGCCGACCATGGAGTTTGCCTGAATGCTTTCGATGTTCCAGCGGAACGCGTAGCTTGCCGCTTCGGGGGAGGACAAGTCGAACCGGCCGCCAAACGCCGCCGATCCTCCAAACGCACCTGCCCGGCCGTCAATCGACGCGCGATTGTCGCGCATGCCCATGTCCACGCGCAAGTCGGTGAAGTCCGCCTCCAGCATTACGATCCGGTCGATGCGCACCGCTCCCTCGATCACCATCGCGGGGAGTTCCATAGGCGGGATCACTACGGCGGTATCCGCGAGCGGCGGCGTCTCCTCGACTTCTCCGGTCGGTGGCATGATCTCATCGAGATCGAGCAGTGGCCCGCATACCGTGAACGCCACGCGCGGTGTCCGGCCCGAGTATTCGTCGGGCATGGCGAACGCGAGGTAGTCGCTGACGGACACCTCGGCGAGGTGGATCTCGCTGCGGCCAAGCCAGACGCCCATGTCCGCGATCGAGATGCGCGACTTCGTGATGTCGACCGCTCCCTCCAGACGGCTTACGGGTACCGGCAGATCGGGCATCGTCGCGCTGATGTCGGAGAGCGTGATCCTGCCGCTGACGTCCATGTCGAGTGGATCGTTGACGGGTCCCGACGCAGTGAAGCGGAACGACGTGGTACCGCCGACCGAAGTGCTCTCCGGCAGCTCCACGATGTCGGCGACCTCACCAAGCACGACCGAACCGGTAACCGTCGCCTGCGCGAGTTGCGGATCATCGCCCTGCCAGGCGTCGAGCTGGGCACCGATGTCGATGCTCGTCTGCCCTGCACGGATCGCCAGATCACGAATCTCGGCGCTTGTCGGGGTAACGACGATCTCGCCCGCGAGCCGGTCCAGCGCCTTCGGCATGTCGGGATGGTTCAGGCTCAGATCGTCGAGCACGAGACGGGCGTTGACGTCGAGCGGCTGGTCCGGTCCCATCGCATCCGGGACGACGTGCGCCTGCGCGGCAAGCGTGATCGCGCCACCGGCTCGCATCCCGGCCAACGGGTGATCGGCGGGTAGCGTCAACTGATCGAGCAGCCGCGCCAGCTCGATTCTGCCCGTTTCGAGGGCGACCGTGACGTCCGGCGCCGTGCTCAGCGCATCGACGGTACCTGACGCCGTCATCGGGATCCCGGCGAGGTCGAGGTCTACGGTAAATACTGCCGTATCTGCCGCAAGGTCGAGGAATACGTCGTGTCCGACGGCAATGTCGAGCGGCCCGACGCCTTGGTCCGCGGTTTCAGCGGCGATGCGGTCAAATGTCAGGCGCCCAACCGCGGCGATGGTACTCGCGTCCGCGTCGATTGAGAGCGCCAATGTCTCGTTGATCGATCCGATGGAGAGCGAGACATTGGCTTGCTGGTCGACGAATGTGACTGCGCCGTCGACGATGCGGAAACGTTCGAGTTGCACGCCCACCGGTAGCGCCGAGGGCTCCGACGCGGCCTCCTCATTCGGCTCCGGCGCTGGCTCCGCGGGCGTCTCGACGATGAGGTCGTCCAGGCTCGACGTGCCGTCCTCGGCAACGACGATGGCGATCCGCGGCCGAAGGATAGTTACCTCGCCGACATGTACTTCGCGGCTGGCGATGAGCGGCCAGATGCCAACCGACACCACCACGCGGTCGATCGAAATGATCGGCTCATCGCTCAGCGCCGGATCGTTTACGATAGCGATGCCGGAGATGTCCACGCCGATGCTTGGGAACAGCGCGAGCCCTACGTCGCCGATTCGCACCGGACGGTTGACGAAGTTCGCCGCCTGCTCCTGAGCAGCTGCGCGAATCGCCTCGCGCGGGAGGAAGACAGCGACAAGGGCGATGATCAGGAGTAGCAGGCCGACGACACTCGCAGCCGAGATGAGGACGATCCTGAAGACACGTCGAGGTCCGGACATCTGTCTCCTCCGCGGCGGAGTGGGCTATACAGGCGGGCACCCGCGATCCCCGGGTGGCGAGTCGCAGGTGCCCCACATCTCTATTGGGCGGGTGCTGCCACTGGTGCGTACTGCGGGGCAGGCGTCGGCGCCAGGAATGGCGTTCCCGCGACCGGCGCCCAGAATCCATCTCCGCCAGCGTTGCCGGTTCCGACAAGTGAGTCGTTGAAACGGAGTGCATCGGGACGCGTGATGATGCCGTGATAGGCGTGCGACGTGGGCGTTCCGTTCGTGGGGTTGTGCGCTCCTCCGCCGAAGCCGAGGGCGAGGCCGAAGTACAGGCGATACCGGTCGGGCTGTGTGATCTCGGTAACGATACGGTCATTCAGCAGGTCGTAGGTGTACCGGTAGTCGGCGAATGGCAAAGGGACGTCCTTCATGCGCCTTGCTACCGCGGCGTATCCGGTGACCGGCAACCGGTAGAACGTCGTCATGGCGGTTCGGATCTCGAATCCGACGTCCCACAGGAAATCCTCGCGATAGAAATGCCTCTCGGACCACCGCTCCCAGTTCCACGTCGAGCCGCCCTCGATGAAGAAGGCTCCGTATGTGCGGTCATGATACAGATTCAGGAGCTGGATGCCGTAGTGCGGTATGATCGGGAAGACGTAGCTCGCCCTGAAGAAGGCGATCTTGCTCCCTTCGTGGGAGAAGTACGGATATCCGCGTAGCGTTCCGCCGCCGCCAAGCCGATACCGGAGCGGCCAGTACGCCCAGCCCTCAAGGTAGCCGTCGTCGGTGAAGCCGTCGAGGTCGGAATCCTGTGGGTCGTAGTACTTGAGCGGCTGGTCCATGTAGCCAGCGACGCCGTACAGCGCCAGTGTGTGCCTGCGAAGCGGCCCGGGCATGCGGATGAGTTGGAGGATGCTTGCCGTGATCTCGTTGATCGAGAGCTTGCGAGGCGAGCGCCTGTTCGACGGTTTGGTCGGATCGATAAGGTCCGGGAATCCATCGCCGTCGGCGTCGATTCCTTCCGGAGCGAGCGAGTCCGCCAGAGTTACCCTGTGGAAGCGATATGAGAGCGAGATGCGGTGTCCCCCGGTGGGGTTAACTCCACCGTCCGCTGTCGGCGTGATCGATCCGTGCGACCACCCAAAGCCTAGCGTGCGCTCCTCGAAGTAGTAGGTGTCGAATTGCGGTCGCTTCTCCCACAAGATCGGCGCGACACCGCCGGCCACGGGAAAGCCGAATTCGCCCCACGGGAAGTAGTCGGTCACGTCGGCGCCGGTATCCGCGTCGTAGAGCTTGCTGTAGTTGAGGATCTTCCGGTCGACCACTTCCTCGATCTGGTACCGTCGCCGATATACCTGCGCGTTGAACCGATTCCTACCGAAGCCCATGGCGGCGCCGATGCCCCACAGCCGGTAGTAGTAGTTGTCCCACACCGTGAGCGAATCAGTCGTCCGAAGGTATGACTGGTTGCTGACCTGAGTGATCGTCTGTCCGAATGGTCCCTCAAATGGCGGGACGGTCAGCTGTTGTCCTCGCGAATCCGACGTGACGTTCTGATCGGATGCTACACCAAGCTGGTAGTACGAACCGAATGCGTAGACGCTGGGCCTCATGGTCCACTCGGTCGTGCGTATCGGTCTGAGGCTCTGCTGGATGAACCCAACTGCTCCGAGGCTCGGCGGGTCCTTGCGCTGGAGGTTCTTCGTGAGTTCGACGTCCGCGTAGTAGAGCCGCCCGCTCGCCTGATCGGTTATCTGCGCGGCTACCCCGCCGCCGACGTGATTCACGGTGAAATCGTCCCCGATGAAATTCGGCCCGACGCGTACGCGCGGAACCCATCCGACGAGCGTGCGGGACGGAATCGTTGGCCCGGTATGGAAGAGTTCGTCGGCACTGGGGGTGGGCTCTATGTACTGGTAGTCGCGCTGCTGCCGCCGGGGAATCTCAGCAAGCGCCGTACGCGCTGAGGGCCCATCGCCCGCGCCAAGCGGGACGCTGTACGCGCTGAAGTCGTTGGCGTGGTAGCCGACGTACGTGAACCACGTTCCGTCCTGCGCGACGTCAGGCTGGAAAGCTCCGCCTAGGACGTTGGTCAGCTTCGCAATGCTGGTGACGTCCTCGCCGGAATCGGGGAGTTCGCTCCGGTAGATGTTGAAGATGCCGCCATGGTCAGCGGCGTAGAGGAATCCAGAGCCGTCGGGCAGCCACGCCGGGTCGCGCTCATCGGCTTCCGTGCCGGCGACGATCTGGAAGGGAACCGCGGACGGGTACATCACGGTGTCCGGGAACGCCGCGCTGTCGGAAAGTGCGTCGCGCACCGAGAAGTACGGGCCGCCCGTGCCGATCATGGCGATGTCGCGATCCTCAGTTCCGAATATGCTGAACAGCAGGCGTTCGCCGTCGGGAGACCAGGCCGGCCCGTGGAGCTGCACGAGGTGGCTCGTCTTGGAGTCCAGGTCGCCGGCCCTATTTCTTGAGCGCCGGTCGTTTTCTGAGCGCCGGTCGTTTGTCAGCCAGCGCAGTTCGGAGCCGTTGGAGCGGATCATTCCGAGGCGGTTGCCGCCATCTTCGGTCGAGACGAACGCGATCCACTCGCCGTCTGGAGAGACAGCCGGATCGCGCGCTCGAAGCTGGGAGGTTATCCGCGTCTCTTCCTCGTCGGCGAGATCGTATACGTACAGGTCGAGGAAGAGCGAGCCGCGTCCATACTTCGCGTAGACGATACGGTCGCCCGATGGGAACCATGAGAGTTCGCCCGACACCCGCTCGTCGATCTTCGTGAGGCGACCGGTGGGCACGTGCAGAATGCGCGGCTCCGTGAGCAGATAGTCCTCGCCGTGGTTCGTGACCCATGCGATGCGCGTGCCGTCGGGCGATATCTTGGGCGACCAGTCGTACGTGCCCTCGTCGGCGATCTGCGAGCCCTCAACGGTCGTTCCGACGCTGTCCGCGACCGCCGCGTAGCGCTCGCGCAGGTGATCCGTCCAGTCGTCGTACAGGTCGCCGCCACCCATGTGGATGACGTCCTTGAGCGCGCTGTTGAACGTGACGTAGCCGGTCTGCCCGGCCAGCTCGCGCGGCGCGTCGACGCCCCATCGCTCGCCGATGTAGGTTGTGAGCGCGAAGCCCTGATTGTAGACCATCTCCGACTTGAGCCAGTTGTGCGCGAATACGCCCATGTCCGAGTAGCTGAGCAGGTCGTCCTCAAGTGTCGCCATCCGCAGGAGCATGTCACGGTTGGAGTCCCACCAGTCGCCGCCGTAGTTCCTCGACTCGTACTGCGCGATGCCTTCCACCCACCAGCTCGGTGTGACGAGACTGTAGATCGGGAGAGCTATGCCGATGTCGGCCGTGCCGCTGTTCAGTACCGACGCCTGGATCAGGCCGTAGCGGAAGGGATATTTCTTGGCGAGCTTCAGCGAGAAGATGTGACCAAGCTCATGGGCGACGACGTCGCGAAGCCAGCGATGCGTACCGCGAAGCGGATAGTTGAGATTCGTCGCCCAGATCACGACTTGATTCTGGTAGTAGTCCGCGTATCCGTTCCCCTGGTCGATGTTGTCGGTGACCAGGATGTCAACCGGCTTGAACTGCTCGTGCAGATGGAAGGCGGTTACGAGCTGATACCACACCTCCTCCGCGACGATGGCGACTTCCTTCGCCGTCTCGCGAGCGCCCTCGGTGTAGTGAACCCGGAAGTGCCCGTTCTCCGTGACGATGGTCTCCGCGTGTGTCACACCGGCGATGAGGCAGGCGAGTAGTGCAGTAGCGATGAGTTGACGCATTTTCAGTCCTTGCGACGCTGCCGCCGGGAGCGGGCAGTGGTGCGGCCGGTCTTCGAGTCCGAGCGGCCCGTCCGGCGCCGGTACGACGCTCAGTGCGTCTGCCGCCGGTCGAACCGAAGCGAATGTACGCAATATGCCGCGCGGAACACGTGTGTCCGGTCACGCGCGGCGCGATCTACACTAGGAACGATCCAGCGCGCCAAAGGATTCCGAACGGCGGCGCGGTGCGGTGCTCCCAACTGGTTGCTCCGGCGGCGTGGGGACGGGAACTTAGCTTGAGAGCAACCTGTACCATGGAGTCGCCGATGTCGTCCTACGTCGTTGGAAGACCTGCGCCTGGCGCCACCGCCTTGTTCATAGAAGGGGATGAAGCGCACCACGCCGTGCGCGTCGCGCGCAGGCGCGTGGGCGATCTTGTGACGCTCATCGACGGTGCCGGGAGCGCGTGGGATGCTGAGATCCTGGAGCTGACCGCCGACCGGGTCCGGTGCGGAATCCTGTCTGAACGTCCGGGCATGGGCGAGCCGTCCGTGGATCTTGCCCTGGCGGCGCCTCTCATCAAGGCCGACCGATTCGAGATGTTGATCGAGAAAGGCGTCGAACTTGGCGTCTCATCGTTCCTCCCGTTTGAGAGTGAGCACACCGAAGCTCGGCTGCCGTCGGAGGGCAAGCGCCGCCGTTGGGACATGATCGCGCGGTCGGCGACGAAGCAGTGCCTGCGCTCGCGGATTCCGGAGATACGTCCGCCGGGCACGCTCGACGACGTGATCGCGGTAGTTCCGTCATACGATTGCGTTGCACTCGCGTGGGAGGCAGAGGGCACCGGCACCGTCGCCGCTCTTCCCGTGGCCGGGGCGGGCCGCGTCATGGCGATCGTCGGGCCGGAGGGCGGGCTCCACCCGTCGGAGGCGGACCGCTTCATAGCCGCCGGTGCGCGAGCCGTGTCATTGGGTGCGCGTCGTCTTCGCGCGGAGACCGCGGCGATCACGCTCGTGGCGTCGCTGATGCACGCCGCGGGAGAGTATGACGGTCCGGCGTACGGGGCATAGGTCGGCGCACGGTAACGCGGACGCGAATGCCCCGAGAATCGTTGCTGTGCACCGATTCTTTGGCAGTTCCGCCGGAACTGCCCCGGTGCATGATCGTTGGTGGGCGGGACACTCTTGTCCCGTCGGTGCGTCGCGCCTATCGCGAGGCGTCCCGCAGCGTCGGAGGTGCGCAGGCAGGAATGTCCGCTCTCCACGATTCGTGATCGTTGGTGGGCGGGACACTCCTGTCCCGCCGCCATGCTGTCACCGCGGCGTCACACGCGGATGCGAGCGGCGGCCACGATGCGCGCCGTCTCCACATCTACCGCGCGGATATGCATCACCCGGTCGATCCCCAGTCGATAGATCCTGCCTGCCAGCACGATCCGGCTGTTGAGCAGATTCCCGAGTTCCACCGCCGCATCGGGGCCCACGAGGCCGCCCATGGCGAGTTCATGCTCCGCGAGGATCGCGGCGAGACGGTCCCGTTCGATAAGCCGCAGCCGCGTCTGCCGGACAATCGTCTCCGTCGAGAGGTCACGCAGGTAGTCCGCGAGAACCGTGTCCGGCGTGGCGACATCGAACGGCAGCAGCACCGCCGTAACCGAGTCGCCTCCGGCGTTGGCGAGCTGACGCGCGATCTGGTCCCACAGGTCGGCCATCCGGAGCGACAGGTGCTCATACTGCTCGTCTGGAGCGGGGGTGTCGCTCGCCACAGCGAGCACGTCTGTCTGATAGGCCAGATCTCGCCGCACGAGGTCCAC
>CAZEAI010000044.1:0-22355 GCA_964510105.1 uncultured bacterium
GCTCGGTGGCGAGGGTACCGCATTTCCGCCGATCGTCGCATCCGGACCGCGGGCTGCGCTACCTCACGCGGAGCCGAGCGATCGGGCGATCGAGCCGGGCGATATGGTCACCATCGATATCGGTGTGAAGCTGGACGGATACGCCAGCGACATGACGCGGACCATCGCCGTCGGATCGGCAAGCGAGCGGCTGCGGGAGATATACGCCGTCGTGCTCGACGCTCAGACGGCCGCGCTCGATGCGGTCCGGCCCGGTATCGGCGGGTCCGAGCTTGACGCGATCGCTCGCGAGCATATCGACCGGCAGGGATTCGGCGAGGCCTTCGGCCACAGCCTTGGTCACGGTGTCGGGCTGCGTATTCACGAGGCGCCGGCCGTTGGCCCGAGGAGCACCGAGACGCTTGAAGCCGGTATGGTAGTTACCGTTGAGCCGGGGATATATCTCCCTGGGTGGGGCGGAGTGAGAATAGAGGACATCGCCGTCGTCACCGATGAGGGTCGGCGCGTGCTGAGTGAGACGACCAAAGAACTCATCGTCGTCTGATCTGGTCTGGACCGCGTCGAATCCAGACGCGGTGAGTTACCGGGTTTCCGGACGATAGCTTCAGTGTGGAGGTAATGCGCAGGTGGCATCGACACAGGATTTTCGCAACGGTTTCGCGTTCAACATGGATGGTGCGATCTACCTGATCGCGGAGTTTCAGCACGTCAAGCCGGGCAAGGGTGGCGCGTTCTGTCGTACCAAGTTGAAGAACGTCGAGACCGGCGCGGTGCTGGAGCGGACGTTCAAGTCCGGCGAGAAGGTGGACGAGGTCCGCGTCGAGCGGCGCGACATGCAGTATCTCTATCGCGACGGCGAGCACTTCGTCGTGATGGATGTCGATTCGTACGAGCAGACATACCTCGGCGTATCGATGATCGGCGACTCGGCGGACTTGATGAAGGAGAACGAAATCGTGACCGTTGTGTTCGGTGACGATACGCCGCTTCTCATCGAGCTTCCGTTCCACGTCGACCTGACAATCGTTCAGACCGATCCGGGCGTGAAGGGCGATACCGCCACGGGCGGTACGAAGCCGGCGACTGTCGAGAGCGGAGCAGTGATCCAGGTGCCGCTGTTCATCGCCAATGGCGAGAAGATCCGGGTCGATACGCGCAGTCGCGAGTATTTGTCTCGCGTGCAGTAGCTGCAGTGACGGGGATCGGCCCGCAGGGAGGAGTCGACACGCGTGACAATTGACGAGATCCGGCAACTGGTCGATTTGGTGCAGCAGAGCGCCATTGCCGAGCTGGAGATCACCCGCGGTGACGACGCGATTCGCATCGTCCACCACCATCCGCAGGTAGCCGCCCCGGCGGGTCTGGTCGCTTCCGGTGCCCCCGCGGCCGCCGCGCCGGCACCGGCGCCAGCAGCGGCCGAAGCGGCTCCCCCGGCAGGGAGAACCGATCTGTACGAGCTGAAGGCGCCCATGGTCGGCACGTTCTACAGAGCGCCGTCGCCAGAGTCACCCCCCTATGCCCAGGTCGGCGACCGCGTTACCGAGGGGCAGACCGTCTGCATCATCGAAGCGATGAAGTTGATGAACGAGATTCCAATCGATCGCAGCGGCACCGTCATCGAGATCGCCTGCGAGAATGCGGATCCGGTTGAGTACGGTCAGGTGCTCATCCGAATCGAGCCGGACTGATGTTGTTTCCGCAGGTGCCCAATGATCAATAAAGTACTCATCGCCAATCGCGGCGAGGTTGCGCTACGCATAATTCGTGCGTGCAAGGAACTCGGCATTCCATCCGTCGCCGTTCACTCCGAGGGCGACAGTCAGTCGCTCCATGTGCGCGCGGCCGACGAGGATGTGTGCATCGGTCCGTCCGACGCCGCCCGAAGCTACCTCGACCCCGTCCGCATCATATCCGCGGCGGAGGTAACCGGGGCCGACGCCGTTCATCCCGGCTACGGATTCCTCGCCGAGAGCGCGCGGTTCGCCGACATCTGCGCCGAATGCGACATAGAGTTCATCGGCCCGACCGGCGACATGATCCGCCAGATGGGCGACAAAGCCGTGGCCAAGAAGACGATGGCCGACGCGGGCGTGCCCGTGGTGCCGGGCTCGGACGGTCCGCTTGGCTCGCTGTCCGAGGCGAGGTCGCTCGCGAACGACACGGGTTACCCGGTGATGCTCAAGGCCGTCTCCGGCGGGGGCGGTAAGGGTATCCGCTTCATCCAGTCCGAAGATGAGCTTGGAGCCGCCTACGACGTGGCGCGAAACGAGGCAGGAGCCGCGTTCGGCGACGACTCGCTCTATCTGGAGAAGTTCGTCGGCGATGCGCGTCACGTGGAAGTGCAACTCCTCGGTGATGGCGCCGGCCGGGTCGTGCACCTTGGCGAGCGCGACTGTACCGTTCAGCGCCGCCGGCAGAAGCTCGTCGAAGAGTCGCCATCTCCGGCGCTGACCATGGAGCAGCGAGAGGAGATGTGCAGTATCGCTGCCCGCGGCGCGGCGCGGATCGCCTACCGGAACGCGGGAACGATAGAGTTCCTGTACACTCGCTCGGGCGAATACTACTTCATGGAGATGAACACCCGCGTGCAGGTCGAACACCCGGTCTCCGAGATGGTAACGCGGACGGATATCGTGAAGGAACAGCTCCTTCTGGCGTCCGGACAGTCGCTCAGCTTCTCGCAGGACGATATCAAGCTCGCGGGTCACGCGATCGAGTGTCGCATCAACGCCGAAGACCCGGACCTCGACTTCCGGCCCGGTCCCGGTCCCATCACCGAGTGGCACGTTCCGGGCGGAATCGGCGTACGTCTCGATACACACGCGTACGCCGGCTACGTCGTGCCGCCCTACTACGATTCCATGCTCGCGAAGCTCATCGTCCATGCGGATACGCGCGACGAGGCCATTGTGCGCATGGCTCGAGCGCTTGGCGAGTTCTACGTCGACGGCGTGCCGACGACGATACCGTTCCATCTCGGCGTCATGGCGGACGATGTCTTCCGCGGCGGTGACTACACCATGTCGTACGCCGATGAGTACATGGAGCGTACCGGCAGAGGCTGAAAGGCGAAGCGCCGGGCGAGTGTCCGGCGGCGCTGATGAGGGGAGGGGCATCGTGGAATTCCCGGATGACCTGAAGTACACGGACGACCACGAATGGGTGAGCGTCGAGGCCTCGACGGGTACGGTCGGTATCACCGATTACGCTCAGACTGAACTCACCGACATCGTCTTCGTCGAGCTTCCGCAGGTCGGAGACACTGTAGCACGGGGCGAGTCGTTCGGCGCCATCGAGGCCATCAAGGCGGTGAGCGATCTCTTCTCGCCGCTCGACGGTACCATCACCGAAGTGAACGAGAACCTTGTCGACCGGCCCGACCTCGTCAACGACGACCCTTACGGCGAGGGCTGGATGATCAGGATCGAGATAGCCGACGCGGGGCAACTGGACGAGTTGCTTGATGCCGCCGACTACGAGAAGATCATCGAGTAGCAGGCCGCCTATCGCCCCATAGCCACGGGCATCACTCCGGGGAGATGAATGTCAACTGCCCACCATTTCATTCCGAACACCGATGACGACCTCGCGGAGATGCTTGCCGCCGTTGGTGTTCGATCCTTCGACGATCTCATCACACCCATACCGACCGCCGTGCGCGAAGCGAGCGCTCTGGACCTTCCGCCGCGTCTGACCGAGGCGCAGGCCGTGAGGCTGTTCCGTGGGCAGTCCGACCGGGTTCGGGATGACGCCGTGAGCTTCCTTGGCGCGGGCATCTACGACCACTTCATTCCGTCCGCAGTAGACGCCATACTCCAGCGCTCCGAGTTCTACACAGCGTACACGCCGTACCAGGCGGAGGTCAGCCAGGGCACGCTCCAGGCCGTCTACGAATTCCAGACGATGGTCTGCGAACTCTACGGCATGGATGTTGCCAACGCATCTGTCTATGATGGCGCATCGGCGCTCATGGAGGCCGTGCTGCTCGCGCATGCTCAGACCCGGCGCGACAAGATACTGTTCGCCGGCCCTGTGCATCCGTGGTATCGCGACGTGCTTGAATCGTGCGCCGTGGGAATCGATCTGGAGTTCGTCGACCCTCAGGCGGCCGACGGGCGGGCCGACATTGAGTCTGTCCGCGGCCTCCTGGATGACGCGACCGCGTGTGTCGTGGTCCAACAGCCGAACTTCCTCGGTATCATAGAGGAGATCGAGCCGCTTGCCGATGCTGCTCATGAGCATGGCGCGCTACTGGTGGTATCCGCCGATCCGCTTGCCATGGGCGTGCTGAGATCTCCCGGGATGCAGGGGGCCGATATCGTCGTAGGCGAGGGGCAGTCGATAGGCATCGCGCAGCAGTTCGGCGGGCCGGTGCTTGGTCTGTTCACCTGCACCGACGAACTCAAGCGGCGCATGCCCGGACGGCTTGTCGGCAGAACCCTCGATGCTCGCGGCGACCAGGCGTTCGTGCTGACGCTTCAGACGCGTGAGCAACACATCCGGCGTGAGAAAGCGACGTCGAACATCTGCACGAATCAGAACCTCATGGCTCTCGCCGCGACGGTCTACTTGTCGCTCATGGGGCCGCAGGGGCTGCGTTCAGTGGCCGAGACGTGCGCGCAGCACGCCCACCATGCAGCCGATGCTATCTCCGATCTCGATGGCTACAGCCTCGCGCATGACTCCCCATTCCTGATGGAGTTCTGCGTGCAATGTCCGGTTCCGGCGCGATTGATCGTCGACCGGCTCCTCGAGGATGGGATACTGGCCGGCGTCGACATGGCGATGTTCGGCGGCGACCCGTCCCAGTTGCAGATAGCCGTCACGGAACAGCGCTCTCACGAGGATATCGATGCGCTCGTCGAAGGGCTACGATCGATCGGCGGCTGAGCCGGGCTACCGCTGGGAACGTGTGGTTGCGCGGCTCGGGGCCGACACGTGGATGGGCTTCCCCGTCTGGCTTTGGGTGGCCGTCGCCGCCGGGATTACGCATCTCGCCTACATTGGCGCAACATGGATACTCTCCCCGATCGATGAGTGGTGGCTCGCGGCATCCGATACGCAGCACTACGTCGAAGGCGCCGAGTCGGTACTGCGCGGTCGGTACGCAACCGCGTCAGACGATCCGCTGGGGCTGATGCGGTATTTCCGAGTGCCTGGCTACGCGGCTATGCTCGCGCTGTTTGCCACCGTAACCCGCACGGCCGTCGGGACTCCGTGGGCTGTGTTGATGAACCCCGTCTTCGCTGCCGTGTTCGCCGCATCGACGTACCTGATCGCCCGCCGCTTGGGGCTCAGAGCTGAGATCGCATCCGCAGTCGGCCTGCTCGCCGCCGTTCACCCGACCAGCGTAGCCGTGTCGCCGCTGCTGCTCACAGATATGCCTGCGATGGCGCTGGTGACCGCGGGGCTGTTCATGGTGGTGCGCTGCGTGCAGAGGGATGGGCCGATACGTGACGCGGTCGTGGGGGGGCTGCTCGTTGGATTAGCTACCATCATGAGGCCCGCGGCACTTCTGGCGATGATCTTGTGGCCCATCCTGGCCATGGTCTGGCCGCAACGGCGGCGCGCGCTCTTCACCGTCCCGGTGGCGTTCTTTGTGGCTGCGATAGCGATGCCGCTGGCATGGACGGTGCACGTCTACCAGCAGACCGGCGTCGCGACGATCAACACCCATACCGCCTTCCATCGCCACGTGTACTACTCGACACACGTCGCGTCGCGCGGCGTTCAGGCAGTCCATCGCAGGCTTGTCGACGATGCGTTCGAGAGGTATGAGGACGCGATCCGCTCAGGCGCGCTGAGTTCGGAACTCGAACTCGTCCGCTGGCACGAGGCGCAGGCCGATTCCTTCTTCAACCGTGGCGCCGGAGGGTTCCTTCCCGCGTTGTTCCGAAGCTCAATCACGTACTTGGCCTCGCCGAGCAAGGAGTACCTCATAGAGTTCCCGACTCTGTCGACCAAGCTGACGCGCATCGTGTTCGGAGGCGCCTCCCCGGGACTCCTTGCCTTGATGGTCGCTGGTGCCGCGGCCCTGATCCGCTTCCGCCGATGGCGCGTACTCATCGCTCTGCTGTCGCTCCTCGGCGGGGTGCTGCTCATGAACGTCACGGTCGGTGCCATCGGCGGCGCCCGCCTGATGTTGCCCGCTGCGTTTACCACACTGACACTAACCGCGGTGGGAGCGTGGTCATGCGCCTCGCTCATCTTCCGTGGACGTCTCGCCGACCCTATGGTGGACGAGGCCGATCAAGCGTGACGTACGGCGGCGTCCGCGCGGTGCCGAACTGAGCCCCCGTTCGTGCCGACAAGCGGCGTTCCGATATTTCCGCGACATCTGCATGGATCGAGCCGTTGCACCAGCGACTCATATGGCGGATTTTCTCATAGGTAACGACCTGCTTTTTTCACCTGTTCGCGTACGCATCTGGTTTTCGACTCACCCTATCACATCTGCGGAGGCACGTTAGATGACGACGCACGTCACCGGCGCGATCAGCGCCGTCGAAACGCCGTTGACAGGCGCGGTCATTCAGCGCGAGGGCGATTCCGGTACCATAGAGGTCCGCGCCTCCGCGACAGCCACCGGAAAGCTCTCCGCTCGACTTCGCGGAGGCGAGGCACCGGGATTTGCCGCCTGGAGTGAAATCGGCGCCAGCGACGGCTCCTGCGCGACTGGTTCGCTTGAAGGCGTGCCCGTGGGTGGCGAGTACACACTCGAACTACAGTTGGTAAGCGACGGCACTGTCGTTGGCAGGGCGTCGGTGAGCCGTCTCCTTGTCGGCGATATCTGGATCACCGCCGGACAGTCGAACATGGATGGCTGCGGTAAGCTGATCGGCGTGGAGCCGCCCTCCAGGAACGTTCATGCATTCTACTTCGACGATCGGTGGGATACCGCGGCAGACCCGCTCTGCTGGTACAACGAGGCGGTCGACCCGGTCCATTGGTCCACGGACGATCCCACCAAGCTGCGTGACACGGCCCGGTACGATCGACGGTTCCGTCGGCAGGGCGCCGGTCCCGCCGTGGCGTTCGGTAAAGCGCTCCACAAGAGCACGAACGTGCCGATCGGCCTGATTGTATGCTCGCACGGCGGCACGAGCATGAACCAGTGGTCTCCCGACAAGCTCTCGGAAGGGGGGCGGTCGCTCTACGGTGCGATGGTCCGGCGCGTGGCCATGGTCGGCGGCAAGGTGGCGGGGATAATCTGGTACCAGGGTGAGTCCGACGCCAACGGCGAGAATCAGGGCCTGTATCGGGAGCGGATGAAGTCCTTCGTCGCAGCAGTGCGCCGCGACCTGGATCATCCAGCGCTCCCGTTCGCATACGTTCAGATCGGTCCGTTCTTCACCGGAGACGACCTCTCGGTGCACTGGAACGCGCTTCAGAGAGACCAGGTGGAGATTGAAGCGTCGTTGGCGCCGGCGGCTATGGTGAGCGTTGTCGACGCCGGCCTGGACGACATCATCCATATAGACACGCGGTCCCAGAGGCGACTCGGGCGACGTCTCGCATACGTTGCGGAGATGCTCGTCCACGGACGCGACGACCACAGACGAGGTCCCCGACTCGTCAGCGCGCGGTTCGCGGATCGCGATCGGACGAAGCTCCGCGTGATGTTCTCCGACGTGAACGAAGGGCTCGTGCCGAAGCACGATGTTCGAGGGTTCTGGGCACGCAAGGATGGGCAAGACCTCGCCATGGTGTCGCAGGTGGTGGACGATGAGCACCTCGACACCGTCGTCATAACGTTCGAGGAACCGGTGCCGCACCTGAGCGAGCTTTGGTACGCGCTGGGCCTGAATCCCGCGGTGAATCTCACGGACAGGGCGGACCTGGCGGCGCCCGCGTTCGGGCCGGTCACGATATGATCGTGCCGCCGTCGCGACGATAGCCGGCGAGGGCGGGAAGACCGATGAGCCTGACTCACGCCCATCGCAGAGCGCTGATGGCGATGTACCTGCGCGTCGATCCCGCCAAGTTCGACGCCGAATCGCCCTCCTCCTCGCTGTACGTATCCCCGGAGCTGCCGAACAGTCACGGCTCCCGCACGGATATCGCTCTCGAAGTGGAGGGCGCCGGAACCCGTGTGCTATCCATCGCCGAACAGTGGCGTGACGCCATGTCAGCCGTTCGTCAGCCTTCGCTCGCCGCGATGCAGGCGGCAGTTGGCGGCGAGAGCGATCCGCGGATGCGCTTCGGCGAGGTGTATTCACTCGACGTCGCGCCGCATCGGATGCCGCTCCCGTCGCCGTACCATCGCGCATCGGCTAGGATTGCCCTTGATCCCGACCTGGCTGAGTGGATGCAGGACCCCATCGAGATCCTCATCGCGCATCGCGACAGAGTGGTCGCCGCGGGGGCGCTCCATCCCTACGAGGGCACGCCGTTCTCGGGCAGCCCCATCTACGTCGCTCGCGAGCACCGTGGCCGGGGGCTGGGCAAGTACATCATCTCCGCCGCCGCGCAGCGCATCGTCGCGAAGGAGATGGTGCCCATTGCACTGGTGTCGGACCGCAACTCCATCTCGCGCAGAGCGTTTCGGTCGGTGGGATACGAGCGGGCGATATCGGTGGGTGCGCTATCGATCAACGCAACGTAGCGGGTCGCGTAACTCTCAGAATGTGTGGCTGAACGCGACGGCAAACGAGTGCGTGTGACTCCGTTCGCTGTCGCCGAGCGGTTCATAGTCGCGGTACACGTAGGTGTAGGCGGCGCGGATCGCCATGCGATCGCCGAGCTGGAAGACGGGACCGGTCGTCGCCACAGCGAACATGTCATAGGCAAAACGCTCCGGTATCGTGTAGTGCACGAAATCGTCGTATACGTCGACGTACGCGCCCTGGAGCGCCCACCCCCAAGTGTCTCCGAGTCGGCGGTACAATGTGAGAAGGATCTCACCGCGGTCCGTTGCCGCCACCATGTCCCGCCCACTCGCAGCGGGCGCTCTGGCATCTGTGGAGCGCGCCTCGATTCCCACCTCCCACACGTCAGTACTCCGCTCCACGACCACGCCCATCGTGTACCGGTGCAGGATTTCGTCGCGGTCGCCGCCGCGCCACCGCTCGGCGACTCCTGTCGCCTCGATTCGCCAATTGCCGGGCGTGAGCCGGAGTTGCGCCAGTCCGCCTACCTGGTCGCGGTCGAGGTCCCACGATCCATATGGCATCAGCAGCAACCGGGCGGCGGGTGAGCGGTACGGTTCCAGCCAGAGACCGGTGAACGCGCCCGGACGGTACTCGTCGATGATACTCGCCGCAGGTAGGCGATACTCCGACGGGTTGGTTGATTCCAGACCGTATGGCGCGCCGAACAGCCCAATCCCGATGGTCGATGAGGATTGCTCGCTCTGCCGAGCGTCCCACAGGATGTACGCCTCTCCGAGGTGCGCTTCAGTCCTGAAGGCGGCGAACTCCACGACCACCTCGCTGCGATCACCTGCCCATAGCGCTCTCATGAATGGCTGGATGTCCGCTGTCGTACCGAAGGTCCGCATCTGCCGGTTGGAGCTTTCGGGCCGCTCGTGCGTAGCGCTCGCGACGCCGGTGACGGAGCCGCTGATTTCTGGCCTCAGCGCATCTAGGCGAAGACGTTCCTCATGCACGCGCTGGAGGCTGTCGCGCATTGCGTCGAAATTGGCGTGCATCTCGTCGAGGAGCGCGCGCGTCATCTGCGCCTGCTCCATCTGCGTGACGTACGTAAGCCGCTCGCTGGATCGATCCTGCTCGATCTGCCGCATCACGTCGGCGGAGAGCCTGCTGCGCATCCGCTCGATCACCTCGTCCAGACGCTGTTCGGAGGCATGTCCGAGGCTGTCCACGGCTCGGCGCGTGAGGAATGAGATCGAGTCCACGAGTGTTCGTGTGAGCGAGTCCACCTTGACGGTGTCGAGGCGGGCTGTCGGAGGTGCCGGCGGGCGTGCAGGAGCGAGGCCGGGGACGTCGGCGTCCGGGACCTCGCGCATCCACGAGTCGGATATGCCGCGTGCCGTCAGGCGGTTTCGAGCGTCCATCGCGTCCTGCCGGGAGCGGAAATATCCCACGCGGACGCGCCAGAAGACGCGTTGTTCGACGGTGGCGCGCTCGTAGGTGGCTGTGCTGATCGAGAGGGCGCGATTGATGACCGACGCCTGCTCCTGAGCCTGCGTCGGCGTAACCCAGCTATCCGCGTAGACAACGAACGCGGCGTGGGCAGGCGAGATAAACGATAGCGCAGCGACGAGCGATGCCAAGGTCAGAAGTAGGAACCGGCCGTGGTTACGTGAACGACCCTTCATGCTGTTCGCGGTTGGCCGGCATCCGAAGGTGTCCGGCAATGCGGGGCGTCCACCGAACGCCTCCTCCGCTACTCCTCCTTGCCAAACACGTCATCGAAGCTGTCAGCGATCTCGTCAGGAGATCCCAGATCCTGGTCTTCGGCGGGGTTCTGATACACGTCCGCCATGACGCCGGCGAGGCCGCCTCCGACCGCTTTGCACACGAGACGAACCATTCCGACGGTTGTTCTGTCGTCAAACGTTACGACCAGCAGCGTCTTGTCGTCGACGAGCGCGATGTGTATGTGGTCGTGCTTGCCCTGGTGGAACATGACGGAGAACTCGGGTTCGCCGATGAGTTCCGCGACGCGACTCGTCGCGGAGAATGCTCCGGCTACGAGCGTACCGAGCTGGTCGGTATCCATCGTCCGGGTGAAGCCCTGCTTCGCCAGCGTGCGACCGTCCTTGTTCACGAGAAGCGCGCACTTCGCGTCGGATTCCTTAAGCAGACGGCTGATCGACTCGTTGATTCGTGTTAGCTGCTCGTCGTAGATGACCAGTCCACTGTCCATGTTTCTATGTCCTCCGTCAACGGCAACCAATCAGCGACTGCGCGCTTACGTTTCGTACGTCGGTCCCGACCAGGCGTGCGATCCACCTGCTAGGGCATCTCGCGGCTATCAGCCATTCCCCGACTTCTTGAATATCGATTTTCTGGGCTCGGCCTGAGTCGTCGCGCCGCCTGTGGATTGCGCTGGCCGCGCCTGCGTCTTCGCGGCGGCGTCGCCGGATGACGACGTTCGTTTGCCCACTCGAGCAAGCGTCTCCGTCGCGATCGAGCGGAGCGTTTCCCTTACGCCTTTCCCGTCGACCGCTACCGATTCGAAGGACGGAGCTCCGCGCTTGTTGAGGGTGTTCTGGAGTTCGTCGATCGGGACGAGATCGGGCAGATCGCGCTTGTTGTACTGCACCACGAGGGAAAGCTCATCGAGGTTGATGCGATACTCCGCGAGGTTCTCCCGCAGATTCTCCATCATGTCGATGTTTTCCTGGAGTTTCGACCGCTGGGAATCCACGACGAAGACAACGCCGTCCACCCCGCTCAGGACGAGTTTGCGGGTGGCGTTGTAGTAGACCTGGCCAGGAACAGTGTATAGCTGGAACTTGATCTTGAAGCCCTTGATCTCGCCCAGCGTCACCGGTAGGAAATCGAAGAAGAGGGTGCGGTCCTTCTCGGTAGCGAGCGAGACCAGACCGGTCTTCTGTTGCCCCGGTACCTCTCGATGGATGATCTCCAGGTTGGTCGTCTTTCCGCACAGACCAGGGCCGTAGTACACGATCTTGCAGCTGATTTCCTTGTTGGCATGATCTATTGTTGGCATGCGGTTGCCTCCCATTCGGAGCGCAAGTTATCAGCGCGAGACGCGGGAGCCGTTCGTGAGGGGGGCTGGGCTCGCCACGGGTCGACTCGGTCGGACTGTGCCGCCGGGATCCGGTATGCGAGCCTCACAGTGAGTCGCGGATTGCGCGTATTTTCTCGCCTGCGCTGGCCATGGCCAGCCGTATCAGGCCAACGTTCACGCTGCGTTCCGACAGTGCAACGAGCGTTCCCACGCCGACGATTTCGCGCAGGAATATCTTGCCTTCCGCCGGTTCTATCAGGGCCTGGATGAGTTCGTCTTCCTCAAGCTTGGCAAGCGCGTCGCGTATTGCGTTGACGATCTGAACACAGGCGGCGGCGACGAGATCTGCGTCGGCCTCGATATTCTGGGCAATCGTCATGCCGTCGGGATCGACGATGAGGCTTCCGATTATCCCTTCGACTTCGCCGAGTTCGTGCAACACATCGATCATGCCATGCCCCTCCCTGGGCGTTCTTGCAGCCTTAGGCACTTCTCAGCAGGGGGCGGCCAACTATGCTGAGCGAGCCCGATGCCGTTGCGTGCGGACTGCTCCGAACGCCGACTCCTCAAAGATGTACGTAATGTGCTGGGACAGGTCAACGTACGTCGGTCACGTAGTGACGCAAATCCGCACTCTCATACGAATCTCTCGAGCTGTTTGGATGCGACCGCCATGAGCTGCAACAGATGCGGAAGCTGGCCGGTCGGTCCGCTGATAATCATAAGATACACCGCCGTCTCGCCAACCTCCAGTGAAAGAACCCGAGTCCGGTCGAACTGGAGTATCGTGCGGTTCTGAGTGGCGTCCGGTTCAACCTCCGCACGGACGCGGTCGACGACCTGAAAGGTGCGCGCCAGCTCTCCCACGACTTCCGCGTCTCCCTCAAACGTCGTGGTCACACCGTCGATCACTACGCCGCTATCGCCGGCAACGAACGCCGCCATCACTCCCTGTTCGACCGCGAGATCCTCAAGGATCGTGTGGATGTCCGTCGCCGCCGGCTGATCGTCGGTGAGCGCACTTCCCGGTGCTTCGGCCGAGCCGGCTCCGCGCGCGGCGGCATCCGATATTACGTCGCTCGCCTCAAGGAGAAGCGATTCCCAGCTGTCTTCGATGTTCCGCTCGGCGGGTGTGCGATTCAGTGTCTCGAACTGGCCACCCGTCCACGACAGCATGTCGAGAAAGGCGTCGGTTCCCGCGAGTCCGTCCTCGGTAGAGGCCGAGACCACCTCCCCCTCCTCGAACCCGATGACGCCGGCGCGATTCGGAGCGCTCACTTCCATGAGCGCGGTGTTGCGGGCCAGACAGTGGAGCTGCACCATGTCGACAAGACTCAGGTTCGAGATCTCGCCACTGAAACCCTCGCCTTGCTGCTCCTTCAGCGCCCGCGTGCGCCCAACCTGTTCCAAGGCGTCGCGGACCACCTGGCGCATCTCGTCCATCTCGAACGTCTTGTCGAGATAGAAGAGCGATCCGCGCTCGTTGGCCTCTCGCTTTGCCTCCACTGAACCGTAGGCCGTCATCACGACCACGCCCGTCTCCGGGTACAACGTCCGGATGTGTCCCAGCAGCTCGAAGCCGGTCATTCCCTTCATCCGTATGTCGGTGATCACCAGATCGAACGAAGCGGCCTTCATCACCTCAAGCGCTTCTTCTCCGCTCGCGGCGGTCTCGACCTCGATCTCACCCGGACGCGTAAGTCCGTGCGAGATCGCCCACGTTATCACATCCTCGTCGTCTACGACGAGAACGCGCTGCTCTTCTGCCATTGCCTAGTCTCGCTTCGCGGGGGTAGTGTGCGACCGCATCGTCTCGCGAATGAGGCGACGCACGTCCACAAGCCATAGCGTCGTATCACCGAGTGGGAGCACCGCGCGCACGAATCGCGCTGCGGGATGCTCCGGCGGCGTCTGCCAGGTCTCCAGTTCGTCGGTCGCGACCGGGTGAATCTGTACCACCGAGTCCACACGAGCCGCAAGAAAGCGCGTATTGCTCTGGAATATCAAATGTTTGGTGCTTCCCATCCACCGATGGTCCGATTCGCCTAGCAGCACATACGCAAGATCCATTACCGGCAGGACGTGATCCTGATAGTGAGCCAGGCCAGCCACGCCCGGTGCTGGACGTGGGATCCGGTGCGTTCGCAGATCCTCCTCGATATGGACGACGTTGGTTACTTCCGTACCGAACAGCTTGTCGCCGAGCCGCCATCCGAGGATGAGCAGCGCTGATCCCGCCATCGGCTACGCCTCCTCGTCCGGCAACTCCACCAGGCGGACCAGCGCCGTCAGATCGAGGATAAGCACGATCGCGCCGCCGGACACATCCTGCCCCTCAGATTCCTCCTCGCGCGCCCACGCGTCAAGCGCCGCTCCCGCCGTTTGGTCGCCGGCATTGAGGCGTTGCTTGTCTCCATTCGGGAGATCCATCACGGTTGCGCCCATGATGGTGCCCGGCGGCAGGCTTGAGAGCGTGTGCGGCACCGGAAATATCCCCTGCGCGGCTATCATCCCATGCACAGCGTCGACCTGCAGGCCTATCGAATCCGCTCCGCCATCCACCACGAGCAGTGGCTTGGCCCGGCCCGAATCGTCCGCGACATCGGGCAGGTCCAGCAGCCCGGCAAGGGAGACAACTCGCACATCGGATGACTGTTCGTCCTCAGCCGTGTCGATTCGCTGTTCCGGCGCGTCGACCACTTCCCGCAGCTCGTCCAATGGCGAGGCAAGTGGTTGTCCCGCAATTCGGTAGAGTAGCAGGCGGATCGTGCCACCGAGTGGCATCATGGCGTGAGGAGCTCCTCTGCGATTTTCGCAAGCTCCGGTTCGCCGAAGGGCTTGTTCAGGAACGCTGCCGCGCCAAGCTCCACACCCATGCGACGGTGTTTCTCTCCGGCGCGCGCCGTGAGGAAGACCACGGGTATGTTCCTTGTCCGCTCAAGTTTCTTGATTTCCGCGATAAGCTCGTAGCCGTGCATGCGGGGCATCTCAAGATCGCTGATGACGAGATCGAACGCCCCCTCCTGCACCTTCTGCCAGGCGTCGAGCCCGTCGTTCGCTGTGGTAACGTTGTGACCGCTCCGCTCAAGGACGCCGGAGACGTACTTCCGGATGCTGACTGAGTCGTCCACAACCAGGATCGAACGCCGAACCGCGGCCGGCTGCGGCTCGGGCGCCACCGGTGCCGATTCCTTGGGCTTCGTCTTCGCCGACTTGCGCCGACTCCGCTTCCGGTCCGAGCGAGCCGGTGGCTCTACCGCGATGCGCTCACGCTTCTGCGTGGCGACCGGGCTGAGGAAATACGGGACGTTGAGTATCATCACGACGGACCCATCGCCCAGAATCGTCGCGCCCGATATCCCGGGAACCCGTCGCAGGTGTCCGCCGAGATTCTTGATGACGATGTCCTCGCGACCGAGTATCTCGTCCACCGCCAGGGCGACATGGCGTTCGCCCTCGCGCACGAGCACGACCGGCTGTGAGATCTCGGAGAGAACTGCGACATCCGTCACTCCGAGTGACACGCCAAGGGGGACTATGGGCACAGGGGTCTCATCCCGATAGACGTACGGGCGGTCCTTGATATAGGAGATGTCGTCCGGTTGCAGGTCTTCAATCTGGTAGACCGATGCCAGCGGGAGCGCGAACGCTCGCCCTCCAAGCTTCACCAGAAGGGCCTGCCCGATGGCGAGCGTCAGAGGCAACGTGATTCGGAACGTCGTACCGACGCCGATCGCACTTTCGACGCTCACCGATCCGTTGAAGCGATTCGTGACGTTGCGCACGACATCCAGGCCCACACCTCGGCCGGAGAGTTCGTCGACCTCCTTCTCCGTGCTGAAACCTGGCTCGAAGATGAGTTCCATCACCTCGCTGTCGCTTAGCGCGCCGGCCTGGTCCGGTGTCAGGACAAGTCGCTCGATCGCCGTGCGACGCATCGCGTCCGGATCGATGCCGCCGCCGTCGTCCGACAGCTCCAGCACAACGTGGTTGCCATCCTGGCGCGCGCGAACCGTCACCTCGCCGACTGCCGGTTTGCCTGCGGCCTCACGCGCTTCCGGGCTTTCGATGCCGTGGCTCACAGTGTTCCGAACGAGATGGAGCAGCGGGTTGTTCAGCGCTTCGAGGATGTTCTTGTCGATCTCCGTCTCAGCGCCTTCGAGCGTGAGATCGACCTGCTTCCCCTCCGCCCGGGCCGCATCGCGAAGTATGCGTGGGAGGCGCGTGAACGCGCGCTCCACACGGACCATGCGGACGCGAAGTATCTCGTCGTGAAGATCCTTCGCGATCGTGCTGATTCGCGTGATATTGAGGTCGAAGTTCGACGCCATCCCGCCGAATTCGTCGGTGAGTTCGGCTATCGTCGCCGAGCTGTCTCGAAGGTCGCGCGAGACGACGTCCACGTCGGTGAACCGGTCGAACTCCCCGTCGGAGAAATCCTCGAGTACTCCGGCTGCGGGCCTTTCCTCAGCGTCGTGGCCGTTTCCTCCTCCATCGCCGATCTCGGTCTTCAGTTCCGCGAGTCGGTGCTGGATGCTGGTCAGGGTGTCGCCCTCGGTGTCCAGATCCGATACGATGCCCCCAAGCTGATCGAGTTCGTTGCTCAGCCTCGTGCGGGAGATCACGAGTTCGGCAGCAAGGTTCATGAGCCGGTTCAGCCTGTCCAAGTCGACTTCTATGGCGCGGGACCGACCACGGCGCTCATCCTTGAGCCGTTGATCCTCTTCCGCGGCCCTCTCTGCTTCCGTCTTCGGCGTCGGAGCCGGTACCGCCTCCGCTCGCTCGCTTGATTCGCCCGCGCGCCTGACTATCTCGGGCTCCTGAAAAAACGCTGCGGCCTCCTCGATTCCGGGAGCGTCATCGGTGCCGTCGGTTCGTACGGATGCGAGCGCCTGAGCCAGGACCTCGACGCCGTCGTTCAGCGCGTCGAGCGCCGCCTTGCTGATCGTGTCGCCCTGTGTCCTCGCGGCCTGCATCGCAGCGAGGAGGGCCGGAGCGATTCGGCCTATCCGCTCGTACTCGAAGTGCTCCGCACCCTCAACCAGCGCCTCCGCAGAGCGTGAGAACGCCGCGCGAGCCCTGTCGTCCGAGGCGTCCACGTCCAGCGCGATGAGCGATCGAGCCATCTCCGTCTGCAGCTCGTGCGTGAGGTCGATGAACTCCTCGCGGTCCTCTGGCACCGGAATGCTCGGCTCGACCTGCTCCGGCGGAGCGGGTTCGGCCGGTGTGGGCTCCGGCTCTTCCTCGACGAGGACCGCGGGGGCTTCGGGCTTTGCGGGAGTGGCCGCAGCGGCTTTCGTGACCTGCGGCTCGCCGGACGGGCCGCGAAGCCGGGCCACGAGATCTTCGACATTCTCGTCGGTCGATTCGATGCCCGAACGCTCGACCGCGTCCGCGATCCGCTCGATGACGTCGAGCGCGTTGAGCATGATGTCGACCGTTTCCGGGGTGATAGCGGCCCCGGTGTCTCTCGCGGCCTGAAGAGAGTCTTCCATCGCGTGGGAGAGCGAGCGGGTACGCTCGAAGTCGAGCATCGCCGCCGAGCCCTTCAACGTGTGGGCGGTGCGAAGCGCGTTGTTGATCGTCTCGGCGTCGTCGGGGTGCCGTTCCAGCGTCACAAGATCTCGTCCCAGCGCGTCTCGCAACTCGCGCGACTCCTCCAGGAATATTCCTCGTAGCGCGACGATCTCTTCGCTCTGCCTGCCGCCGTCGATACCTGTCACTTCGCCCAGGCCCGATGGCGCCGCGTTCGGTTTCGGCGCCTCTCCGGACACCATCCGGTTGTGGGCGTCGCCCAGAGACGCAAGTGTGTCGTCGGCCTCGCTCTCCTCGACACCGGATCGGTAGATGTCCTTCGTCAGCATGTCGAGGCGATCGGATGCAGCAAGGAGTGTGTCCGCGGCGTCACCGTCGAGAGCGGCCGTTCCATCGCGTGCCAGTTGGAGAATGTCCTCCATGCCGTGAGCGACGGCCTGGGAACGGGAGTATCCCAGTGTGGCGGCGGAGCCTTTCAGCGTATGGGCAATCCGGAGAACCGTGTTGATCGTCTCCGCGTCGGTAGGGTCTTTCTCCAGGCTGAGCAGTTCCTGGCTGAGCTGTTCCAGGAGCCGCGTCGATTCCTCGATGAAGATCGAGCGCATCGCCTCATCCGGAGCGTCTTCTTTCGTTTCGGCTTCGACCCCTGCCGCGGATTCACTATCCGCTTGAGGGCGGATGTCCGGAACCGGGTCCGGCGGCTCTACGAGCGGCGGCGCCGGAAGCCGGGCGGGGTCCTTCCCGCGCCGAATGTCCTCCAGCGAGGCGCTAAGCCACTCCGTGACGGCCATGTACATTCCGATGGTCGCATGTGTTGCGCCGCCTGAGTCGATGATCGCGTCGGCGCACTCTTCCGCGTTGAGACCGCACTCCCGGAACCGTTCGTAACCGAGCATAGCGGCGCTGCCCTTAACGGTGTGGGCGCACCTCCGCACGATCTGCCACGAGTCCGCGTCCGCCGGGTCGGACGCCAGCAACGACACTGCCGGCCGCATCTCATCCAGCAGCGCGTCGACCTCGTCGACGTAGACCTGGAGCATCTCGTCGAGTTCCACGGGAGTACCGTCAGCGCTCCGCGGTTCCGGCGGTACCGCCTCGTCGGCGGCGACACTTGGCTCCGGAGCCGCTTCGCTCGCCGCTGAATCGTCCAGGCCCAGGAGATCATCCAGATCGGAGTCACCAGGTTCCTTCGCAGCCTCCTCTACGCCCTCGTCGCCGTCGAGATGCGACAGCGCGTCCACGATCGGGTCGACCTCTGGTGGTTCGGAACCTGTCGGCTGCTCGTGTGCGGCGCTGGGTCCGTTCTCAACGAACTCGTCGACGAGTCCGCTGACCGCGTCGAAATCGAGGTCGTCACCGTCGTCATCGTCGTCATCAGGCGAATCGGGAGTCGGCGCGGGTGCGGGTTCCGCCTGTTCTTCGACCACCGGCGCCGACGCCTGCGCGCCCGGCCTGACGTACTCGTCCACCAGCTCGCTGACGGCGTCGAATTCATCTGCGGGTTCAGCGCTGGGTGCTGCTTGGGGCGGCGCGTGCTTCACCTCCGGCGGTGGGGCGTCGCCGCGGAAATCCTCAAGCGACGCGGCCGGTTCCTTCCTGCCACGGGGCAGGTCCGCCTCCAGCCCAGCAAGTAGCTCGGATGTCGGACGCTCCTCCGCGAGTTCGTCGCCGCCGACTTGTTCTACCAGCCAGTCTGCGTGCTCGTCCCGGGCAGCGGGCTGCGTGGTCGGCGCCGGCGTCGATTCGCTCCGGGCGCGGACGTCGGCGTCGAAAAGCGCCTCGAGGTCGTCCGCGTCGAGTGTGCGCTCAGCGGCTTGTCCGCGGCCGGACTCGACCACCGTGTGAAGGCGGCTGATCGCGTCCGGGATCAGGTCGCCGCCGCTCTGGAATTCCGACTCCACCATTGGGGCGAGAGTATCCGGCAGCAGCTCGATGACGTCGACGACGGTGGAGGTCAGCGGGGCGATGCCGTCTCGCGCCGCGGCGAGACGCAGCTCGATTACCCGACCGAACGTGCTGAGCGCCTTGAGCCGTTTCGCCAGCGCCCCCTGCTCGGCCCGCAGAGCGATCATCGCGGAAGTGCCCTTGATTGTATGGGCCACGCGGTGGAGCCGGTCTATCGCCTCCGGATTCGTGGGATCTTCGCGCATAGCGGCAACGTCGTCGGCGAACGTTTCGAGCAGCTCCCCGATCTCGTCGGCGAAGATCGTCAGCATTTCGTCGACCATCTTGACGCTCATGGCGCCCCCTCCGTCGGGGCATCGTTCGAGCGCAGCCGGTTGACCGGGCATGGGCTGCGCTAACGCACTCATTGGTACTGCGTCATCTCCGGACTCGTCAGCAGATCATCCACACCAAGGAGGAGGACGCTATCCTGTCCGCGACGGAAGATGCCGGATATGAACGGAATCTCCGCGGTCTGCTCCACGATCTGGGAATCGGGTATCCGCAGCAACTCGCTCACTGCCTGGATTGTGATCCCGCAGGGATACGTGGACCCCTCCAGCAGGATGACCAACGGGTCCGGGTGCGCAGCCTGATCGATGGCGGGAAAGCCCAGGAGTGTTCGTATGTCGACGATGGAGAAGATGTCGCCGCGTACGTTGCACACGCCCTGGATGAATTCCGGGGTGTTGGGCACGGGCGTGATCTGAGGCCGTTCGAAAATCTGGCTCGTAGCCGTGATGTCCACGGCCAGTACGTGGTCCGCCAGCTCGACAAGAGCGTACTGGCGACCGATCTGCCAAAGCTCGTCGTCCTCCTCGGCGACCTGCTCCGTGAACAACGCGGCAATGTCGAGCGACTGCGGATCGAAATTCACGTCACGTACCACCTGAATCGCCCACGAACCGCGCGACGATGCTCGTGAGTTCATGGTCGGTGAACGGCTTCGAGAGATATGCGTCGGCTCCCTGACGCACGGCCCAGTCCCTGTCGGTCTGCGAATCCTTCGTGGAGATCAGGACCACCGGTATGTCGCCTATATCCGGCGCGCGCTTAAGCTCTCTGCATGTCTCGTAGCCGTTCTTCTCCGGCATCACGACGTCCATCACGACAACGTCGGGACGGGAATCGCGTGCCCGCTCAAGCGCTTCCTCGCCATTCGTCGCCTCGATGATCGCGTGGTCTCGCAGTGCGTTCCGGATCAGAGCCCGGTCCGTACCGCTATCGTCGGCAACGAGTATCTTGGCCATCCGCCGATACCTCCGTGTTAGCCACCCAGCGCTTTGCGGACGTTGTCTCGAAGGTCATCGGGACTGAACGGCTTCGTCATGTAGGCTGTTGCGCCGGCGTGACGCCCGAGATTCTCATCCTGCGGTGAGTCACGCGCCGTGAGCATGATGATTGGGATCTTCTCGAACCGGCCGCCCTTGCTGCGTATCTGCTGGCAGAGGCGGTAGCCGTTGGTATCGGGCAGCATCACATCGAGCAGGACCAGATCCGGATTGTCCTCGTCTACCGAGCGGTGGGCGGCTTCCCCGTCGCTGGCGGTGACAAGGTTCAACCCCTCCTTGTCCAGCGCCATCTCGACCATTTTCTGAATCGTCAGGCTGTCATCGACGATGAGTACGGTGTTGAGCTTCTCCTCGCGCTCCGCCACGTCGATGTAGCCGCGCTCGGCGAGCATGGCGACGCTGTCTGTCGCGTGTTCCTCATCGACCTTCGCCTTGCTCGCGATGCCCTTTACGTCTCGAACGCCGTCGATTGCGAGGAACACCTTCCAGTCCTCGAGCCAGAGTTCCATCTTCTTCGTGCGAAACGCCTCCGCTCCGGCAGCCGAGCGCGCGAAGACTCGACTTGGGTCGTCCTGCTGCTCCCTCTGGTCGTGATCGGCCTGGACCGATGCGGCCATGAGTATGCTCTGGAGGTCGAGTGCTATCTCGAGCTTGAGTTCCGGCTCCGCGTTCTCGTTGAAACTCACCTGACCGCCGCGCTCCTGGATCAGGGCGCCGACCGTTCGCTCCGCTTGCGTCATGAGGGCCTGCATGACCGATTCCGGAGCGACGGCCCCCGAGTCCATGAGAATCTGCTCGAGTGGCTGTCCCTTGGCTACCTTCTTCTGTTTCCCAATCGCCGCGCTCAGGTCGGCTTCCGTCGCCGTACCCTGTTCGAACAGTATCGGGCCGAGGCTTTCCTTGCCACTTTCGACGCCGATGACCTGTCCGCTTCGGAAGAACAGCGTCTGCGTGGCTCCGTCGCTCAAGCGTATCTGGAGCGCTCCCGTCTTTTTGGCCATCCGGATGAGCTGGAGCATCTCCGTGATACTCAACCCTCGGAAGGAGCCCGTCAGTCCCATAGTATCATCCGCTCCCTGTGTGTTGGTCTTCGATTACGCCCGGCGCCTTCGAACGCGGGGCTCTCGGGGGCTCTCATGTGCTGGGCATCGCATAAGTATACGGTGTTGCCCCCGCCGAGTCTACGCATGTGTAGGGATGGGCCGCGCGGAAGCGGGCCGCAAGTCATTGCTCGGCTGCGGGCATCGTGTATCTTATCATCGGTGCGCCGTGACAGCGCAATCGCTTCGGGGGGGCGATGGTCCGAGTATCCCGAATGGGGGAACGCTATGCGGCACGAAGATATCTGGGAATTGTACAAGGATGGCGGGCTGGAAGCCTTGCTGGTGGGGTTCGAGGACGTTGAGTCGCTCGACATGTTCCACTCCGCCATGTTCGAGAACGCCTCCGACGTCGGCGTTACCAAAGGCAGCATCTCGGCGCGCATGGATGACGTGAACTTCGAGATGGCGCGCAAACACATGCTCGACGAGCGCGATGTCGAGTTCCTCACTCGGACGTCGATGGAGCAGTTCGACCGCCCCGTTGCGTGCGATATCATTCGCAGTCAGATCATGGCGATTGGGGCGCTCATCGCGCAGCACGTGGAAGAGCACGGCGATACCGACTCCTGAACGATTCCGATCACTACCAGATCGGGGGCCCTGAATGCTTCGCTCGTCATTGTCGACAGCAGACGCCGTCCGTGGGCTCACGGCGCAGCCGGTCGTCGACGACTCCGCAGAACTCGCCGACCGGCTTGCGGATCCGGGATGCCGGGTCGTCGCTACTTCCGTCGGTGACGTGGAACTGCCATCGGATTGCGTGGTGTTCTGCCCAGCCGATCGGCACGATGCGGCCAGAACATGGGGTCTGGCCGGACGG
>CAZEAI010000044.1:22365-34647 GCA_964510105.1 uncultured bacterium
AGACGTGGCGGGGCCCGACGACCCCGCGCCTAACGTTACCTCGGAGACGGATGTCCTGGAGGTGGGATATTCGAACGAGTACGCGTGCGGCGACCAGGTCGCGCTGATCACGACCGGGTCGGCGCTCCACGCCGTGATCGAGGCCGCGGACGAGCTGGTCGCTCGGGGCATCGCGGCGTCGGTACTCCACTGCCCGACGATTCAGCCCATCCACGCGCGGGACCTCGCGCGAGCCGTTGGGGGTGCCCGGCCCGTCGTTGTCGAGGCGGACCATCCGCTGGCATCGGGGTTCGCCGCTGCGATTCAGCGCGCACTGCACGCTCGGATGCCTGTCGTCACAGCGGCGGCCGGCATACCTGACGTGGTGAGCACCGCGACAGAAACACTCACGCTCGACTCCGATTCTGGAAGGACACTGGACATGGAACAACGTCGATTCGCGCAACGCATGGACGATCTCGGAACCGAGAACGCGTTCGAGGTGCTCGCGGTAGTGAATGCGCTCAAGGCGGAAGGGCGGGATATCCTGAGCTTCGCGATCGGTGAGCCGGATTTCCCCACGCCGGAGAACATCAGGCAGGCAGGGATCGATGCGATCGAGAGTGAGAAGACCCACTACGGCGAGTCGCAGGGCCTGCTTGAGCTACGTCATGCGGTTGTGGACTACATCAAGCGCACCAGGGGTTCGGTATACGGTCCGGAGAACGTCGTCGTCACTCCCGGCGCGAAGCCGATCATGTTCAACACGGTCATGTCCGTGGTGAATCCCGGCGACGAGGTGATCTACCCGAACCCCGGATTCCCCATCTACGAATCGCTCATCGACTGGGTCGGGGCGAAGGGTGTGTCGCTGCCGCTGCGTGAGGATCTGGACTTCAACTTCGATCCGGATGTGTTACGCAGCCTCGTAACGTCGAAGACGGCGCTCATCATCCTGAATACCCCGCAGAATCCCACGGGCGGCGTGCTCACGAAGGAGACGCTGCAGGCCGTCGCCGACGTGGCGATTGAGAACGGCATCTGGGTGCTGTCGGACGAGGTGTACTCGCAGATGGTGTACGACGGTGCCTTCCAGAGCATCGCCGCGCTGCCGGGCATGGTCGAGCGCACAGTGCTGCTCGACGGCTTCTCGAAGACCTATTCCATGACCGGTTGGCGCCTCGGGTTCGGCGTGATGCCCGCCGACCTGGCCAAGGCTCAGGCCCGTATCGAGACGAACCTGAACTCCTGCACGGCGACGTTCACCCAGTGGGCCGGCGTCGAGGCGCTCACGGGTTCTCAGGACGAGTCGCGCGCCATGATCGCCGAGTTCCAGCGCCGTCGCTCGATCATCGTCGATGGGCTGAACGCGATTCCGGGATTCAGTTGCCGCCTGCCGGGCGGAGCGTTCTACGCGTATCCGAATGTCACCGAGGCGTGTCGCATCAAGGGCTGCGCGGACGCGAAGGAGTTCCAGTCGCGCCTGTTGCACGAGGGCAACGTGGCGGTGTTGCCACGCACGTCGTTCGGGCGCCGCGCCGCGGATGAGAACGAGGAGTACGTGCGGTTCAGCTACGCGGCGGCGTCGGAGCTGATCGAGCAGGGCCTTGAGCGCATCAAGAAGTGGATGGAAGCGTAACGTAGCGTGAGTCTGCGAGGCGACCGGCCGGATGGCGGGTCGCCTCGTTGCTCGCTAGATGTTCGTCGCCTGATCCGATCTGTCTTCGTCGACCTGCTCCGACGCATCATGGTCCGCACAAGCGTGGAACCTCCGATGCACCTTGTCTCTGAGTGAATTGCCACTCCGGTGATGTGAGCTGTGGCTCGAACAGCGATGCGGTCCGCCGTGGTGGCCTTTGAACAGGAGGTGTGCCAGGACAAACAGCCCAACCGCCTGCCAGTAGCCAATCTCTCCCAGTCCGAAAATCCCCGGCATGAGCCAGTTCCAGAGGTGCATGACAGCGTAACCGAGCACAAGCCCGAATCCCGTTGCGGCGCACAGGCCCAACAGGCCCCAGCCCGCGATCTTGAATATCCGTTCACCGCGCATTGTCGTACCCCTTCTTCCACTTATGTGTGATCGGGACCAAATCCGCGCTGCGCCAATTCGACGCGCATTCGATCCACCGCGCGTTTCTTCCGTGCCATGAGAGTGCCCATGGGCGTTCCGGTCTGTTCCGAGATCTCCGCGAACGTCAGCCCGTCGAGCGAGTTCAGGACGAACGCGTCACGCTGTTCTTCGGGAAGTGTCTCAAGTATCTCCGCGACGGCGCGCGCTAGCTCGTCGCCGAGTCCGTCCGGCAACTCGAACGGCGATTCGAACAGCTCCGCCGTGAGATCGTCCTGTTCCTTCTCGCTTCTCCGGGAGGAGCGACGAATCACGTCGACGCAGCGTCGGTAGACGAGCGTGAAGAGCCAGCCGGAGACACGTTCCACCCCGGCGAGCAGGTGCGGCGCCTCCATGAGCGAGAGCACCACGTCCTGCACGACGTCCTCGGCGTCCTCGTCCGACCGCAGGTATCTCCGCGCCCGGTCGAGCAGCTCCCGATACCGTCCGGCTATCAGTTCCGATACGTCGTCGCGCGTGATCTTGGCCATGCTCTCTCCCGATTCTACCATTACGTCGAACGACAGGCCGGACCTATTGCACGCCTCGCCCGAAGTCTCATTGCGGAGTCGGCAACGTGCTTGCGCTTGCGGTCGCACCTGCCGACATTTACGCTTGATTCCTGCGCTACCCGAAAGCGGCTGCGACCTGAGCAATTCACGAGGAGGATTCCATGGCAAGGAAAGTCACGCTTTTCACCGGACAATGGGCGGATCTGCCGATCGCGGAACTGGCGCCCATGGCAAAGGACTTCGGCTACGACGGCCTTGAGCTGGCCTGCTGGGGCGATCACTTCGACGTGGAAGAGGCCGCCGCGAGCAAGGCCTACTGCGACGACAAGCGCGCGCTGCTCGAGAAGCACGGACTGGGCGTGTGGGCGATCTCGCACCACCTCGCCGGGCAGCTTGTGTGCGACAACAACGACGAACGCGGCGCGGGCTTCGTCGCCGACGAGTCGATGTCGGGCTCGTCGGAGGACATGAGCAAGTGGGCCACCGAGACCATGAAGACCGCGGCCAAAGCCGCGAAGAACCTCGGCGTCGGCGTCGTGAACGGATTCACCGGCTCGTCGATCTGGCACGCGTGGTACAGCTTCCCGCCGTGGACCCCGGACATGGTCGAGAACGGCTACAAGGACTTCGCTGCGAAGTGGAAGCCGATCCTCGACGTATTCGTCGACAACGGTATCAAGTTCGGCCTTGAGGTTCACCCGACCGAGATCGCGTACGACACGTACACCGCCGAAGCGGCCATCGAGGCGCTGGACGGGCATACGGCGTTCGGGTTCAACTTCGATCCGAGCCACCTCGTGTGGCAGGGGGTCGACTCGGCGGACTTCATCCACACGCTGGGCGAGCGGATCTGGCACGTGCACATGAAGGATTCGCGCGTGAACCCCGACGGCAAGGGCAGCATCCTCGGATCGCACCTGGACTTCGGCGATCATCGTCGCGCGTGGGACTTCGTCAGTGTCGGGCGCGGCAGCGTGGACTTCGAGTCGATCATCCGCGCGCTGAACGACGTCGGCTATCAGGGCCCGCTCAGCGTCGAGTGGGAGGACAGCGGCATGGATCGCGAGCACGGCGCGGCGGAAGCGGCCGCGTTCTGCAAGAAGGTGGACTTCAAGCCGTCCGACATCGCCTTCGACGCGCAGTTCAGCGAGGAGTAGGCATCGCTTCCAGAGCAGCCACGGGCTCGAAGAGCCCGCAGGGTGGGGAGATGCGATGCGTCTCCCCGCCTTTTCATGTACTGCGCCGGCCAACCGTATCGAAACCCGCGGCGGCGCGTATCCCCTCCGATACATGCATCCGCCTCACACACAGGAAGACGCCCGCCATACGGACCGTCTCCGCCCCCGGTGCCGTCAGGGCACACCCTTTGCTTGTGAAGTAGGTCACACTGCCCGCCGACATTGCCAGTGTATGGCGTTGTGCCCTGGGAGGCCCGTCATGAGATGGATCACACTGCTACTCGCGCTTGCCGCGCCGGCGACGCTCGTGCAAGCGAATGCCGTCGCCGTAGTCGATGCGGTTGACGGCACGTACCTGCAACTGCTGTCCAGCGACGTAACTGCCACGGTGGGGAATCAGGTGGCCATGGTGACGCACGCGCAGATGTTCAGGAACGAACTCGGCGCGGACACCACCGTGACATTCGCGTTCCCGCTTCCCGAGGACGCAAGCGCCACCGGTCTTCGCTGGTACATCGCAGGACTCCAGTACGACGCGGTCGTTTCCGCGAGTCCTCAGGATCCGGGTCTCCCAGGCACTGGGTCGGGCAGCCTGCCCGACCCCGATCTTCTCGCCTACGTCGGCGAGACCCCGCTATACGTACCGGTGACACAGACGGTGCCGGCGGATTCGACGATTCGGTTCGAACTCACCTATGCCCAGCTCCTTCCATACGAATTCGGCGAGGTGACGTTCAGGTGCCCGAACGACTACGGGCTCATTCAGACGGCGATGGTCGAGAGGCAGAGCCTACGTTTCGAGCTGCTGTCGCCGCGCACGATCAGCTTCGCGACAGTGCTCAGCTCGCACCCGGTCGTGACTTCGCTCAACACCGGCGCGATGGCACTGCTAGAGACCGCCGTCCACGAGGCCCCCGCCGACGAAGATTACGCGGTGCGCTACTCGCTTGCGCTGGACGAGCTTGGACTCTTCAGCCTCAGCACGACGTTTGCCGATACCATGACCCCGGACGAACATGGCGGCTATTTCCTGTTCGTTGCGGAGCCCGATCCGTCGGAAGCGGCGGAGGTCATCGACAAGGTCTTCACGCTCATCATCGATCGTTCCGGCAGCATGAGCGGCGACAAGATCGTCCAGGCGCGCGACGCGGCGCGATACGTCGTCGAGAACCTGAACGAGGGCGATCGGTTCAACATAGTCAGCTATAATTCGGAGATCGTCACGTTCCAGAGCGAGCATGTCGACCAGAGTCCCGAAAACAAGACGGCCGCGCTCCAGTACATCAACGGGCTCTCCGCGGGAGGTTCGACGAACATCTCAGGCGCATTCGGGGCGGCTGTGCCTCAGTTCGCCACCGCCTCCTCTGAGACGGCGAACATCATCGTCTTCTTCACCGACGGATACCAGACCTCCGGCATCACCGATACGGGTGAGCTGATAGCGTACGTGAACGACCTCATCGCGAGTACCGAGACGGATATACACGTCTTCACGTTCGGGATCGGTTCGAGCGTGAACTCGCAGCTGCTCACCGAGATCGCGCGCAGCAACCATGGAATCGCGGCGTTTCTCGGCGCCGACGAGCTGGAGACCCGCATAACCGATTTCTACCGCACGATCCGGAATCCGGTACTCCTCGATACCGGCATCGGCTTCTCGACGGCGGGAGTCAGCGAGATCTACCCGAACCCGCTGCCCAATCTGTACAAAGGGCAGCAGATGGTCGTGTCGGGGCGCTACACGAATGCCGCGCCGACGACCGTCACGCTTTCTGGAACCGCCTTCGGTTCGCCGGTAGAGTACCAGTATGAGATCGCGCTTCTGGACTCCGTCGTCGAGCGATACCGGTTCCTGCCCAAGGTCTGGGCGAAGCAGAAGATTGAGCACCTGCTTGTGGAATATTACACGCTCGGTGAGACCACACCGGAGGCTGAGGGCGCGAGGGAGACCATCGTGGGGCTTAGTCTTCGATACGGCGTGGTGAGTCCGTTCACAAGCTATGACTCACCCACGCAGCCGACGCAGGGCGCAACGACCGAGGTCCAGGACGCCGAGCGGTACGCATCCTCGATGCCCGCGCCGTACGAGCTGATCGGGAACTTCCCCAATCCATTCAACCCGACAACCACGATACGGTTTCGCGTGAACGCCGATCTGCACGAGTCCGTGGCGATTCGTGTCTACAACGCTGTTGGACAACTCATTGCGGTACTCGACGTTCGCGTCGACGGCTCCGGCGTCTACGAGGTCGTCTGGAACGGTATGACAGACTCCGGTACGGCGGTGTCGTCCGGCGTCTACGTCTACGTCGTGGACTTCGGAGACGGCCTGCTCGCGGGCCGAATGCAACTCTTGCGGTAACCCCCCCACGCCCTCCCCTCTAGTGCTGCCCGGTGAGACGGCGGTTCCGATGACTTCGGGACCGCCGTCCGCCGTTACGGTTGTCTCGCGCGTGGTTGGGATCGCCGCGGAGGCCTGCGTACTTTGCCGTTCGCGGTATCCGGCGAATGACGACGGCGCCTCACACTCTTTGCGAGGTAACGCATGATCGAAGGCAAACCGATTCCCGTCATTCTAGATACCGATATCGGCGACGATATCGACGACACCTGGGCCCTGGCGATGCTCCTCAAATCGCCGGAGCTGGACCTCCGGCTCGTCGTGACGGATTACGGAAACACCGCCCACCGCGCCAAGATCGTCGCGAAGTTTCTCGAGGTGGCTGGTCAGACGGATGTTGACGTCGGCGTCGGCATCGAGCAGAACGGTGACCTGGGTCGCCAGGCACGATGGGTCGAAGACTACCATCTCGACGCCTATCCCGGAGCGGTGCATGGGGACGGCGTCGGCGCGCTCATCGACGCGATCATGTCATCCGATACCCCGGTGACTCTTATCTGCATCGGGCCGTGTCCGAACATCCGTGCCGCCCTGGAGCGTGAGCCGCGTATTTCCGAGCGTGCGAGATTCGTCGGTATGTACGGGAGCGTGTTCGTCGGGTACGCGGGGCGGCCTGCCGTCGACGCCGAGTGGAACGTTCGAGCCGACCCCGATGCATGTCGAGCCGCGTTCGCCGCGCCGTGGGAGAAGCTCATCACGCCGGTCGACACATGTGGCATCGTCCGGCTGGAAGGCGATCGGTACGCCGCCGTCCGCGACTGCGACGACCCCGTTGTCCGAGCGCTCATGGAGAACTATCGCGTCTGGGCGGACGGGCGCGAGGAGGATCCCGAGTCAGCGAGTTCGGTGTTGTTCGACACGGTGGCCGTCTTCCTCGCATTCTCACGCGAGTGCATGCGGTTCGAGCGGACCGGCCTGCGGGTCACCGACGATGGCTTCACGGCGCCGGATGCTGAGTGTCCCGAGGTCGATTGCGCCGTGCGGTGGACCGACTACGACGGATACCTCGATTTTCTCGCAGCCAGGCTGGTGGGGCGAACGGGCTAGGCCTGGTCGGTGCCGAAGCTCGGGTAGCGAATGCCGAACCTGCGCCGGTAGTAGACGCGTGAGGCAAGGAACGTCAGAGCGGCGATCAGTATGAGCCCGTGCCATCGTGCGGCGACCATGGCAGCCAGTGCGGTGACGGCGAATTTGGCGTAGCGCTCCGCCCGGTCGCGCGAGGGATCCCGCGCGAGCAATACCGCGAATGGAACGCCAACCACGCTCGCGGCGAGCATCCACCAGTCGTCCAGCGCGGCCGCACCAACGACACTCGCGACGACGAGAACGAGTATGGTACACGCCGTCGCTCGCGATCCGAATCGCACCGCCCAGGTCGATTTCCCCGATGCACGATCGCCGATGCTGTCGACGATTGTCGTCGAGAGGTAGACAGACCCCACTGCCGCGGCGTACGGGATTGAGACCAAAGCGCCCTCGACGAACGCGCCGCCCGCCGCGGTGAACCCGGCCATGAGTGTCACAACGCCGTGCGCGAGAATGTTCGCCGTCAGGCCGAGTGTGGGACGGTCTTTCCAAGGGGTCGGCGGGCCGGCATTGTACAAAACGCCCGACGCCAGCGCCACAAGATAGAGCCAGAGTCGTGGCCCCTGAGTCGCCGCCCAGGCTATCGACGCCGCCCAGAGCAGCGCTGCCAGGCTCCACGCCGCCGTGCGGCTTACGAGACCCGACTCGAGCAGGAAGAGCTTGCTGTTCGCGCGGTCGGACGCGACATCCGCGAGTTGGTTGTGGACGTACACGCCGGCAACTGCGAACGAGACGAACACGAGATCCCAGCCGGGCACTGCTCCGCCAAGCAGCGCGCCGGCGCCGTAGACAACCCAGACAGGCCCGAGGAGAACCGGCCGTGTGAGGAAGCAGACATCCGCAAGGGCGCCGGTGGCTCCGCTCCGCTCCGTCGTGGTTGCCGCGCGAGTCATCGGCGACGCTTTCGCACGTTGCCGTGTCGCTTGCTGCGACGGCTGCTGCTGCGTTTGCCTTTTCGTCGCGAGCGGTCTCGCCCGTCGCGCGCCGTCTCCTGACCGGTCCCGCGTTTCCTGCCGGAATGAGGAGCGTCGACTAGGTCGAAATCGATGCGCCCCTGGGCGATGTCGGCGCGCGCGACAAGAACCGTCACCGGGTCTCCCATATGGTACGATGCGCGGGTGCGCCGGCCCGTCAGGCTGAGCTTGGCTCCGTCGAAACGGTAGTCATCGTCAGCGAGCGTGTCCGCCGGAACGAACCCTTCTGCGAGAGAGTCGCTTAGTACGACGAACAACCCGGATCGCGTTACGCCGGAGATCGTGCCGGCGAACTCGTCGCCGACGTGGTCGCTCATGAATTCCGCCTGGCGCACCTCTATGGCGTCGCGTTCGGCCTGCTCGGCGGTGCGTTCGGCTGCGGAGGTGCTCCGACCAAGCTCCATCAGCGCCTCACGATCGTACTGCGATGGCGCGCCCGCCAGCATGCGCTTGACCTGTCGGTGCACGACGAGGTCCGGATACCGCCGGATCGGCGACGTGAAATGCGCGTAGTTGTCCATCGCCAGCGCGTAGTGCCCGATGTTCTCCGGCGAATAGACCGCCTTCGCCATCGCGCGGAGCAGGTGCGTTTCAATCACCGGCGCGATGGGCTCGCCTGCAATTCGCTTCAGAAGCGCCTGTATCTCCTCAACGGATATGCGCGCTTCGTCGGATGCTACCACGTGTCCCAGCGCCGCCGCCAGAGCGACGACCTCCTCCAGCTTGGCTGGATCTGGGGCATCGTGGATACGGTAGAGCAGATCGTAGCCCTGCCCGGCAAGCCGGTGCGCTACGGATCGATTCGCCAGGAGCATGCACTCCTCGACGAGCCGGTGGCTGGTGAGCCGATCCCGCCGGCGTATGGCGGAAACATGACCGTCCTCGCCGATTTCGACCTTCACCTCGGGCACGTCGAAGTCGAGCGCGCCATTGCGGATTCGCGACGCCGTGAGCCCGTGAGCCACCTCGGCCAGCGCGCGGAGCAGTTCCGCGAATTCTGTGGCCGGGTTGTCGCCGTCATCGTCAGCGGTCAGCACGGCCTCGACCTGCTCATACGACAGCTCTGCCCGCGACTGGATCACGGTACGCGCGATATCCACGGCAGTCGGACTCCCCGTCTCGTCGAGCGTCACGAAGACGCTGACGGCGAGTCGGTCGACACCCGGCAGGAGGCTGCACACCCCGGCGGAGAGTTCGTTCGGCAGCATGTGAATCGTGTGGCCCGGCAGGTAGACGCTCGTACCACGGGCGACGGCCTCGTCGTCGATTGCGTTTTCGGTCGCCACGTAGTGCGAGACGTCCGCGATGTGGATGCCGACAACGGCGTGCCCGCTCTCGTCGCGGGTGAGCGAGAGCGCATCGTCAAGATCGGCTGCGTCCGCCGGATCGACAGTGACGATCTCCCAGGAGCGCAGGTCGCGTCGGTCGGCGATTTCCTCCGCCGGGATATCGCGCTGAATACGTTCGGTATCGCGCATCGTCGGCGCGGGAAACGAATCGCGCAGCCCGTGCTTCTCGATGATGGCCCGCATCGCTGTGTTTGGGTCGTTCGGAGAGCCGAGTACCCGCTCGAATTGCGCTACCGGAGTGGAGTCGGTGAGAGTAACCGGCGCCAATCGGCCGACGATTGTCAGGCCCTCGGTGGCCTCCGGTGGCAGCGGCCCGGCGAGCTGGATATCCGGTAGCGAGGAGTCGTCTGGGTGAATCCAGTCCACCGAGCTGCCCCGGTGGATCGTCCCGACGACGGGGCGTTCGGAGCGCTCGATGACCCCGAGCACTTCGCCGTTCGTGAGCCCGGGCTTGCTGCGATTGCGCGACGTTGTGATGAGAACGCGATCGCCGTCGAGCGCGTCGGCCATGCGCCGTGCGGCGATGTACACGTCATCGCCGCCGCCGTCGAGTGCGACGAAACCGAATCCGCGTTCGTGAACCGAGAGGCGCCCCTCGCGAGCGGCCTTGCCCTGAGCGCTCGCGTAGTGATGTCCCCGCGCGGCGTAGACCAAGCCGTCCGCGCGGAGCCGGGCTACCGCGGCGCGGAACGTTTCGTCGCCATCCGGGGTGTCGAGCAGGGAAGCGAGGCGGGAGATGCTGATCGGCTTCTTCTGGTGGTTCAACGCGTCGAGGATGCGGCTGCCTATGTCCGACCCCTTCCCTCGCCTCTTACGTGCCATCGGCGCCGATTTCCTCCATGTCCGGCATCCGATTCCCTACGCCGTCGCGGCGTGTTCTACGGCCGCCGCCACGGCATTGCGGAATACCTGTGCGCCGTGCCCCTCTTCGCCGGCTTCGCCACGAGTCCAGCGCGGGTGCTGCGTTGCGTAGAGGTGGCGCTCTGGATGCGGCATCAGGCCCATCACGCGTCCGGTCGTATCGCATACGCCGGCGATGTTCCGAGCCGACCCGTTGGGATTGGCGGGGAAATCCAGTGGGTCATCTCCCGTGGCGCCGTCGGGCTGGGCATACCGGAATGCGATCTGGTCGTTGGCGACGAGTCGATCCAATGCCGCCTCGTCACGGGCGACGAACCGCCCTTCCGCGTGAGCAATCGGGTAGTAGACCGGCTCCGTCATGCCCCTCGTGAACACACAGCACTCGCTTGCAGGCTGGAGCCAACCCCATCGGTCTTCGAATGCTCCGTGCAGATTGTCCGTGAGGGTGAACTGCGGCTCCTCGCCCGCCCAGCCGGGGAGCAACCCCGTCTTGATGAGCACCTGGAACCCGTTGCAGATGCCCAGGACCAGCGACCCGCGCTCGACGAATCGCCGCAGCGGCTCCGCCATGCGCGTGGTGAGTTCGTTTGCCAGAATCTTCCCGGCCGCGACGTCGTCGCCGTACGTGAATCCTCCGGGCACAACGAGGATGCCGAATTCGTTGAGCAGACCGGGATCGTCCGCGACCCGGTTGACGTGGATGCGTTCGGCATCCGCGCCGGCCACCTGGAACGCGTGCTCGGTTTCAAGGTCGCAGTTTGTGCCGGCTGCCCGCAGGACGATAGCGCGTGGTTTCATCGAAGCTCCGCCGTGATCGTGTGAGTGCCGTCGACGAGACACGCATAAGATACGACCGTGAGCCCCCCGGACGTACCGGTCGCCGGGTGCCGCGGCGGCGAATGCATTGGATCGAGCGCTGCGATCCCGGTACATTCGTTACTCACCGTAGCTGGAATCCACATCGAATCCGCGAGGACGTATCATGGCCGGAATCCCCATCGCACTTCAGCTCTACTCCATTCGCGAGGACTGCGCGAAGGACTTTCCCGCGTCGTTGAAAGCAGTAGCCGACATGGGCTACGACGGCGTCGAGTTCGCCGGATACCACGGCATGGGCGCCGCGGACCTCCGCTCGCTGTGCGACGATCTCGGCCTGCGCGTCGCCGGAACGCACACAGGGCTGGATACGCTCCTCGGCGACGCCCTTGAACAGACGATCGAGTTCAACCAGGCCATCGGGAACAAGTTTCTCATCGTGCCCGGGCTCGCCGCGGAACACACTGAGTCGATCGATGCGTGGAAGCGCACGGTGGATATCTTCAACGGGCTCGTGGACAAAGTCGCGCCGCACGGCATGTACGTTGGCTACCACAACCACTTCACCGAGTTCGCCGAGCTTGGCGGCGAAGTACCGTGGGACGTGTTCTTCGGTGGCACGCGTCAGGAAGTCGTGATGCAGCTCGACACGGGCAATGCGATGCACGGCGGCGGGGTACCGGTGCCGTATGTGGAGCGGTATCCGGGACGCGCCCTCACGGTGCATCTGAAGGAATACTCAGCGGGGTACGACAAGGCGCTCATCGGCGAGGGCGACGTTCCGTGGGCGGATCTGTTCCGTCTGTGCGATACGATCGGCAACACCGAGTGGTACATCATCGAGCAGGAGAGCTATGCACTCCCGCCGATGGAATGCGTCGACGCTTGTCTCAAGAACACGAAGAAGCTGCTCGCGGGCTGACAGCCGAGTGTCCATGGGTGTGGGCGGGAATCTTCGCTTCGCCCGGAATGACAGTGGGTCTGTGAGATTCGCGAACGTCGCTGTGGGCGCTCGCGGG
>CAZEAI010000045.1:0-12856 GCA_964510105.1 uncultured bacterium
TCTTCGAACGTGGCCGTATCCTGGATGGTGTCGGGGTCGAACACGACGACATCCGCAGCGAGCCCGGGACGCAGCACGCCACGGTCCGACAGCCCGATGCGAGCCGCCGGTCCGGAGGTCATCTTGCGAATCGCCTCCTGCCACGTGAGCACGCCGAGTTCTCTCACGTACCGGGCGAGGTACCGCGCGTGGCACCCCCATGCCCTCGGATGTGGACGCGCACCGGTCATGATCGCGTCAGACTCCACGAGTTGCGCGGGATGCCGCATGATCGCCTGGATTGCGTGCTCATAGCCGAAGAACGCCACACACGCGACTTCACCGTCCTCCTGAATGAGGAGGTCCGAGACGTAATCGAACGGCGTCATGTCCGACTGATCCGCCGCGTCGGTGACCCGCATGCCCACCCACCGTTGGCCGGCCGCCGTTTTCACGCTGCTGATCTGAATCCCGGACCAGTCCATCGGGACGCCGTGTGAGCCATCGCAACCGGTGACTTCCGTCTCATACTGGATCCGTTCGCGCGTGCCGGGATCGCGCAGAGCATCGGCGAATTCGCCAGCACTGAGCCGCTGCGACCAACCGGGCAGCATGCCGCGGATGAACGTCGAACCGGCGACGTAGGGGTACGACCCGCACGTCACGTCGAGGCCCTCGGCGCGCGCACGGTCGATTACGTCCGTGTATGCCGGCACACGATGTTCGTTCACGGGGAAGACCACCTGATGGTGCGTGAAGTGCAGCGCGCACCCCGATTCGCGGGCGATGTCCACGGCCTCGTCCATCGCTTCGATCACGCCCACCCCGTAGCTGCGAAGGTGCGGCATGAACGCACCGTCGTACTCGGCGCATGCACGGCACATCGCCACGAGTTCGTCAGTCTGTGCGAAGCTGCACGGCGCATAGGTGAGGCCGGTCGAGAGGCCAACCGCACCGGCCTCCATGCACTCGCGCACGATGTCACACATGCGACCAAGCTCAGCCTCAGTGGGTGCACGGTCTTCGGCGCCGCCCATGGCAAGCACGCGCACCGGTCCGTGCGGAATCAGGTATGCGACGTTCATCGACACGGCGCCGTCGAACCGATCGAGATACTCGCCTACGGATCGCCACGAGTAGTCGATGCCGTCGGGCTGGCCGTTGATAGCCATCATCGCGCCGAGGAAGAAGTCGAGCGATTCGTCGCTCACAGGCGCGTACGACAGTCCGTCCTGCCCGATCACGTCGGTCGTCACGCCCTGCATCACACGCGGGGCGGCGTCGGGGTCGACAAGGTGGGCGAGATCCGAGTGAGTGTGCAGATCGATGAACCCGGGGCAGACGATTCTGCCGTCCGCATCGATGACACGATTCGCCACGGCATCGTCCAGCCGCCCTACGGCCTCGATACGGTCACCGACGATTCCTACGTCGCCAATGAACCAGGGCGAGCCCGTGCCGTCGACGATGCGCCCACGCCGTATCAGGATGTCGTATTGGTCGGTCGCCATGTGCCCTCCGGGTTGGTTGAACGCATCGAGATGATACGCATCGACGGCGTGAATCCGGAAGCGACGCGCAGGTGAGCGCTAGGGTCGCAGATACTTCCCCGGCACACGAGTGATCTCGTACGGCTCCGGCGGGAGTTCGTCCAGTTCGGGCGGGCGCTCCCGATCCCACCAGCTCGGCATGCTCGGGAATGGGAATACGTTCCACCACTGGAGTATGAGCGTCCGACGGCGCTCCGTGGTATTGGGCCACGCCGCGTGCAGCACGCGGGTGTCGGCGATCACGAGGTCACCCGCTGCCACCGGGATGTCCACCTCGTCGGGATGCTCCATGAAAGCCGGATGCGATTCGTCGACCGCCTGAATCTCCTCGCCGTGGGCGGGGGGGAACAGGTCGTGGATGGGGAGGCGTCGCAGGTGCGACCCCGGAATCGCTCGGAGGCACCCGTTCTCTCGTGTCGTATCGACCAGGTAGTATGAGAGGAATATGCGCGTCGGCCAGGGCAGCGCGAACTTCGGGTGATTCCACTCCATACCGTCCTGATGCCAGTAGAGCGCGGGGCCCTGTGCCGGCTTGTCGAGGATGATGATGGATTCATCCGATTGAAGTCCCTCAAGCCCGAGCACCTTGGCGGCTTCGGTTTGGGCTGCGAGTGAGACCAGCTCGTCGACGATCGGATCGTGGTGCATCTGTTTGCGACCGCCGCGCTCCCATTGTTCCTCGGTGACAACGTGGAAGTCGCTCCCCTGATATCGGAATCGCTGATCGACGCTGTGTGTATCGAGGAAACTGTCCGAGAATCGCCGCACTCGCTCAAGGAACTCACCGCGCAGCACTCCGGGAATGACGCAGAATCCGTCGTCCACGAGCTGCGCCCGTTTTTCCGCCACACTGTGCGCTGAGAGGGGATCTATGGTATGCTGACCGCTCATGCAGCCAATCTCCTGACATCTCCACCGACGTTGGTACGCGCTGACGCGGTGCGTAAAGTAACAGCGCATCCCGCTCCATGACAAACGAACCCGTTCCAGGTATTGTCGCGCCATGAAGCTCGTCGCCCTCCTTGTCGCCTGCTGTTGTGCCGCGTCCGTGGCGGCGCCAGATAGGGAAGATGAGAACGTCGTCATCCTGCTCCACGGCCTTGGGCGCACATCCTGGTCGATGAGCACGACAGCACGGGCGTTCGAGCAGCGCGGATTCCGCGTCCTGAACGTCGGCTATCCATCGACGCGTGACTCGGTAGCCGCGCACGCCGACGGTCTGGCTCGCGTCATCGAGGAAGCCTGCCGCGACGCCGGAGCAACGGTCAACGTGGTGACCCACTCCATGGGCGGCATCGTGGTCCGCGCATATGCCGACCGGCACGGCAGCGCCAGGATCGGCCGGGTCGTGATGCTCGCGCCGCCGAACGAGGGAAGCGAAATCGTCGACGAAATCGGCGATACGTGGTGGTTTCAAGCGATCATGGGTCCGGCCGGGACGGAACTCGGCACCGATTCGTCGAGCACGCCGAGATTCTTGCCGCCGGTACCGTTCGAGCTGGGAGTCATCGCCGGCGACGCGCAGCGCGATCTGCCGTTCTCCGACGTGCTGGAAGGCGCGGATGACGGCATCGTGGGAGTGGAGCGCACGAAGGTCGCGGGGATGTCGGACTTCCTCGTGGTCCCGTACGGACACACGTTCATCATGAACCGAGCCGAGGTCATCGGGCAAGCGATCACGTTCATCGAGTCCGGGTCGTTCCGGCACGACGAAAGGACGTCAGTGGATTCCATCAACTGGGACGCACTTCCCGAATTGCCGCTCCTGACCGGCGATCGTCGATTTGCGTACCGCGACCCCGCAGCGCACTACCACGAAGGTGTGTTCCGCATCTTTCACACGCTCGTCGAGCGCGAACCGGACGGCCGATGTTTCTGGTACGTCGCCGTCACCGAAAGTCGTGACCTGGTGGACTGGTCGGCGCCGCGCATACTGACGCCTCGCGATCGGGCCCTGAACTACTCGAGTCCGGGGAACGCGGTGCGCTACGGCGACGAGTGGCTGCTGTGCATCCAGACCTACCCCACCCCCAACGGCGAACGACGGGCGACCTCCGACGCTCGCATCTTCGTCATGCGCAGTCGTAACCTCGAGGACTGGAGCGAGCCGGAACTCCTCCGCGTGAAGGGGCCCGATGTCGCCCGGCAGGACATGGGGCGCATGATCGATCCGTATCTCGTCCGTGACAGGGACGATCCATCGCTCTGGTGGTGTTTCTACAAGCAGAACGGCGTCAGCATGTCGCGCACGCGGGATTTCGAGACGTGGGAGTATGTCGGAAGCACCGCCGGCGGCGAGAACGCGTGTATCCTCATGGAAGGCAACGAGTACGTTCTGTTTCACTCGCCGAGAAACGGCATCGGCACGAAGCGCTCGGACGATCTCGCGAACTGGCGCGAATGCGGCGTCACGACGCTTGGGCAGGAGTCGTGGCCGTGGGCGCAGGGCAGAATCACCGCCGGCCACGTCCTCGACTTGCGTGACGAGCCCGGGGTCGGGCGCTACGTCATGTTCTTCCACGGCTCGACGATACGCGGCAACGAGGAAATGGAAACGCACGGCGAGGCGAGTCTCGGCTTCTCTTGGAGCCGAGACCTTGTACACTGGCAATGGCCGGGCGGAATGGATGGAGACAGATGATGCATGCTGTAGTCGCCTCGTGCGAAGTGTTCGTGCCGCGTCCCCGCGACGGCGTGGCCATCCACGCGTCGAGCTACTACACTCGCGCGACGGGTGGGGACCTCGTGTCGATCCACGGCATTGAAAGCCGCAGCGACACGCTGGACGTCGCCTACGTCCGTCGTTCCGCCGACAATGGGCGCACGTGGTCCGATCCGGAGGAGCATGGCACGAACTTCCCGCATCCCGACGGCACGTTCCGTACCGGTCCGTCCGGCGGGTACGTGGATCCGCCGACAGGGCGGTACCTCGTCATCGGCAACGAGGCGGTACTGCCGACGGACGACCCGCTGGAAGGCATGCGCCAATGGTATCTCGTCTACTCGGTCTCGGAAGACGGCGGAGAGACAAACATCGTGAGAGAGCAAGTGATTCACGAGGGTGACGAGTACGACGAAACACACCACCTCCCCGGCGTGTGGCGCGGACGTAACTGCGCCATGATGGGCGATCTCGGCCAACGCCCGCTGACTCGCTCCGACGGCGTGATCCTGGTACCGATACAATCCAGCCCCGTCGGCCCGGACGGCGACTACCACAACCCCGGCGCGGGTTTCACGTGGACCGACTGCATGCTCCTCATGGGGCGCTGGAAGCCTGACGGCGGCATTGCGTGGACGGCATCGGAACGGGTCTGCGGGAACCCTGAGCGCACGTCGCGCGGGCTGATCGAGCCGACTATCGCGGAACTGGACGACGGCAGCCTCATCATGGTCATGCGCGGCAGCAACGACAGACTACCGGATATGCCCGGCTACCGCTGGATAGGGCGCTCTCGGGATGGCGGCGAGACCTGGTCCGATCCGGTTCCATGGACCTATGCAGACGGGAAGCTGTTCCACTCGCCGAGTTCGACGTCGCAGCTCATTCCGTGGCGCGACGGGCGCCTCTTCTGGGTCGGCAACATATCGCCGACGAACCCGAAGGGCAACAGCCCGCGCTACCCCCTCGTCATCGGCGAGGTGGATCGCGATTCCGGGTTGCTCATCGGCGACCCGGTCCACGTCATCGACGACCGACAGCCGGGCGAGAGCGAACATCTCACGCTCTCGAACTTCTACGCGCGAGAAGACCGGGAGACCGGACACCTGCTGCTCCACATGTCGCGGCTGTTCGCGCATGACGCGCGGCGCGACGGCGCTATCGACTGGACAGCCGACGCGCTGCAGTACCGTATCTCACTCGACTAACGCGCACGCACGGAGACAGCCATGATGAACATGTCCGAAGACCGGCGCATCGTCCGGGAACTGGCCGAGCAGGTGATGGAGATTGCGAACCTGCCCGAGCAGGCTGAGCGACGACGCCTCTGGACGGCGCTCAACGCGCTGAAGCCGGAACGTCCCATGGTCTTCATCAACGAGGAGCCGTGGTGGGAGCTGCGCGAGAACGAGCCCGAGCTGACCTGCGTATGCGAGGACGAGTTCTGTCGCAGCGTCGAGGACAAGCTCCGCGTGACGCTCTACAACTGGAACCATCTGCGCGCCGACCGCGTGATCGATCCGGTATTCCACACGCCGCTGGTGCATCATGACTCCGGCTACGGTATCGAGGGGCGGCGGGCCGACTCCAAGGGGGGCGACTACGGGCAGGGCTCGTGCGACTACATCCCGATCATGAAGACGGAGGCGGATATCGAGCGCATCCAGATGCCGGTCGTCATGCCCGACTGGCAGGCCACCGACGCGCTCTACTCGCGCACGTCGGACCTCATCGGCGATATCCTGCCCGTTGAGAAGCGGGGCGTGACGCACATGTGGTGCGCGGCGTGGGACGTGCTCGTGCAGTGGTGGGGCATCGAGGAGATGATGCTCGACATGGTCGACCGACCGGACTTCGTGAAAGCGGGCATCTCGCACATGGTCGACGCGCTCATCGCCCGGCTCGATCAGCTCGAAAAGGAGGGTCTGCTCGCAGCGGGCGATTACAACCATCGCGTCGGCTCCGGCGGACTCGGCATCACCGACCAGCTTCCACAGGACGATTTCGACGGCGAGCACGCGCGGCCCATCGACCAGTGGGGCACGTGTACCGGGCAGATATTCAGCGAGGTGTCGCCCGCCATGCATGACGAGTTCTGCCTCCAGCACGAGCTGCGCTGGCTGGAGCGATTCGGCCTGAACTGCTACGGCTGCTGCGAGCCGCTGCACAACAAGATGGGCATCCTGCGGCAGATTCCGCGCCTGCGCCGCATCTCCATGAGCGGCTGGATCGACGTCGATATCGCATCGCAGGAACTCGGCGGAGACTTCGTCTTCTCGTCGAAGCCCAATCCGGCGGTGTTCGCGTGGAACACGTGGCAGCCTGACGCCGCCCGCGCGGAGCTTGAGGGCATTCTTGAAAAGACGCGGAACAACTGCGTCGAGTTCGTCATGAAAGACGTCACGACGTGCCGCAACGACCCGCGCCGCCTGTGGGAGTGGACCGAGCTGGCGGTGCAGGTCGCGGAGGAGTATGCGTACTGATGGATTTGGGCGGGAGATGAGCATGCCGGATCAGAGCCAGGGATTCATGGAGGACGTCGAGTGTGCCAGCGCGTCTGAGTTCTTGGACGCGCTCTCACCACTCGGACCAGTATTCCGAGACGCATACCTCGACGAAAGGCAGTCGCCAAGCTGGATTCACAGAGGTCAAGCCAGATCGTCGTGGAGCTTGACTCCTGCCGCCTTCCGTGCGGGAGTTGAGTTCCCGAGTGCAACCGTCTGGCGAGCCCGCCCTGGGGCGCATTCGCGCCACGAGCAAGTCGATCTCGAGCTGCAGGCCGTAGCGCGGTTCTTCCATTTGGCGGACCGTCAGGGACTTCCTATTCCAGAGGATTCCCAGCGCCTTCGGAGTCTGTTGGATCCGCACAGTATTGACGCGTACGGCCGCTCCTTTGATGCGCAGTGGCCGCACGACGAAGCGCTGTCATTACTCGGCCTTGCACAGCACCACGGTGTACCTACCCGTCTGCTCGACTGGTCCAGAGACGCATACACCGCAGCGTACTTCGCGGTGGTGAACGCGGCCTCCGAGCCCAGAGCGAACAGTAATGCGGTCGTGTGGTCGCTGTCGGTTGAGTGCATGCGGTCGCTTTCCTACGAGGCGGTCTACGAGCACCGGCGCACGCCGAAGATGGTGGTGCCATCCGACACGGTCTGGCGGCCAGCGAAGGGACTGGAAGTCGTGTCACCACTGGCAGCATGGAATCCTAACCTCGGTGCACAGAAGGCTGTCTTCACGCTCTATCGCTACCGGGAGCATCCTGTGAGCTCTGGAGTGAATCGCACACAGGATTTGTGCGAGATCCTTCGGGGGGAATGGGATGAAAGAAGTGACTGGACCGAGTTTCACGTCGACTTCCCACCCTGGCTAAGGCGCACCCTCCTGCCGCATTCCGAGTGCCGTGAAGCGCTCGCACTGCTAGCACGACTCGGTGTGAGTTCTGCAACTCTGTTTCCAGGGTATGAAGGCGTCGTTAAGGCGCTGGAAGAGGAGCGTTTGTGGACAGACAAGCCATGACCTTGTTGGAGTGCACAGACTGAAGGCTGATCTCCCCCACATCCTCTGGATCGGTGGCTCGCCGTGCTCCGGGAAATCCACTGTCGCGGACGTGCTGGGCGAGCGGTACGACGTGCAGACGTATCACGTCGACGACGGCATTGAGTCGCGCCACGCTCGCGCGGTTGAGGCGCCAGACGAATACCCGCACATGGCGCACACGCTGTCGTTGAGCCGCAACGATCTCTGGATGCGCGATGCGGACATCATGCTCCGGGATGCGCTGGCGTTCATGCGCGAGGAGTTCGCGATGGTCCGCACGGATCTCGCAGCGGTGCCGTCGTCCAGACCGATTCTCGCCGAAGGGTGCACGCTCCTGCCGGAGTGCGTGAGGGCGCTGGATGGAACGGCGCGCGGCATCTGGATGGTGCCGACGGAGGGTTTTCTGCGAAGCAACTACACGCCCGAGAACCGTCCGTGGGTGAACGACATTCTCGCGGATTGCGACGACCCGGATCAGGCGTTTGCCAACTGGATGGCCCGCGACGTTGCCACGGCCCGATACGTTGCGGACGATGCCGAGGCGCACGGCCAGCGGGTCGTTCACGTTGACGGCAGCCGCACAATCGATGATACTGTGGCACTCGTCGCGCACCATTTGGGTCTCGTCGAAGACGCCGCGCAACGTTCATGATCACCGAAGCGTTGGGAGTACATCAATGACCCCCAAGGAACGATTCCTCGCCGTATGTCGCGGCGAAACACCCGACTACATGCCGATCTTCGGCTTCCCCGGCGCGCCAGGCATGAGCCAGGGAGCCATGGACAAGACGCACCAGCGGCTCGTCGACACAGGTATGCCCGCGCACGTCGGTGGCAGCCACCGCGTCGGCGTCGGAGCGAGCGACGTCGAGAGCTGGATGCGCTACTGGGGCACCGCCGGGCCGATCACGCTCGACTTCGGCCTGGGCCGTGGTGGCGAGGGCTTCAAGGAGACCCGACGCATCGAGGACGGTCACGAGATCATCGAGTCGGAGACCGGCGCCATCACGCGGCAGGTGCTTGAGAACGACGTTACGTACTCGATGCCGGAGTTCATCCGCTACCCCGTGCGCGACCGCGAGTCGTGGGAGTTCTACAAGAGCCGCACGGCGTCGACCGGCATCATGCCCGCCGACGAGATGGAAGCACGATGCAAACCATACGACGACCGCGACCAGCCGCTAGTAATCGGCGCGGGCAGCACGTATGGGTCGCTGCGCGGCCTGATGGGCACTGAAGGCGCGAGCTACGCGCTGCTCGAGGACCCGGAAATGGTCCACGAGATGGTCGAGCGCAGCCTCATTGGGCAGCGCATGCACGCGTTCCCGCTCATAGAGCGCCTTCGCCCCGAGATCGTCGCCATGGGCGAAGACCTCTGCTACAACCACGGTATGCTGTTATCGCCGAAACTCTTCGACGAGTACTACGGCGCGTACTACCGCGAGGTGTGCGATTTCGCCCACGCGCACGGCGCGGAGATCGTCGCCGTGGACACCGACGGGAACAAGATGGAATTCGCGCCGCTGGCCCATTCTCACGGAGTTGACGCGCTCTACCCGTCGGAGGTGAAGGCGGGCAACGATCTGTTCGCGCTGCGTGAGCAGTTGCCCAACATGGTGTTTTTCGGATGGCTTGAGAAGGAGGTCGTGAACGAGGGCAACGAGGACATGATCGAGCCGGAGATCATGTCGAAGGTGCCGGCGCTGATGGCGAAGGGGCGCTACTTCCCGAACGGCGATCACGGCATCCAGCCGCCCGTGACGTTCCCCAATCTCTGCAAGTTCATGACCATCCTGCACGAGGTGTGCGGGAATCCGGAAGGTGAATTCCCACGAACGGACGGGAGCGCATCGTGACCGACAGCGATCTGGCACTGCAAGCACCGACGGTAGACACATCCCCCGGGCCGGAGTACGCCGCTTCCACGCGCGAGTTCCAAGGCATCCCCGGCATCGAGCGGGACCTCGCGTCGGGCAGGCTTTGGGCGACGTGGTACTGTAACGGAAAGGAAGCGCGCGAAGGCCCGGAGAATTACGTGGCGCTGGTCGCCAGCGACGACGACGGCGCGACATGGGGCGAGCCGCTGGCCGTCGTCGACCCGCCGGGCCTCGTTCGCGCATTCGATCCGTGTATCTGGTACGATCCGCGGGGACGACTCTGGCTCTTCTGGGCGCAGAGCTACGAGCACTGGGACGGGCGGGCCGGCGTCTGGTTCAGCCGGAACGACGAACCCAACTCTCCGACGTCAGAGTGGACGACGCCACGGCGCATCGCCAACGGCATTATGATGAACAAGCCAACCGTTGCGAGCGACGGAAGCTGGCTCTTGCCGACAGCCGTCTGGGCCGTCCACGAACCGTTCCATCCTGACACGGCCGGCGACCGATTCTCAAACATCGTTGCGAGCCGCGATGACGGCGAAACGTTCGAGCGCATCGGCGGCGCGGACGTCCCCACGCGTGGGTTCGACGAGCACATGACTGTCGAGCTGCGCGACGGCCGGCTCTGGATGCTCGTGCGTCGGCGTCCGGGCGTTGGCGAGAGCTACAGCGAAGACGGCGGCCGGACGTGGACTCCCGGGAAGCGAACGGCCCTGCGCGGGCCCGACTCGCGATTCTACATCCGAAGGCTGAGATCGGGAAGCCTTCTCTTCGTCTCGAACGACAGCTTCGACACCCGCCACAAGATGACCGCGTGGATCTCCGGAGACGACGGAGCGACGTGGTCCGACGGGCTGCTGCTGGACGAACGCATGGCGGTGTCGTATCCGGACGGGATTGAAGATGAGAGCAGCCTGATTCGTATCATCTACGACAGGGAACGCGTCGACGCCCGCGAGATCCTTGTCGCACAGTTCCGCGAGGAGGACGTTCGCGCAGGGAAGATCGTCACGAGCGATGGCCGGCTACGCCATCTCGTAAGTCGGGCATCCCAGGACTGAAAGCGCCGCCGGGCAGGAATTCGCCATGGCATGGGAGAAGACGTCGCGGGCGATGATCGACCTGCTGACGCCGATGGCGCTCGGGCGCGGGTGCGACGAGCGGAAGATGTTCGGCTGTCCCGCGTTCTTCGTCAACGACAACATGACGGCGGGCGTGCATCAGCGAACCATCATCATGCGCCTGTCCGAAGGCGACCGCGCGGAGTTCCTCCTAACATACGACGCGGGGCTGTTCGAGCCGTTCGAGGGCAAGCCAATGCGCGAGTACGTGAACGTTCCGCCGACCGTGCATGACGACGAGGCGCTCTTCGGCGACTGGCTCGACCGTTCGATCGCATACACAATGACCGTACCGCCCAGGAAGAAACGGAAGAGATGATGCCACCACGCGTACTCCTGCTCGGCGACTCGATTCGCATGAGCTACCAACCGCAGGTGAAGGTCTCGCTCGAACATGGCGGCGAGGCGGAAGTCGTCGGGCCGGCGGAGAATTGCCAGTACTCCGCCTACACGCTTGAGCGACTCCCGATCTGGATCCAGGAACTTGGCGCGCCTGACGTCGTTCACTGGAACAACGGCCTGCACGACGTCGGACACAATCCGAGCCGCGAACCGGTGCAATTCGCGGTGGACGCGTACGCCGCGAATCTGGAGTCCATCATCGACGTGCTTCGCGAGACAGGCGCGCGGATCGTATTCGCTCTTTCGACGCCGATCCACCCGGATCGCCCCTTCAACCCGGAGGGTTGGTCGTGGCGGAATGACGAGGTAGACCGCATCAACGACGCCGCGCAAGAGATCATGTCGGCGAACAGCATTCCGGTGAATGACCTGCACTCGCTGGTCGCCGCGGACCATCATGGCCTACTAGCTGAGGATCAGCTACACCTCAGCGCCGCAGGCGTGAAGGCGTGTGCAGGCGCCGTCGTCGATGCCGTGCGCCGGGAAATGGCGCTCATCGGCAGGGATTAGCCTGGGCCGGGCGCATATCTCGGCAGTGAGACGGACCAAAGCCCCATCTGTTGGGCCTCTACGCTGACCTGCGCGGATTCGATGCAGATGTCGAGCGTCCATGGCATACTTCTGACATAAGGAGCGTTATCGGTCGTGTGCGATACCGGCGTCCCTCCCAGCAATGACACTAGTACCCCGCGATACGATCCTCGGCAGTGGGAGAAGCGATGGCACCCTTTGAGGGCCGAGTGGGTGGTCGTGGCGGGGCATCGCGACACCCGCCCGTGGCACGGCGGCAGCGTACCTGAACCGCCGGTAGAGCCCGAACACGACCCCGACTGTTACCTCTGCCCCGGAAGCCTGCGTGCGAACGGCGAACGAAACGAGCGGTACACCGAGACGTTCGCCTTCGACAACGATTTTCCGCCCGTGGGGTATGACGCGCCGACGGCGACCACCGATCACGGCATCTACCGCGCCGAGCCGGCGCACGGCCGGTGTCGCGTGATATGTTTCCACCCGCGGCACGATCTGACCCTCGCGCGCATGTCGGTGCAGGAGATTCGTAACGTCGTCACGCGCTGGCAAAGCGAGTACCGACTGCTCGAAGCCGATCCGCGCATCAGCCACGTGCTCATCTTCGAGAACAAGGGGCCGGTCGTCGGCGTGAGCAATCCGCATCCCCATTGTCAGGCATACGGCACGGACTTCATCTTCCGGCTGATCGAGACAGAGGTGCGCGAAAGCCGGAAGCACTACGCGAGCCATGGCCAGGCGCTGTACCGCGCCGTCATCGACCAGGAGCGGAGTGACGGGGTCCGGATGATCGCCGAGAACGACACGATGGTCGCATTCGTACCCTACTTCGCGCGGTACCCCTACGAGGTCCACGTCGCACCCGTCGAGACGCGTCAGTCCGTTGCCGACCTCACCGACGGCGAGGCGGGCGATTTCGCGGCGATCCTCAAGGAAGTGCTTTGCAAGTTCGACAACGTCTTCCGAATGTCATTCCCTTACGTGATGACGTTCCATCAGGCGCCCACCGACGGTGAGGACCATCGCTCGTTCCACTTTCACGTGGAGTTCTACCCGCCGCTTCGGAACCCGGTCATGCAGAAGTACCTTGCCGGACCCGAGATCGGCGGCGGCAATATGCTCAGCGACGTGCCGCCCGAGGAAAAGGCTCGGGAGTTCCAGACGGTCTCGTCGGTCCACTACCTGGACGCGTAG
>CAZEAI010000045.1:12956-34384 GCA_964510105.1 uncultured bacterium
GGAAAAGGCTCGGGAGTTCCAGACGGTCTCGTCGGTCCACTACCTGGACGCGTAGCGACAGGAGAGTGGTTCCCATCGGTCGGCGCGGACACCTAGTGCGTAACCGCCGTCTGTTCCAGCGTGCCACGCCTGAGCTTAGCTCGCTGCATCAGCGTGAATATGACCGGAACGATGAGCAGTACGAAGACTGTCGAGGTGAGCATGCCGCCCACGATCGGCGCCGCGATGGGCTTCATCACGTCGGACCCCACGCCGGAACTCCAGAATATCGGCAGCAGCCCGATCATGGTCGTCGCCACGGTCATGAGCTTCGGGCGAAGTCTGAGCACGGATCCTTCCATCGCCGCTTCGGTGATGTCCTCGGGCGAGACTTCGCCCTTCGCGAGGCGTTTGTTGAGCGACTCGATGAGGTAGATGACCATCACGACGCCGGTCTCAACCGCGACGCCGAACAGCGCGATGTACCCCACGCCGACTGCCACGCTGAAATTGTAGCCCAGCATGTACTGCAGAATCACGCCGCCAGTCAACGCGTAGGCGACCGACGCGAGGATCACGCCCGCCAAGCCCGCCGAGTTGAACGTCATGTACAGCAGCAGGAATATGGTGAGCAGCACAACCGGCACGAGCACCCGCAGCCGCTCCGTGGCGCGTTGCTGGAATTCGTGCTGGCCACTCCATGAGAGCGTGTACCCGGTGGGCAGCTTGAGCCCATGGTCGAGCACACCCCGCGCCTCGTCAACGTACCCACCGATGTCGCGATCCGACACATCGACGAAAACGTACCCTGTGAGCAGCCCATCCTCATCGCGGATCATCCCCGGCCCGGTCGACCGGCCGATGTGCGCGAGCTGCTCCAGCGGCACATGGCGGACTCCGACAGGCGCGGCGAAACCAAGATCGGACGACGCCCCGTGGCCCATCCCGCTCTGACGCGCCATCATGTTCGGCAGCGGCACCAGGATGCGTTTGATCTTCTCCACGTCGTCGCGAAGCTCTCGGAAATACCGCACCGTGATCGGGTAACGCTCACGGCCCTCCACCGTGCGTGACACCGTCGCCCCGCCCAGCGCGGCCTGAATCACGTCCTGCACGTCTCCCACCGTGAGACCGTACCGTGCTATCGCGTCGCGCCGTATGTCGATGTCGACAAAATACCCGCCGGTGACGCGCTCGGCGTACACGCTACGGGAGCCTTCGACGCCGCTCAGGAGTCGCTCGATGTCCTGCCCGACGCGGGCGATGGAATCCAGCGATCCACCGTGGATCTTGATCCCCACAGGAGTGCGAATGCCCGTGGTGAGCATGTCGATGCGGCCGCGTATGGGCTGTGTCCAGGCGTTCTGCACGCCGGGAAGCTGCATCGCGCTGTCCATCTGCGCGATAAGCCGCTCGTACGTGACGCCAGGACGCCATTCGTCCTTGGGTTTGAGTGATATCACCGTCTCAACCATGCTCAGAGGCGCCGGGTCGGTGCTCGTCTCGGCGCGTCCGACCTTGCCGAACACCTGCTCCACCTCGGGGAACGTCATGAAGATGGCGTCCTGAAGCTTGAGCAAGCGCGTTGCCTCGGTGATCGAGATGCCCGGTACCGTCACGGGCATGTACATGATGGTTCCCTCGTAGAGGGGCGGCATGAACTCGCTGCCGATGGAGCTGAACATGGGATACACTGCGGGAATCACGAGAAGGTTGGCAATGAGCGCCGTTCTCGGAAAGCGCAGCGCGACCCGCAGGACCGGCCTGTACAGCGTGACGAAGAAACGCGATACCGGATTCTCGGATTCCGGGCGCAGTCGCTTACCGCGGATGAAGAGCGTCATGAGCGCCGGCACGAGAGTAATCGCCAGCAACGATGACGCAACCATCGCGAACGTCTTCGTGAACGCGAGCGGGCGGAACATGCGCCCCTCCTGCGCTTCCAGCAGGAATACCGGCAGGAACGAAATCACGATGATCGCGAGACTGAAGAAGATCGGCCGCCCGACCTGTCTGGCCGAATCGATGATGACTCGTATGCGGTCACTCCGCGCTTCCTCGCCGCCCTCCGAGAGATTCCGGTAGGCGTTCTCCACCATTACGAGCGACGCATCCACGACGACACCGATCGACAGCGCGATGCCGCCAAGCGACATGATATTGGACGTTACGCCGAAGAGATACATCGGGATGAACGCGACGATCACCGCAATGGGCAGTGCGAAGATCGGGACGAGCGCCGAACGGAAGTGCATGAGAAACACGATGATCACGACACTCACGACGGCGATCTCCTCGAAGAGCGTCGTGCGCAGCGTTTCGATGGATGCGCGGATAAGCTCCGATCGATCGTACGTTTCGATGACCTGCACTTCGGGAGGCAATCCGAGCCGCACCTGCTCGATTTTCTCCTTCACGCGCTCGATGACGTTAAGTGCGTTCTCGCCGTCACGCATGACGACGATGCCACCAACGACTTCGCCCTGGCCGTCGAGTTCCGTCACACCGCGACGTAGCGCCGCGCCAAGAGTTACCGACGCGACATCACGCAGATAGATTGGCGTTCCCGTAGGCGTCGACGAGATCGCGATCGCCTCCAGATCCTCCACCGACTTCACGTATCCGCGTCCACGAATCATGTACTCGCGGCCCGCCTGTTCGATGACACGGCCGCCGATATCCCGGTTGCTTCGCCGGATGCTCTGCGTGATCCGCCCGATCGGGATACCGTAGGCCGCCAGACGGACAGGATCGACGAGGACCTGATACTCTCGGACGAATCCACCCACGGAGGCGACTTCCGCCACCCCGTCCACCGCGGCGAGCGAATAGCGGATGTACCAGTCCTGCAACGTCCTGAGCTGACTCAGATCGTATGTGCCCGTGGTGTCCGCGAGAGCGTACTGGTACACCCATCCGACACCCGTGGCGTCCGGGCCCAGCGTCGGTTGCACGCCCGGCGGCAGGTTCGCGGAGATCTGCTGCAGATACTCCAGCACCCGGGTGCGCGCCCAGTAGAGGTCGGTTCCGTCCTCGAAGATGACGTACACGTACGACACGTTGAACGTGCTCGTGCCGCGGACGGAGCGAACTTCCGGAGCCGATATCAGCGAGCTGACGATCGGGTAGGTAACCTGGTCCTCGATGAGATCCGGGCTCTGCCCCATCCATTTCGTGTAGACGATGACCTGCGTATCGGAGATGTCGGGTATCGCGTCGAGCGGTATTCTACCCATCGACCATATGCCGGCCACCGTGAGAAGAAGCACCGCGACGAACACGAGAAATCGGTTCCGGGCGCAAGCTTCGATGATGCGTTCTATCATGTCGGCCTCCCGCTACCGCTGGTGCCCGGAGTGCTCGCCACCGGATACCGCCTGGCTGATGGCGGCCTGGAGCTGACTCTCCGAGTCGATGAAGAATGTCGCGCTCGTAACCACGCGTTCGCCGATGTCCACACCGTCGAGCGCTTCGACGACGCCGTCGGCGCGGACACCTAGGCGAACTTCACGCGGCTCGTACAACCCGGGCTCGCTTTCGACGAACAGCAACGTGCGCCGGCCGGAATCGAGTATGCTCTCCGCCGGTACGACCGTGCGAACGCCGAGCGGCACACTGAGCGAGACATCCACGAACGCGCCCGGCCTGAGGTTGCCGCGCGGGTTCGGCAGCTCCACCCGGAATGGCGCGGTTCGGCTCATAACATCCAAGACAGGGCTGACGAACGTGACCGATCCGAGCGTCTGTTCGCCTGTGCCGGGTGTAGTCACGTGCGTGCGTTGCCCGACCTCTATGTGCGGGAGATCGGTCTCGTACGCGTCGGCGAGCACCCACACGGTGCTGAGATCGGCAATCGTGTAAAGAATCGTCGACGCAGCGACCTGGTGGCCCGCACTGACATTCTTGGCGATGACCGTACCACCGCGCGGAGCGTGGATGGTGAACGTCGTCATCGGTTCGCCGCTCCGCTCGATTCGGCGAATCTGCTCAGGCGACATGTCGAGCAGCATGAGCCTTTGACGCGCGACGTTGACCAACTCCGAACGCTGAGAGCGATGCGCAACCAGATACTCCTGCTGGGCGGAAACCAGCTCCGGGCTGTAGATGTCGAGCACGGGGTCTCCGGCGCTCACGAGTTGCCCCGTGTAGTCTACGTGGAGCCGCTCCACCCAGCCTGAGAACCTCGTGTGAATGTGCGTGATAAGCCGTTCGTCAGGCGCGATGCGGCCAACCGTGGCGATTCGCCGGACGACATCGGCGCTCCTGACCTCGGCGGTGCGTACACCGATTCGCTGCCGCTGGGCTTGCGACATCGTGACGGTCGCTCGACCCGGAACCCCGCTCGCCCCGGCGTTGGGGTCGATAGTGAATTCCACGAGGTCCATACCGCAGATACCGCACGAGCCCGGCTCCTCGCGGATGAAATCCGGGTGCATCGGGCATTTGTAACGCGTAAGCGGGACACCCATCTCAGCCATCTCAACCGTCTCGGATGGCGCCGCCGACATGGCGCTCTCGGAGGCATGGGCGTGGCCGGCGTGCGAGGACACATCGCTGTCGCCGTCTTCACGGGGAACGAGGAACATGTTGCACTCGGGGCACCGGCCTCGCTCGTCGGAGACCACCTCTGGATGCATCGGGCACGTGAAGACGGTGTCCGCCTCCGCATGTAGCATGCCGGTGGCGCTGTGCTCAGCATGGTCCGAATGCGCGTCGACGCCGTCGGGCTCGGCACATCCAGCGAGAATGCCGACCGCGGCAATGGATATCAGGGCCAACGCGAGACGCCGCAGCGTACTACTCATGTCCGTGCTCCCCCTCTGAGGATGCATCGCCCCGCACGAGACTCATGCCGCAGGTCGGACACGTCCCCGCTTCGCTGGACGTCACCGTCGGATGCATGGGGCAGGCGAAGGAACTCTCATGCCCGTGCTCGCCCGCCATCTCCGCTGAAGCGAGCGTCAGGTACATCCCGCATTCCGGGCATGTGCCGGGCTGTTTCTCCGACACCCGCGGATGCATCGGACACGTGTACACGGTTGCGTCGGGAGTGACGTCGTTCCCTTCGGCATCGGTCACGCGAGCGTGAAGGTTCATGCCGCACTTCGGGCACTCACCCGGAGACTGCGCGGGGGCTGTGTCCTCCATGGGGCATACCCACGAGGTATCGTTCACGGCGGCCACGCTATGCGACGCATGGTCGTGGGCGGATTCGTCGTGAGCTGCTTCGTGTTCGCTCTCGGCGCACCCGATGAGCAACGAAATGGCGGCTGCGGCGAACATCAGGGCGAGAGTCTTCAATGTGCTATTCATGGTTCATGTCTCTTGTGGCGAGCAAAGCCGCCTTACCTGTTGCGTGGGCCAGTTCGATCACACCCATGCGCGAACTGACATCCAGCGAAATTGCATCTAGCCGTAATCTGTGCAGGCGCCGGACGGCATCCAGCACCGAGATGAGGTTCGTCCGCCCGGTCGCATAGCTTGCATATGTGGCGTCAAGCACTTCGTGCGCGCGGGGAATCAGACGCTCCCGGTAGGCCACCAGCAACTCGCAGGACGCGGCCAGGCGCGCGGCTGCCGACTCAGTACCGCCGACGTATGCTCTCTCCGCCGCTTCGAGATCGCGGCGAGCTGCCTCGGCCATGCGAGCTGACGCGCGAACGGCCGCGTCCTGCCGCCGGTCGCGGTGAACCGGCAACGGCACGGCGATCCCAACGGAATACACGCCGTCGAGATCCGCGCGGTAGCCATATGCGGCCGTAAGTGTCGGATCGGAGATTCGCCGACGTTCCGCAAGCGCGACGCGGGATTCCGCCGCGCGCACCATCGCGCGCCGCCGCCGGATGTCCGGATGCGCCGCGAGCGTGGTACCGATCAGCGATTCCGCATTTGTCGGAATGCCGGATAGAGGCGCAACGACAACGCTATCGAGCGTGGTGCCCGGATCGCGATTGAGCACAGCGTTGACGGCAGCCACAAGGGCCGGACGCCTCCGCTCCGCCTCGGCGATTCTTGCCTCAAGCGTTTCATGCTCCAACGTGAGGCCGATCAGATCCTCCTGCCGCCCGGCACCCACCGAAACGCGCGCCTCGGATGCGAGGACCATTTGGCGGAGCATCTCGCTGATATCGCGCTGGATCACCACCTGCCGGTCCAGGCGATAGACGCCCAGGGCTGATCGGCCAGCCGCCGCCGCGATGTCGTTTCTGCGGGCATCGACGGCCACTTGCGAGGCCGACGCGGCGTGTGTGGCGACATCTCGGGCACCTGCGAGGGTGCCGCGCCACGGTACCCGCTGGCTGGCCTGAATCCTGATCTGCGCCATGGGCTGGTCGCCCACGGTCCAGTCGGTTGCACCAATATTCGTGAGGCCGACACCGACGTGCGGGTCGTGCCACGTCGATGCGGGAGCGATCGCCTCCGTATCGGCTTGCCAGCGTGCTGTCTGGGCCGCGATCGCGGGGTGGTTGGCGAGCGCGTAGTCGACGACGGCGCGCAGCGTGGGCGCCTCCGCCAGTGCCTCGCCGACGTTTGGGGCCGCACTCGCTCCGCCGAACAGTATCGGTATCGCAAGCAAGCGGCTCAAACCAGTTAGTCGCGTGTGCATGTCATTCTCCTGTGGAACTGATGCTGCCATCCGCGCACAGACGTCCGGCGGCGCCGGACGAAAATCCGATGAGAGGCATATTGCGATCCGCCGAGATCGGCGGCATCGGCATCAGAGCAGGAGAATCACTGTCGAGAGAGCTTTGCTCGTGGGGATGCTGGAGCTGACCCGCACCCGGGCGTGGACTGTCAACGTGGGAAGCAGGCGCCGCAGCACGGGAGCCGGAAGATCCAGCGGCTGAAGGACGATATCGCTTGCGACCGCATCCGAGGCGGGCTGCGCTGGCGCGCCGGCGACCTCGCACGTGGCGGCTTCCTGACAGCAGCATTCGTGCTCGGAGCCGCCATCGGAAGTGCAACACGACGCCTTCGCTTCCATCGGCGCGGCCCGCATGCACGCTGCCGCGGGTATCTGCGCCCCAATGGCGAGAGTAAGGAGTATGGCGGCGATGTGTCGCAAGACCGTGTACCGATGAAAGGTCGTGTAGTTACCGTCGTTGTTGACTGAACAACCATACATGGGACATTGTTCCAACGGGGTCAATCGACGCGCCCGATATCGTACTTCTTCATCCGATACCGCAATATGTCTCGCGTGACGCCGAGGCGGCGCGCCGTCTCCGAGACGTTGTTCCCGCACGCGCGGAGGGTCTGCTCGATGAGTTCCCTTTCGAGTTCCGGCAGGCGTTTGCCGACGAGATTGTCATCTCCGTTCTCCAGATCGCTCCGCAGCGGCTTCTCGCGAGTACCGAAAGCGATGTGCTCTTCGCTGATCAGGCCGCCCTCGGCAATCAGCGACGCGCGCTCCAGTACGTTTTCAAGTTCGCGAACATTGCCGGGCCAGTCATGTTCGAGCAGGCGTTCCACGGCATCCGCTGTCAGGCCGGACGTGGGCGTTCCGGAGCGATTCGAGATTCGCGTAAGCAGCTCGGCGACCAGCGCCGGCAGGTCGTCCAACCGCTGCCGGAGCGGGGGTATCGCAATGGGAAACACGTTCAGTCGGTAGAAGAGGTCCTCTCGGAACGCCCCACTCGCCACTGCGCCGGAAAGATCGCGCAGCGTGGCGGCGATCACCCTGACGTCCAGCGCGATCTCACCATCGCCGCCAACGGGCGTCACGGTGCGCTCCTGTAGCACGCGGAGCAGGCGTACCTGCGCTGCGGGGTTCATCTCGGCGATCTCGTCCAGGAAGATCGTGCCGCCGTTGGCGCGCTCGAAGACGCCCACACGGTCGGCGCTCGCGCCGGTGAACGCGCCCCTGGTGTGGCCGAACAACTCGCTTTCCAGCAGCCCCTCGGGGATCGCGCCGCAGTTCAGCGCGACAAACGGTCCGTCGGACCGTCCGCTCTGGCGGTGTATCGCTCTGGCGACGAGTTCCTTGCCGCTGCCCGACTCTCCCGTCAGCAGAACAGTGGACTCAGACGCAGCAACCTGCCGGACGTTGTCCCTCACTTCCTCGAACGCTGGGGAGTCTCCCACCAGGTCATCGCGGTCGACGCGGACCGGCGCGGCGCGCCTGCGCTGCATTCCCAGACGCCGTGTGATCTCGCGATGGAGAGCATCGGCGTTGACGCTTGCCGGCCTCGGGCGGGCCTGTCGACCCAACCACTCCCGGTACGCGGTGTCGTGCTCACGCGCGCGTCGCTGGAGTTGCGCGTTGTAGAGGGACATCGCCAGCAGTCCGGCGAAGCCTTTCAGCGAGGAAGACGACTCGTTGATGTGATCCACCTCGCGCTCCGGAACGCTGGCGCAGACAACACCAACCGCGATGTCGCGTGTGTACAGTGGCACGCGGAGCGGCGCGAGCCCGTCGCCGTATACCGGGTGCTCGTCACAAGCGTCCCAAACGACGGCTTCGCCGCTTGGCATCCGCGCGAGCGAGTCGGGTAGTTCGTTTCCCGGAGTGAGCCCACCCATCCCGCCGGGGGGCACTATCGTGTCAACAGCGCGTCCGTCGGCGGAGTAGAGGCATATCGCCGCATCCTGTACGGGAAAGAGCAGCTCAAGCTGGCGTATGCCGAGTTCGGCAAGTTCGCGCGTCTCAAGCGACGAGGAGAGAACGCCGGAAAGATCGGCCCGCTCCGCCAATGCGTCGATTTGCCGTCGCCGTGCCAGGCGCGAGCTCGCGCGGTCTCCGGACCAGAACGACAGCCCGAGCACGACACCCGCCATGCCGAACGAGACAATCGCCGGGACGAGTCGTTCGAGCAACGTCAGCGCCGGCGCGGTAACCGCCACGATCAAGGCATACACCGTGCACAGCGCAATGGCGTATATTGCCGTCCAGACGGGCGTCCACACGAAGCGCTGAGCCGTCGTGCGCACCGCTACGACGAGGAGCGGAATCACGACGGCGAGCGGCCACACGTGGGAGCGCACAAGGTCGCTCCACAGCCAGGTCCAGGTAGTCACCGCCGCTGTCGACAGCCACGCTACCACACCGACACCATCACGGACGACCACGAAATCGCCGGCGTGCAGACCCGAGCGCTCGGCCAGTCCGCCACCAGGGAATCTCACTTCCACGGTGTATGACGCTCCCGGCTGGACGCCGAAGTGGGCCGTCAAGGAGTTCTGAGAGAGATAGCCCGTTCCGCTGGCAAGCTCGCGTGAACCGGCGAGGACACGCGTACCGTAGCCGTCGTCATCGCGCCATAGAATCACTCGGCCGCCCACGGCACGTTCGTTCCCGCCGGACTGCCGGGCATCCACCAGGATCGCTGCTCCGTCGTCGAGTTTGTTTATGAAGCAGGACGATCGGCGACGACGGAAATCCGTGACGCGGTCCACGAGATCCGCCCGTGACCCGACGAAGAGATCGCAATCACCGTCACGGTCGATATCCGCTACGGCGACGGCGCGCGCGTCTCTGATATCCGTCAGACCGTCGATAACGGTCGATACGAACGTCAGGTCGCCTGCATTCTCAAAGTAGTTCACACCTTCGTTGTTCACGATGACGAGATCGAGATCGCCATCATTGTCGAAGTCCTGCGCCGCGCTGCCGTGGCTGTTCGGGCCCGACGCGAACGACACGATGCCTCCGACCTCCTCGAACGTCCAATCGCCGTCGTTGCGGTAGATACTGTTCTGGCCGGTAGTGCGCGAGACGACGATATCCATGTCGCCATCGTTGTCAAGATCACCCAGCGTCGCGCCGTTCGACTGGGCAGTATCGCCGGACGCGACACACGTTGCGCTGACATCCACGAACACGCCGTCGTCGTTCCGGTACACGCTGTTCCGAGCATGCCAGTTGCAGACGTAGAGGTCCGGATCTCCGTCATCATCGAGGTCGCCAAACACCGCCTGCTTGCTGCCACCCCTCGACGCGAGACCTCGCGCTCCAGTCTCATCGACCCAGTGCCCGCGCGTATTGTTCATCCAGAGGCGATTACTGCCGTGTTCGTTCGTGGCGAACATGTCCAGCCAACCGTCCACGTCAACGTCGGCGACGGTGATGCAGTTGATGGAAAGCGGCCCCTCGTCGAGTGGGAGTCGATCGGTGATGTTCTCGAACGAGCCGTCGCGCTCCTGCCGAAACAGGTTCGTCGACCCATGCCATCCGGCAACCACAAGGTCGAGGCGCCCGTCATTGGTCAGGTCGGCCCACGTCGCGGAATACTGTGTGAGCTGGTGCAGAACGGGATTCGTCGCCACGGCCCCCATGAGGCCGACGAATCCGGTGACGTCCACGAACTGGCCGAGATCGTCGTTCATGAGCAGATGATTCGCGTCGCGGGCGCACACGAGATAGAGATCGTCCAGCCCGTCGAGATTCACATCGCCAAACGCTACGCCCTGGACGCCAAGCACGTTTGCGAGCAGCTCCTGCCGGTAGAACCCAAGGGGGCGTCCAGACGCACTGGAGGCGTCGTCTGGATCGGCCCGGCGGTGGAGCGCGGCCCCGAAGCCGAGAGCCCAACCGGAGCCATCATCCGCGAACGCGATCGCTCGGAGTACGCCATGCACCGACTCGGCGCCGTGCGTCACTTCGCTACCGTCCCACCGGAGCAGAGCATCGCTGCCACACAGCCAGACTCCGCCTCTCTGGTCGCGAGCGGCGCCGTACAAGTGCTCGCCACCGTCGTAGGCGACTTGCTCCCACACACCGCCGCGCCGCCGGAGAATCGTCCCACCATCGCCTGCAATCCACGAGCTGTCGCCCTGCGTGACTGCGTTAAGGTGCGCCTCCACGGGCGAGGGCTCCGCCAACCAGCGTTCGCCGTCCCAGAGCCATATCGTGCCGAACTCGCCCACCGCCCGAACGCTTGCCCCCTCGCCCCTCGCGGCTGAGAGAGGCGTCCGGTAACCCGGGCTCTGCGTCTCCTTCCATGACCGGCCGTCATAGGCGACGATGCGCCCTCCCCGACCGAACACCCAGACGGTGCCCCGCGCGTCTGTCACCATGGCCGTTGCACGAACTCCGTACGGCACGTCGATGACCAGGGTGTCTCCCGCGCAGATTCGATGAAGGGTGCTCGCCTGAGTACCGATATCGTAAGCCGCGATCCACAACGTATCGGCGTCGGGCGCATCCATGGCGACGATGTCGCCCCGTATCCTTGCGTTCTGCCGCGACCACGTCGATCCGTCCCACCGCAGCAGCAGCCCGTCCCGTCCTCCCGACCATCCCAGGTCGGGAGCGAGTACGCAAGCGCTTGTGAGGCGCCGGAAGCTCGTCGGCAACGCGTCGTCACGCCATTCGTTCGCGGTCGCCGACAGTGCAGCGACCCCGATCAACAGGGCGACTCGCATTGATCTACGGGCGGTCATTCAGTCCTCTATCGGCTGCCCGGCCAGCCCGGTGAACCATTCCACCTGAGAGAGCCAGCGCTCGAGCACCGCTACGTCGTACTCAGTATAGTCGTGCGACCGGAAAATCCCCGAGAGGGCTTCGGCCATCTCTTCGGGCCTGTTCCGCACGGTCATCCCCGAGTGCCTCGCCACGCGAGCCATCCGGCGTATCATTCGGCCCGCGGATTCGCGCGATGCCGGCGGCGCAGGAACAGGGCCACCGGGCGCGGAAACAGCCTGAAACAGCTCCGAAGCGACCACCGCCACGGCCTGCGCGAGGTTCAAGGCCGGCCCGGGCCGACGCTGAGGGATGGTCAGGACGCGATCGCACTCCGACAGATCTCGCTCGGACAGGCCGTCGGATTCGGGTCCGAACACGAGCGCCCCCGGCGCATCCGGCAGTAGCGCCACGATCTCGCGCGCCATGCTGCGGACCGGCACGAGCGTCATGCGCTCGCGACCGTCTCTTCCACTGGCAGCAACCACCCAGCGGCGATCGCCCAACGCATCGCGAAGCGTGGGAAACACTGAGGCGCCGGCAAGAATGTCTCCGGATCGATGGGCCATAGCGCCGGCCTCCCGGTTGCTCAGGAGATCGCGGTCCGCCGGCTGGACGAGCCGAAGCTCCCCAAGCCCGAAATTCCGGATGATACGAGCGACTGCGCCCACATTGCCTGGAGACTCAGGCCGAACAAGCACGATCGCCGCGCCTTCAAGATGTGAGAAGGTCTCGTCTCAGTTCACACTATCGCCTGCTCCATGGCCGTTGCGACGCGATCCGCGCGGGTCCGAGCCGGTTCCACCCGGCCGCCGGAAAGGACAGTCGGGCCACGACAGTGAAACATATCGCCCGTGGCACACCGCGAGAACCCTCCGTGGGTGGTGTGATGGCGATCAGCGCGGTATCTTTCCCCCTTCGGTGCATCAGCCCGAACACATCGCGGTCGAGCCCGCGAGCGATCCCGGCCACCGGCCCGAATCGAACCCACGGCAACCCCACTATCGGGAGACTCCATATCGTGCCCACGTGCGTGTTCAACGACAACGAACTGCCGATAGCCATCGGCAAGACGCTCTTCGACCATGCGGATCAGAGCGAAGGGATTCGCGTGCCGACGTCATGCGAGCGGAACGGCTCCTGCCACGAGTGCATCGTTCTCGTCAAAGAGGGCGAGGACGCTCTTGGAGAGCGTACCGACGCCGAGCGATTCCTCAGTGGCGAATTCCGGCTGGCGTGTCAGGCCGTCGTCCAGCGCGACGATGTCCCTATTGAGATTGAGACGCTCAAACGTCGCCCCCAAATACTGACGACGCACGACGAAATAGATGTGCCGCTGAATCCGTGTACTGTGCGACGCGACGACGGCGTATACCGCGGCAACGAGCGCATCGACGACTACTCCGGCGCGATCTACGGACTGGCGGTCGACGTCGGCACAACGACCGTCGTTGCCCAGCTAATCGATCTCGAAACCGGCAAGCTGGAAAAGTCCCTGGCGTTTCCGAATCCGCAGATATTCGGCGGAAACAACGTTCTGCATCGTATCAACTACGACAGCAACGACCCGAATCAGGAACTGCGAAACATCATCATCGCCCAGCTCGACGGCGAAATCCACGGACTCGGCGCGCATCGTCAGATCTACGAGGCGGTGATCGCGGGCAATCCGACCATGCGGGACATCTTCTTCGGCATCCCGGTGGATACGCTCGGTCAACGTCCGTTCCGCTCCGCAACGGAACATGAGTGGCGCGATGGCAAACGCGAGAGCACCGCGATCAGCGCCATGCCGTACGAGGTGAAGCTCACCATGAACAAACGCGGCCTCGTCTACGGTGCTCCGCTTCTGGCGAGCCACGTTGGCGCCGACACCGCAGCGGGAATCCTCGCAACCGGCATGATGGACGCCGAGCAGCCGTCGATGCTCATCGATATGGGCACGAACACCGAGGTCGTGATCGGCAACCGCGATCGGCTGATAGCTGCCTCATGTCCGGCCGGCCCTGCGTTCGAGGGAGCCGGTCTGAAGAGCGGCATGCCCGGCCTTGAGGGAGCGATCGAATCATTCGGCTTCGGCGCTAACGGCGACGTGGCATACGGAGTTATCGGCGACGTCGATCCGCGCGGCATCTGCGGCTCGGGCGTCGTGGACCTCATGTCGGAGCTGATCCGGACCGAGCGCGCCGACTCCCTTGGCCGGCTTACGGACGGCTCGGACGAGTTCATCGTCTCGCAGGAGCATAATATCGGCATCACGAGGCAGGACCTCAGTCAGTTGGCGCAAGCCAAGGCCGCGAACAACGCCGGGCAGTACATATTGCTCCGAACGTTTGGCATCGAGTGGGACGACCTTGAGCGAGTGTATTTCTCGGGCGGATTCGCGAACTACCTCAACGTCGCGAACGCGCAGGGGATCGGCATGATCCCTCCGGTAAGTCCGGATCGCGTGGCGAAGGTGGGTAACACGTCACTGGCGGGAGCGGCGCAGATGCTGCTGAACTGCGACTTGCGCCATCGTCTCGAGGACGTTGTCAAGAGCATCGAGCACGTGGAGCTTGAGCAGGAGAGCGACTTCTTCGACATCTACGTCGAGGGCTGCATGCTTGAGCCGATGCAGAAGCTTCGCCGCTGATTGGTAACACTCCGCCGCGGACGGGACGCACGCCCCGTCCGCAGCGACTGTTCATCACGCACTCGGCTCGGGCGTATCGGAAGCCTGCGCAGCCTCTGCCGGCGGCGCCGGGTCAGCTTCCTTCTTCTTCGTCGAGATTCCCAGCACGGCGTAGAGACCACACCACCCGATTGCTCCCGTGATGGTCAGCAGGGCACCGACTACGACGAGTACCCACATCAGCGTCGACGAGAGTCCTGCCGTTGCGCCCACTATGATGAGCGCGATACCGATGATCAGCCGAAGTACGCGATCGAGCGTTCCTTCGTTGGCGGCCATATCTGCCTCCTCCTCCGTGAAGCCACGAGACGGAGCGTCGGGCGACGTTCGTCGCGTGGTTTCGTGCAGCGACCAATACCACCGGCGTTGATGAAATGTACGAGATGCGTCAACTCGCTGCGCGCGCCACCCCCAAACAGGCGAGCACTACGAGGCGAAAACCTCCATGTTCGTGCCGCGTCTCTCTCGCGCCGCATCCATCGCTCGGACGGCATCTGCGCCCTCGTGTACGGCAAGGTGGACTGCCTGCGCGATGACCGCGGGGTCCTCGTCGCCAGGATAGAGCACGTTCCGACCGACCAGCGCGCCGCGGACGTTTGATCCAGCGCCCATCCCGCGCACGATGTCCTCGACCGTTACCCACGGGGTGCCCGTTGCCTCGCCGCCGAGAAGCAGAATCGGCATGGTCGACGCTCTAGCGACCCGGTCGAATTCCTCCGTGTACGGGATCTTCAGCCACATTCTGACCGTACTGTGCGAAAGGGCCTGCGCGATGCCGATCACGCGAATCAGGGGATCGGGCTCGCGTATGGTGCGGTAGCCGGACTCGCCGCGCTCCACGGGCAGCGGCTCCAGGAATACCGGCAGGTCGAGATCGTTGCACTGCTCGATGGCCTCCGCGCACCAGTCCATCGTTTGAAGCACGTACCGGTCGAACTTGTCCGGCAGCGACACGCGGAACAGGATCTTCGCGCCGTCCAGGTGCATCTGCTGCACGCGTTTCGCGGAGCGATAGCTCGACGCGCGGTCCATCAGCTCATACTCGGCGCCGGCTAGCCCGGTCCGGTTCATCGACGCAATCAGCACCCGTTCGCTGAGAACTGATCCGTGGCCTGCCTCCTGCAGCAGGTGGTCGGCGAGCACGACATCTTCGATCACGTCCGATGTCGCCATGAGTCCATCGACGTCGCTGTTCACGAGCACGCGCATGATTCGGCCGAGGTACTCGAGACGGTTTCCCATGGCGACAGGATCGTCGCCCACGTTCGTGACGTTCCTCGCGGGATGATCGGCGGCGAGAACGGTCAGGCGCCCATCAGCCGCCAGATGGTCTCGTCGCGGCCGCGCTGCGAGGAGTTCCTGCACGATTCCCGGGTTATTCACGCGCACGTCGGTGATTCGCGCGAACATCGACTCGGGGAAAAAGGCTCTCGAGCGATACGCGTAGCCGGATGTCCGGGCGTATCTCACGCTGATCGAGTTGCGGGCCTCGTCGAAGAACGCCTTTGCGCCGAGGATCACGTCATCCGCAAGCTCGGAGCCGTGCGGCTGAACCTCGAAGCCTATCGTGCCCTGGTAGTCGATCTCGACCAACGCCTGCACGAACTCTGCCAGCACAACGCTGTCGACGCCGCTGCCGGACACGCCGAACTTCGGATGCCGATCGCCGTATCGCTCTTCGGCATCGGGCGCGGTGCGGCTCGTTACTGTGTTCGCGACGTGTACGTGCTTGAGGTGGGGCTTCAGCGTCTTCAGCGCGTCGGGCGTCTCGCCCATGATGGCCATGTGGCTTGAGTCGTAGAGCAGGCCGAAGTTCTCGTGTCCACGCTCGAAGCGGAGACTCTCGGCGAGTCGCACCGCGTCTGTCGTCGGACCGATGAACTGCCCTTTGAAGAAGCGTGGCCCGGTCTCCTCGTAGCGCCGGTCGAATATCTCCAGCACGACGTCGATGTCGTAACCCGCCGCAGCGCGGCAAATCGCGTCAAGGCTGCGTACGAGACCCGTGCGCCCCATCTCGCGAAGCTCGGAGATCTCCCCATCGTCGGTAACACCGTAGGCGGGATCGAGCCCACTCAGCAGCGTCATCTTCGACGCGCCCAGCTCCTTCCCCTCCTCAACGAGGTTCAGGATGCGGGCGACGGCCTTCTCGCGCTCATTGTCGTCCGGCGCACAGATATCGGACGGGTGGATCACATGCTCTTCGTTCGCGAGCTGCACCGGCTGGCACGCGAGGACGATTTCCCGCAGGTCGCTCGCCGCGAGGAGTTCCGCGACCTGACGCCGGTGATCGGCGTCCTTGATGTGTGTGATCTCGATACCGGAGAAATACGGGTCGTCGGCGACCTGCTTGATCGTCGGAATCAGGTAGCCTATGTCAGCTTCCGACCGCAGCACGCTGTTGGTGTTGCCCGGGCCGGGGAAGGCCATCGGATGGACGATGGAAATCGTGTTCTGGGCAAGCGACATGGTCCGCTCCGGAGTGTGTGCTTCGCAATGGGAGTAGAGGTAGACAGCCAGAACAAGCGTACGCGTGCTCCCGCACGAAGGGCAAGGGGACGGTCCAACAGCTTGACCATGGCGCCAGGCTGCCTTATCTATGGGCGCTGAACGATCCAGTGTCGCCTACCGCGCGTTCGGCTCCGCCAAAGCCATGGGTATCCATCGTTGAAAACGATCTTACTGGTTCATCCCGTATCAGGCATGGGTGGAGCATCGCACAGCCTGTTCGTACTCGCCAGTCACCTTCCCGATGTCGGCTACCGCCCCATCATAGCAGGTCCACAGGACCATGAGGGCGTCCAGGCGGAGGCGCACAGACGTGGTATCCCCTACTATCCACTGTACCTCACCTCTTGGGCCAAATCCGACCTGGGCTGGCGAGACCTCTTTCGTATACCGAACCGGCTGAACACGCTGCGCAAACTTGTAGCTATCTGTCGGGCCGAATCGGTTTCTCTTGTGCACACGAATCTCGCCTCCTGTCTCGATGGCGCGCTCGCCGCTCGGCTCTGCCGGCTGCCCCACATCATGCACGTCCGCGAGGAGTTCAGCCCGCTGTACCGTGAGTGGTTCGGCGGGATGCGTCGCGGAGCGCGAACCATCCGGCGGATGTCCAATAGAGTTATCGTCGTCGCCAGGGAGGTGGCCAGCTCCTTCGAAGACTACGGTGTGAGCGACGGTATTCGCACGATTCCCAACGCGGTTGAGTTGCCCGATCTCGATGGCGTTGTCGACCGAAGGTCGGTGCTGGAGAAACACGGAATACCGGATGATCTGCCCGTAATCGGCGTCCTGGGAGTCCTCGCCGAGCGCAAGGGGCAACTCGACTTCGTCCGTGCGCTTCGAGTCCTCGCCGACACCGGTGTAGCGGTCCGGGGTCTCATAGTAGGCGACAGCTACGACGACTATGGGAGGCGCGTCGCCGACGAAATAGGCACACTGGGCCTGTCGGACACCGTCACGCTACTTGGTCACCAGTCGGACGTTTGGCCCTTGCTGCGGGCGATAGACCTCCTGGCGGTGCCTTCGAGATCCGAAGGGTTCGGCAGGATCGTTGTGGAAGGCATGTTGGCGGAGAGGCCGATAGTCGGCACGGCAACGGGAGGGATCCCCGACATAGTACGCCACGGCATCGACGGGCTGCTCGTCCCGCCGGGCGCTCCGGAACAACTCGCCCACGCGTTGATGTCCGTGCTGGAGCTTCCAGATCGTGGGAAGCTCATGGCGGAGACGGCTCGCAGACGAGCGCTGGCCGATTACTCCCCGCAAGTGCATGTTCGGCGTATCGCCGAGGTATACGCTGAGTTGCTTCGCTCGCGCTCCTGACCCGCTACGCGCCTTTCGGCGCCGCTCGCCGCAGTTCTTCGCGTAACGCTTCCGCAACCTTCGATCCCTCGAACTCACGGGCCGCGGAAAGCGCCCCCGATACGTATCGCGCGCGCGCCGCCTGGTTCGTGCACAGCGTCTCCACGTGAGAGCGAATGGCGTCAGGCTCCGTATCGTCCGTCACGAGCCCGCAGCCACGCCCGTCGAAGAACTTCGCGAGGAAGTACTCTCGAGGCGACAGCAGCAGAATCGGGCGCATCGACACAAGCATTTCGTAGGTGCGGATCGGAAACTGGGTCATGAAGTCCAGCAGCATTCGATCGTCGGGAGTATCGGTCAGGCCCAGGACAAGCATGTCGCACCGCCCCAGCGACTCTATAAGCTCCCCCTGTGTCTGACACGCCCTCAACTCGATGTTGGGCGCCCACACCCCGTCCAGGCCTTGCTGCAGCGCTCGTAGCGGCGTTGGCGTGTGCAGGACGATGCGGTAGTCCGGGTCGCCGCCAACCGCGCGAATCAAGTTCTGCAACGGCCGCAGCGTCGTGAAATTCATGTTGCCGGAGAGGCCTATCGTGTACGGCGGACTGCATGCGGCTGGCTCGGCATCGTCTGGTATCGGCGCGTTCAAGCACGTCGGTAGGAGAACAGTGTCCACATCGTACCGGTCCCGGACGTATTCGTCGAGCCCCTCGTTGATGCTGAGCACCCGCTCCGATCGGCCGAACACGTACCGCTGTACACGCGGCGCCAGGAGCGCCTCGGCCGCGTTCGTTCGCGTCTCGACGTAAAGGTTGTGATACCACGGGAAGTACGGAATTCCCGCTCGACGAGCGATCTGAAGGCCCGCAAGCATGTGGGAGGTATTCGGGTAGCAGGCGACCACAGCGCGCAAACCGTAGTTCCGCACAGCCTCCAAGCCACGCTTCACGAGCATGGGCAGCAGCACGGGCGGATCGAACAGGCGTTTCACGCGCCAGTTGAACGGCGTGTCAGGGATCTCCACCCGAACGTGGTCTTCTATCCCATCGAGGGTGATGTGGTTTTCGTAGAGAACCTGGCCGAGCATCACGCACTCGTCGGGTTCGAACCACTTCGCGAGATTGCGGCATATGATCGACGAGCCCGACGCGGTGGGCGGCATCGACCACGTCACAAGCAGGAACGGCGTGCGCGCACCGTCTGCGGTCGTTTCCGCGCCGACTCCACCGGCCAGACGGTCGGAATCCGACACGTCACGCACCGTACTTGCCGCGAAACCACTCCACGCTTGCTTCAAGCCCCTGCGCGAGGGTGAGCGTCGGCCTCCAGGCGAGGTCGCGCTCGGTCTTCGTGGTCGACACGCAGCTGCGCATCTGCTCGCCGGGCTTCGCTGGGCCGCGCGCCGCGTCGGTGTCGACTCCCAGCGCGCCTCGGACTGCATCGTACAGCTCGTTCACCGTCGTCTCGACGCCGGTTCCCACGTTGAACGCGCCGGACACATCCTGATCGAGCGCCGCGAGATTGGCGGCGACCACGTCGGATACGTGAACGTAGTCTCGCGTCTGCTCACCGGTGCCGTATATCGTCGGCGTCTCGCCGCGGGTCAGCTTAGACATGAAGATCGAGATCACCCCTGCTTCGCCTTTCGGATTCTGGCGCGGACCGTAGACGTTGGCGTAACGCAAGGACACCGACTCAAGGCCGTGCGTGTCCCCGTAGAATCGCAGGTAGTGCTCGTTCGCAAGCTTCCCGATCCCGTACGGGGATTCCGGATGAAGGTCTACATCTTCGGGCGTCGGAAGTATCTCCTGATCGCCGTATACGCAGCCGCCCGACGACGCGAATATCACCCTCCTGACGCCGAGGCGTACGCAGTTCTGATAGAGGTTGATACCACCCATGACGTTCACGTTCGCATCGTGGATCGGATCCTCGACGGATTTCCACACGTTCATCTGCGCGGCATGATGGAACACGACGTCCGGTCGGACCTCGTCCATGATGCCGGCGAGTGCCTGGTCCGCAACATCCTGCACGCAGAGTTTGGCGCGCGGATTAACGTTCTGCCGCTCGCCGGTGGACATGTCGTCGACAACCGACACTGTGTAGCCGCGCTCGACGAGGGCGTCCACAATGTGCGAACCGATGAACCCCGCGCCGCCGGTGACAAGTGCGTTCAAAGCCGGTTTCTCCCGTTAGATGCTTGCGCCACCTCTTGCAGCCGGCGCTCGCGAACCCGCGAATGGATACCTTCAACAAGCTGCCGCAACGGGGTATTCCGAGCCCCGCCCGCGTGGTGCGAAGCGAGTCCGCGCCACGTCGCTCACAGACAATAGAGAGTAGCCTGGCACCCCACCGCGCGGCAACCTTCCGCCGCGCGCTCGACGACTCTCCTCACAGCACCGGTCCGAGTATCCACGGCGCGAACTCTTCCTCGCCGGCGCCGCGGCGTTCGCTGCACGTCCGGCGCCCACTTGCCGCAGCGACCAGCGCCTCGAACACTTCCGCCGCGACGTCGTCCAGGCTCGCGCCATCGATAATCGCGCCGGCGTTGATGTCCATGTCGTCGGCCATCCGGCCGTAAAGCGGCGTGTTCGTAGCAATCTTCAGCGTTGGAGCGGGCACCGACCCGAAGCAGGAGCCCCTGCCTGTGGTAAACGCCACAAGGTTCGCACCCCCGGCGATCTGGCCCGTGACACTCGCGGGATCGTATCCCGGAGTATCCATGAAGACGAGGCCGCGCTCCTCGATGGGCTCCGCATAGCGATAGACGCGCTGGAGCGGCGACGTCCCGCCCTTCGCCACTGCTCCGAGCGACTTCTCGTGTATCGTCGTGAGGCCGCCGTCCTTGTTGCCCGGAGCGGGATTCGTGTTGAGGTCCGCGTCCCATACGCCGGTGTACCACCTCCACCATGCGACGCGCTCAAGGATCGACTCGCCGACGGACCGGGAGATAGACCGTCGCGTGAGGAGGTGTTCAGCGCCGAAAATCTCCGGAGTCTCGCTGAGGATCGCCGTGCCGCCATGTTCCACGAGTCGATCCATCGCCCGCCCGAGCGCCGGATTCGCCGTGATGCCGCTGTTGCCATCGGACCCGCCGCACTGGAGCGCGACCTTCAGGTGGCTGATCGACTGCGGCTTCCTGACCGCTGCGTTCGCCGACTCAACGATCTGATCCAGCGCTTCGACTGCACGCTCGACCGCGCCACCGATACCACCGGAATCCTGAATCGTCACGATCGGCGGCGGGGCTCCACGCCCGATCGCCATGAGCCCGGTGTCGTCCACAAGTTGAGCCGCCTGATTCCCCTCGCATCCGAGCCCCAGGAACAGCGCGCCGCCGACGTTCGGATGGTCGGCGTACCCGGCCAGTGTCCGTTGGAGCTGGCGGTAGTCCGATCCGCCCACGGGAGCCGCGCAACCGTTCTTGTGGGGCAGCCCGACGATTCCGTCGACATTCTCGCGACCCGGGAGCAGCCGCTTACGGGCCTCTTCCACCACCGCGCGAACAGCCGTCGCCGAGCAGTTCACCGTGGATATCACGGCGACGTAGTTGCGAGTGCCCGCCTT
>CAZEAI010000046.1:0-33995 GCA_964510105.1 uncultured bacterium
AGATGCTCTTCACGCTCTCGCCGGGATTCGGCATCATGCCGGCGTACGCAAGCTACCTGCCCACGGACTCCGACCAGGCCCACACCGCGGCAACGATATCGTTTCTCAACTGTAGCTTCGAGTTCATCGCCGGGCTGGCGATCTTCTCGCTGCTGTTCGCGTTCGCCGTGATCCCGCGGGCAAGCACGCTCAGCATGATGTTCTTCGTCGTACCGTCGGGAATCGCCAGCCTGCCGGACTTCGTCGTGACGTTCGGCGTGATCTTCTTCTTCCTGCTCTTCATCGCGGGGCTCAGTTCGAGCGTCTCCCTCGTGGAGGCGTTGGTCGCGGCGCTCATCGACAAGTTCCACTGGCCACGCCGCGCCACACTCCTCGGCGTGATCTCGTGTGGGGCGTTCGGCAGCGCCATGTTCGCACTGCCGCACCTGGTCGATCCGACTCTCAACAGCGACGGCACCCTCGGCCTGACGCTTCTCGACATGTTCGATCACTGGGCGTTCTCCTACGGCTTGCTCATCACGGGACTTGCGGAGTGCATTTTGATCGGGTGGGTATTCGGCGCGTCGAAGCTGCGTGAGATCATCAACGACAACAGCACGCTGCCCATCGGCGCGTGGTGGGACGCGCTCATCAGAGTGATCGTCCCGCTGATTCTCATCGTGCTGCTTGGCTGGGGCATCGTCGGGGAGGTCATCGACGGAGTCTACGGTCACGATTTTACCGTCGAGGGGATTGTCGGCCTGCCTCTGATATCGTTGGCGTTGTGGCTGGCATTCACTGTCGGAATCGGACTCTGGCTCACGCTGAGAGGCGACTACGGCGACGAGGAGGTGTCGGCATGATCGGTTACCTCGCGGCCCTGCTACTGGTAGCCGGCGCCCACGTTGCGCAGGCGGCGAGCATCGACCTCGAAGCCCGCGACCTGGTGATCGGCCAGCCGATCACGCTCACGGTGACCCCGGATAACAGCACAGCCGACGACTGGACCGTCACGGCAAACTACTTCCCGAACAGCGTCGTTGAGGAAGCCGAGGCGATCGGTACAACGGATTCCGCCGGTAGCGTCACCTGGACTCCGCGGCACGCCGGGATCGTCCTGCTGAGCGCGTCTCGCGGGGAGGAAACGGCTGGACGCGCGGTCGGTGTGAAATTCGTGTCGCTGCCGGCCGGAGCGGCGCTCATGTTCATCATCGCGGGTACGATACTGCTCGGCTGCGCCGGCTGGGCGCTCGTTCGCCTCATGGAGCACGATCCCGTACACGGGCTACACTGACCCGGCCCGGCCTCAGGAGCCGCGCAGCTCCCACCACAGGCTCAGAAACACCCGCGCCATGCGCCACGTATCGGCGAACGGGCGGAAGTGGCTTTGCTCATCGCCATAGACCGTCTCGATCGGCACCTCCGAGATCGTCATCCCGGCGCGCCCAGCCTTGATCAACAACTCCGATTCGAAGTCGTACCGCATCCGCGTGAACGCCAATGACTCCCACACTCGGCGTGATACGAGACGGTATCCCGACTGGCTGTCTCGGACCCGGGCGCGGGCGAGATATGATACGACCATACTCGACGTCGCGTTGGAGAAACGTCGCTGCAACGGCATATCGCCCTCGCGTGGTCGCGTTCCCACAATGACGTCGGCGGGTTCGCGGTCGTACAGCTCGATGAACGACGCAATTGATCGCGGATCGTGCTGGCCGTCGGCATCGACAGTTATCGCCGCATCCCAGCCCTGTCGAGATGCCTCTGCGAACGCGGTTAGCAGAGCCGCTCCCTTGCCTCTGTTCACCTCGTGGACAAGCAGCCGCGCGCCGGCGTCACGAGCCGCATCGCCAGTACCATCGTTCGATCCGTCGTCCACAACGACTATCGGAACATCGGGAACAACATCGCGGCACGTCGCGACGACCTGTCCGACCGACTCCGCCGCTCGATACGCGGGTATGGCGATCCCAAATCGACTCATGGCCTTCTCCCCCCGAGCTGAAGCCCGCGGGCCTGAGCCCGCCAGCTCCACTTCGGCACGCCGCCGAATTCCGGACACGACCCGTACGAACATCATCATACACCTGTTCACCCGTCGCCGCAAACGCACGGGATTCCGAACGTTGTCCCGTGCGAAGCCCATGTCATGGGAACTCGCCGCCCTTGTTCGGCGTAGTTACCGTACGCACATTTAATGTTCGCACGACACGAACAGGCACCGACACCAAACGCGGCACGACAGACGTTCCGCCCGGGAGGACCAGCTCGCAATGTTCCCGTTCTTCTACGATCCGACGTTCCTTCTCCTGCTGCCCGCCCTGGCGTTCGCCTTCTGGGCGCAGTGGAAGGTGAAGTCGACATTCGCCCGATACACTCGCCAGCCGAGCGAGGCGGGCTACACCGGCGCGCAGGTCGCCAAGGGCATTCTGAATGACGCGAACCTCGGACGCGTGGGCGTGGACGCCGTGGCGGGGCAGCTCACCGATCACTACGATCCGGCGTCGAAACAGGTGAATCTCTCCGAGAGCAATTTCGCCCAGCGCTCGGTGGCGAGTCTCGCCGTAGCGGCGCACGAGGTTGGCCACGCTCTGCAGGACCGCGACGGGTACCAGTCCATGATCTGGCGCGCGAAGCTGCTCCCGGCGGCACGCATTGGCTCGACGGGGGCGTTCCCGCTGTTCTTCATCGGCATGCTCTTCGGACAGGGCGTCGGAGTGTTCATGATGGGCCTCGGAATCGCCTTCTTCGCCGCGGCGCTGCTGTTTCATGTGGTGACGCTTCCCGTTGAGTTCAACGCGTCACGGCGGGCGCTTGCGTTGCTCGAAGGACAGGGCTTCCTGGCGTCGAGAGAGATTCCCGCGGCCAAGGCGGTGCTCAACGCGGCGGCACTCACGTACGTCGCATCCGCGACGATGGCCCTTGTGAACCTGCTCAGACTGATCCTGCTGCGGAACATGTCGAGCGACTGATCGGACCGTCACATCCTGGAAACGAACGCGCGTCGGGGCCACCGCTCCGGCGCGTGTTTGCATGTACACCGATTCGCCTTGCCCCGATGCCGACCGCAATCGATCCTTCCTACGCCCAGTACGTAACACGCCACATTACGCCTCAAGGAGTCAACATGCCCGGAAAGAAGAAGAAGACCATCAACGTCGGCATCATCGGCACCGGCATCGGCCATGCTCACTACAGCGGCTACAGCAAGCTGCCGAACGTGAACATCGTCGGTCTCGTGGATGTCGACGCCGACCGCGCAAAGCGGATCGCGGCCGAGTGGGACGTGCCGAACGCATTCACGAATCACGAGGATCTCCTCAACCTCAAGGGGCTCGACGCAGTGAGCGTTGGCGTTCCGAACGCGCTCCACGCACCGATCGCCATGGACGCCATTCGCGCGGGCAAGCACGTCATCTGCGAGAAGCCCATGTCCGCGAGCATCGAGCACGCCGAGGAACTCGCCGCGGAAGCCGACAAGGCGAAGACCGTCTTCATGATGGCGCTGAACAACAGGTACCGAGGCGATACGCAGCTTCTGAAGAAGTACATCGAGGCAGGCGACCTTGGCGACATCTACCTCGGCAAGTGTGGCTGGGTGCGCCGCAGCGGCATCCCCGGCATGGGTGGCTGGTTTACGACGAAGGCGATGTCCGGCGGCGGACCGCTGATCGACCTCGGCGTCCACGCGTTGGACCTCTGCTGGTGGCTCATGGGCGCGCCGGACCCGGTGTCCGTCAGCTCGTCTGTATTCACCCAGCTTGGCACCGAGGAATGGGAGCGCGCCGGAAAGCCGGGCACGTACGACATCGAGGATGCCGCCGTCGCCCATATCCGGTTCGCGAACGGAGCGGCCATCATGCTTGAGGTAAGCTGGATACTCCACACGCCGCGCGAGCGATTCTTCTGCGAAGTGATGGGTACCGACGGCGGCGGCACCGTCGAACCGGACTTCCGGATCGTGAAGAGCATCCACGGTTCACCGGTCGACATCGTGCCCGATCCGCCCAAGGCGAACGGACATGAGGCCGAGATCGCTCATTTCGTCGATTGCATCGTGAACGGCAATGAGCCGATCTCAACCGCGCGAGACGGACTGGCGGTGCAGAAGATGCTGGACGCGATCTACCGCTCCGGCGACACGCGCCAACCTGTCGCCATCGCCTGATTTCGCACGCCCCGTTGGACGGAGCCGGGCAGGGCTCGGTCCGACACACGAATGCCCGGCGGGCGGCGGGAACATCTCGCCGCCCGCTCGTGTTTCCCACCGTCAGTGATCCCGAGACAGCAGCGGCTCCGACGTCAGCCGCACCGGAGGTACGCCGTGGACGCATATTACGACCCCGCCGATTTGCCCAAGTTCGGAGACATCGGCAAGAACGCCAAGGAACTCGGGCAGAAATTCTTCTCCTGGTATGAAGATGTGTTCAAGGAAGGCGCGCTGTCGGAGCGAGAGAAATCGCTCATCGCGTTGGCGGTCGCGCACGCGGTGCAGTGCCCGTACTGCATCGACGCATACGCGCAGGATTGCCTTGAGAAAGGCAGCAACGCCGATCAGATGACCGAGGCGGTACACGTCGCGGCGGCGATCCGCGGCGGAGCGTCCCTCGTCCACGGCGTGCAGATGCGAAACGTCATCGACAAGCTCTCCATGTAGGTAAAGCGCAAGGGAATTCGCAATGACGCAGTCGCTCAGGATGGTCGAAAGCTCGCTTGCCGATGCCTCGGAACAGCTCCGAATCATCGGGAGTTCGCCGGTACCCACGTTCGACGACACCCTCGCAACGGACGACCTGCACCCGCTGACGTCGACGGGGATCGACACGTTGCAGGTGAACCTCGGCAAGCTCTGCAACCAGACGTGCAAACACTGCCACGTGGACGCCGGACCGGACCGCCACGAGATCATGACGCGCGGAACCATGTCGGAGTGCCTCGCGGCGCTGGACAGAGACCCGGGTATATCGACCGTGGACCTCACCGGCGGCGCTCCCGAGATGAACCCCGACTTCCGCTGGTTCGTCGAGCAGATCTCGTCGCGCGGACACCGGATCATCGTACGCTCGAACCTGACGATACTCGTCACGCGGAAGTTCGCCGACACGCCGGAATTCCTCCGCGACCACCGCGTGGAAGTGACCTCCTCGCTGCCGTACTACTTGCAGGAGCAGACCGACTCGCAACGCGGCGACGGCGTGTTCGATAAATCCATCGAGGCGCTCCGGCGGCTCAACGAGCTCGGCTACGGCCACGAGGGCTCCGGGCTCGTGCTGAACCTTGTGTACAACCCGGTCGGCGCGTTTCTGCCTCCCTCGCAGAAGGGAATCGAGGCCGACTACAAGCGCGAGCTTGGGAAGCGCCACGGCATCGTCTTCAACGGCCTCTTCACCATCACGAACATGCCGATCAGCAGGTTCCTGGACTACCTGATGCGATCCGGCAACTACGACCGCTACATGCAGAAGCTGCATTCGACGTACAACTCTGTGGCAGCGGCGGGAGTCATGTGCCGCACGATGCTTTCCGTCGGATGGGACGGCGCGCTCTACGACTGCGACTTCAACCAGATGCTCGACCTGACGACGAACCACGGCGCACCGGTGCGCATCCGCGATTTCGACGCGCACGCGCTTGCGTCGCGCCGCATCGTCACCGGACGCCACTGCTACGGCTGCGCCTCGGGGGCCGGGTCGAGTTGCGGTGGAGAGATAGCCTGAGACTACCTCCAGCGGACATCTGATCGAGCCGCCACGCTTGCGCCATCCGACCACCCTTCCGAACTTCTTTCCCGGCCACCCATACCACACCCCACCGATTCCTGGAGCACCCAGTGGCGAACTTCGTATACCTCCTGTCCGACGAGCACACACCATTCGTCGCCGGACCTTACGGGCATCCGTTCGTTGAAACCCCGGCCATGAACCGGCTAGCCGACGAGGGCACGGTGTATGAGAACGCCTACTGCCCGTCGCCGCTGTGCCTCCCGACACGCGCGGCGTTCTTCGCCGGTCGACGCGTGCACGAGATTCAGGCGTACAACAACTGCGGGGCCTGCTTGCCGCGCGACCTGCCGTCGTTCGGCGGCGACCTGGACCGGCAGAGCGTGCATACGGTGTTCGTGGGAAAATCCGACGGCTACGCTCCCGTGGGTACCATGGGGTTCAGCGAGGTGATCCGCGGGCATGATCGTTCGTCCATGGACGCGAACATCGGACGGCGCCCCCTCCGCCTGCGAGCCGATACGGCCAAGCGGCGAGATCGTTACGGTCCGAAACCCGATGCCTTCCGTGACGACCTCGAACGTATGGACGCCGCGCTCGGGTGGCTGCGCGAATCGGCGCCGTCAATCGACACGCCGTGGGTGCTGTGCGTCAACCTGGTGAATCCACACTTTCCGCACTACGTCACCGACGAGCTGTGGGAGCGGTATGAGGGTCACGACGACCTGCCCCTGCACGGACCCGATGCGACACCAGGCCAACACCCATACGCGCAGGATATCAAACAGTATTTCGCGACGCACACGTTCGAGGAAGAGCACGTTCGCGGGCAGCGACGCGGCTACTACGGCTGCGTGACGTTCATTGACCAGCAGATCGGGCGGATGCTCGACGCGCTGGCAGAACTTGGCCTGCGCGACTCGACGAACTTCATGTACACGTCCGACCACGGCGAGATGCTCGGCGAATTCGGCATGTGGTGGAAGTGCTCCCTCTACGAGCCCTCCGCGCGCGTGCCGCTCATCGCCGCCGGACCGGACTTCGACGCGGGCGTTCGCGTGTCGACACCGGTGGATCTGCTCGACGCACAGGCCACGCTCTATAGCGCGACCGGCGCGACGCGTCCCGACGGCAGAACCGGGACGCCGCTGCCGGATGTCCCGACGGACGATCCCACGCGAACGGTCTTCGCCGAGTACCATGGTCACGGAATGCGGGCCAGTGCGTTCATGGTCCGTCGGGGGCGATGGAAGCTCATCCACTACGCGGAGGCGCCCAACCAGCTCTTCGACCTCGACGCCGACCCGCACGAGCTTGACAACCTCTACGAAGCGCAGCCGTCGGTTGCCGCCGAGATGGAGGCGGAACTCCGCGCGATTTGCTCGCCCGAGGCGGAGAACGCGCGCGCCGACGACTTCATCGTGAAGCAGCTTGCCGCGGTAGCGCGGGGGGATATCTCGTGACGTTTCTCACGTCTCGCCGCCTCTGGCTTTGGATGCTCGCGCTCACGGTCGTCGTGGCGATTGCAGGCATTCTGTCGGTGGGCCTCGGATCGACGTGGGTCGCGCCTATGGACGTGCTCCGCGGGCTGCGCGGCGACGCCGGCATCACGACGGTCATCGTACGCGAGGTACGGCTCCCGCGCGTGCTCCTCGCGGCGATAGTCGGCGGAGCGCTAGCAATGGCGGGCGTCACGTTCCAGGCGCTCCTGCGAAACGCGCTCGCAGAGCCGTTCATCCTCGGCATCTCCGGAGGAGCCGGGCTCGGCGCCGTGCTCGCGGTCGCCATCGGCGGGCAGGTGACGGTCGGAGGTATGGCCGGAATGCCTCCGTTCGCATTCGCCGGAGCCTTCGCGGCGATAGGACTCGTGTACTTCTTCGCGCACTCCGGCGGCACGGTGAACCTGCACACGATGCTGCTCGCCGGCGTCGTCGTGAACGCCATTTGCTCGTCGGCGATCATGGGCCTCACCGTCGTGATCTCGTACGACCAGTTGCAGACGGTTATCTTCTGGCTCATGGGGCACCTGAGCACGCTTGCCATGGCGCGCGTAGGGCACCTCGCGATATACGTCGGAGCGGGAATGGTGATCTTGCTCGCAATCGCTCGGGACCTGAACCAGATGAGCCTCGGAGAGTCGCAAGCGGCCATCCTCGGCACGAACGTCGAGTGGACGAAGCGCCTGGCGTTTCTCGGGGCGTCACTCATCACCGGCGGAGCGGTGGCCGCGGCGGGGCTCGTCGGGTTCGTCGGCCTGATCGTGCCACACGCCATGCGCCTTGTCGTCGGGCCGGATCACCGGCTCCTCATGCCCGCCTCGTTCCTTGGAGGCGCGGCATTCCTCATGCTCGCCGACGCGGCAGCTCGAACGGTGATCGCTCCGACCGAACTCCCCGTGGGAGTCATCACGGCGCTCATCGGCGGACCGTCTTTCCTCGTGTTGCTCATCAGGAAGACGCGGCGATGACGGGAGAGATCGCATGATAGAGGCATCCGAGCAGCTCGTCGTACTGCAACGACCTCGGGACGTCCCGCCGGGCGAATCATACTCGTACGGCCTCGCCTGGCCGGTGCAGGTGACCAGCGACTCGTTCGGTCTCATGGTGAACATCCGTCGGGACGAATCCCCTGCGGTCGACCTCGAGGCAGGCAGCGATCTCGTCATACTCGGCCGGGACACGAACGTCCGCGACACCGTCGCCATCTCCCGCAACCACTTCGAGTCGGACCCCGAAACCGGCGAAGAGCTGATGATGGTGAAGTACCCGGCGGCGGGAGGCTTCGTACCGGACGGCGCTCTGCGCGAGGACGGTTCCGCGCATCCTTCTGCCGGAACGGGCTTCGGAGTTGCCCACGCGATCGGACTCCCGAAGCGACTCCTGGATTCGAACGAGCGCGAGCGTTTCCCCGACCATCCGCGCCAATACGCTGAGCTGCAGCAGTACGAATACACCAGGAAGACGTTCCGGGTGGTGCGGACAGACGCCCTGCCGATCGACGATCCGGCCACCGGTGTTTCGTACGCTGGGTCATCGTTCACGCAGGCCGTTCCCGACGGAGACGACTTGCTGTTCGCGCTCCGCGCGGCAGATACGGGCGACGGTCAGCAGCTGTGCGGGGTCGCTCGCTGGCGACGCGGTGTCGACGGCTGGCGCGTGGTAGACTTCGCGACGGTGCCCCACTCCGATGGACGTTTTGAAGCAAGCCTGGCCCGGGTGGGTGATGGATCACTGGTATTCTGCGCGCGAGGCGCCTATCCGGAGGAATCGAACAGCCTGCGGGTGTGGCGCTCGACCGACGGCCACACGTGGCAGGTCACCGCGGACGAGCCACGGCTGCTCACCGTCTCGCCGGTGACGGTGAACGTGGCAGGAGATGGCTCCGCGTACGTCGTGGGCAACCCGTACAACCCGGCCACCATCGACGACCGGAGCGTACTCCTCGCGTGGCCTGTGCGACCGAGCGGCGGCGTGGGCGACCCCATCACACTACTCGACGGCCCAGCCACGTTCGGCTCGACGGAACACGACCGCGGCTGGATGATCGATCACCCCAGCGGTGCGACGGTTTGCGACGCCAGCGGGAGGACGCGCCACGTGCTCGCATTCCGTGTCGCCGCCCGGGGCGAGGTCACCGCCGGAGATCCGGCGTCGCCGCACACGGGGTGCTACGCACTGGAAATCCGCACACGCGGGCGGGGCGGGGCGGGGTCGGCCAAGCCGGCCTGGCGATTTGCCTGATCAGAAACGAGACTACCCAGCGAGACTACCCAAACGGAGGAAAGCATGTCGAACCCGATCACCGTTGCCGTTGTCGGACAAGGACGGTCCGGCTGGGACATCCACGTACGTCGCCTGCGCGAGGACGACCGATTCCGCGTAATGGCCGTCGCCGACTTCGACGCTGACAAGCGCCGCCAAAGCGTCGAGGAACTCGGGTGCGAGGCGTTCTCCGACCACCAGACCATGCTCCGTAGGGCCGGCGCGGAACTGGTGATCGTCTCCTCATACTCGTTCACGCATGCGCCGGTAGCGTGCCAGGCGCTCGAAGCGGGCTCGCACGTCTTGGTCGAGAAGCCGATCGCCATGAACACCGCCTGGGTGGATCGGATGATCGCCGCGCGCGACGCGTCCGGGAAGAAGCTGTTTCCATTCCACAACTACCGCTACTTCCCGGAGTATCACTACCTGCGCGATAGGCTTTCGGGCGGTCCCATTGGCGAGGTATTCGAGATCCGTATCCGGCTGCTCGGATTTTCGCGACGGAACGACTGGCAGACGCTGCGGGAGTACGGCGGCGGTGTGCTCAACAATACGTGCCCGCACTTCCTCGACCTGGCGCTGCAGATGCTTGGCTCACCAGTGCGGGACGTGTTCACCGATCTCAAGCTCGTGACGAATGTCGGCGATGCGGAGAATCACGTCCGCATCATCATGCGCGCGGAGAACGGCCGAACAGCGGACCTGCTGGTCTCGTCGGTGGACGCATTCCCGGAGCCGAAGTGGACACTCCTCGGGTCGCGCGGCACACTTGTCAGCGATGGGAAGGATGCGAGCATCAAGTGCTTCGACCCGGCGAAGGCGTCGAAGTACGAGGTGCGCCGAGGCCCGTCGCGCGACCGCAGCTATGATTTCTCGGGGAACTTGCCGTTCGAGGAGTACACCGAGCCCGTAGCGGCGGACATCCCCGGCGACGTGCACGACAATATCCACGCGGTGCTACGCGAAGGTGCGAAGCAGGACATCATGATCGAAGACGTGCGGGAAGTCGTGCGGATTTCGGAACTGGCGCGGCGCAAGGACGGCTTCTACGGCGACGCCTCCCGGAAGGCGAATCCGGAAGCGTAGCGTCACCACATCGTGCTGAGCGTCACGACGTGCGTCGCGTCGAGTTCCGGGTGCGTGCGAACACCGTACGCCACGCGCAGGTGCGGAAACGTCACCTCGGCCCCGCCCGCGAATCCGGCGGGGTCGCTCGTACGCGATAGGAGGATGTTCACTCGATCGTGAGCCCCGACAACGGCGCCGACCGCCGATGACCAGCGCCCCTCCTGCCGCCGCTGTGCCGATCCCACGACATCGACATAGTCGCCCAGGAGCCAGTGCCCCGTGGCGACGTATGACTTCGGCCCGCCGAGATCGCCGGCATCCTCCCAGAACGTCGCAAGACGCCGCACCCCGACATCGATGCTGCCGCGAGCGGCGTGCAGACCCGCACTCGCGCTGAGCGACGCCGCGAATGAATCATCGTCATGCACGAGTCGAATGCGCGTCTGAGCGAATTCAGCGGAGATCCCCACGCCGATGCGTTTCGCCAGGTACGCGCTGAGAGCGGCATGTCCGGTCGACTCACGGAAGTCGCTGTCGCCCAGCGTGCTGCCGCCAACCGCCCACGCAACGCGACCCATTCGCCCGGATACGGCGAGGGCGGTGTTGCGAAGCTCCTCCACGCCGAACGACCGGTACGTAGATAGGCTCACGACGGCCGCGGTATCGCAGCGAAGCAGGAGCGTCGGCACATCTGCCGCCGTGCGTCCGGTGGCGAGCATGGGAGGATCGCCCAGCGCGAGCGACGTGACATCGAGGCTGCGGGCAGGCGCGGAGGCGGTGAGTGTCAGTAGCGTCGCAATGAAGACCGCGTGGAGGCCGGTGACCCCGGCCGGAAGCGTAGCGTCACGCCGAAGAGCGCCGCGTCGTCCGGTGCGGCAGCACCACGCGCGATCGGTTCCACGTCGAAGGTCTGGAGGTGGGCGTCGACGTACGCGTCGACGAGGTTGAGGAAGTAGGTGAATCCGGCCAGTATGAGCCAGTTGTTCCGTCCGTGCGTCCATCCCCGGCGACTCCAGAAGACACTGCCCGGCCCGTCGTATCCGACCGCGGTATCCCAGTTGCTGACGGCCACGCCCATGGAGAACCAGAACACTCCCGCGTACCCGATAGCTTTGATCGGACGTTCGTTGTAGTACTGGCCCCAACCGGGGAATGCCGCCGAACGCCGGAACGCTCCGCCGGGCGTCCGAGCAAACGACTCCGGTTCCGCCACCGTGTCGCTCTGTGCCGCACTCGACACGGGCATGAGTGCGAGCGCGGTCAGCACGAGCACACCCGCAATACTCGTTGCGCAGCGGAACCGTATCAGTGTTTTACTCCTCCGTCGATGACGAGCTTCGCGGCGCCAAGGATCGCGGCATCGTCGCCCAGACGCATCGGCTCGATCCGGAGCTTGTCTCGAAGCGACGGGTATCCGTACTTGCGGAATGTCCTGCGTGTCGGTCCGAAGATCAACTCACCCGCATGCGCGACGCCGCCACCGATCGCCACGATCTCGCTGTTATAGAGCGCGACGGCCGAGATGATCCCCATGCCGAGGCAATGACCGGCCTCGTCGTAGACACCTCGCGCGAATTCGTCGCCGTTCTGCGCGGCCTCGGCGATTTTCCGCGCCGTGAGCCCCTCGATCTGGAGCACCGTGTCCGGGTTCTCAACCTGCATCGCGGCCCGCGTGCGACGCACAATCGCCGTGGCGCTGCAGTACAGCTCCAGACAGCCAACGCTTCCGCAGTTGCACGGAGGTCCGTCGAAGTTGATCGATACGTGACCGATCTCGGCGGCGTTGCCGTCGAATCCGTGCAGCAAGCGCCCCTCGCACACTACGCCGCCACCAACGCCGGTCCCGAGCGTGATGCACAGGAAGTTGTCCGTATCCCGCCCCGCGCCGAGCCAGTTCTCGCCGTACGCCACGACGTTCGCGTCGTTATCCAGCGCGCCGGGTATGCCGTCGAACTCGTTCGTCAGGATTTCGACCAGCGGCACCGTTCCCCACGTTGGGAAATTCACCGGCGAGAGCACGAGCCCCGTGAATATGTCCAGCGGCCCGGGAGCGCCGATACCCACGCCACATAGCCGGCCGCCGTTGAGATCCACCCCGTCCACGGCGGCGTGCGCGGAGTCGACGATCTGTCGTATCGAGTGTTCCTCGGAGACATGCACTTCTGTCGGCCGGCTATCTCGCCCGACGATGGTGCCGTCCGGCATCACGACGCCGGCGCGTACATTGGTACCGCCCAGATCTATCCCGATGTAGTAGTCGTTCGCCATATCCCTCTCTACTCGCCTGAACGCCTCTATCTAGAGCACCACCGGGACGGTTTCGCCGCTGGCCGCCGACTTCCGAATTCCGTCCAGCACCGCCTGGACCGCGAGGCCCTGCTCAGCGCTGGGCATGGGAGTGCCGCCGTCAACGATGCAGTCGTGGAGATGCTGATGCTCAGCCTCCATGACGTCGGGCGAGGGCGCGCTCAACGTCTTGTCGATTTCCTTGCCGTGCTCCAACGAGAATATCGTCGGCGGATCGAGGCTGAGTCCGGCTTTCTCGCCCATGAGCTGCGAGTAGAAGCTCCCCATCCCGACGTGCGCCGCCCAGCTCACCTCCAGGAACACCGTGGCGCCGTTCTCGAAGCGTATCAGCGCCGCCGCCAGGTCCTCGACATCGAACGGGCCGCCGGGTACCGGCGTTCCCCAGCCACCACCGCCCAGGCCCTGCGGCCCGAACTTCGCATAGGCGCAGCTCGACACACTCACCGGGCGGAAGTTGTCCATGAGCCACATCGTCAGGTCCAACGCGTGAACGCCCAGGTCGACAATCGGGCCGCCGCCGGAGCGCTCCATCGTTGTGAACCAGCTTCCCATGCCGGGAATGCCGCTACGTCGCAGGTAGCCACACTTCGCGAAATACACGTCGCCAAGTTCGCCGGCATCGACGTGCTGCTTCAGCGCCTGCGCGTCACCGCGAAACCGCTGGCAGACACCGATCTGCACGAGCTTGCCTGATGCGTCGCGAGCGTCGATGACTCCGCGCGCCTGTTCGGAGTCGTATGCCATCGGCTTCTCGAGGAAAACGTGCTTCCCGGCCTCCAGCGCCGCCACGGCAACCGGAGCGTGTACGTCGTTCGGTGTGCAGACGGCCACCACGTCGACGTCCTTGCGTTCGACGAGCTTGCGATAGTCCGAGAAGCCCTTCGCGCCGCTTAGCTTCTCGCCCTTCGCCAACGCGCCACCGTCCGAGTCGCAGACGGCGGTGATCTCGTATCCCTTCATCTTGAGATACGTGTTGATATGCACCGTCCCGATGGACCCGGTGCCTACGATGCCGACTCCCAGCTTCTGCATTTTCTGTCTCCGGCTCAGGCGCGGTTACGCGCCGGCGTCAAATCGTTCCCAGCTTGCGATCTTGTCCGCTATCACCTGTGTGATCCCTGCGATCGGGTAGCGTTCCTGTGCCATGGTGTCGCGATCGCGGACGGTGACCGTGTCGTCCTGCAACGTGTCGGAGTCGACCGTGATGCAGAACGGCGTTCCCGCCTCGTCCTGACGGCGATATCTGCGACCGACCGCTCCGCCCTCGTCGTAGAACACGCGGTAGTGCGGCTTGAGCGCCTTCTCCACCTGCCGTGCCTTCTCCGGCATACCATCGCGCTTCACGAGCGGGAAGATGCCCGCCTTCACCGGCGCGAGCTTCGGGTGGAAACGGAGCACGGTGCGCTTGTCCTTCTCAAGTTCCTCCACCTCGTACGCATCGCACAGATACGCGAGCAGCGTACGGTTCACGCCGGAGGACACCTCGACGATGTACGGCGTGAAACGCTCGCGCGTCTCATCGTCGAAGTAGCTCAGATCCTTGCCGGAGAACTCCGCGTGGCGAGAGAGATCATAGTCGGTGCGGTTGTGAATGCCCTCGATCTCACCCCAGCCGAACGGGAACTCGTATTCGACATCCACGGCCGCCGCGGCGTAGTGCGCGAGCTTGTCGTGTGGGGTCAGGCGCAGCTTGGCCATGTCGATGCCGAGCTCGCCGTAGTACGCGAGGCGACGGTCGCGCCACGTCTCGTACCACTCCATGTCCGTGCCCGGCGTGACGAAGAACTGCATCTCCATCTGCTCGAACTCGCGCGACCGGAATATGAAGTGGCGCGGGTTGATCTCGTTGCGGAACGCCTTACCGATCTGCGCGATGCCGAACGGGATCTTCTGCCGCATCGCCGTCATGACGAGCTGGTAGTCGACGTAGATGCCCTGGCACGTCTCCGGTCGGAGGTATGCCACCGCCGCATCTTCCTCGACGGGGCCGATATACGTCTTCAGCATGAGATTGAACTGACGCGGTTCCGTCAGCGTGTCCTTCATGCCGCACGTGGGACACTGGTTCTCTTTTCCCTCGTCGAGCTGGTCGGCGCGGAAGCGTCCCTTGCAGTTCGTGCAGTCCACCAGCGGATCGGTGAATTCGCTCACGTGGCCGCTGGCTTCCCAGACGCGCGGGTGCATGATGATCGACGCGTCCAGGCCTTCGATGTCCTCCTGTTCGAGGGTCATCCAGTCCCACCACGCCTGCTCTATGTTGCGCTTGAGCTGCGAACCGAGGGGACCGTAGTCCCAGCAGCCGTTCTGACCTCCGTAGATTTCGCTCGACTGGAAGATGAAGCCTTTGCGTTTTGCCAGGGAGATGATGTCGTCGAGGGGATCGCGCTTCTTCGCCATGGGTGCTCCTTCTGATTCGCGATGTGGGATTGGCATTCCCCTCGCGATGGGTAACGGCAGACCGAACGCCGGAAAATAGGGAATTGCCCGGCAGGATTCAAGGGAGTGCGGGGGGAAGGGAGTGTTCCAAACTGGGTGGTGAGCTATTCTGAGTTCCTCCCTCGAAACACGCAGCAGCACCATCGGTTCTGTTCGTTGCATCGATTATACATGTATCGAAGACCGACATATGTTCCAGATGACGAGTACGGAGGGAAGGCATGTCTCGAATCACTATCTTCGCAACCACGGTGCTCTGCGCGTTTGCTTTCGGGTGCGAAGGTTCCGTCGGCCCGCAGGGAGAGCAAGGCGAACAAGGCACCACCGGCCCGCAAGGTGCCACGGGCACACAAGGCGAAACCGGCGCCACCGGCGAACAGGGTGCGACCGGCCCGCAAGGATCAACGGGGCCGCAGGGCGAACCAGGAGACAGCAACTTCGGGTTCCTGACGTACGCCGGACAACTCGACGGACACGGCTTTGCAACGTTCGACCTGCCCGAAGAGGCTGGCTCCCCCACCGATCCACCGGCCGTAGTCGTGTATATGTCACGCGAAGAACATGGCGCTTACACGCCCGCGATGCCGAGCGGCGAGGTGACGGGTGCGTCCTGGTGGTTCATTCCATCTTCATGGTCTCCTGATTTGCACCGCTACGTAGCGGTTTCGGTGTATCTCGAATACCGCGAGCGTCCCGGCTGGTACTATCGCGTCGTCGTCATCTACTGGGACGACTCCCCGGCCAAACTCGCTCGACACGACGACGAATCCATACGCCGGATAGCCGATTCAGTCACGTGGCAATGAGGAAACGCTGAACTCCACTCACGGCCCTACGAGCAGGTCCAGCGCGCGGAGGTGATCGAAGTTCGGGACGTGATACCGCAGGTAGTCTTCGACGAGCGCGCGGATATCGTGATTCACGCGCTTCGGGATGCGTCGCGACGCGAGCCCATCGGGAGCTTCGGCGATGAGCCACGTAAGCGCCTCACGTGTATCCGACATCCAGGCGCGCAGGTTCTCGCCGGTGCAGTTCTCGCAGATGGGGCCGCCATCGGCCGGACTGAACCACCGGAGTTTTGCGTCGGAACTGCCGCAGTTCGTGCATGAATCGACCTGCAGCGCGTAACCGACGTCCTGCACGATCCGGAGCACGCCCCACCAGAGGTAATTCACGGCGTCGCGATCGTCCGCGCCATCGATGCACGCGAGCCCGGCCTGGAGGTGCTCGTAGGCGCCGCCGTTCGCCTCATCCTCGGGAAGGACGCGCGATACGAATTCGCACAGCGCGGAGGCGAGCGCCACCCGCACCAGGGACGACTTCAGCCCGGAGTAGAACTCGATCACGTCGGCGGACCGGACGTGAGCCATGCCGCCCGACGCGGGCACGGACAGGACGATCTCGCTGTGGGTGATTGGCTCCAGGGCCGGACCGATGCCGCTCTTCGCGCGTTTCGCTCCGCGCGCCACGGCGCTCTTGATCCCGTGCTCCGGCGTGATGACGCTGACGATCTGGCTCGTATCCGACCAGGGGCGCCGGCTCAGCACGACGGCTGGTGTAGTCAGAAGTTGTGGCATGACGTTACCCGCCTCACTCGGATTCGCCCGGAGCGTCCTCGTTGTTCGGCGCGTCCTCCGCATCCGCGGTGGGCAGCACTCTGTAGACGCCCTCCCCCGGGCGCGCCATTCCGTAGCTTTCCCGCGCTATCCGTTCGAGGTACTCCATGTCGGTTCGGAGGCGCTCGATCTGCTCGCGCAGCGCGTCGTTTTCCAGCCGAAGCCCGGCGATCTCGCCGCGAAGCTCATCGAGCTCACCGCTCATGCGCCACTGCGCGTAGAGCCCCTCGCTACCGCCGACGAAGAGCCAGACCAGCACGGCCACAACCGCGCCAACAGCAATCGCTCGGCGATACGAACGCACCCTCGCTATGGCGCCCGCGAGCGTCATTCGCGAATCACGCCATCGCCCTGAACGACCCACTTGTAGGTCGTCAGTTCCGCGGCGCCCATCGGCCCGCGTGCGTGAAGCTTGTCGGTCGAAATGCCAATCTCCGCGCCCAACCCGTACTCGCCGCCGTCGGAGAAGCGTGTGGACACATTCACCATGACGCTCGACGAATCGACCTCACGCACAAATCGCCGCGCGGCGCCGATGTCCCGCGTCACGATCGCGTCGGTGTGAGCGGAGCTGTAGTGCCTGATGTGCTCGATCGCTTCGCTCAGGCTCGTCACGATACGTACCGCGAGAATCAGATCGAGATACTCGGCGTACCAATCATCTTCCGTGGCAAGGGCCACGTCGCCGTCGATCTGTCGAACCGCTTCGTCTCCGCGCAGCTCGACACCTGCCTCGCGATATCTTGCGAACAACGGCGGCAGGAATTCCCCAGCGACCGACTCGTGCACAAGCAGCGTCTCCATGGCGTTGCACACGCCGGGGCGTTGAACCTTGGCGTTGAACGAGAGTTCCGCCGCCGTATCAAGGTCGGCCGCCTCGTCCACGTACGTGTGGCAAACACCCGCGTAGTGCTTGATGACCGGCACGCGTGCAGCCTCGACGACCGCGCGGATCAGGCTCTCACCACCGCGCGGAATGATGACGTCGACGAGACCCTCGGCCTGCGCCAACAGCGCCACCGTCTCGCGATCCGTGACCTCGATGAGCTGCACCGCGTGCTCGGGAAGGCCTGCATCCACGCCGGCGTCGGCAAGAATGCGCGCGAGAACCATGTTCGAGTGGAACGCTTCCTTGCCGCCACGGAGGATGCACGCGTTGCCTGCCTTCAGGCAGAGCGCCGCCGCATCGGCTGTAACGTTCGGCCGCGACTCGTAGACGATTCCGACAACGCCGATCGGCACGCGCATCTGCCCGACTTCGATGCCGCTGGGGCGTCTGACGCTGCTGGTGACTTCCCCGACGGGGTCCGTCTGCTCCGCGATCTCCCGCACGGCCTGCCGCATCTTCGCGACGCCCTTCACGTCGAGCGTAAGCCGGTCGATCATCGCATCGGAGAGCCCGTTCTCCCGGGCGGCGGCGAGGTCCTTCGCGTTCTCCGAGATGATGAGCGTCTCGCTATCGCCGATCGCTTCCGCCATGGCGAAAAGCGCGCTCGACTTCGTGCCGGGTTCCAGCGCCGACATACGAGCGGCCGCGGCCTTCGCGCGTTTGCCCATCTCCTGGATGTAGCTTGAAAGGTCCATCTGGTATCCCTCGACGTGTACGTGTGCCGGAACCCGAACGCCGCGCGGAAGTGCGCGTGTGCCCCGGCCCCGTGCTCAGGTCGTCCCGTTGGCCACCATCACCAGGTTGTCCCGATGCATCATCTCATCTCCGGCATAGTGGCCGACGATCTCGGCGATCTCGCTCGTCTGCCTGCCTGCCAGTTTCCGCGCGTCGCTCGACGAATATGCGATCAGCCCTCTCGCGACCTCGTGGCGATCCGGCCCGACAACACTCACGGCGGCGCCGCGCGCGAAGCGCCCCTCTACCGCGCTGATGCCCGACGGCAGCAGACTCGTTCGCTTGCTAACGAGCGCCCGTACCGCCCCCTGATCGATCACCAGAGTGCCGGAAACTTTGCGGGCGAGTATCCAGCGGCGATGTCCGCGCGCGACGCCGGGCTGCGGCACAATGAGGGTTCCGACGGGCTTCCCCGCCAGTATGTCGGCAACCGTCGCCTTTCTACCGTGCGCGATAACGGTAGCGACGCCGGAAGCAGCCAATGTTTTCGCCGCGTCGAGCTTCGTGAGCATGCCGCCAATCCCGCTCCCACCCGATCCGCAGAGCTGCTCTACGGATCGATCCACCCGATGAACGGTGCGGACGATGGGCGTTTGCGAGTCGGCATCCGGCGCTCCCTCGTGCAGGCCGTCGGCGTCGGTCAGAATCAGCAACGCATCGGCATCGACGAGATTAGCCACATGGGCGGAAAGCGAATCGTTGTCACCGAAACGAAGTTCATCAACGGCTACGGAGTCGTTCTCGTTGACGATCGGAATCGCGTCGAGACGAAACAGCGCCTGCAACGCCGACCGCACGTGCATGTAGTCGCGTTTTCGGTTGAGATCGCCCGCCGTGACGAGCACCTGTCCGACGCGCATCTCCCGTGCCCGGGCCGCCGTCTTGTACCGGTGCATCAGGACGGTCTGGCCGATGCCCGCGAGCCCCTGCAACACGTCGATCTGCTTCGGGCGATACCGCAAACCCAGGCTGCCCATCCCGGCGCCGACGGCTCCGCTCGACACGATCGCCACCTCGACGCCGGACGCCCGTACTCCCGCTACCTGTTCCATCAAGCCGTCGATGTAATCCTCGTCGAGCGAGCTGTCATCACGTGACAGAATGCGCGTACCAACTTTCACGACGATGCGTTTCGCGGCGCGGAGGATCTTCGCGCGATCTACGCCTGCGCCGTCAAGATCGTAGGCTCCGCCCTGACCCGATGAATCCGATTCAGATGTCACAGTGTCCGCCCGGCCGCCTCGACGAACTTGCGGGCCGTCTCCATCACGTCTGCAAATACTTCCGGTAGAAGCGACTGCGCTCCATCGCTCCAGGCAATTTCCGGCTGTGGGTGAACTTCGACCATCGCGCCGTCGGCTCCGGCTGCGATTCCTGCATTCAGCATCGAGCCGATAAGCTCGCGCACGCCGGTGCCGTGACTCGGATCAACGATGATGGGAAGGTGCGACAGCATATGCACCGCCGGCACGGCCGCCAAATCGAGCGTATTCCGGGTGAACGTCTCGAACGTGCGGATCCCGCGCTCGCACAGAACGATCTCCGCATTCCCCTCGCTGGCGACGTACTCTGCCGCCATGAGGAGTTCCTCGATGGTCGCCGCGAGCCCACGCTTCAGCAGCACGGGCTTCTCGACCATGCCGACTTCGCGCAGAAGCTGATAGTTCATCATGTTACGCGCGCCGATCTGGAACATGTCCGCGTACTTCGCGATCAGTTCGACGTCCCGCACGGAGACCACCTCGGTCACGAACGGCATGCCGGTCTCCTCGCGCGCATCGGAGAGCAGCTTCAGCCCGTCCTCCGCGAGGCCCTGGAAACTGTACGGCGACGAACGAGGTTTGTAGGCCCCACCGCGCAAGATGTGGGCACCGGCTTTCCGCACGCTGCGAGCGACGGACATGAGCTGGTCCTCGCTCTCTACGGAGCAGGGCCCGGCGAACATGACGAACTTGCTGCCGCCGATCTCCACGCCTCTAACGTCCACGACGGTCCGTTCGCCCTTCAGCTCGCGACTGACTCGCTTGAAGGGCCGCAGGATGAACGTCACGGACTCGACGCCGGATTGGACCTCCAGCGCCGCTTTCGCCCGCTCGCGGCCAGCCTCGTCGCCGATCACGCCGATGACGACGCGTTCCGTGCCGAAAATCGGATGCGGCTGGTATCCTAGGTCCGTTATATGTTGGCAGACGTGGTCGACTTGCTCTTTGCTTGCGCCACGCTCCATTACGATGATCATCTCGATATCCCCTGGGCCTGGTTATTCCGCGCCGCGCCAATCGCGTCCGCGAGAGTGATTCGGCCGTCGTAAAGCGCCTTCCCGACGATGATGCCTTCGATTCCGTCGGGCTCATGCCGAGCCACGCGAGAGACGTCGTCGGCGCAGCTGACGCCACCCGATGCTATCACGTGCAAATCCGTGGCGCGCGCGAGTTCGGCGGTGGCTTCGACGTTGGGCCCGGTGTGCATGCCGTCGCGGCTGATGTCCGTGTACACGACTCGCTCCACGCCCATGCCTGCCATGCGGTTCGCAAGCTCGGCCGCTGAAACGTCCGATGTCTCCGTCCAGCCACGAACCGCAACGCGACCGTCCCGCGCATCGATACCGACGACGACTCGTTCCGGGCCGTGCCGCTCCACGGCCGCGGCGACAACGTCCGGGTCGGTGATGGCCACCGTGCCGAAGATCACCCGAGCGATGCCGAGCGAGAGCAGACGCGTGGCATCGGCCACCGATCTGACGCCGCCACCGATTTCGCACGGTACGTCGGTGCTCGCCGTGATGTCCCGGACGGCTCCCAGGTTACCGGCGTCGCCGTCGAACGCGCCGTCGAGATCGACGAGATGGATCCACTCCGCGCCTTCTTCGGCCCATTTCCGTGCCATGGCGGCCGGATCGTCGCCGTATACCGTCTCGTCCTCAGCACGCCCCTGACGCAATCTGACAACGCGTCCGCCGCGCATGTCGATTGCCGGTAACACCACCACGATTCAGACTCCCTCGATGAGGTTTCGCCACGCTTGAGACTAAGGTTCCAAGTATACCACGAGCAGGTGTTTTTGGTCCAGTCGCCCGGCGATCTCACGCCAAAGGTACCGAGCGGATATCCCAGTTTCTAATGTTGCCCCGCGCGCGTTCGCGTGCGATGTTCTACTTGAGGAACGGACATCTCCACCGGATCGCATTTGTGTCTCGCGGTACAGGCGGTCGGCCCGTCGGGCGCTGGAGCGCTCGGGGGCCCTGTCCAACGGAGGAAAATGGGCAAACTGCTATCGGCTTCAATCAGGCACTCCATCCAACACACACATCGTCGCGCTACAGCGTTCGCGGTTGCTGTCAGCGTGGCCGCAAGCATTGGCGTAACGCCGGGGTGGAGCCAGCCGCTGAGAGCGGATCTGGACGGCGACGGCCGACTGGAGCGCCTCGTACCTGATACCGATGCCCCGCACGGTTTCTCCGTGACACGGGAAGAGGGTCGGCGTATATCCGTTCCAGGCCTGCCGACATTCCCGCCTCTCGAACTCCTGATACTCGACTGGAACGCCGACACCACACCCGATGTGCTCACCGTCAGGCGCGACCGGCCACCGGCGCTCTGGGTGAACGACGGCGCAGGTGCGTTTCAGCGTGACGACGCATTTGATCGACTTTTTCCCGAGCCCATCCTCGACGCATGGACCGCCGATCTCACCGGCGACGATCTTCCTGACCTGATGTGCCGCCGCCGCGATTCGACGCTCGTGCTGGTGGAGCGGCACTCGGACCTCCAGATCGACCTCACGTACTGGCACGTCTCGGGCAGGGACGACGTGCTGGCCCGGGACGCGGACGCGGACGGCCGCCTTGACATTGTCGTCGGCGACCGTGTTCGTCACCGCCGCGCTGACGCGTGGTCGAATACATGGGAGCCGCGTCCCCCGAGCGATGCCGAGATCCTCAGCCTGAGACTCATCGGACCTCCCGACAACGAGGACGCCCTGGGCGCCAAAGTCGTTGTGACAACTGACGGGTGGTCGACGACGCGGTGGGTGCACGTCACACCGGAAGACGGTGCGCTGGAGTTTGTCGCGCCGGAGAACGCCACGGAGATTCGCGTCGATTGGCCCGACGGCCTGCGCGCAACGCTCCCGGCGGACGCGACCGGAGAGCTGACGGTCTTCGCCCGACCGCCGGCGCCGACGCTCGCGGGGGTGTGGTCGAACCCGGTAGACGGCACACACCTCAGATGGCGCATGGCCGAGCCGGTGCCCGAAGCCGAACAGGCTCTGTGGGAGGTGTATCGCTCCCAGTCGCTAGACGCGCCGCTACCTGCAACGTTCACTAACGGCGGCTCGACGATCGAGTATGGACTTCGCTCGCACCTTCTGCCCGGCGAGTACTGCCTGGTCGCCTACGCAGGTCGATCGCTGGCATCGTCTCCCGTGCACGGAGAGGCCGTTACGTTCATGCCGTGGGCGGTTCGGACGGATACGATCCCGGACGCACTGGACATAGCTATCGCGGACGCAGACAACGACGGCGTGCCGGAATTGATCGCGCGCCTCTCACCGGAGTTCGATGACGACGAGCCAAAGTTCGCGCTGGGGTCCGGCGATCCCATCGAACCCCAGGCCGCAGCTCACTGGTGGGAGGTCGTCAGACCCGCCGGAAACTCGCCGGATGACGCGCTTTCGGCCTACGACATCGTGCCACTCGACGTCATCGCGACGGCTTCCGGCGACCTTACGGGTGACGGCCGTCCGGACCTAGCGACGCTCAGCTCGGGCGGAGAGATCACCGTATACCAGGGATCCGACGGGCGCCCGACGGGACTTCATCTGCGCGGCGACACACCTGTCGGCCCGTTCGGCCCCGGCGACAGAGCGCTCATCCCGATCTTGAATCCGTCAGACGCCCCCCTGTCGATCTCCGAAATCCGCCTTTCCGACGGCCTGATCGCCGGCGAGGAAGTACCGCCTACGATCGAACCGGGCGGCACCGGATGGATCGAGGCCACCATAGCTCCGGGTACGCACTCCGCGCTCGCCGCGAACGTGGGGATCGTCAGCCCCGACGTGGATGGCGGCGCCACGGTGATGCCCGTGCTTGTCCAGGTGGGTTTGCCGCTGGACGCGGAGACGCTGGACCTCGTGTGCGATCTGGGAGTCGTGCAGCGCGACTCCGTAGTTACGGACTCAGTGGCGGCATTCATACCGTGGGTGAGGCTGCCCGCGGATGGCGGACCCGAGCTGGATGTTGGGTCCGGCGAAGCCATCGCGTCGGCGTGGCTCGACTCGATATCCGCCGACACTCTCTCGATGGGGTTCTCGTTCAGAGCACTCGCCGTGGGCAACGTGTCACTCAGCTACCCGCTGCTCAACGGCTCCGTCACCATCGTCGCGGCGAGCGTCGACACGATATCCCCGCCTCCGGTGATGCCCACCGCCTCGGTCTCGGGGGACACCGTGTCCATCTCTTGGGCGGCGGTCGATGTGGAGGACCTCAAGCGCTACGAGGTCGTTCAACGAAACGATCTGCGCGAACGAACCTGGTCGACCGAGCTGGACACGCTCTGGACGACCACCGGCCTCGCCGAGGGGGAGCGCCGCTCGTACGTCGTGTACGCGGTGGATGTCACGGGTAACCGCACACCGTCCGACGAGATATCCCTGTTCCGTCCGGATCGCACGCCGCCTGTCGTAGACCTGCTGGAACCTCATGTCGGCGACCTCGAAGTGGACGTCCGCCAGCGGCTGGTGATATCTGTCAGCGACGAGCTATCCGATGTACTGCCCGAGAGCCTCCGCGTCTGGATCGGCGACGAGCTGTTGGAGGGATGGTCCACGACCGGAGAGTTCGACTCGCGGAATCTGCAGATCGTCTACCAGCCGGACGAGTGGCCTCTTGATGCGGCGATCGATGTCTACGTCGCGGCCGCCGACTCGGCCTCTCCACCGAACCGGACAGTCTGGTTCGGTAGCTTCGTCACCGTTGCCGACACAATCATCCCCGAGATGCGCTGGGTCGGCGAGGCACCCGTGCTCGGACGCGGAGGGATACTCACGGCGGCGGTGGACATTCCGCCGGATCGCCAACTCGTATCCGCCAGACTCATCACTCGCGCGGCCGGAACGTCGGAGACTGAAACCATCGTGGCCAGCGTCCTGGAGCGGCTCGTCGAGGTCGATCTGCCTCCCGCGCTGGTACCGATGAGCGGCTTCTTCTACCGCTGGGAGATCGAGACCGACCGACGCCGGTACGTGCTTCCCGATCATTGGCAGTCCATGTCGATGCTGGCCCCCGAAGATGGGCTTTTCTGGCCGGGATCGAGCACGCCCGGTACGGGCCGGGCCCTTGTATCTCTCCCGGTTCGGCTCGACGACGAAGGCGCGCTGCCGGAACTTGTCCGATGGGCGTCCGACGAACTCCCCACGGCGGCTGCACACTGGTGGGATGCGCTCGACCAACGGTGGATACCCATCGAGGATGTCGCTGACGCGGGGTCGGGCAACAGCCTGGTCGTGACATGGCATGAGAACGCACCGGTGCTGCAGGTCGAGTCGGGCGCTACGGTCCCGCTGGATTCGGCGCAGCAGATCGAGTTGCTGCCGGGCTGGAACCTGGTCGGGCAACCCTTCACCTACCCCATCGCCTGGAGCGACATACAGGCCGCGAACGAGGGCGCGCCGATCTCGGGGCCGTGGGTGGAACGCGACGGACTCCGTCTCGCCGAGATACTTGAACCGTGGGACGCCACATGGGTACACCTCGGCGGGCGCAGGCCTCTGGTGCTGGACGTGCCCGCCAAGGACACACTCAGCGCCACAATCGCCCGCTCCATCGATACGATGGACGACTACGAGCCCATTCCCGCGTGGGCCGTCGACGCGGACGGGTGGGGCACCGACGAGTCGTTCCTGCTCACGGTCAGCGCGCGGTCGCTCGAAGCTTCCATTCGCGACGTTGCCGTGGGATGGAACGACTTTGCGACCGACGAATGGGACCTACTCGATATTCCTGTCCCGCCGTCGCCCGATAGCGTGCTCCTGGTGCGCATGTCGCGGGAAGGCTGGGGCGAACAAAGCGGCGACTACGCCACGGACGTCCGTCGGCCCGCCAGTGGCGGCGTGTGGCACATCTTCGTCGACGCGAACTCCGATGGGCCGATTGCCCTTGAGCTGGCATTCGCGGACGAACTGCCCCCGGGGATGCAGGCAAGCCTCGTCGATCTCATGACCCGGGATAGTGTGAGGATCGACCGCGACGGCATCACCTACGAACTCCGCGATCTCGCACGATTCCCTCAGCGCGAGTTCGTGATCGCTGTCGGTGATCAAGGTTTCCATGACACTCTGGAGGAGAAAGAGGCGCTTACACCCAGCAGGCTCACTCTTTACCAGAACTATCCGAACCCATTCAACGGCGTTACCACGATCTCGTATTCCGTGCCGTCGCGCGAAGTTGGTGCGATGGATATGCGGCTGGTCGTCTACAACATGCTCGGACAGCATGTGCGCATGCTCTACGACGGTCCGGCCTCACCTGGGGTCTACACCGTTGATTGGGACGGACGGGACGATCAGGGCGACGGCCTGAGCTCAGGCGTCTATTTCTGCGAACTCGCCTGGGGTAACGACCGGCAACTGCGCCGCCTCATCTACCTCCGCTGATACCGAGCCACCCCGTTTGGCGAGCATCTCTCGATCATTTCCCAGGGAGATGCGCGTGTCATGCACCGTGAGAGTGCCTCCGGTCGCCCGCTGAGTCGAAGCCGTCCGATCACGGGGTCCCGTTGTGCTCCAGCCACCACCGCGTCGTGGCAAGCGCGAGGATGAGCTTGTGCGTGACGTGTACCGACGTGCATAGGCAGCCGGCGTTATCCACCGTCCAATCGCGGGAGAGGAAATCGTCCAACAGCAGACCCTTCGCAGGGGAGTACTTCGCCAGCGCAGCCGGTGACGGGTCGGCATTCGACTCGTGGATGCAGGTTTCCAGCCACCCCGGCTGCGCGGGATCGACTTCCACCCGCACGTCATCGATGCGGAACCCGCCGTCCTCTCTGCGCAGGACAGAGTGAATCGTGACGTTGAACTCATGGCCGGCGTTGCGACAGGTCGTCCCAAGGTAGTTGAACCGCGTGTGCAGCGCGCCATCCTCCGACTCCGTGACGCTCAGATCCCGTTCGGCCCATTTCCTCAACGCATCTTCGCGAATCGCCAGCGGCACGGTCTCCCCTTCCTTCTGCTCACCCTCAACTGCCATCGAACGAGGTAATGTACTCGCTGACACGGTCCCGGTAACCCACCGGAAGTGCCGGCGGGTCTCTTTACGGGCGAAGCCATTCTTTCTCGGACTCCTGTGCGGACACGCCATCGGCCTGGCGCTGGGAATCGTCGTGGACATGATCTTCTTCCCCGGCGCCGGACACGATATCCCCACGGGTTGGTAGACGCGACGGCGCTATCGCGCTATCGCGCGGCGAGGATCACGATCTCCGGCGGCGCCAACAACCCGTAGTCCATGAACTGCTTCCGGCTGCCGGCGGGCGCGAAGTGCGACGCGATCGAGATACCGGCCTGCACCTCCTCGTTGTAGTTGAAGTGAGCGCCGTAGAGATTTCGTAACGTGTTCGCAACCTCTATCTCGATCTCATTCTCGCCGGAACGCATATGCCGGGTCACGTCGACGGCGTACGGCGGCCAGAGGACGTGATCGACGACCTCGCCGTTCACGCGAACCTCGGCGGACCCGGCAAGCCCGGGCATTTCCAGCATGACGCGGTCGCCTTCCAACGGATCATCCAGCGATACCGTCGCGCGATAGACGACCGTCCCGGCGTAGAACGGCAGGCCCTTCTCAGGCCATGAGCCGATGGCGACCGAATCCGCCGGAGCCGCTACGGTGAAGGCTACTCCATCTTCCGTGTGAACGTCGAATTCGCCCAGCAGGAACGGGTTCTGGAACGCGTCGGCGGAGTCGTAGGTCCCTTCGATCTGCAGCGAGTTCTCGCCGAGCGACAGGGCCGGCAAGTCGATCGTCTGCATCGCCGGATCGAGCATGCTTCCGGTCACCACCAACGATGCGGCAGCGCCGTTGAGCGACACGCGCGGTCGCGACCCGAACTCACACGCGAGCGAAACCGCGCCCTCGGCGATTTCGGAAGCCACGGCAATTGGATGCCGGGACGTCACGCGTCGCGACGGGGCATCCGCGAGCAGTTCCTGCACCTCGGAGACCGACAGAAGCTCGCCCGGCTCGCCGCCCTCTACGAGATGACATTCGTCCAGCACCAGCGCGTTCGGACCCGTGCGCTCCCCGGCCCAGTCCGGCGCGACGCGCGACCTCTCCTCGTAGCTCGAAGTCGAGGCTGTCTCCGCGGATCCCGGACGCGCGACGAACGCTCGCGCCTGTCTCGGGTGCCACGCGAGGTCGAGGTCCATCTCCGCGCCGGATACACACGCTGCCATCACACCTGTCTCGCCGGATGCCGGGGCCCATTCCTCGACGACACCGTCCACGTCGAAGGAAAGAGCCACGTTCGCTTCGACCGCATCGCGCGAGATGTTCGCGAGATAGACGATCTCGCAGCCGTCCCAGCGCCGACGGTGCACTTTGAGCTGCGGCACGTCTTTGCCGTCGGCGTCGAGCGCGGTAACTGTGCGGCCACCCAGATCGGAGATCGCGTCGACCGCGCCGCGGTAATCGAAATGGTCCACGCCATTCACGACGCCGCGAGCGTTTTCGTCGAAGAACGCACGGGCCTCATCTGATGGCTCACCGTCGACAAGGCATGGCACGGAGCCGACCGTGAGGATCGCCCCACCGGCCTGAGCGAACTCACGCAACCGCGCGAGCGTGGTCGATCGCATGTTGATCGACGGCGGAACAACGACTGTCGAGTACGACATCTCGCCGACTCTGAGGCTCCCATCGTCCACAGAGCCGTGAGCCGCCATGAGTTCCTCGTCGCCGTAGTCGAAATCGATCTGCGCGTCGAGTAGAGCCACCGTGAGCAGCGTGATGTGCTTGTCCACAAGCTCGAACGGCATGTCGGCGTCGAACACGTAGTTCTCGGCTTTGTATTCGTCCCGCGTGCGGAACTGGCGGTACGTCGCCTGCATGCTCGCCTGCGGGTGGAGCAGGAGCACGTCCGACATGTGCTTGCCCTGCGAAAGCAGCCAACCCGTGCGGCTGAGGGCGTCGATATGCTTGTTCACGAATGGCCAGTACGGCTGCTGCCAACCGATGATCGGCGGGTGATCGTACTTCCGCTTGCCGCGCATGCTGTAGAACGGCGCGTGCTGGGCGATGAACGTCACGCCGAGCGCCATCTGCCAGTTGGCCGCTGTCTGCATGTCCTCCGGGCCGCACGCGTGCCCGCCGACGCCGAACGCCTCGCTCATGAGGCCCACTTTGCCAAGCTGGTGGACCACGGACGCCGCCTGCTTCACCATGACGGTGTACATACCGTGGTCTTCGGGCGAGAATCTCCGGCTGTAGAAGTCGTTGCCCAGCGTGTCGATGCCGGGCATGCCCTGATGCTCGTACAATGGCATCGTGCTCCCGAGCTGTCGCGTCGCCTCCTTCAGCGTCGTCTCGAAGACGTAGTGACCCGAGTAGTGAATGCCATGGTTCTCACACCATTCGTTCATCGGAACGCCGAATCCCTCGCGGAATAGCTCCGTGGCAAGGCTCCAGAAGTCGAATCGAACCTTCTCGTGGCCGGGCACTTCGAAGAACAGCGCAGGCATCCGGTCGCACAGGTCGTACCCGCGGCGCTCCGAGAAGATATCGAGGAACCGTTCCGTCCACGGCACCGAGGACGCGGTGGTATGCATCCCCGCCTCGTCCATGAAGGTGTGCGTGAGGGTCGTGCCGAAATCGCCCCCGAAACGCCGGTAGTATTCCTCATGCGTCGATTCGAGGAATGCCTCCGCGCCTCGCCGATCGAGGTAGTCGATGGTTCCCCCGTCGCGTCGCGACTCGAAGAGCAACAGCCGGCAACCTGCAAGCCGCTCGCGGTCCAACGGGGTACCGAGGCGCTCCACGGCGATGCGATCCGGCAGAAGCGTCACCGCTCCGGACATGGGACTGCCGCGGTCCTTGCGATGGAGCAGGCCGTGCTCCGGATCGGTCTTCGTGACGATGAACGCGGCGACGGACTCGTCGGGCAGGTCGTCGAAGTCAGCCTCCGAGGACGGAGTCACGTCGTGCAGGATCAGGTGCATGGCCCGAAGTTCAGGGTGCGCGCGCGTCACCCGCCCGCCCGCCGTCCCTGACGGCCAGCCGAGCTCATCGTATATCCACACCTTCTTGCCCCGCTCGCGAGCGTGGTCGACAACCGCGCGTGCCGCTTCGAACCACGTCTCGTCGAGGTATTCCTCGCTATCCAGGCCGCTCCGGGCATGCATGCACGCGCCGCCCATCCCGGCGTCGACGAGCAGGTCGTACTGCTCGATGAGGCGTTTCGGATCGAGGTGATCGTTCCAGAACCAGAAGGGCGCCGGACGGTTTTCGGGCGGCGGGTCGAGGAAAGTCTTGCGTTTGGCGGCGAGGTCCATGGATACCCCTGCGGCGAAATGTGGTCATCGGATGAGAGTTGGAACTACGAGAACCTACGGAAGTAGATATGCTGGACCACGGGCCGGTCGACGACCCGGCTCGCCTTGGAATCCGTCGCTCGGGACGCGTACATTCGAATCGGCATCTCGCACGGAGTCGGTTCATCCACCATCCACCTCTCGGTAGCATGTATGAACGGCCGGCCTCGCGCCCAGAGACACGCTCCCATTCGACGTTCCCTCGTACTGCATGTGCTCCGCGTGGCGCTCATGGCGCTACTGGCGTCGACGATGGTGGCGCAGATGAGCGGCGCGCAGGAACCCGTCAGCCGCCGCGAGTCGGACGACTACACGTTCGCGCGCCGCCTGTACGATCGCGGCGACTACGACCTCGCGGAGCGCCAGCTCAGAGACTTCCTGCTCTCCTACCCGGAGAGCCCGCGAATTCCCGACATACGGTTCATGCTCGCCGACGCCGACTTCCGACGCGCCAGATACGCCACGGCGTTGGAACTGTTCGAGCGTTTCCGCATTGAGTTCGGGGCATCCGCCCACGACGACGACGCGCTCTTCCGCATCGGCCAATCGCATTTCAAGCTCGCACACTACCAGGAGGCAGCCGAAGCATTCAGCAGGCTTCTCCTTGCGTATTCCGATAGCGACCTGCGCTACGAGGCGGAGCTGTACCTCGGTGAATCGCGATTCGAGCTCGGGCAGCTTGAGGCCGCCGCACGAAGCTACGCGCAGGCGGCACTTGGAACCGGCGCCGTCGTCCAGCACGCGCTCTACAGCCTCGGATGGGTCAAGCAGAAGCTCGGGCAGCACAATGAGGCCATCGAAGCGTTTCAGGAAATGCTTCGCGTTGCCCCGGACCACGCACTGGCGGCGCAGAGCCTGTTCAAGATGGGGGAGTCGCTCTACCAGCTTGGACGCTACCGCGATGCGATCTCCGCGATCACGGACGCACTGCCGCGCATGCCGGACCCGCAGTCCCGCGCGAACGGCCACTACTTGCTGGGCGAAAGCTATCGCGCGCTCGATGAGAATGATCGGGCTCGTCACCATTTCGACGTGATACTCACCGACTACGGGCGCACGACACTCGCGCCTTCCGCGCTGTACGCCACCGGTTGGACATACATCGCCGATAGGGATTTCGCCGAGGCCATCCGCGTGATGGGGCAAGTGGCGCAACGGCATCCCGAGTCGGAGATCGTGCCGGATGCCGAGTTCCGTCGCGCGATGGCGCTCAGCGAACTCGGACGGCGCGACGAAGCGGAGTCCGCGCTGACGGGTATCTTGCGGAGCCACGCCCGGTCCAACATCGCCGACGATGCGTCCTATGAGTTGGGAACCCTCGCGTTCAACAGGAGGGATTTCAACCTGGCCGAGGGCGCGTTCCGCCGGGTGCTGGGCGACTACCCGGAGAGCGACCTCCGCATGCAGGCAACGTACATGATGGGCGAGACGATGCTCTCGCTCGGTAGCCTGGATAACGCGGTCGTGTACTACACCACCATCGTGGGGTCGTATCAGTCGTCGCCGCTGGTACCAAAGGCCCTCTTCCAGCGGGGATGGGCGCTCCTGCGGCTGCGCAGATACCGCGAGGCCATCGACGGACTTGGCCAGCTTCTCGGCAACTGGCCCGACGGCGAGCAGGCCGCGGACGCGCACTACCTCCTGGCCGAGGCGTGGTATGCGCTTCGGGAGTATGCCCGCGCGGCGAACGAGTACGAGATCGTGGCAACCCGCTATCCGGGCACCCCACTCTCCGCCGACGCGCGGTACGGCCTCGGGTGGACCGCGTTCAAGCAACGTAACTGGGACGAAGCCGTGCGCCAGTTCGAGCTGGCGGAGGGCACATCCTCCAATCCGCAGGTACGGGCCGACGCGATGCTCCGGATCGGCGACGCGCACTTCAACCTCGGCGCATTCGAGGACGCTCTGGCTGCCTACAGCACGGCGGCGGAACTCGATAGCGGCAACCCGCGCCCGGTGTACTACGCCGCGCAGAGCCTGTTCCACCTGAGCCGGCTGGCCGACGCGATATCGACGTATCGGCGGCTCACAGACGAGTTCCCGGATTCCGACCTCGCGGACGACGCGTGGTTCATGATCGGCTGGTCCCGGCTCAGGTCCGACGACTACCCAGGCGCAATCGAGGCATACCGCCACCTCACCATCAACTACCCGGCGAGCGACCTCTCCCCCCAGGCGCAGATGGGCATCGGAGATGCGCTCTACAACAGCGGGCGCTTCATGGACGCCGTCGGCGCCTACGAAGACCTACTGCGGCGGTGGCCCGAGTCCGACCAGATCGAAACGGCGATCAGCGGCATCTGGGACAGCTACCTGCGGGAAGGTCGCATCGACGAAGCGGTGGAACGGACCGAGCGGTTCATAGCGGAGAACCTACTCAGCCCGGTATCCGCGGCGCTCCTGATGAAACGCGCGGACTGGCTCTACGCGGCGGCCCGATATGAAGAGGCAGCGGGAATCTACGGCCGCATCTCGTCCGAGTTCGTCGGTGTGCGTCTGGCAAGCTCGCCGCTCTTCTGGGAAGCGAACGCTCTGGCGCAGCTTGGGCGGAGGCAGGACGCGATAGATCGCTTCCGACGTGTCGCGGACAATGACGGCCCACTCGCCGCGGACGCGCTGGAACGCATCGGCGATCTGGAGATGGATCTCGGCGACTACGCGGCGGCGCTCACCAGCTACACGCTGTACGATCGCCGTTTCCCGGAAAGCTCGAAACGAGCCGCCGTGCTTGTCAGCCAAGCGCGCGCTCACATCGCGCTGGGCAACGAAATCGCAGCGGATCAGACATTCCGTCGCGCCGCGCGTGCCGGCGGGACGTCCATCGCGGGCGCGCGGGCGAACCTTGAACTCGCCATGCTCCTGATCGGCCGTGACGGACACGACGAGGCACGCGCGATAGCGGATTCCGTCCTCGTGAGCCGGTCCGACCAGTATGCCGCCGAGGCTCAGTACGTGCTGGGCGAGGTGGCGTATTCGCTGGAGCGATTCGAGGACGCTCAGCTTGCCTTCATGCGGGTTCGGCTCGTTTACGAGGGCTTTCCGGAGTGGGTCGGACGGGCCAACCTCCGTCTTGGCGACACGTTTCGCGAACTCGGCAACGTGCAGCGGGCGCGCGACGCATATCGAGAGGTCGTGACGAGCCACCCGGCGGATACGCTCGGCATGCAGGCGAGCCGCCGGCTCGAACAGATGGGGAGTGAGTGAACGTGCGCCCCCTGCTCATCGCCACCTGGCTGATCTTTCTCGCGTCAACCGCGCACTCGCAGGCTCCGGTCGGCGATCAGGCAGTGCTGGAGATACCGGATTCGTTGGTGATACCCGGCCGGACCACGTGGGAGCAGGTGACCCGCGGCGCGAAGATGCCGACCTACTACGGCCTGGCATTCCCGGTGGAGCGCCGGGACGTCGTTCACCCGGTGGCATCGCTCTCGGAACTCCCTCCGCCGCCCTCCAAGGACGTGTATCCCACCGTCGTTCGTCACGGCAGGGCTCGTGCGACGCGAGTCGAAGCCGCGGCCCGGCACTACGGAAACGTATCGACCGGTGCGAATCGACTCATCGACTGGAACGGCTACCTGACATCGGCCAACGTCGAGGCTGGCGGAGGCGCGGGCCACACATCGGGAGCCGCGTGGTATGACATCTCCGGCGAGGCGCTCACCCAGCGTGTGGTTTCGTGGCGGAGCGCATATGACGGAGGCGTGACCCTTCGTCTCGCGCGCACGGGCGTATGGGGCATGCAGGAAACCTCGCACCGATCCGTGTACGTCGTCGGAGCCAACGGCGGCAGCAATCTGACCCTCTTCGGAGACAACCAGTTCGAGACGACGATTGCCGTACAGCAGCGGGGAGTGTCCTCACCCGACAACGCAGCATCGGAACAGCTCCTGACCGGGCACGT
>CAZEAI010000047.1:0-33327 GCA_964510105.1 uncultured bacterium
CCGGAGTGATTCACGTAACCCCACTCCATGCCGACCTGAACGCGGGCGCGCCCTTCGGCGAAATCGCGGGCATCGTCGAACCGGGGTTCAACAACCCACGCGCCACGCCGATCTATATAGCCCCACTTGTCGCCCAGAAGGACGCGAGCGGCGCCGTCAAAGAAGCTCGACACCCGGTCGTACCGGGGCTCGATAGCGAGGTTGCCGTCGCGAGAAATGAATCCGAACACGCCGTCGCGTTGAACCGGGAAGAGTACGGTCTCAGCCGAATCGACGTTGGGCACCCGCTACCCGTCGATGCTGGAAACGCTCGTGGACGACTCGTATTCGCAGCAGCCGTCGCGCTTCTTCCCCGATCGGACGTACGAGACGCCAACGAACCGACCGATTCGAATGATGGGGGCGACTAACCGTTCCACCGTGCTGCGAATGACCGATGCGAAGCCGAATGACTCCTTCGACGACTCGTGCGGAGCGCCATCGGTTGTGACCATGACGGCGACGACTTTCGCACGCGGCGTGCAGGACACCGCTTGGAGCGAAGAGATACGAACCACGCTCAGGGTCCCCGCAGCGACATATCCGCCTCGCCACGCTGTCTCCTGGATGTGGTCGTACGCGCGCGCAAACGAAGCGCCGGTGTTCTTCGTATGCCGGGAAAGCGCCCTCGCCAGCACATCGCCGGTGTGCGCGAACGCGGAGATCGTCTCACGGACGGAGCCATCGATGGCACGCGCGACGATGCCGGGAGTTCGTTCGAGAAGCCTCGACCCAGTGGATACGCCGTCGACCCGCAGATCGGCACGTGTGTGCAGCAGAAGCGCGCCCGTGGCGATGACCAGGCCGGTAGTCAGGAATCGCATGGATGCCTCCCCGTTGCTCCGGCAAGCCGCTGTGACGGCTCCCGGTTCAGGCGCCTCGCCCGTCCTGTTGGAATCGGGTCGAGCAGCCCGGCCGACCGACCCGTGTTGCGAATCGTCCGACCATGGTGATGTCTCTGCGCGACCGAGATCGATGACATCGGAACTCGCAACCAAACGAGCTCGCCTCGCGGCCTCTTCTCTCCGGGAAATGGCGTTCCCGAAAACCGCGATACGATTCCAACGACTCGATGCGCGACCGGGTTCCGAGGGCGTTGTTGCCACCCTTGGAGCCCAACAAGTGTAGTGTACTCGTACGGATTAGCCGTGGCAAGCCGTCTCGCAGGAGCTGATGTCATATTCATTGCCGCCCACATCGACTGTCGACGCAGTCGACCTCCGGCGGCGACACGTACATGCAGTCGGATCCAATCCCGGCGCGTCGATTGTGCTCGTCCTGTAGGTCGTGGAAGCTATCAGCGACAGCTTGAAGCTGGGCCGCGTCGGTCATCGTGGCGGAGTAGACGATGTGCGTCGCCGGGCCGCCGCACGGCTTGGAGCCCCACGCCATCGTGCGACAGTCGTCCGGGCCGTGGCACCACGCCTCGCCGATGAGTTCCTCGGCGGCTTTCGAAAGTCGCTCCATCTCCTGCGCCAACTCGGTGGTGGTGAGGTCTCCCGGCGCGGTGCTGCTCAGCGGCGAGTCGACGCAGCCCGATATGGCAACGAGGACTACGGCAACGACGAGCGCGATTTGTCTCATGTGTATCTCCCGCGGCGCCCATCAGTATCGTATTCGATATTGCATGGCGCTTCGACTCCTACTCGACGGAACCCAGCCGAGTTCGCCCCATGTCAATGCAAGGTGCATGCCGAGGTGAATGGAGACTCTCACTACGGCACGGGCGGCGTTGCCCCGCACATGTTGGAGGACTAACCTAGGCGGGTCGCGAGTTCCGGACGACGCACCCGAGAGTCGTCCGATAGCGATCTCCGGAGGGAGCCGTTACACCGGCTCGCCGAGTACAGGGGAAGACATCCATGCGAACCCTCACCACCGCGTTGGCGATTGTCGTAGGCGTGATCGCCCCTGAGACTCAGGTCAGTGTGCCGCTCGACAGCAACTTCGTCGCGGCGAGGCTCCTCGGTCGGGTATTGCCCTTACTCGCGGCGCCCACGTGTGTCGGAAATGAGAGGTCGATCATGGACATGATCTGGGCACCCGAAGAGATCGGCTCGGGACGCAGGTTCCGGATCGTCGTGACGGCGGATTCGCGGGTGTCGTGCACGCCCGATTCGTCGGTGGAATTGCTCGATCGTACAGCCGCCGACGCGGGCGAGCAGCGGTTCTATTTCCGCGCCGGGGAGGGTGCCGGCGGCGACGCGGCGATCAAGCTGTGTGCGGGCGACGAGGAAACCGTCGTACACGTCCGCGTCGTGCCGGAGGCGAACTGGGCTGATGCCGTCACGCGGTCCGAGCTCGACTTGCCACGCATCTGGCGCCTCGGAGACGCCGATCTCGCATTGAAGAAGGAACGGACGATCGCGCCCGAACCGGGATCGGCCACGCCCGACGGTGGGCCAGCCGCGAGACCCGGCGAACTCGATTGGTCGGACGACCAGCTCTGGGGGCTCGAGCCGCCGTGCGACATCCCTCGCTGGCACTTCATGAACCTCGACACCGGCTGCCCGGTGCATGGTCACGCGATCTTCGAGAAGAGCGCCTTCTACCCGTGGATCGTGGACGTGGGCAGTCGGCCGTACCAAATCCAGTGCCCGGTCGGCGGCGAGTGGTATCCGACGAACGACTACGCTTCCGGCGACCACACGTCGGGCGAGTTTCCAGACGACGGCTGGGGGTGGCACCGCCTGGAGCCCGATGGCACGACACAAGTGTTCGGATTCATCTCGTACTATCTCCTGGGGCGAATCCGCTCGGTGTACAGGCACATGAAGAACCTGTCTTCATGGTACGAGGCGACCGGCGACGCCGTCGCGGTGAAAAAGATCACGATCCTGCTCGTCACGCTGGCGCGGGAGCACCGGTATCTCTCCCGCTTCCCGGAGCATCGGTTCCGACGCTACGAGCGCACGGTCAAGGAGCAGCGCTACAGGAAATCGGGCGACGTGTTCTACGGTCCCGATACGACGGAGACCGTCGATGATGTCGCCGGATCGGGCATGGACGACTACAGCATCAACATGCCGATGCACTACGTCGATTGCGCCCGGGCGTATGATCTCGTCTTCGATCGCATCGACGACGACGAGGAACTCATCGCGTTCGTCAGCGGGAAGATGCCGGAACTCGCCGATGGACCCGCGATACGGCGTTGGATCGAGACGTTCCTCTTCCGCGCGGGAGCGCAGGTCGGCCTGGACGACGCGATGCAGAGCAACATTCCGTGGCCGCAGATGGGGATGATCTCGCTTATCCAAGTGCTCGACATGCCGGAGAGCGCCGAACTCACCGACTGGCTCGTGAACGGCGACGGTCGGGTTCGCGAGATGCTGGTGAACGGCTACTACAAGGACGGCGGCGCATACGAATCCGTCGGCTACAACGGGATGCACGTCTCGGGGCTCGTGCCGATCGCGGACGGGCTCAAGAGCCTCTGTGAACGCTATCCGGATCGCTATCCGCCCGACCGCTTCGATCCGTTCGGTCCACGCGGCGGGTCGGATCGCTACCGTGAAATCCTGCGCTGGCCGGTGGATATCGTCGTCGCACAGCTCTCGTACCCATTTATCGGCGACGGCGGCGGCACTCCGGACACGAGTCCGCTTTCGCCGACGGCGACGTCCATGGGCGCCGTCGCTGACATGTACCGTCGCGCCCTCGCGCGGTATCCCGACGACGAGACGTTTCGCACGGTGCTCGACCAGCTCGAGCGCCAGGAAGAAGCCACCCGCAGCGCGGCGGATGCGCCGGACGTGGACGTACCGCCCGATCCCGCGCTCTACCAGCCGTCGCGGCTGCTCGACGGGTACGGCCTCGGCATCCTCGAATCGGGACTGCGCGACCTCGACGGACGTCGCGGCGCGTGGCTCTACTACGGCGACATCGCCCATCACGGCCACGAGCAGCACCTCGATATCGGCCTGTTCGCGCACCGGCGCAACCTCCTGCGGCACATGGGTTATCCGTACTCCTGGCAGTACAAGAGTCAGTGGGAAGGATCGTGGGTCACGCACAATACCGTACGCGTCATCGGCGACGACAAGCCGCCCTGGTGGCGCACGACGGTAGACCTCTTCCACGGTGGCGAGACAGGGCAGGATCGGCCGGGCGCCGGATTCGCGGGGTTCCAGATCGTGGAATCCACCGGCTACGGCATCACTCGCGACGCAGAGCCGGCTCCCTGGGGTTCCAGACGTTGGAACACCAAGCTGATGCCGGACCACGCGATACGGCGCGCGGTCTGCCTCGTGGACGTCCCGTCGGTCGGTGAGGATTGCTTCTACGTCGTCGACCTGCTGCGCGTCGAAGGCGGACGCGAACACTGGTGGTCGTTCCACGGCTTGCCCGGCGAACTCGAAATCGAGGGCCCTGTCCTCACCGTTCAGGATAGCGGCACCGTGGCGGGCGCCGATGCCCCGTACGGCAGCGGCGCGCCGGAGAGCGCGGAGGAGAGTCTGACGTACCTGTACGACGTACGGCGCGGCGAAGGCGCGGCGACGGCGACGTGGACTCTGGAGGACGCCGACGGACTCAAGCTGCGCATGAGGCAGATCGAGCCGGACGATGGCGAAGTAGTATACGCGCGGGGTCGATCGCCACACGCGCCGGCGGAGAATCCGCCGTATGAACTAGACTTCATGCTACGCCACCGGGTCGGGACGACGGACGCGCCACTTGTTTCGCGGTTCACGAACCTGATCGAGGCGGGGCAGTCGCTGGAGATCGAGGACGCGCAGCCCATCGACGTCGATGGCGTGACGGGGGTGCGACTCAGCATAGGCGGGATGACGCACTACGTGCTCCGTGGCGACGGGAGCGACGTGGCGCGCGAGGTTGCCCGAGGCGTCGTCTTCGCGGGGAACATGGGCTTCATCGAACGCGACGACGCCGGCCTGCGCAGGGCGGTACTCGTCGGAGAGGGAAAGCTCACGCTCGACGGACAGGGCATCCGCCGAAGCCCGGACGACTGGCGCGGGAGCATCGGAGAGGTCGACTGCGCTAACCGGACGATCCAGGTCGAAGCCGACACGCCGCCACCGGAAGGCGTCGTGGGCCAGTACGTTCTCGTCTCCCGCGCGCGACCCGGAGAGGGCGGCGCGGACACGTTCGCGTATCGCGTGGAGGAAATGACGCCAGCGGGTTCGGGACGCTGGTCGCTCCGGTTGAATTGGTCCCCGCTCATCGGCGAGGGCACGGTCCGCGAGACGACGGAGAGAGGCTTCATGTCGGCGACGCAGCTTGGGCTCGCGTCGTCGCGGGTGTACTACCGATTCGCGCACGTCGTCACAGGTGACAGTTCGGTACGCGCGCGCATCGGGCACGTACACAGCGACACGCAGATCGAGGGCGGGGAGGTCATCCTGCGGGCGGATGACCAGCATCTGGCGTCGAGATTCAGTTCGGGCACGGCATTTACGATCGAGGAGATCGGTCCCGGTGACGCAGTCCGGTTGCCGGCCTGGGCGGAGATCGTCCGGCGCGAGGACGGCACGTGGGCGCGCGCCGCAAGCGGCCCGGCGGACATCGCGACCGAATAGCGCACAATGGCAACAGAGGCGGGAGGCGTGTCTGTGGAAATCGTATGGGCGCCGGAAGAGATCGGCGGCGGACGCAGATTTCGGATCATCGTGTCGGCGGATTCGCGGGTGGAATGCGTACACGGCACGGACGTGGAGCTTGTCGACCGCACCGCTCCGGCGGCGGGTGAGCAGCGATTATACTTCCGCGCGGGAGATGACGCGAACGGCAACGCCACGATCCGCTTCCGAGCGGGCGCAGACGAAACATCCGTCGGCGTGCGCATCGTGCCGGAAGCCGATTGGGCCACTCCCACCACCCGCGGCGAGATCGAGCTTCCACGTATCTGGCGGCATGGCGACGACGACATCGGGCTGAAGTCGGAGCGGACTATCGCGACGGAGCCGGGATCGAGTGAGCCGGAAGGCGAGCCGCCGTCCCGCCCGGAGGAACTCGACTGGTCGGACGACGAGCTGTGGGGACACGAGCCGCCGTGCGACATCCCGCGCTGGCACTTCCTCAACCTCGACCTCGGCTGCCCCGTTCACGGGCTTGCCATCTACGAATCGGACCCCTACTACCCGTGGATCGTCGACGTTCGGAACCGGCCGTACCAGGTACAGTGCCCGGTGGGCGGCGAGTGGTATCCGACCAACGACTACGCGGGGGGAGACCACACGTCGGGCGAATTTCCCGACGACGGCTGGGGCTGGCCATGTCCTCAGGACGACGGTTCGACGGCCACGTTCGGATTCATCTCGTACTGGCTGCTGCGCCGCATTCGCGACGTGTACGCCATCGTCGGACGCCTGTCGTCGTGGTACGAAGCGACCGGCGACGTCGCCGCCGTACGGAAGATCGGGATTCTGCTGGCATCGCTCGCGCGCGAGCACCGATACCTCTGCCGCTTCCCGGAGCATCGCTTCCGTCGGTACGAGTGTACCGTGGAGGAGCCGCAGTACAAGAGTACGCGCGACACGCTTCACGGTCCTCGCCAGACGGACGAGATCGAGCACCTCGCGGGTTCAGGCATGGACGAGTACTGCATCAACATGCCGGGCTGCTACTCCGTGTGCGCGCGAGCGTACGATCTCATTTTCGACCGAATCGACGGCGATGCCGAACTCATCTCGTCTGTGCGGTCGAGAATGCCCGAACTGGCAGACGGGCCGGCCATTCGAAGCTGGATCGAAACGTTCCTGTTCCGCGCGGGCGCGCAGGTCGGCCTGGATGACGCGATGCAGAGCAACCTTCCCGAGCCGCAGCGCGGGATGCTCTCTATAATCCATGTTCTGGACATGCCGCAGAGCGCCGAGCTTGGCGACTGGCTCGTGAACGGCAACGGCCGAGTCGGCGAGATGCCGGCGAACTACTACTACAAGGATGGCGCCGCGTACGAGTCCACCGGCGGGTACAACGGGCACCACGTTTCGGCACTCGTGCCCATCGCGGACGGCCTCCAGGCGTTGCGCGAGCGCTATCCGAAACGCTACGCGGCGGGCACGCTCGATCTCTTCGGTTCGGGCGACGACGAGCGGTATCGCGACATCCTGCGCTGGCCGGTGGAGCTTGTCGTCGCTCAGCTCTCGCACCCGTTCATCGGCGATACGGGGGACATCCCGCACGCTCGGGCGCTCCTGCCGATGCCCGTGATGCCTGTGGGCAGCGGCGTCGCGGTCTACCGCAACGCCGTGGCGCAATTCCCCGAGGATGCCGCGTTCCGCGCCGTGCTGGAGGCGCTTGAGCGCAAGGATGAGATCACCCGCCGCGCGGAACGCGAGCAAGGCGCGGCGACGGGTTTCTACAGCGCCGAACGTCCGCCTGAGGCAGATATCCCACCTGACCCGGCGCTCTACCAACCGTCGCGGCTACTCGACGGGTACGGCGTGGGGATCCTCGAATCGGGGGCACGCGATCTCGACGGACGGCGCGGCGCGTGGCTGTACTACGGCGACCATCCGGGGCACTCGCACGAGCAACAGCTCGACATCGGCCTGTTCGCCCACCGACGCAACCTCGTGCGACACATGGGCTATCCCTATTCGTGGCAGCACATGGGCGAGTGGGACGGGTCGTGGATCACGCATCACACTGTTCAAGTCATCGGCGAGCAGACGCCCTGGTGGCGTACGACGGTCAGCCTGTTTCACGGTGGGGAATCGGATGACGATGCGCGGCCTGGAACCGGAATCGCGGGATTCCAGGTTGTCGAGTCGGCGGGGTACGGGCACTCACGAGACAGAGGCGAGAGCGGAGTCGAGCCACTTGCGGGGCACGCGATACGCCGCGCCCTCTGCCTCATAGACGTGCCATCCGCGGGGGATGACTGCTTCTACGTCGTCGATCTGCTGAATGTGAAGGGCGGACGCGAGCACTGGTGGACATTCCATGGCCCGCCGGGCGACCTGGATATCGACAGCGCAACGCTCACGGCTCAAGATGGCGGCACAGTCGCCGGCGCGGATGTGCCCTACGGCGGGGAAACGCCTGACGGCGTTCCTGAGAGCCTGGCGTATCTCTACGACGTCAGGCGCGGCGAGGGCGCGGCGACGGCCACGTGGTCGCTGCCGGATGCGGACGGCTTGAAGCTTCGCGTCACGCAGGTGACGCCAGACGACGGCGAGGTTGTGTTCGCTCGGGGACGCTCGCCGCACGCGCTGCCGGAGAACCCCGCGTACGAACTCGACTGGATGCTGCGTCACCGCGTCGCGACGTCCGACAAGCCACTCGACACCCGATTCACGACGTTGATCGAGGCCGGCAAGTCGCCTGCTGTCGAGGATGCGACGCCGATCACGGTCGAGGGTGTTTCGGGCGTGCGGCTGCGCGTCGCGGGCATGACGCATCATATCCTCCGCGCGGAGGACGCCTCGTCGAAGCATGAGATCGAGGCTGGCCTCGTCTTCGGCGGCGACTGCGCATTCGTGGAAGGTGACGGTACCGGCTTGCGGCGCGCGGCACTCATCGGAGAGGGCACGCTGACGCTCCACGGGAAGGGCATCGTCCGAGGTGCGCGGGATTGGCTCGGAACGGTGTCGGCAATCGACGTCGCCGCCCGGGCGATCGAGATCGAGGCAGACGGCCCGCCGCCGGACAGCGTGGTCGGCAGCTATCTGCTGGTCTCGCGGCTCCGGCCCGGCGAGGAGGGCGCGGACACATTCGCCTATCGCGTCGAAGCGGTGACGCCCGGCGAACCGGGCCGCTGGCGATGCAGCGTGAATTGGTCCCCACGCATCGGCGAAGGCGCTGTCTCCGAGGGATCGGAGCGCGGATTCGCGACGGACACTCAGCTACCGCTCGCGACTTCACGAGCATATTTCCGCTACGCACACGTTGTGTTCGGCGACGGAGGGACGCGTGCGAGAATCGCCGATGTGCGCAGCCACTGGCGGTCGAAGGGCGCGGAGGTCGTTCTGCACGGCGACGACAGGAACGTCATGAGCGGCGTCGAGCGCGGCACGGAGTTTGCCATCGAAGAGATTGGCCCCGGCGACTCGGTTCGCGTGCCGGGCTGGGCCGAGGTCGCGCGACGCGAGGACTCTTCCTGGGTGGTCGCATCGAGCGGCCCGGCGGAGGTGGACCTCGCATAGGCGCGGGTCAGGGGTTCGCGGGTGTCGATGGCGGCATTATACTTAAGATCGCCGGATCGCGGTATAGGTGAGCGCGCACGTACCCGCGTGCAGTGCCTCCGATGTCGTATCGCACGGCGTCCGAGAGCCGCACGAGGGGAGGAAGACCGGTGGGCAACGGATTCGTCGGCGTACCCAACGTCTCTACGACGTTCGACCGCCTGCTCGACGCACGTCGGGAGCGGGGCGCGGGATTCTGGGTGCTTGTCGATCCGGACCGCCACGAGCCCGATGAGGCAGCGACGCGAGCGCGAACGGCCGAGGACGCGGGCGCCGATGCCATCCTGGTCGGAAGCAGCATCCTGCTCACCGACCACTTCACTCCGACGGTGGCCGCGATCAAACAGGCCGTCTCGATACCGGTCGTACTGTTCCCGGGAAGTACGCAGCAGATCTCGGGCGACGCCGATGCGATCCTGTTCCTCTCCCTCATCAGCTCACGAAACGCGGAATTGCTCATCGGCCAGCAGGTGAAGGCCGCTCCTGGAATCAAACAGCTTGACCTTGAACCGATACCCACGGGATATCTCCTCGTTGAATCCGGCACGCTGACCGCCACGGAGTACATGAGCAACTCGAAGCCGCTGCCCCGAGCGAAGCCCGACATCGCCATGGCGCACGCGCTGGCCGCTGAGTATCTGGGGATGCGACTCCTTTACCTCGACGCGGGCAGTGGCGGCAAGCTCCCGGTGCCCACGGAGATGATCGAGGCATGCGCGTCGTACGTGGATATCCCGCTGATCGTCGGAGGGGGAATCCACACGGGCGAACACGCGGAGCGGGCGGTTCGCGCGGGCGCGTCGTTCATAGTCGTCGGCAACGCGATTGAGCAATCGACCGGCCGGTCGCTTCTGAGCGAACTCGCCGACGCTGTGCATCGTGCCGGAGCGAAGCGTGAGACCCCCACCCCCACAGGCGCCGGCTGACCCAATGCCCGGCGGCGAAGCCTTCATCGACATCCACAGCCACCTCCTCCCCGGCGTTGACGACGGAGCTGAGGATATGGCCATGTCCATGCAGCTCATTGAGCAGGGCATGGAAGACGGTATCGGCACATGGGTGGCCACACCTCACGTCATCGACCAGTTCACCGCCGAGATCGACGCGCATCATCGCGCGGTGTTCGACGAGCTTCGCGCGGAGGTCGAGCGCCGCGGGTACGGCGTTGAGCTACATCTTGCATCGGAGATCATGTTCCAGGAGGACGTGCAGAGCGTTCGAGCGCGTCCAAGCGGCACGTTCGACGAAGGCGGCAGGTACTTCCTCATGGAATTCCCGCTGTCGTTCTTCCCGGGGCACGCCGAGGATATCCTGTTCGACTTCCAGAGAGCGAGGATGACCCCCATCATCGCGCACGTCGAACGGTACGCCTCGCTCATGCAGCAGCCGGAGAAGGTCGCGCAGATGGTGGATCGCGGCATCCTCATGCAGATGAACGCCCGCAGCATCCTGTCCGTATCGCCACCGAACCTGCGACGCTTCGCCGAGAGACTCGTAACCGGCGGCGCGATTCACTTCGTCGCCTCGGACGCGCACCACCCTAGAAACCGTCCCGCGCAGGTCCGCGAAGCTTACGACCGGGTCGCCGAACTCGCCGGTGAGGACACGGCGAACCGGCTCTTCATTGAGAATCCGCGCCGGGTCATCGACGGCGAGCGCATCGAGACAGTGCGCCCCGAGCTTCCCGACCGCACGCCGTGGTGGGAGCGGCTCGTCATGAGACTCGCGCAGCGTTCCACGGGCGGGTGATCGCTATGGCGGCACTGACCATCGTCTGCCACAACGTCTTCTGGCTCCAGGGCCGTCCCCACGACAATGCCAATCCGGGCGCACCGAATCCACCCATTCTCGCCGGGCTCGCATTGCTGTACCGCGCGCTCGATCCCGACGTGCTCTGCGTCCAGGAGATCCAGTCGCACGATGCATTCGCCGCCCTGGCGGATGCGCTCGACATGGATGGCGAATACGTCGCGGGCGCGGAGCATGCACAGTATGGCGGAGCGATCCTGCATCGTCGCGGCATGAGCGCCGACTTCTCCGCCGACCCGATGCCGAACGTGCAGCGATTCCGCCACGTGGCGCGGCTCGGACACGGCGACACGACGATCTCCATTGGGAACGTGCATCTGCCGTCGGGACGCCAGGTCGGGCCCGAGCGGGCGGCTGAGTTGCGCGTCGCCGAGCTGCGCGACATGGTGAACACCCTCGGCGCGCCGGATGTCGTAGCCGGGGACCTGAACGAACGTCCCGGCGGCCTAGTCGGCGACCTGCTCACCGGGCTGGGATATCGCGACGCGGCGGTACTTGCGGGGCAGGCGAACGTATCAACCAACTTCGGCGACGGTCGCGGCGACTACGTCTGGCTGCACGAGCGCGTGGCGGAACGATTCGTCGACTACCGCGTCGTACCGGCGGAGGAACTCGCGACGGACGCGCCGGGGAAGAACCACCTGAGCGACCATCTGCCAGTGGTTGTGTGGCTGGGTGGGTAGGTGACTCATAGATGATCGTGCAATCATGATTGATAGTGTCGAGCGCTGGTATTGACGGGAGAGAGGGGGGGGTGAGTATACTACGCGCGAGATCGCCATACTGCCTCGCCGCGCTCGCGACGGCGCCGGTTACCGAAGGGGACACGCCATGCAGCAGACTTGCGGAAGAGGCTCGAAGCTTGTCGCGGCAGCTGCGGCGCTGGTCGTCGCGAACTCATGCGGACTGTTCTATTCTACCAACGATACAGAGCCAGCATGCGGCGATTGGCCCGCCGCATCGGATGGAGTGACTCTCAACGTGTTCGACGGCACAGAATCCGCGCCGCTACTGGTGGAGACACCGCCCTACCGGTGCGGGCCGTATTCGTCGGAGCAACTCGTCGTCGATTTCAATTGGGGCGTGTCCGATTCGGCGATGGCGGCTTTCCTGAGGGATCAGGGTCTGATCGCGAGCCACACGTTCGAGGGGGAGAACAGCGTCGTCGCGACAGTAGATCGCTCTGCGCATGCCGGGGACGTGAACGCCCGCGACCTGGCCTACGAGCTTCGGATCCAACGCTCCGATGTAGTCCGGTTCGCTGAGCCGGTCAGGCTCTACTGGGAGCAATACGACCGGGCCTTCGGCTTTGTCAGACACGTCTACCTCTGCTCTACGGAATTGCTCCTCTTCGCGTTCGATTCGGAAGACATCCCGTCGCCGCTGCAGGTGCAAGAATTCGCGGACGAGCATTGCCTTATTCCGGCGGATGTATCCGACTGGCCCGCCTCGTATACAGGCCTGCCGCGTGTCCTTTACTACTGGACGTGGCCGCGAGACCCATACGTCGTGGTGTACGAGCTGGACAGAACCAGCATTCCATTCGGCGCTCTGGCCGATGAGTACGCCGCCGCGCTTGAGTCCGACCTATCTGGCGCAAACGTTTTGCCGCTCATGCGCGACTACGTGTCTTTCGAGCACTCACTCCTCAAAACGGCTGAATGACGCGCCGACTCGGACATGGTGATATACACCCTCCTAGTGTAGCGAAAGAGAGACACTGTCATGCGATACCGAATGAACTGCTCGCTCGCCTAGGGGCTGCTGATCCTCTCAGGCGGCTCCCACGCTCTGACGGTTGACGATCCGAATTCTCAAAGCGCATGGGCTCTCGACAGCCTGCATCTGCGCGAAGCCTGGGACATCACGACGGGAGACGACGGATGCCTCGTGGTAGTAATGGATGACGGCGTTACCTCGAACCACATCCATTTGCGGCAACCGAAACAGCCGAAGAGGCATAGCGCCACGCGGGGAGTTCGCACCGCGAACTCCTGAACGAACTCGAGCGCAGCGAGAGTTCGCTGGCAAGATTATTGCACAGACTCCCCCCACCGGTTATCTTTGGAGTTCGCTTGACACCACGAGGAAGGCGCCCATGACAGGCACCCGCGCATTCAGATACCTACCATCCGGTGCGCTGATGGCGGCCGTCGTTTCGGCGATGTCGCTCGCCGCGATTTCGAGCGGGACGGCGCGCGCGCAGCTCGTGGACGTACCGCCGGTGTATCTCTCGCACCACCACCTCGCGGTGATCTACCGCAGCGACGTTACTCCGGCGGTCGCGGACTCGTTCGCAGGGGCGATGGGGCTGGCCGCATACCGCCCCGCCGACGGGGAGTACATCCCGGCGCCGCTGAATATGCGCGTGTATACGCTCAACCGCGACGTTCTGCCGGCGCATATGACGGTGCAGGACATGGCTCACCGACTCCGCATGCGCTGGCCGCACATCGTCTACATGGCGCAGACGCTCGACCGGGAATTCGGCGTGCCCTCGCCCGATGAGTTGCTCGTGCGCTTCACCGAGAACACGCCCTGGGCGGAGGTGCAGGTCGTGCTCGAGGGAGCCGGGCTGACGATCGACCGCCGGGGTACCGGGTTCGCGCTGTGTCAGGTGGATCGGAGTCGAATCGGGCAGCTTGTCACCGCGGCGATGGTCAGCGATCAGCTTCGCGGCGATCACCCACAGCTCGTGACGTATGCCGAGCCGAACACCTACTGGTACGCGCGACCGCACGACGCCGTCACGCAGGACATGCCTCCCTCGGATGAGGCGATCAGGGTGCTGCCGAGCCCGTTCAACCCCAACACCGCTATCCACTACGATGTCACCGCGTCGGGCGATGTCTCGCTGGCGATCTACAACACGCTCGGGCAGCGGGTGCGGACGCTCGTCGAGACCGACCAGGCCAGCGGCGTATATCAGGTCACGTGGAACGGCCGCGACGACTCGGGTCAGCGCGTGGCCAGCGGCGTGTACGTCATCAGGCTGAGCACGCAGGCGCAGGTGAAGGCGCAACGCGTCACGGTCATGTACTGATATCGATTCTGATACCCCGTGCGTACCCGCAGGTACGCTCCGAACTGCCATCACATGTTGTGGAGGTGTCGCCATGACGACACTCACCCGCATCGCGTGCGCCGCCGCCTCGGTGTCCATGCTCGCCCTTCCAGCTATCGCGTCCGCTGACTCCACGCTGACCCGCGCCGAGCGCATCTTCCCGTTCGAAGTCGGGCAGCAGTACGAGTTTCAATCGGCCAGACCGTTCATTCGTCCCAACGGCGAGAAGATGGTGAGTTCCACTGTCCACACGATCACCGTGAGCGATACCGTCATCGATGGCGAACGCTGGCTCCACGTGCCGCTCTGGATGGCCTACGGCACGGAATACTACCGTTTGGACGATTCGCTCAGGATCCTGAATTACGATCCGGCCACGGGCGAGGATCTCGTGCTGTTGAATCTCAATTCGAACGGCGAGATTGGCAACAACGGGAGCGGCGTGCCATGTTCGACCGAAGTTCGCGCATGTATCGACTTCTACTACAGCCTCTTTCCAGAATACTACGACATCGACATCCCGACGTATGAAGCATACGTTTCTGCGGGACCCATCGTTCCTGGATGGGTTGCGACAGGATGGATGGTCTTCGAGGGCGATTCCGCGCTTCGGTATTCCTTCGAAACGTGCTGTCCTTCCGAGAAGCTCTCCCACGTGCTCCAGCGCGGGGGTGCGAGTCAGCACCGTCAGGGCGGTGTTGGCGAGAACCTGTGGGGGGTATTCCGTCCTGTGAGCGGCGATCCTTGGCCGGAGCTCGATGGGCGGATCACGTCGATCGAGGGCGCTCCGAGCCCGGCGACGCTCTGCCTCTCGGCTGCTCCGAACCCGTTCAACCCGTCGACCACGCTGCAGTTCAGCGTTGCGAATCCAGGAATCACGAAGCTCGTCGTTTACGACGTAACCGGTCGCCATGTTAGGACGCTCGTGGCGCGAGTTCTCCCTGCGGGAACGCACAGCGTCGTCTGGGACGGCACCGATGCAGCCGGGCGTCACGTAGCGAGTGGCGTGTACGTCCTGCGGCTGACGACGAGCGGCGAGTTGCAGAGCAACTCGTTGACGAACCGGCGCGAAGCGACGGTTCGCCGGGTTACGTTGTTGCGCTAGGGCCAGCAACGCGCAGACAGGAGTGTCCCGCGAACGCTCCGCGTTCGTGCGCCAACAACCCACGCAGGGCGAACCACGTGTTCGTCCAATATCCAGCCGGTCACATCGCGGACGGGAACGTCCGCTCTCCGGGGGTGGCTTTGTGGGGAGTTCGCAGCGCGAACTCCGAAACGAACCAGCGCTCGGCGCTGGTTCGCCGCCGCACAGTTTGATCCCACACCACTGCGGACGTACCATTCCTTTCTCCGATCCTCAGACGAACGCCTTCATTTCAACTCCAGAAAGGGACACACGCCATGGCGAGCATTCCGGTAGCTCTGCAGATGTACACGCTCCGCGACGACAGTGCGCAGGACTTTGTCGGCACGATGAGCAAGGTGGCGGAAATCGGTTACGCCGGAGTCGAACTGGCGGGCACGGGCGGGCTCAGCGCGGAGGAGCTCAAGCGTCTCCTGGACGACCTGAATCTTGGTCGCGCCGGTGCGCACGTCGGTGTCGACTCGCTGCTCGACGGGTATGACGAGACGGTCGCGTACTACAAGACCGTCGGTTCATCGTTCCTCACGATCCCGGGCCTTCCCGGCGAGTACACCGAGAGCGGCGCAGCGTGGCGCAAGACGGCCGAGACGTTGAGCGAAATCGGCGGCCGGCTCAAGGCCGACAGCATGCAGCTCTCGTACCACAATCACGCGCACGAGTTCACGCTGTACGACGGCGAATACGGCCTCGATATCCTGTACGACAACAGCGACCCGGACAACCTTCACGCCGAAATCGACACGTACTGGGTAGCGTACGGCGGCGTCGACCCGGTTTCGTACATGACGAAGCTCAAGGGGCGGCTCTCGCTCGTCCACGCGAAGGACATGGCCGACGACCCGGACCGCAGCTTCGCCGAAGTCGGTAACGGCGTGCTCGACTGGGACGGCATCTACGACGTCGCCGGCAGCGGCGGCACGAAGTGGATGATCGTCGAGCAGGACACGTGCCCGGGCGCTCCGATCGACAGCGTTCGGATGAGCTACGAGAACCTCAAGCGGATGGGACGCGCGTAGGCGCGACCAGTCACCCACGGGAGGCGTCCGGCAAACGGCCGCCTCCCGTACACACGCGTTCCGTTCCCCCCGAGGACGCGTTCGGTTGACCGGCAGGGCACTTTCCAGCAGCTTTCGAGGGTCATGGACCGCTGGACGGCACCAATGGGAGCAACCGTACACCGATGAGTGAAGCGCCACAGAGCCACAGCAAACCGACGCGGTCGGTCCCGCTCGATTTCGAGCTTGAGCTAGCGAAGCTTGAGGAGCGGATCGACGAGATGAAGGACTGGTCGCTCGACAACCGAGAGGCCACCGACGGGCAGGATATCGGCGAAGAGATCTCCCGCCTCGAAGCCAAGGCGATGGAGATGAGAGTCTCCATCTTCAGCAATCTGAGCCGCTGGCAACGCGTGCAGGTTGCCCGTCACCGCGATCGGCCGTATACGCTCGATTACGTGCGGATGATCATGGATGATTTCACGGAACTGCACGGCGACCGGCAGTTCGCCGACGACCCCGCGATGATCGGCGGGCTGGCACGTTTCCGTGGTCGACGCGTCGCGGTGATCGGACAGCAGAAGGGCCGCGGGCTCGACGACAAGCTCCGGCGGAACTGGGGCATGGCCGGCCCGGAAGGGTATCGCAAGGCACTGCGCATCATGAAGCTTGCGGAGAAGTTCAGCCTTCCGGTGATAAGCTTCATCGACACGCCGGGAGCGGCTCCGGGCATCGGCGCGGAGGAACGCGGACAGGCCGAGGCGATCGCTCGGAATCTCTACGAGATGTCCAAGCTTCGCACGCCCATTGTCATCGCGGTGATCGGCGAGGGCGCATCCGGCGGCGCGCTTGGCATCGGCGTCGGCGACCGAGTGCTCATGATGGAGAACTGCTGGTACTCCGTAATCAGCCCGGAGGGCTGCGCGCAGATTCTGTGGCGCACCGCGGAAGCCAAGGAAGACGCCGCTGAAGCGATGCGAGTCAGCGCTGGGGATCTGAAGGAATTCGGCCTCATCGACGAGGTCGTACGCGAGCCGCTTGGCGGCGCGCACAGGGATCCCGAGGAAGCGGCGGGAATACTCGCCGATCGGCTCGATTTCCACCTGGCGGAGGTGGAGGCGAAACCCGTTGGCCAGCTTCTCTCATCGCGCCGCGCCAAGCTCTACTCGTTTGGCGAGTGGGGAGAGTCCTGAGGAGGCACCGATGCTCGACCAATCGTTCCTTGACATACTTGTCTGCCCGAAGTGCCACGGCAAGCTCGACTACGCCGACGAAAGCGAGAAACTCCGGTGCTGGGCCTGCCGCCTCGCGTATCGCATCGAAGACGAGATACCGATCATGCTCATCGACGATGCGGAACCCATCCCCGAAGGTGAATCGCCGAGCTGACGGACGTCCGCACCGCATTGAGCCCACCAGGGCCACCACGGGCCCAACGCCATCCGCATTCGAACGGGAACCTCCGGGCACTCCGAAGCGTGTATGGAGTCGTCGCACCGCGAACTGCGAACCGCCGATCGAAGGAGAGCGCCGATAGCGTCATTGCGAGTGGATCGATTTGTGGTATAGGGTTGTTCTCGTCACGTCGCGCAGGCGGTCGACCGGGGTCGAGAGGAACGGTGCAGGCAACCGGCTCCAGCGCCGCCGGGACGTGATGTACGGAACTTGTGTACTCGCCATGAAGAGGTGACGTGCTCGCACATGACAGACTGCCGACGACAGACGCATCGTGACGCCGTGACGAAGGCGGCTCGCGTCCTCCTGGGTGTGGCGTGCCTCTCTGCGGCGTTCGTTTCGGAGACCGCGGCGACGTGGCGCGTCTTCTCCAGCGACGCAACCGGGGTGACCGCCGTCTGGAGCACCGGGCCGGTCGCCGTGGATACGGTGATGTCCGCCACCGCCGGACAGTCAGGCGTCACGCCCACGCTTGCACTTACCTTGAACGGCGCCTCCGCGGGCGGCGAAGCAGGCTCTCCAGCCATTCCCTACATCACAACGATGGTCGCCGTGCCCCCGGGGATGGTAGCTCGAGCCACGGCGGCGGCGGCGGGGTATGACGTCGTACGTGGCACGCTTACGCCTACGCCGGAGCCGGTGATGCTGGAGGACGGATTGGGCTTCCGTCTGCGATACACCGTTGATCCCGACGCATACGCCGCACACGTCGACGCGCCACTGATCCAGATCGTATCTGACGGCACCTTGCGCGGTGTTGAGCTTGCGCGCGTGACTTTGGCTCCGGTGCGGTTCAACGCGGCGGCCGGAGAGGCGCGAATCGCAGGCGAGATCTCCGTTCGGATCGAGTTCTCCGGCACGGCTCCGGATGTGGTCGGCAAGCCGGGTGCGGGCGTTCCGCCCTTCTGGCGCGCCGGCATCCTCAACGCGGACGCGGTGGCGATGTGGCGAGTGCCGACCCGCGTCGGGCGCCCGGCAGTGACCCCGAGCCCGTTCTCATCGGGAACGTGGCTTCAGGTCAGGGTCGACGAGACCGGTATGCATCGGGTGACGGTCGCTGAAGCGACCAGCGCGGACGACCGATTCAGCGGCGCTCCCATAGACCGACTCGGAATGTTCGTCGGCGACGGGCTTCAGCTTCCGAGCTCGACGCTCGACGTGTCGCCCGTCGACATCGAAGCCATCCGGCCGCTCATTTCCGATCTCAACGGCGATGGACTGTTCAACGGCAACGACGAGCTGATCTTCCATGGCCGTGGGCTGAACCGTTGGCATCAGGAACCGTTCGGGGACCTCACGAGCGAATATGTCGAGCATCTTCACACAACGGAGAACGTCTACTGGCTGGCGATCGTGGACTCGACGGCGTTGCATGCCGGCACCTCCGACGGCGAGGTGACGAGCTCCGGCCTGCCGGTGATCGATCGTTACCCACATCGCGTTCGCGAAGGCCAGGAAACAAGCAACTTCAACGAAACATCCGACGTGAACTTCCGGCCCGACGGCGACGATAGCGGATTGGACTGGGAGTGGGACATGCTGGCCGTCGGGGCAACCCGCGACCTGACGCTGAGTTTGCGCGACGTCGCCGGCGACACCGTGTATTTCTCCGTCGGGGAGCTACGGGTTGCGGACAACCCTTGCCAGCTTCTCGGCGTAGTGTTGAACGGCGTACCGGCGGCGAAAGTCGATTCGCGAACGGAGGGTGTGTACAGGTCGCGGCAGACGTTCCGGGCGACGGTAAGCCAGGGACCGGAGGTACAGCTTCCGGCGCGGCTCGTGAACCAGAACGGATCGCAGTTCTGCGGCTCGGACTACCGCAAACGGACGACCCTGGACTACTACGAGCTGGAATACTGGCGGACGATCTCGGTACCCAACGGCGCGTCGGAGTATGCATTCTCGCTGCTGCCCTCTCGACACATCGGTCCGGATGAGGACGTCGAGGTACACGTGATCGGCCTGGACCGGACGGTGCATCGGCTCTTCGACGTTACGGACGACGGCCTCACGGAGATCGCACTCCCGGCGCACGGTGCCGACGGGATCACGCGCGTGCGGTTGCAGCGCTCGCCGCTGGTCGAGCGAGAGTACCTCGCCGTTCGAGATCAGAGCTGGCACGAGCCGGCGCGGTTCGTGCGCGCGACGCAACGCACCGACCTTCTGGGACGAAGCGGCGGGGTGGACTACGTCGTCGTGACGCACGAGGATTTCCTGGCGGACGCGCGCAGACTCGCGGAATGGCGCACGGAGAATGATGGATTCCGCACGGTCGTCGCGACGACGGAGGATGTGTATGCTCAGTTCAGCGGTGGGCTCTTCGATCCCTCGGCGATACGGAACTTCCTCGCGTACGCTCACGAGAACTGGCGCGACGATCCCAATCTACCCGATCTGAGATATGCGGTGCTCATCGGAGACGGGCACTTCAACCCACGCAACATCGGGCGACCGGCCGGTGGCGGCGATGATCCACACTACGACAACTGGATACCGACGTACCAAGAGGGACTGATCACGACGGACGACTGGTTCGCCAGTTTCTCGTCATCGTGGATTCCGCATATGCAGGTGGGGCGCCTCGCCGTCCGATCGCCCGACGAGAGCCGCATTTCGGTTGACAAGATCGTCGCCTACGAAGAGTCGCCCGAGCGTGGCGCATGGCAGAACAGAGCGCTCATCCTGTGCGACGACGAACACAACCCGGACCCGGTCCCTCCGAAGGCGAACGAGAGATTCGTCAGGGATTGCGAGACGATATCAAGTCCCCTCCGTCCGGAGACGGAGCGTCGGAAGATCTACGCTGTCGAGTACCCATTCGACGCACAGCAGCAGAAGTCGAGCGCGGCGGACGATCTCATCGACGCGTGGAACGAGGGTGGGATACTGCTCAACTACATCGGCCACGGTTCGCCGACTCTCTGGGCGCACGAACGGCTGTTTGTCCTGAGTTCGGACCTGCCGAAACTGAGCAACCGGTCCAGGCTGCCGATCCTCACCGCGCTCACGTGTAGCGCGGGACATTTCGATCATCCGGAAACCCAGGCATCGGCCGAGGTGCTCGTTTCGGCGCCGAACGGTGGGTCGGTTGCGTCCGTCGCGGCCACCAGACTCGTGTTCAACAACGCGAACACGCTGTTCGACAGCGTATTCGTGCGCCACCTCTTCCGTTCGAGCGATCGCGTTCCGCGCGTCGGCGACGCGTTCTGGGCGGCGAAGGCCAGATGGTTGCCTGACGTCAGCCTGCGGACGAACACGCGGAAATTCGTCTTGATAGGCGACCCGGCGATGCGTGCGGCACTCCCGGAGTTGCCCGTGCTTGTGGAGCTTGATCGCGATACGCTGGCGGCGCTCGAACCGGTGACGATATCGGGTCGCGTGCTCACGCCGGACAGTTCGCAGACGCTAACGAGCTTCAACGGGCGTGTGCTCGTCCACGTGTACGACAGCGACACTCGCGCGAAGCACGATCTTGATCCGCGCTTCGGCTCGCTCGTGTATGAGCGCCCCGGACTCGCTCTGTTCCGGGGTCTCGAGACGGTTGTGAACGGCGAGTTCACCCTCACAGGCATCCTGCCGAGGGAACTCATCTACGGCGGGACGGAAGGTCGGGCGACGGCGCAGGTGTGGAACGATCAGATCGACGGTGCGGGCGGCCTGCAGGACGTGCCGATCAGCACGTCGCTGGGAGCGGTGGCGACGGACTCGATCGGTCCGACCATCGCGTTCAGCCTGGCGGGGGAGCCTGGCGAAACGGCTCTCGCCGAGCCGATGACCGACGGCTCGGAGGTACCGCGAGGCGAGCCGCTCCGCATATGGCTCACCGACCCGAGCGGGATCAACGTCACCGGAGGGATCGGGCACAGGCTTCTCGTCACCCTCGATGGCGACGATTCCGACCCGATCGACCTGAGTGGCGAGTTCGTACACTGGGGCGGAGCGACCACGGGCTTCGCGGACGTGGCGCTGCCGATCGACGTGCCGGTTCAGCGCATTGCCGTGCGGGCGTGGGATAACTGGAACAATGTAGCGGCAGACTCGATCCTGATTCGGCTGAGCGCGCGCGAGGACGTCCACCTGGCGAACATCATCGCATACCCGAATCCGATGGTCGACGACGCGACGACATTCACGTGGATCACCGAAGGTCTCGGCACCGATCTTGCAGATGCAACAGTGCGCATCTACACGGTGGCGGGGCGGCTTGTGGACACCGTTTCCATCTCCGACATAGCCGACGGGCCGGCGCTGCTTCCCTGGGAGCCGCCCCATACGTTGGCAAACGGTGTCTATTTGTATCAGATTTCAGTGCGGCGACAGAGCGACGGGTATTCTGTCCGGAGCATCGAACGTCTGGCCGTTCTGGGTCGCTGATTGTATCAAGGAGGGAGCACCATGCGCACAGCAAGATTCACGATCTGTCTGGCGGCGGCGGTCGCCACATTCGTCGGTGTGCTGGCCGTTCCGGCCCACGCGACGAACGAAAGCCAGGCCGCGGTGCTTGCGCTCCTGTACCGTCCCGGAGCACGCGAGATGGCGCTGGGTGGCGCCGGCGTGGCCGCGGCGGAAGGGTCCGCGGCGAGCTATTACAACCCGGCTCTGCTCGCGTGGCGGGAACAGAGCGAGACGGCACGCTACCCGGTAGCACTCGGGACGACGTACTACAAGATTCTGCAGGAATTCGGCTTCAACGACATGTACTACATGTATTTCCCGGCGATGTTCGCCGTGACGGACTGGGGTCAGTTCGCCGTGAACTTCACCTACCTGAGCCTGGGAGAGCAGACGCGTACCGGCGAGGACGGCAAAGTCCTGGGAACGTTCGCAACGTACACGATGGTCGTTGGCGTCAGTTACGCGTCGAAAATCAGCGACCGGTGGTCCGCCGGTATCACGGCGAAATGGTTCTATGACCATCTCGCCGACCAGGGCGCGGGCTTCGAGAAGGGCGATCCGACGGGCACGGGCTTCGCGTTCGATGCGGGGCTGATCTACAAGATGACGCAGCGACTCACGCTTGGTGCGGCGTTGCGCAACTACGGCCCGAACGTGCAGTACATCGACGCTTCGCAGGCGAGCCCGACCCCGGTGAACTTCAATATCGGCATGGGGTGGAAGATCGTGGACACCGAGTACAACGACATCACGTTCGTCGGCGATCTCTACAAACCGCTCGTCCAGGACTACCGGAAATCGTGGGTGCTCGCGCCGGTTCGTGGCTGGGTCGACGAGGACATCTACCGGATTGACTCGGTTCCGGACCCGGATGGCGGCGAAGGAACGGTCGACGTCATCCACCGGAACACGCTCCGCGAGGAGAGCCGGCAGATGGACATCCACGCCGGGCTCGAGTACCGGTATGCGGAATACGTCGCGCTACGGTCGGGCTTCTACCGCGACTGGGACGGCCAGCGGAAGTGGCTGACGTTCGGGGCGGGTTTCCAGCTCGATATCTCGGCGGCGACGGTCATGGTCGACTTCGGCTACGTCCACGCGCTGGACGGCGGGCAGGGCGGCGCCGACCCGAACAACGGTCAGCAGATCTACTCCGTCGGCCTGACGTTCTAACCCTACCAATCATACCCGCGAGGCGGTGCCAGATACCATGGCGCCGCTTCGCTTCCCACTCGACGAGCACACGCTTGGCGCCCCCTTCCGCTCTGCCAACGCTTCGCGTTCGCAGAGCACCTTCCCCCGAAGGGGCAGGTCGTCCGCCTCGGATCGGTACAGTCGGTTGAACCGGCGGAAAGAGCCCACATGGAAACACGCTCGCCGGCCTCGACGTTCCCGATGGCCGACTTTACCTCCTGCGACGACGCCCATTTACGGCGATGGTGCATGGTAAGCGGTTCGGTAGATCGTGCGTTCCTCCGATGCGGCTGGTTCCGCGACTGGGACGGGAAGCGCAACTGGTTCACGTACGGCACCGGCGTAGCATGGCCCGTCTGGAATGCGCACATCATCGCCGATATCGCCCGTATCAACGCGGAGACCGGACAGTTCGGCGATCCTGCCGACGGTCGCACGGCGCTCTCGCTCGCGGTAGCGTGGTAGCGTGTACCAATCGGCGATCACGCCAGCGCTGATCTGCGTGCTCGCCGGCGGTGCGTGGACTGCGGCGGGCGCCGTGTCGTGGGAGAACACTGCGGCGGGCGAGATCCTCACGTACACGCCGGGTGCGCGCGAACTCGGCATGGGCGGCGCCGCGGTGGCGACTGCGTCCGGACACCACGCGATACATCACAACCCAGCGCTCGTGGCGCCCACTCAGGATGCCCCGTCGTTCGGCATGACATATCGCGAGCCGGCGTTCCGCGACGGATTCCGCCCGCCGGACTACGCCGCGCATTTCGACGTTGTGGTCGACTCGGGAACGGCATTCGGACTGCGCGGACGCACCGGGGTGTCGCTGGCGATGCTGGAAACGCCGCGCGGCTCGGTAGGCGGTAGCATGATCGCCGTCGGCGCGGGCTATGGCAGGAGAGTCAGCGAGGAACTCGCGTGGGGAGTCCGGTTGGTGTGGGTGCGGGACGCCGGCTCGCAGCAGGCGAGCTACACCGTCGCAAGCGACCTGGGCGGCATCTGGCAGCCGCGCGAGGACATGACCATCGGCGCCGCGTTGAAGAACTTCGGGCCGGCGATGGACTACGGCGGCGCGGCCACGCAGGAACTCCCGCTCGCTCTGACCGTTGGAATGGGGTGGCTCGCGTACGCGCGCGCGGAGCACGTGCTCACCGTCGCGTGCGATCTCACGAAGCCGCTCGTCCGTGAACCGGGTGGACGCTGGTACATGAGCCCCGTGCTCGGATGGCTCGACGACGGGGCGGGCGAAGAGATGGCGGAGATCGACGTCGCGGCGGGGGTGGAGTGTTCATGGCGCGGGGTGCTGCACTTGAGAGGCGGCCTACTCCATGACGCCGATGGCGAGCGGACCCGGCTCACGGCGGGATGCGGGTTTCGGATTCCGCTGGGCGGGCGTTCCGGTGGCGCATCGGAGACGATGGCCGTAGATTTCAGTTCTTTGGTGCTGTTGCGCGACGAACCGTCGCCGACAGTCCATGAGTCGCGCAAATTCGCCGTGACCCTCAGCTATGCGCGCTGACACATGTCGAACGGATCGCCATCAGAGTGGCAGGAGCGGAATGACGAATCGTAGCCGGACATCGATCATGCGCGTGCTGGCGCTGGCGCTCGCGCTGGCAGTCCCGGACGTTTCGCGCTCGGCGGCGCAGGAGATTCACCTGCTCGCGCTCCGCGTCGAATTCCCTTACGAGGTGCGAGACGACTTCACGACGGGCGGGCGTGGCGTATTCGACATGCGCACACCGGCCGAGGCCCTCGCCGCGGAAGGCGACAGCGCGTATCGGTATCCCTACGACGCCCCCCCGCACGACGCGGCCTTCCTTGAGGCGCACCTCTCGGCACTCGGGCGGTACGTCGACGTGGCGTCGCGCGGTGAGATGGCTCTGACGTGGGACGTGTATCCACCGGCGGGCCAACCGGCGTACGTCGCGCCGCGTGAGCTTGTATGGTACGGCTCGGCGCCGGACGACGACGAACAGCTCCGGCGATGGGTGACGTTTCTCGCCGACGCAATGGAGCTTGCCGGACCCGACGCGGGGCCGCTGTCGCGTTTCGACAGCTACCTCGTGTTCAACGCGAGCATATCGCTGCAGGGCGCGCTCAGCACGGAGTTTCCCGCCCTCGCACTGACGGAGCAGGAAGTGCAGCGTTCGGGAGTCGCCCTGCCGTCGGGTGTGACGTCGGGATGGGTGGTCCCGCAGCAGATACAGACTCCGGGCGGCGTCATCGGGTTGAACGGGACGTTCGCGGCGACGTTCCTCGCGACGCGCGGCCTGCCGGTGCTCTTGAACACGGCGACAAGTGGCTCGGCTCTGGGCGGCTGGACGCTGATGGACATCGGCTCGGATAATCTGGTCGAGCGGCTGGAGACCGATGGCGACACGGTTCTCACGCTGGGCTTCATCCCGTGTCTGCCCATGGCGTGGGAGCAGGCGCGGCTCGGATGGGTCGAGCCGACGGTCATCCGAGCGGACACAACGATACGCATGGCCGGACTCGCCGTGCGCGACTCGGACCTGCCGCGCGCGGTGAAGGTGCCGATCACGCCGGATGAGCACTTGTTGCTCGAACTTCGCCGATCCATCACCGACGAAGGCGATTTCACCGAATGGAACCACCCGGACATCGTCCGGAGCATCGACGACGCGAGCGGCGTCTGGCTGGAGATCCAGGGCGACAACTACGACGCCTACACGCCCGGCACCGGCGTGCTGATCTACCACGTCGACGAGGCGCGCATTCGTCAGTGGGAGCCGGTGAACGAGATCAACGCGCACCGTGAACGGCCCGGCATCTTCCTTGTGGAATCGGACGGCTACCGCGACGTGGGAATCACGAATCTGCTGGGACATCCGCGTTCCTCAGAGGGCGTGGGCAGCCCGAACGATCCTTTCGCCGTATCGGGCGACACACTCTACGCGACGGGCGAATGGGAGCCGGGGCATCCGGTGAGTCTGGCGAACGACGGTACGCACACTGGGATTCAGATCATCACGTCGCCGTACGGCGTCACCGGCGACTCCGTGGCACTGAAGATCGAATGGATGCGAGAGAACGGCGATCCGGGCCGGGTTGCGAAGTACCTCGGCTCGCCGATCGTCGAAGGGGTGACGGTGGGCCGTCTCTTCGAAGAATGGACCGGCGAATCCACCGACCCGCTGGTGATTGTCGCGACAGAAGCCGGGAGCCTCTACGTCCTGGACTCGGACCTGAACCCGATCCACGCCGCCACCGGCGCGATCGGAGGATCGGCCATCGGCTTCACACACAAGCCGCAGATCGTCGATAGTGGGAAGATCCGGGTCCACGGGGACGACGCATTCGCGGAGTTTCGCTACACGAGTTCCGGCTGGACCGCGACGGAGACGGCGTCCGATCCGTGGGAGCCACCAGCGATCACGGCCGACCTGGATCGGGACGGCGTCGATTACGAGATCGCGCGGACCAGCGGCGGAACGATCACGGCGACGAAGGCCGGCACCACAGCGTGGTCGATCGACGACGGCGACCCGCTCGTCGGACAACCGACCGTCGGCGGGTGGGGACAGGCCGGCGCGGATGGATACGGTTACGTGTATGCCGTCACGCCCCGGCGCCTAACCATTCTGTCGCGCACCGGCGTCGAGGTTGAACGCATCGAGCTCGGCCGCGCCGACTCCACGGAGTGGTTCGCTGGTCCTGCGCTCACGTACGACGGCGGGGCGATCATACCCGGTCTGAACGTACTCTACGAGATTTCGCTCGCCACTGGCGGAGAGGCCCAGGCGATCAAACGCGCAATCCCCGGCCATATCTCGGGAGTGCCGGCGATCACGGCGCTGGAGTCGGGTGGGAGCCGCGCGTATGTACCCACCTTTGACGGCTGGCTATACGGGATCGGGCTGTCGACGGGTGAGCCGCTCTGGAGCCAACTCTACGCGGACGCTCGACACTCGAACGCGCTGAACGCCGCGGCGATCGACGGAGCGCCTCCATTGCACACGACCATCATGCCCTCGGATCAGGCGTTCTGCTATCCGAGCCCTGTCGGTAGAACCGAGGCGAAGCTTCGATTCTACCTGACCCGTCAGGCCGACATTGAGGCGCGGGTGTATACGGGAGCGGGCGAGTTGGTGTGGCGAGGCGAGCTCGCCGCGAACGCTACGACGGCGAACGCGGCGAACGAGATCGTGTGGCCGGGCGGCACGCAGTTCGTGAGCGGACTCTACTTGATTCGTCTTGAGGCAACGGCGTCGGACGGCGAACGCGCCGGAGTGACCATCCCGGTAGGGATCGCACGGTGACCGGGAATGGTTTCACGCAAAGGCGCAAAGGCGCAAAGGCGCCGAAGTGATGACCGGAGACACCCTTCGCACAGAGGCGCGAAGACGCCAATGCGAGTGCTTGTGACGGGCGTGGTCGTACGATGACTGAGAATGAGATCGCGCGCATCGTGGTCGACGCGGCATATCACGTTCACGTCGCGCTGGGACCCGGGTTGCTCGAAACAGTCTACGAAACAGTGCTTGCTCATGAGCTGGACAAGCGCCGCGTCAGAGTCGAGCGGAAGGTTCCGATTCCTATCATCTATGACGGCGTAACCATCGACGAGGCGTTCCGCGCGGACATCATCGTTGGAGATCTCGTCATTGTGGAACTGAAGTCGGTTGAGAAGGTGGCGCCAGTGCATGGCAAACAGCTGTTGACCTATCTGCGGCTCGCCGACAAGCGGCTCGGACTGCTAATCAACTTCGGCGCGGAGCGCATCAAGGACGGAATCTCGCGAGTCGTCAACGGTCTGCCTGACGGCCCGGCTTCCGGGCGGACATGAGCTGCCGCATGCCATACTTCCACTGGCCGTCTTTGCGTACCTTGCGCCTTAGCGTGAGGCTTCTCGCCCTTGCGACTCTCGCACCGACGGTGGCGTTCGCCGCTGAGCCGATCCTCGAACGCACTGACGATCCGCCGGTGCGCGATCTCGCGTGGCAGGTCGTGGAAACCGAGCATTTCAGCATCCACTACACCGAGGGGCTCGAACGCGTCGCGGCGACGGTGGCCGACCTCGGCGACCAAGTCCACGGGCCGATCACGACGCTCTACGGCTACGAGCCGCCGGAGAAGACCTCGATCATCCTGCGCGATCACGGCGACATCGCTAACGGTGCGGCGGCGTATTTCCAGAATCGCATCGAGATCTGGGCGTCGAATCTCGACTACGAGTTCCGGAGCACGCACGATTGGCTGCGCGACGTGTTCACCCACGAGTTCACGCACATCGTGCAACTCGGAGCGGCGAAGAAGGGTCCGGCCTGGCTGCCACAGATCTACTTCCAGTGGTTCCGGCTCGAACCGGAATACCGCAGCGACGTCGCCGAAGGACTCCCGAACACGCTCGTTTCGTACGCCGTCCCGACGGTGACGATTCCGATGTGGTTCGCCGAGGGCGTCGCGCAGTACCAAGTGGATCAGGTGCGCGCGGACTGGTGGGATCCGCATCGGGATATGGTGCTACGCGTCGCGATTCTCAGCGGTACGCATCTGACCTATCGCGAGATGGAGGGGTTCTACGATCACGACGGCCGGGAAGCGGAGATGGTCTACGACCACGGCTTCGCGTTCGTGCGGTACCTCGCATCGGTATACGGCGATAGCGCACTTCGCGATCTGACGCGCGAGATGACGAAATGGCACACGTGGAGCTTCGATCGCGCGATCAAACGGGTCACCGGCCGGTCCGGCAGCGCGGTGTACGACGAGTGGATCGCGTCGATGCGGTCCGAGTATGAGCAATCCGATGCGGAGCGGGAAGCCGAGCCGGAGGGTGAACTTCTCGAAACGCCGGACGTCGATTCGCCGCAACCGGACGACGACGTTCCGCATGTCATCACTCCGCCGGAGCCGACGGCACACGCTTTGATCGAGCAGGTTCGCGGAGCGGGCACGCCGCCCTGTCACCGGTGCGAGTCGCTCGGCGCGATGGCTGCGGGAGCGCGCGCGGGCTACTACCACGCGGAGCCGGCGTTCTCTCCCGATGGGAAGCGTCTTGCGTACGTCACGAACGAGGGGCAGGACTATCATCTGGCGGGGGTGGTCGTGCGGACGCTCGGCACGGATACGACAGTCGGCGCGCCGGAATCCGCGCGGGCATCCTCCGTGGTGAGCTGGTTTGCCGATGGGAACCGGCTGGTCTTCAGCAGGGCCAAACGCGACCACTCGACCGGCAGGCGATACAACGATCTCATCATCGCCGACCTGGAAGAGGAAGAGGCGCTTGAGCTTACGAAGCGGTGGCGAGCGACCTACCCGGACGTGAGCCCCGACGGTTCGCGCGTCGTCTTCGTCCGGAACGAGGCGGGCAGCACGAACCTCTGGATGATCGAACTCGACACGCTCGACATCTCCGAATCGGCGGTTCGGCAGCTCACGCACTGGACGGACGGCACGCAGGTGTTCAGTCCGCGCTGGTCTCCCGACGGAACGCGCATCGCGGTGAGCATCGCGCGCGCGGGACAGCGCGACATCCAGATCATGCGGATACCGGACGATCCGGATGACGAAATCGAGGTCGAGCGGACGATTGCATCGCCAATGTCGGACCGGGATCCGGCGTGGACTCCGGACGGCACGACGCTCATCTTCTCCAGCGCGTGCAGCGGGGTGTTCGACCTGTATGAATCGAGCCTGTCTGAAGGCGAGATTCACCGGATCACCAACGCGGCAGGCGGAGCGTTCTCGCCATCCGTCGCCGCGGACGGACGCATCGCGTACAGCAGTTATGAGCCGGACGGATACACGATCCGCATTCTCCCGGCCGACCATCCGCGCGAGCCGGTCGACGAATCGACATTCGGCGAGGAATCGCCGTCGTCGGGGACGTTCAGCGCGACGCTGAATCGCCCGACGTCCCGTGTCGAGCGGATCGCGCCACACTTCATGACCCCCGCGCTGTTGCCGCGATTCGGGCTGTACGACGGCAAAGTGCGGCTCGGCGCGTACGCGTTCACCGGCGATCTCTGGGATAGCGCGCTGCTGCTGGCGGGCCTGTGGGTCGCGCCGGATAACCTCGACTACGACGCGTTCGTACTGGCTGACGTGAGCAGTGAGCGACTCCGCTGGCCTCTGTCGATCGATGCGATCCGCACGGTTCGTTACACGGCCGAGGACACGGTCATATCGGGAAAGCTCTGGCTGGACGGGGTCGAGTATGGCCTGAACTCGATCCAGGTCGCACTGAAACCTTCGCGCTGGACGCTCGACTTCAACGTTCACGGCTCGTACCAGCGCTACGACGCAGCGATCGACCAGACGTTCCGGCAGGACGGCGTGCGGCAGTACGTGGGGTACAACTACACGTACTTCAAGGGAGCCGGAGTCGGGCTCTCGGTCGGTCAGAAGGCACTGAAGCCATTCACCACGCGCGATATCAACCCGGCGGGATACCGCTGGCTGGCGCGCCACGACCGTTGGCGCAACGATTTCTTCGCCGATTTCGATCAGAACAGCTCGCTCCTCGCCGAGGAGTACACGCGGTATGAATACGGGCAGACCACCGTCGAGGGCGCGTACTATCTGGGGATGCCGTGGCATGGCGAGCACCGACTGGGCGTCGAGGGCCGGGCAATGCTCATCGATGCGGAAGTGGACAGCTTCTTCTACGAAGGTATCGGCGGAATCATCGGTCTGCGCGGGTACACATACTACCAGCTTCAAGGCCGCAAGACGGCATGGACGCGGCTTCTCTACCGAATGCCGATTCCCGGCCTCGGGCACATCGACCGGAAGCTCGGGCCGGTCTACTTCGACAAGGTGTACCTTGCGGGCTTCGCTGAGGCGGGCCGTGTCTGGCGCGATGAAGACGGATTCGCGGATACATGGACGTCGGGATACAAGCGCGACCTCGGGATTGAACTCCGGGCGGACCTGTTCTCGTTCTACGGATACCCCTCTCGGCTGGGTGTGACCTATGCGCGTGCGCTGGATGCCGCGCCGGCCACCGACAAGACGAAATGGTACCTGACCATGTTGTTCGGGTATCTGTAGGGACGTGCCGGCGGCGCGGCGGACGGAGCCGGGGAGTTCGGGCAGCGAACTCCTAGACGAGCGCGAGCGAAGCGAGCGTTCGCGGGACAGGAGTGTCCCGCCCACCGGCTGATGCGTGCCGTCGGAGACAGAGGAAACGCGACGAGTGTGGCAATTCATCGTCATATCCACGAGCATACTGGCTCTCATATACGGATACACCGGCTGGCGGATCATCGGTCCATCACGGTTCGGCCCGATCGCGACGACGATTCTGTGGTTGTTCATCGCGATCTGCGCGGTGACGCCTGCGCTCGTGCTTACGGCAAGGTCGCAACGAATCGAGTCGTGGTGGTCGGAACTGCTGGGGTGGCTCGGGTTTCTGAGCATGGGGCTGTTCCTGTTCGCGTTCGTGTTCGTACTGGCACGCGATCTGCTCCTCATCATCGGAGTCGGCGGACCGAAGCTGTTCGAGATTGCTCGCTCGGCATTCGGCGGCGCGGAGGCGACCGCAGGCTTCGATGCCGAGCGACGCGCGTTTCTCGTGCAGGCGACAAACGCGGGCATCGTGGCGCTCTCCGGCGGGATGACGGGATACGGCGTGTATTCCGCGCGACGGGCGCCTCCGGTGAAGCGGGTGAGCATCGCTCTGAAGAACCTGCCGGCGGCGTTCGACGGGTTCCGCATCGCGCAGATCACGGATATCCACGCCGGACCGACGATCAAGCGTCCGTTCGTCGAAGCGGTGTCGGACACCGTGCGGGAGCTGGGCGCGGACATGATCGCTCTGACGGGCGACATAGTAGACGGCAGCGTCGCGCGTCTGGCGGATGACGTCGCGCCGCTGGGCGGGATCGACGCGCCATGCGGGCGGTACTTCGTGACCGGGAATCACGAGTACTACTCCGGCGCCGACGCTTGGGTGAAGCATGTGCGCAAGGATCTCGGCTATGTGCCGCTCATGAACGAGCACCGGGTGATCGAGCGCAATGGAGCATCGCTGGTCGTCGCGGGCGTGACGGACTACAGCCAGCACCGTCGAAATGGCGCGCATCGGTCCGACCCGGAAGCCGCGTTGCGAGGAGCGCCGAACGGAACGCCGAGGATATTGCTTGCGCACCAGCCGATGAGCATCTTTTCGGCAGCGGACGCGGGCGTGGACTTGCAGATATCAGGGCATACGCACGGTGGGCAGTTCTTTCCGTGGAATTACGTCGTGTACTGGTTTCAGCCATTCGTCGCCGGGCTGGACCGGCATCGCGACACGCAGATATACGTGAGCCGGGGCACGGGTTACTGGGGGCCCCCGCTCAGAGTCGGATCGCCGTCTGAGATTACGCTCATCACGCTGGTTGCGAACTCCGACGCACCGGACGACGTAACCGGCTAATGAGGTACGGAAGGAGCACACCGATGCGGCACGCAATGCTTTCCATGGTCGTCTTTCTCACTACCGCGCTCGCGGCGGCGCCTGCCTTCGGATCGGGATCCGGCGTGTCCGTGCTCGACGGCTACGTCGGCAGCGCGCGACAGTTTCTCGACGCCGAAGGCGCACGGACGACGGTCCGTGTGGAAGCTGAACCGGCGGACGAGGTGGACGTGAGAGGCCCGAGCGAGAGTCGGCCGGCGCGTCACGTCTCGCCGAAGCGGGCATTCTTCCTGTCGCTTCTCGTGCCGGGGCTTGGGGAACTCTACGCCGGGAACCCGACTCGCGCGGCCATCTTCCTCGGAGTGGAGGCTGCGGCGTGGACGGCGTGGAGCGTCTACCGCGGCAAGGGCAACGACGCGCGCGACGTGTACATCGCGTTTCAGGAGGCGCACTGGAGCTTCGACCGGTATGACGCCTACCGTCACGCAGTCTGGGCGCACGCGGCGCAGGAGACCGACATATTCAACCCCGACACGCGTTCACTCCAGAGTCGCCCGCAGGATAGCCTGTCGGTGCTCGTCGGAACGCATCACTACGACGACTGCTGCGGACAGCCGATGCCCAGCGCCGACGCCCGATACGAGATGATCGGGAAGTACTCCCGGTTCCGCTACGGCTGGGACGACGCAACGGTCGCCGATGACTCCACGACGCTGCTCAGT
>CAZEAI010000048.1:0-33129 GCA_964510105.1 uncultured bacterium
ATGGCCGACAGGGGACTGCGAAGCTGGTGCGTCACGGTACGTGTGTAGAGGCTCTTCTGCTCGTCCATGGCGACAAGCTCTCGGTTCGCCGACTCAAGCTGTCGCACGGCCGACGCGAGTTCCTGCTGGAGGTCAGCCTGATCCTGTTCCAGCACGCGAAGGTGGTGCGCCGTCACCCAGGCAACCATCGCCGAGGCGAACATGACGAATCCGAAGAATCCGACGAGCACAAGAAGCTCGTAGCCCGCCACGGGCGGCTGGTCGGCCCACACCAAACGAATGTGGCCAATCAGTCCCGTGGACTCCGCGTAGCCGGCCACACCGACGACGAACGTCGCGGTCAGCGCGTGGATGAACGCCCCCAGACCGGGAATGAGCAGCGCGGCGAAGATGACGTGGAAGATGAAGAACATGAGCGCCGGGCTGTTCATACCGCCGGTGGCATGCATGAGCAGCGTCAGAGCGACCCAGTCGAGGGAAATCTGAAGGTGGGCGTTAGCGATAGGCCAGGCGCGGAAGCGGCGAAGGATCAGCAGAATAGCGATGTTGTAGGCGGCGATACTCGCGCCGACGACCACGACACGCATGCCCGGCACGCCGAAATCCCAACGCCAACACGCCACACCCACGGCGGCGACGAGCACCGCCGTGATTGAGCGCATCCACACGAACCAGTCGAGACGACCGTAGAGTTCGTTCTCCAGGGGTAGTACCAGACGCATCGCCGCGCGGCGAACGCTCCCCGGCTCCACGTTCTGGCCTGTGCGTGCGGCATCCGACCCATCCGGTACAGAGGACGATTCAGGCGACGGCGTACCGCTCACGATGGCTACCCCGCGTTCGTGTCGACGAGCTCCCCGATTTTCTCGAGAAGCACCGCTGGCTGGATGGGTTTCTCGACATACGCATCCACAGGAAGATAGTCCTCATCCTTGTCGGGTGAAAACTTCATCCCTTTCATTCGCGAGATTGCGGTCACCATGAGAATCGGAATGGGGCACACGTCCGCCAGTTCAGATCCCTCAGGAGGGTTCTTCACGGTATACGCAACGTGGAACCCGTCCGTGTCTTTTTCCATCATGACGTCGAGGACCATGACGTCCGGTTTCTCACGAACCACCGCGTCGAGGCCGGTACCGGCCGAGTTCGCCGTCACGACATCGTAGTCGTTCGCCGTGAGAACGAGCTGCATCGCCTCGACGATATCGGGATCGTCGTCGACCAGCAGGACCTTCGCTTTCGCCATCCTATTCTCCTTCGCAGGCGTCCAATTCGGCGCGCACCTGCCGGACGACCGCCGTGAGCGCGCTACGCCCGACGGGAGTTAGCTCCTCGCCCGGTGCAACGCTGGCAGGTTGGACCCCGTAAATCGTAATAGCTGGAAGCGGACCGAGAGCCGCCCCCAACTTCAGCACGTCAAAAACGCCGGTCGCATGCGAGATACCGTCGACCGAATCTATCGCCGCCACATCTTCGGGCGCGAAACGGATGACCGTCCCAGGATCGCGACCCATGTCCGCCGCGTCCACGATGATAGCTCGTAAACGATCAGCGATCCACTCGAGCAGCGAGAGCCCGGCTATACCACCATCGATGATCTCTACGCCCGGTCGCGATATCGTCGCGAGTTCAGCCGCCGCGCGTGGACCGATACCATCGTCGGACCTGAGCATGTTGCCCAGCCCGATCACCACAACAGGCGCGATCGATCCATCGGCCTGAGGCATATCGCGCTACTCCACGAAGTCCACGTTCAACATGTGAACCGAGCAGGAGATGCACGGGTCGTACGCCCGGACGAGCATCTCCATCGCGAGAGTGATCTCTTCCTTCGACTCGTCAAGAATCTGCGGCGCCAGTTCGCGCAGATCGCCGTCGATGTTGGCGAGATTCTGACCTGTCGGGATGATGCAGTTCGCATCGACGATGTTGCCGTTGCCATCCAGATCGTAGTTGTGGAACAGGATGCCGCGAGGCACTTCCACAGCTCCGGTACCGTTGCCGGCCCGCACATGAACCGACCGATCCTCTTCCACGAGCCCCGTCTCCAGGACATCGTCGATCAGGCCGATGGTGTCGTAGGCGCAGTGAACGCACTCCACCACCTGAGCCACGCTGATGAAATAGGGGTTGTGGCACGGCGCCGAGATTCCGAGGGCGGCAGCCGCTTCCTTCGCTTTCGGATGCAGCTTGTCGTAGTTGTTGTTGAATCGAGCCAGCGCGCCGACCATGTATGAGTCGCGGCTGTGCTTCGTGTGCTTCGCTGTCGAGTGCCGAACGACGTGCTCGTTCGTGATGTCGCGATATTGCTGCGGCGGAACCCGCGCGCCGTCGCTGCTGACGATATCGCCGTCGTACAGCGCGTAATCGTCCGTACCGCCAAGCGACACGTACTCCGTCTCACGCTCGAAGTCGGGCCAATCCAGCGAAGCGCACGTCTCGACGGTTGCCTCAATATCCGGCACAGCGTCGAGAAGCTGCTGCCGCAGATCCACAAGGCGTTCCACGTTGGGAAGAGCAGTGAAACCGTTCACGGCCATGCTGATTCCGTGGATGTGCCGGCCGCTGATCGCGCCGACGACGTCGTTCGAGAGCTTCTTCAGACGCAACGCGCGTGCGACGACGTCGCGGTGGGTCTGGATGAGCGGGAACACGCTGCCCAGCCCGAAGAAGTCCGGGACGGCCAGGAAATACACGTGCAGCACGTGGCTCTGCAGGAACTCACCGTGAAGCGCGATCTTGCGCAGCTTCACCGTCTGCTCGGAGGGCACGATACCCAGTGCGTCCTCGCTGGCCCGCAGCGACGCGGTCGTGTGGCCGGTGGAGCAGATGCCGCAGATGCGACACGTAATGTGGGCCGCATCGGTATAGCTGCGTCCGCGCAGCATAGCCTCGAAGAAACGTGGCGACTCCGTGATGTGGAGCCTCGCTTCTTCGATCTCGCCGTTCTTGACGTTGAGTCGGATGTCTCCGTGCCCCTCGACGCGCGTCACGTGCTCGACGTGGATATCGATGTTACCTTCGCCGCCGTTGGTGCCGCGGATGTCCGTATCTGTGGTCATGTAACGCCCCTTTATCGACGGGACTTGCCCGACGGCGTCAGTTCGAGTTCGAGTTCTTCGCGTACATAGTTGCCGAACAGCGTGAACCGTTTGAGGATGTCTTCGACCGTAAGCCCGTACTCGGCCAGCGTGTCGACGTGCGCGCCTACGTTCGGATTCGGGATGAGGCCCCGACAGCCCTCACAACCGTCGCCGTGCGACGGGCATATTGCGTCGCAGCCTGCCCGCGCGACCGGGCCGAGGCAGAATTCGCCCTTGTCGAAGAGGCAGATGTTCTCTTTCAGCTTGCACTCGACGCACATCGGGTAGTCTTTGATCTTCGGCGTCTGCCCCGTAAGGAGCGCCTTGACCACGCTCAGGAACTCGTTGCCGTCGATCGGGCATCCCTGGAGTTCGTAGTCGACGTCGACGCACGCTCTCAGAGGGCGCGTGGGAATCGTGTCGGTCCAGTAGTCGGCCTGGTCGCCGTAGACGTACTTGCGCACGTCAGCCTCTGTGTATGCGTTCTTGATGGCGTTCACGCCGCCCATCGAAGCGCATGCACCGATCGCGATCAGTATGTCGCACTTGTCGCGAATCGCCTGCAATCGAGGGATCTCCGACTCACGCGTGATACTGCCCTCGACAAACGCTATCGTCATGTGATCGGCCTGATCGTCCATGATCTCACGGCCTTCGACGATGTCGACCAGCGCGAGCAGATCGAGGAGGCGATCCTCCATCTCGAGAACTGCCAGCTTGCAGCCCTCGCAACACGAGAACTCGAAGAATCCGACCGTCGGTTTCACGTTTACCCTCCAGCGGGTCCTGTGGACCCGTTACCAGAATCTGCGGTATCGGTCTCGTCGCGATGCAGTCGCTAGACCGCTTCGCTCAGTTTCTCTGCCTGGCTGTACCGGAACACCGGCCCCTCGCGACACACGTAGAAGCCGTTGATCTGACAGTGTCCGCACTTGCCGACGCCACACTTCATTCGGCGCTCCAGGCTCATGAGGATGTTGCGATGAGGGATGCTCTTCTGGAACAGTTCGAGCAGCACGAATCGATACATGATCGGCGGACCGACGATGAACGCGATCGTGTTGTCCGGGTCGAGGTCCATGCTGTTGAGCAGCGTCGTAACGACGCCGACGTTGCCGGTCCAGTCGTCGTCCCCGCGGTCTACGGTAATCTGACAGTCGGCCTTCTCGTTCCACGCGGCGAGCTCGTCGCTGAACAGGAGTTCCTCGGGCGACTTGGCGCCGTAGAGCACCGAGATCTTCCCGAAATCCGACGACCTGTTGATCGATTCCGCAATGGCGGAGCGCAACGGCACGATGCCTATGCCGCCACCGATGAAGAGCAGGTCCTTCCCGGCGAAATCGCCGAGATCGACGCCTTCTCCAAACGGCCCGCGAATCCCGACGGTGTCGCCGGCGCCCAAGGCGTGCAGCGCGTTGGTCACGTTGCCACATGCCCGAACGCACAGCTCGAAATGGTCGGTGACATTCGGCGGCGACGAAATTGAGATCGGCGCTTCGCCGACACCAAGGACCGACACCTCCACGAACTGGCACGGTGCATGTCCAAGCGGCCGCCCGTCGCGGAAACGGAGCTTGAAGAGCTTTTCGAGCGGAGAGACCATCGTCGCTTCGACGATTTCCGTCATCTCCGGCAGGTAGATCGAGTCAACCATCTCGGCGATTCCCTTTCAACCGGTCGTCTGCGTCTGGGCGAGCGTGTTGACGACGTCCACCGGATCTATGTTGACGAGGCAGGCGCGAGCGCATCTACCGCAGCCAACGCAGTGAGATCGCCCGGTCCGCGTAAACTGATAATTGAACTTGCGTTGCAGCCGGTGGCTGATCCGGTCGGCGCGCTCCTCACGGAAGCTTTCGCCGCCTGCCACACTGGCGAATTCGTCGAGCTGACAGCTATCCCACGATCGCGTTCGCGCGCCGGTCTTCATGTCGAGGTTCACGTCCTCGTACACGTCGAAACAGTAGCACGTCGGGCACACGGTCGTGCAGGACCCGCACGAGTAACAGCGCTCGGCGAGTTCTTCCCAGCAGTCGTTCTCGATATTGCTCGCAAAGAGCAACGGCGCATCGGAGATGGGCACATTCAGCCGCTTGGGGAAACTGGATTTCCGACGCGCCATATAGTTCGCGAGATCTGCTTCGTCGCCCTCGGCCAGCGTCGAACCGAATTCCTTGACAAGGAGATCGCCCTTCGGCGAGCCGGTTTCCACAACGAGGCGCTTGTTGCCGAGGTCTCGGACGAACAGGTCGTAACCGTAGGACGGTTCCAGGCTTTCAACGCTCTGACAGAAAGCATGATCGTCACACGGGCTCTGGCAATCCCATCCGATAGCCGTCAGGGCTTCCCGACGCGCCTCGACGGCGTGGTCGGTCTCGCCATCGAGCATCCGCTCGGTCAGTATGCTCAGGCCGGTGATGTCGCACGGCCGTACGCCAAAGAGCACGATATCTTTCACCTGCACCACCGCGTCCATCTCACCCGTTTCCGTGTTGAACTGGAAGAGCGGATCGAACTGCGGCAGGAGATACTTCTTGGGCGGCAGGATCGTCGGCTTGTAATTCCGGGCGATCTGTTCAATGTTCGAAATCTCATCGAACGCGAACTGCCCAGGCGATTTCTCCACGACGCCGACAACGGTGCGACTCTGGACAAGCCCGTCCATAAGCGACCAGAACTCGCCCCGCGTCATGATTCTTCTCATGCCAAACCCCCTGCGATACGGTCGTTCCGACGGAACTGATACGCGGTCTGTCGTGATCTCAGAACCGAGCATCGATGCGCGGTTCTCGGCGCAGGTGTTTTGAACACCCCTGCACAGCGGAAAGGAAGGAAGGAACAAATCGTGTGCCAACGTTGCGACAGAAGCGCCGAATTATCGCCAAGCGCCATCCACGGGGAAGATGCCCATCGTCGCCGCGGATGCCAGGAGTGTCCGCGGATGACAATTTGGCACCGTCCGGTGCATTTCTGTCTCGGCAGACACCCCTGAAGGCCCACCCATTGGAGCTTTACTGAGCCTGTGTTCATTTCCGACCGACGGGTGGTGGAATCTTCTGCTCAACAGATCCGAGGCAACTGGTCGCCGCTGAGCATGTCGAGGATTCGCCCGGGACCGACCATGGTATCCAGCACTACCATGCCCGGGTGGTCTGAGACGACTCGGCCGACCAGAGCGGCATCGCCGCCGTATGGATGAAGCCGGAGGGCCGAAAGGGCGGCGTCCGAGGAATCGGCGTCCACGACAACGACGATCTTCCCCTCGTTCGCGACGTAGAGCGGGTCCAGCCCGAGGGCCTCGCAGAAGCCGCGCACGCCGTCACGCACCGGTACGAGGGACCCATCGACACGTATGCCTACTTCCGCATCCGCGGCGATCTCGTTGAGCACCGTCGCGACCCCGCCGCGCGTCGCGTCTCGCATGAATCGTACGCCGCCGCACTCGGTGAGCAGTGCATCGATCATGCCGTTCAGCGGAGCGCAGTCCGACTCCAGCGCCGTCTTGAGGCCTTCGCGGGCTGCCATGACCGCCGCGCCGTGATCGCCCATCGTGCCGCTGACGAGAATCGCGTCGCCCGGAACGATGGGGACCGGGCTCAGGCGTCGCGGATCGGGATACCAGCCGACGCCGCTCGTATTGATGAACAAGCCGTCCGCCTCGCCACGCCTCACCACCTTCGTATCGCCGGTCACGACATCAACGCCCGCCGCGTCGGCAGTGTCGCGCATGGAGGTCAGCACTCGTTCAAACTCGGCAAGCGGCAGCCCCTCCTCGATGATGAGCCCGCACGAGAGATGCGCCGGAAACGCACCGGTGACGGCGAGATCATTGACGGTTCCGGCCACCGCCAGGGTACCGATGTCGCCACCGGGGAACGTCATCGGCTTCACGACGTAGCTGTCCGTCGTGAAGCCGAGGCGGACCCCCTGCGCCGGGAGATCGGCGGCGTCGGGAAACCCTCGGCCCTGGTCCGACCCGAGTATACGAGCTATGGAATCGCGGATGAGGTCGTGGGACCTGCGTCCGCCGGACCCGTGAGCGAGTAGGATTGATTCTTCCGGCATGCGGGTACTCTCTTTCTACAACAGCCTGTGCGGCTGTGATTCCGTCAAATGAGCCAATCTCAGACTACAGGTTCCAGCCGAACACATCGATGTCATCCAGGAGGCATTGCCCATCCAGGGCGAGACCGAGTTCGTGCAACCCTTGTACCAGATAGCCCGGACCGTCCACCGATTCGTACCAGTCCTTGCCGGGATAGCCACGGAACAGCTTCCCGGTCCACAGTTTGTCAATGGCGTCGCGCGCCACGTCCTCGGCTGTGGCCAGGTATCCGGTCTGGCCGGTGATCTCCGCCAGATACACGAAGAGCGAGATGAGCTGACCGTAGCCGTGCGCGAACGTGCCGCGACCCCGGTTGGCGGGCAACTCGCGCCGGTAGCACTCCGCCCAAGCCCGAGCGGCGGCGAGCAACTCCTGATCTCCGGTGTAGCGATACCCGGCCACGTAGGTGAGTGCCGTCCGGAAAGGATACTCGTACCCCATGACGTACTCCGCCCACAGGTCCAGATGGCGCTGCGGCATGTGCCGCTCGTAGCCGGTTTCCGGTCGCTCTAAGTCCACCGGGGTGCCGTCCAGATCGAGCAGACCGAACGGTCGCTGCGCGTCCGAGTCCCAGCCGTGCACGTGCCATGCGCGGAGCACCTGTCGCCCCCATTCGACCAGTTCCCCGTCCTCCAGCAGCACACCCGACAGCAGCACGCGACCAGCCCAGAGAGCCACGGTCGATGTATCGGCCGTGTGGAAGTCGAAGCGGTCGGCAGCACCCGATTCACCGGCGATGCGGTTGGGGATCAAGCCGCTGGTCGGGTGGCGCTGATCCCAATGGAAGCGCGGAATCCGCCGGGCCAGTTCGCGGAAGCCGGCTTCCCCTTCCGCCACGCCCAGGTACGCGAACGCGAGGGTCATCTCTCCACCGGCCATGGCGAACGAGCAACCGGCGCCCCGGTCCGGATGACGACCGAACACCGCGCGTTCCAGGTCGACGTGCCAGTCGGCGATCTGCTCGATCTCTTGCCGCGCAAGCACAGGTCGAGCCGCGTGCAGGCCCGGCCAGTCCGGCTGTATGACCTGTATCTCGTGATGATGCCCGTCCGCGAATACGAAAGCATCCTCATGCACGTCGTACTGGATATGCCAGCCCCACTCGATCAGTCCGGTCTGCGCATCCATGAAATGATCGAGGTAGTAGCCGATGTACGCGTCCACGGCCGATCTGGCGGAATCCGCACCGTACAGGCGGCAGGCGCGGAGCATCGGCTGATCGTAGTACAGATTGGCGCAGCCGAAACCTCGCTGGCTGACCCGGATCGCGCGCCGACCCGGTCCCTCGGGGACCTTCGATGAGTACATGCCACTGGTATCGAACTGAGCTTGCAGCCACGCGAGGCGAAGCTCCTCATATACCGGCCAGTCCTGCCTCATCCGGATGCTGGCTTGCGGCGCCGTCAACTCGTCCACGTGCAGGCTGCCACACCATATCGGCGAATGCACGCGGCCGTACCGATCCGTGCCGGACTCGATCAGAGTCCGAACGCACGTGTGGGCGATCTGCTCGTACTCGCTCATGGCTCATCTCTGCAGGTTCTACTTACAGGCCGTTTCATCGTTTCGTAGGGCGCCGGGCCCTTGTGCGCACCACATCGCGCCCATCCTGTGCCATCCCTCATTCGTCACGGTCCCACACATGCGCGCGCGACCGGACCGCGCCCGGCCCTCACACGACGCCGGACACAAGCTCGCACACCGACTCCAGGAACGACCGATCGTCGTCGGTGAACGGGGCGAGATCGTGTGAGTCGATGTCGAGTTCGCCCGCGATGGCGCCGTCGCGCATGATCGGCAGGACAATCTCCGATTTCACGTCTGGATTGCAGGAGAGGTAGTTCGTTTCGGCGGCGACGTCCTGCACCACCAGCATCTCCTCGCGCTCCGCCGCCTGACCGCATACGCCGCGTCCGAACGGGATGTGCGAGTGATCCGTATGCGCGCCGGAGTACGGCCCGAGCACGAGTTCGCGCGGGCTCGCCGGATCGACGAGGTAGAACCCCACCCAGTCGTAGTGCGCCACGCGCTCGCGCAGCAGCTCGCAGATCGACGCGAGCTTGTCCACTGGCGCGGACTCACTGGAGACGATGGCGGCGACATCGCTCAACAGCTCTTCGTAGTTCACCGGAAGTCCACCCGTCACGCGTCCACGCGGTCGTACGCGTGCGCGGCGGCGCAGGTGCCCTCGGTTGAGACCATGCACGGCCCGACGGGCGTCGTCGGCGTGCATGCCCCAGCGAACAGCGGGCAGTCGTGCGGATCGAGGACACCTTGCAGCACGTCGCCGCACCGGCATCCACGGTGTTCCTGCACTGGCTCGACCTGAACGTCGAAACGCCGCGCGGCATCGAACCGTTCGTATTCCGGGCGGATTCCGAGTCCCGAATCCGGGATCGCGCCCAGCCCTCGCCACTCAGTGTCAATCGGCTCGAAGACCGTGTCGATTACCTCTCGCGCGCGAACATTTCCCTCCGGGCGGACGATCCGGGAGTACTCATTATCGACGCCGGGGCGTCCCTCGGAGATTCGCTCCACCAGCATGTGAACCGACCGGAGCACGTCCACGGGTTCGAAGCCCGCGACGACGCACGGAATGCCGTAATCGCGAGAGATCTCCTCATAGAGACGCGTGCCGATGATCGTGCTCACGTGCGCCGGGCACAAGTAGCCGTCCACCGGCACCGCAGGGTCCGAAGCAAGCGCGCGCATCGGTGGCGGGATTACCTTCGGCGCCGCGAGCACCGACACGTTTCCGACTTCCTCGCGGGCCGCGGTGAGCACGAGCCCGGCAATCGTGGGCGCCGTCGTCTCGAACCCGACTCCGAGGAAGACTACCTCGCGATCAGGGCTTTCCATCGCGATGCGTATGGCGTCCAGCGGCGAGAAGACGACCCGGACATCGGCGCCACGGGCCTGCTCCAACTCCAGGCTGGAGGACGATCCCGGAACGCGCAGCATGTCACCGAACGTGGCAAGCGTAACACCGCGCAGACGCGCGAGCGCGCACGCGTGATCGATGTAGCTGTTCGGCGTCACGCACACGGGGCACCCCGGACCGCTGATGAGGCGGATCGATGGCGGCATCGCCCGCCGGATGCCGTGGCGCGCGATGGCCATGGTGTGGGTTCCGCACACTTCCATGACCGTCACCACGCGATCCAGGGGAACTGCCTCGATCTTCGGTAGGATCGCGCGACACAGCTCGGGATCGCGGTATTCGTCGATGTGCATCATGTTGCTGGGTCCTCAGGTCCCGGAGATCCCGAGCTGTACTTCTCGCGAAGCAGGGCCACCGTCTCCTCCGCCTCTTCTTCGTCGATGCGACTGATGGCGAAGCCGGCATGCACGAGAACGTAGTCGCCGACCTCGCAGCCCGGCACAAGCATCAGGCTCACTTCGCGAACGACGCCGCCAAGCTCCGCCTGCGCGTGCTCGCCATCGATGCTGCCGATCCGCATCGGGACACCTAGACACATACCTCTTCTCCTTGCGATTCACTCCGGTCGATTGCGATCCGCCACGACAAGCTGACCGAGACTGATACCACCGTCGTTCGGCGGAACATCGCGATGCCGGCAGACGGTCAATCCGGCTTGTTCCAACAAAGCGACGAGTTCCGACGTGAGGATCGCATTCTGAAATACGCCCCCGCTCAGTGCGCACGACGCCAGACCAGCGGACTCAGCGACTCGCGGCGACAACCCGGCGACTCCTCGCGCCAACCCGCGGTGGAACCTCGCCGCGATCACCGGCACATCCACTCCCCGCCGGATGTCTCTCACGATGTCGCGCAGCGCGGGCTCCCAGTCAAGCGTCGGGAGCCGCGTCGACTCGTCGACGGAGAACTCGTAGGCTCCGCGCGCCGCCCTGTCCACGAGCTGCTCGAACTCGATCGCTCCCTGCGCCTCATACATATTCACGCCGCGAACGCCCGTCACGGCCGCGACCGCATCGTAGAGCCGTCCGACGGCAGTGCTCTCCGGCGTGGCGACGCTCGCCTCCATGACCGAGCGCAGCAGCGACCACGTCTCGTCGACCACGGCGTCTTCGATAGGCAGACTCCAGCCACGCCATTCGTCGCCGTAGACGGAGTCCAGCATGGCCGCGCCGAGCCGCCACGGCTCCCGAATTGCCCGTTCGCCGCCAGGCAGGCGCAACGGCCGCAGATGAGCGACGCGTCGGTAGCGCGCCGAATCGGCGACCAGCCACTCCCCGCCCCAGAGGCTCCCGTCGTCGCCGTACCCCGTGCCGTCGAAGGCGATTCCAACGACCGGCTCTTCAACCCGGTTCTCCGTGAGACAGCTCACGATGTGAGCGTGATGGTGCTGTACCGCAACGGTCGGGATGCCTAGCGACTCGGCATATCGCGTCGAGAGATAGTCGGGATGCAGGTCGTGAGCGGCGATCTCGGGCTCGATATCGAAAAGACGCGTGAAGTGCTCAACGCCGTCCAGCAGCGACCGCCACGTCGATTCATTCTCCAGATCGCCGATGTGATGGCTGAGACGCGCCCGATCGGAGGTACCGATGCAGAACGTGTGCTTCAGGTGCCCGCCGCAAGCGAGAACCGGCCCGGTCAGCGGCTCGGGAAGCGTGATCGCCGCCGGAGCGTACCCACGCGACCGACGGATCGTCGTTGTGAGATCGCCGGTGGCCATCACCACGCTGTCATCCGTGCGAGTGCGGATCGGCCTATCATGCGTCAGGAAGGCGTCGGCAATAGACCCGAGCCTGGCGAACGCGTCGTCATCCTCGAACGCAATCGGCTCCTCGGAGAGGTTGCCACTCGTCATCACGAGCGCATCGCAGGCGCCGTCGGCGAAAAGCAGGTGATGGAGCGGCGTGTACGGCAGCATGAGTCCCACCGTATGCCGCCCCGGCGCTATGCCGGGAGCCAGGCCCGATTCGGGTTTCATCGGAACGATCACCACCGGCGCGGCTGTGCTGGTCAGAAGCGCCGCCGCCGCCTCGTCGATCGCTGCGACAGAACGCGCAACGTCGAGGTCGCGTACCATCACGGCGAACGGCTTCACCTCGCGAGATTTTCGGCTCCGTAACAACTCGCACGCGTCGGCGTTGCGCGCATCGCAGGCGAAGTGGTAGCCTCCGAGCCCCTTCACCGCCAGGATGTCCCCGGCGGCAAGCCGCTCAACCGCCGCCGCAATGGGATCCTCCACCGGCAGCGTCGCGCCGGACACGTCGGCGAGCCGCACGCGCGGGCCGCAATCCGGGCACGCGATCGGCTGTGCATGGAAGCGCCTGTCCGCGGGTTCCTCATATTCGGCGCGACACTGGTCGCACATGGGGAATCCGGCCATCGTCGTAGACGGCCGGTCGTACGGCACCGACTCGACGATGGTGAAGCGCGGCCCGCAGTGGGTACACGTGATGAACGGGTAGCGGTAGCGCCGATCCGCCGGGTCGAGCAACTCGCGCAGGCAATCCGCGCACACGACGGCATCCGGCGCGACGGGTGCAACGTCCCCGTCGGTCTCAGAGTCGTCGTCTACAATCGTGAACCCGCTCGCTGCCGAGGGCCCCACCGGAGCTGCCTGCTGAACGTCGACGCTCTCGACACGCGCGAGGGGAGGCGAGTTCTCCCGAAGAGCGGCTACCAGGCGATCTCGCGCATTGTCACTGCCCTGAACTTCGATCTCGACGCCGCGACGGGTATTGCTCACCCAGCCGGTCAGCCCAAGCTCACACGCCGTGCGGTACACAAACGGGCGGAAGCCGACTCCCTGCACCGTTCCGCGCACGTGTATGCGATACCGTCCGATGTCGTTCATAGCGATGCTCTCGTGGATGGGGACTATGTTACCGGGTGTACCCGCAATCGTCGTGCCACGGAACCGATGCCGCAGGTGGGGCACTCAGACACCTCTCACGGAATCCGATGCGACAAATAGTCGCGCGAGCGACAACTACGCGGGCGCCGGCCGGTTACGCTGCCGGACTGGCAACGACGCTGATCCACGCGTCGTCGGTCATCGGATCGTACTGCCTGCGCGCGCGGAGCACTCGCCAACCGCGGTTGCGGATCTCGTCTAGGAACCGGTCTCGCTCGATCTCCAGGATCCCGCTGAATAGCGCCCGTCCTCCCGGAGCGATCCGTGACCGCAGCTCCGCCGCGATGGCGGTGAGCGTCCGAAACTCGATGTTGGCGACAATCAGATCGTACGCCCGGGGCGGGGCGTCGTCGAGTCGACCGGTGAGCAGCTCGACCGACTCGTCGAGCCCGTTCAGCGTGAGGTTCTCGCGAGCGCAGTCAATCGCGACCGGATCCACCTCGATGCCGAGCACGGGCCGCGCGCCGAGCAGGGCGCAGGCCATCGCGAGAATTCCGGTGCCGGTGCCAATATCCAGCACAGAGTCGCCGCTACGCACCAGGTCCTGCATCTCGACGAGGCAGAGCTGCGTCGTAGCGTGTGTGCCGGTTCCGAAGGCCATCTTCGGATCGACGATGATCGCGCGGCGATATCCGGCGTCGGGCGTCTGCCATGAAGGATGGATGAGCCAGTTCCTGCCCACACGGACGGGCGCCAACGTTGCGCGCCAGGCGGCTTCCCAGTCGGTATCGGGCACCACCTGGGAGGCGATTTCGACGTCGCCGTCGGCCAGGCCGGCATCGCGAAGCCGTATCCGCACCACGCGCTCGACGGCCGCCAGCGCGTCGCCACCCTCGAAGTACGCGACGTACGTAACCGGATCGTCACCGAGGATCTGGGCTCCGAGCGAACCAAGTTCGGCGACCAGGTCGCCAACGGTATCGGCCCAGCGTGCGGGCACCGTGATGGTCAGATTCGAGTAGCCTGTCGTCACGGCATCTCCGCGTGTGGCTGCATCAGACGTCACGGTAGAAGGATACGTCCGGTGCCCACTCGCGGCGAGGGCTTCGTCCGGCGGTCAGTCGCCACGAGGGCTTTGTCCGGCGTGACGTTGCGCTCAGTTTGAGACTGGGCCGTCGCACGAATCGGGCTCTGGGGGAATCGCATGAACACCGTCGCAAAGCAACCGAAATTCGCATTGGGCGACGTGATCAGACACCGTCGCTACGACTACCGGGGCGTCATCGTCGGGTTCGACGAGACGTGTCAGGCCAGCGACGAGTGGTACCAACGGAATCAGACTCAGCCCGATCGCGATCAGCCGTGGTACCAGGTGCTCGTCCACGGCAGCACCCAGTCGACCTACGTCGCCGAGGAGAACGTCACCCCCGACCAGAGCGGCGAGCAGATCATCCACCCCCTCGTGCGCGATTACTTCTCACGCTTCCGAGCTGGGAAGTACGTCGTCGACGCCGAACCCGAACTGAGCTGACTCTGACGGCGATCCGGTCAGCGGAACCGCACCCGCCGCCTCCGCTTGAGCGAGAACGACGCCCGCGCGATGCCGAGCTCTTCCAGCGTGGTGTAGAGGAAGTTGCTGATCGGATGGCCGCACTTGATCGGCGGATCGAGCACCATGAGGCAGTCGAGGTGGAACACGTCGGACCGTAGCATGTCGACCTCGCGCTCGATCCTGCTCACGACGCCCAGGTGCGTTATCGCGGAAAGCGGAGCGCCCTGATAGAACGCTATGTAACCGGCGTCGCGAGCCGGTTTCGCGGACGGCGCCTGCGTATGCCCACCGAAGTAGACGCACATCCCGGGCAACTGGTCGTGCCACTCGCCGCTCCGGACGCCGCGCACGATGACAACATCTTCCATGGATGCGTCCTCCCGCCCCGATGCGCCGTGCCGTCACGACGACTCGCAGCCCACATCTCGCGTCATTGGTAACAATACCGGTACCGCCGCCGCCCCGCAACGCAACCGTCCCGGCACTCGCCGCGAGCGGATGTGGCGCCCACACCTGTCGGGCGCGTCCATCAGACCGAGAGACCGATGGATAGCCAGATCACGGGCGCATGCGCCGACGCTGGGCACTCCACGTGATGCGTCGCGTTCGGCGGTGTGTTCACGCAAACGCTCCGCGCTCTCGCACGTAGAGGCGGCGTATGCTTGAACCCCGGTACTCGCTGTCGGTACATTGTCGTCTTCGTGTAACAGGTCAGCCACCAACGAAGCGGAGTGCTGAATGCAGTCGAGGAAGCGGTACGTAGTGGTCGGCGCGGGAATCGTCGGAAGCAGCATCGCGCGCGAACTCTCCGAGCGCGGAGCCGGCAGAGTAACGGTGCTGGAGAAGGAAGACCACTTCGGCGAACACGCCAGCGGACGGAACAGCGGCGTACTCCATTCGGGCATAAATCAGAAGCCGGGCTCGCTGAAGGCGAGGATGGCTGTCGAAGGAAATCGGCGGGCGAGAGAGTTCTGCGAACGCCACAACGTTCCATTCGAGAAGTGTGGCACGATCGTACTCGCGCGCAACCAGCAGGAGCGCGATACCGTGGACACCCTCATCGAGATGGGAAACGAGGCGGGAGTCGAAGGCCTGCGCATCATCGACAGCGACGAGCTTAGCGAGCGAGAGCCGGACGTAGTGGCGAACGAGGCGCTCCTCTCGCCGAACGGCTCCATCGTGGATAGCGCCGGATTCCTCAACGCCGTTGTGGATGAAGCCAAGACCTTCGGCGCGGAGTTCGTCACCGACGCGGAAGTGAACGCGTACGCTCGACGCGGAAATCAGCAGGCGGTGCTCTCGACGGCAGGCGACTTCCCGGCCGACCACGTCATCAACTGTGCCGGTCTGCACGCCGACCGCGTCGCTCACATGATGGGTGCAGGCGAAGGCTACCTCGTGATTCCGTTCCGCGGCGATTACCTGGAGATCAAGAACCTGGTCTGCAACTCGATGGTGTACCAGACTCCCGACCTCCGATATCCCTTCCTCGGCGTGCATTTCACGAAGACCGTCGACGGCGAAGTGCTCGCCGGCCCAACGGCGACCCTCAGCTTCGGCCGCGAGGCGTACGACAAAGAGATTCGCTGGATGGAGTCGCTGAAGATGATCCAGCACCTGCCTTTCTGGCGGCTCATCCTGAGCGGAGAGTTCATGAAGCTCGTCGCGTACAACGCCAAGGTTTCGTTCGTGGAGTCCGCGTTCCTCGAAGAGGTGCAAGGACTCGCGCCGGGCGTCGCCCAAGAGGACATTCAGCCCTACCGATCCGGGATTCGCGCCCAGATGGTAGATCGCGCCGGGAAGATGGTGTCGGAGTTCATCGTCGAGTACCACGACGACGCGACGCACGTGCTGAACGCGGTCTCACCGGGCATGACGTCGGCACCGGCGTTCGCCGAGGCGGTCGTGAACCGCATCATCGGCCCGAAGCCCGGCTCGACGTTGGTATAGAGGCGCAAGATCGGCGGTACAGTGGCAGACACGCTTGACACGCTCATTCAAGGTGGGGCGCTGGACGTCGGTCTCTTGCAGGGACTGATGGAGCTGCCGGAACCGTTCGCCCTCGGCACGAACACAACGCCATTCTGGATCGACCCACACATCAGCGGCGAACTGCTCAAGGCGCACCTCGATCCGAATGTCGAGGCGGCGAGCCGGACGCCGAACCAGATCGATCACATGGTCGGCAATATCGTCGAGTCGCTCGGGCTAACTCCAGGCAGCGCCGTGCTCGACCTGGGATGTGGTCCCGGGCTCTACGCGCATCGTCTGGCCAAGCGCGGCATGAAGGTCGCGGGAATCGACTGGTCGCGCCGTTCCATAGACTACGCCCGGCAGCAGGCCTGCGACGCCGGTCTGGATATCGAATACCGATGCGAATCGTATCTGGCGCTCGACGACGAGGACGCATTCGATGCCGCTCTGCTGATCTACGGTGATCTGTGCGTACTCGCTCCGGACGTGCGCGACAAACTGCTCGACGCGATTCGCCGCGCCCTGCGTCCCGGCGGCGCGTTGGTGTTGGATGTCACTACGCGCGCGATTCGCAAGCGAACAGGCGTCGCCGCGAACTGGTACGCATCGGGGAGCGGATTCTGGCGGCCGGGTCCACACATCGTTCTCGAGCTGGGCTTCGACTGGCCCGAACAGTCGCTGTGGCTCAATCAGTACGTCGTCATAGACGCAGACTCGACGGTGACCGTGTATCGCATCTGGGCCAACGACCACACCGAGGAGTCGATTCGAGCCGTCCTGACCGCGCGTGGGCTTGAGGTGGAGTCCATCTGGGGCGACCTCACCGGAACGCCGCTAACCGACGACTCCGAATGGATCGGCGTGCTGGCGCGGCGTTAGCCGGCTCCGGAACGTGGCTTCCGCGCGGTCGTTCCATTGACACGCCGACCCGTCGCGGTGTTTCTTTCGCCGCAGACGGGAGTGCGAAGTTACCTACGAGCGAGGCATGGATATGCGATCCGGGATGATGAAGCTGACAGGCGCGGTCGTGGCGGCAGCGACGCTTCTAGCGGTGACTGGCTGTGCGACCTCGCGACGCCCGACAGTGCCGGAGGAAGACCTGACTCCGTTCCAGCAGCTCGTTGCTGCCTGGACGCAGGAGTACTCGTTCCGTCGCACGAGCGGCGGCGACGATCTCGTCAGCCATTCGGACGCGATCATCGAACGACCGTCGCACGAGGAGCGCCTCACCATCCGCGCGACGCTATTCGCGGACACGCTCGTCTCGGAGGAAATCGCGACTATGTGCATCGAGGATACGACAGGCGTGGGCTGCGACAGCATCCGGAGCAGCTACGCCGAGCGCCACAACTACCCCGAGCGGTTTCGTATAGAGATACAGGCGTATGCCAGCCTGCCCGACCTTTTCACGCTTGAGCCGCTCACGATATACATCACCGACCAGAACGATATCGATTACGAACCGTCCGAACGCGTCTTCAGCGACACGCATTCGGAGCAGCGATCCTACCTCGATCGCGAAGTGACGCGCTACGATCCCTACACCTCGTATGAATACCGGGTCTACGAGTACCAGCATGGATATGAGTTCGCGTCGAGCGGACATGCCACGCTGTATTTCCGGCGCACGAACGTCATCGGCAGAGACATACTCTCGGGTGATGACGCCAAGCTGAAGCTCACCATGCGCCGTGGACGCATGAACATCGCCTCGCTCAGGTGGGACCTCGCCGAGATCGCCGAGTTCATTCAGCAGGATTCGCCGCCACAGCGCTGATACGCGCGTGGTCCGCCATCAACGCTCGCTCTCCGAGCGCCGCTGCAGATCGATCAGCACCCGACGCATTCGTTCGGCCTCCGCTTGAACTCGATCCAGCTCCGCGCGAAGCTCCGCTTCTCGCTCATCGCGAGCGAAGGCTTCCTCCCTCAGACGCGTGCTGTCACCTTGCAGAGCCTCGACTCGATCGACTAACGCGCCGCGTTCCATGCGTAGCGCGGACGTCGCTGTGCCTGAGTCGCGCCGTTCCTCGCGAATGGTGCCCAGGCTATCCCGGACGACGCGCTCCCGTTCCCGACCGGCGACCAGCGCATCGAGGGCCATCAACAGGCCTCTCGACTCGAACCTGCGATCCGTATCGGGGAACCGCAGCAGCAGCGCCGCCAGCGTATCCCTCGCGACATCCACGCTCGCATGCGTCCATCCGGTCCAGCCCCGTTCGCCGGACGTGCGATAGAGGTGGAGCTGCACGATCCGGAGGTAGGCGTCGTCGGCAAGTCCGCTTGAGGGGAAGTGCGCGGCGATCTCGGCGTAAGCTCGAGCGGCCGACGCGTATTCCCCGCGCGAAAGCAGTTCATCGGCTTCGGCGAACGACTTCAGCGCGGCGTCGTTCCGGCCGAGGGCAAACCCGTATCCCGCGCAGCCCGCGAACCACATCGATACCAGCAGCGCGATGGGCAAGGCTGCCTTCATCGGGCGCTCCGATTCTCCTCGGGCGCGAACCTCACGCCACGTCGTCGTCGGCGAGCAGGTCGTCGGCGCTTGCGACCCGATACCGGTATCCCTGCTCGGTCAGAAAGAGCTGCCGATTCATGGAAAACTCCTGCTCCCTGGTTTCCCGAGTCACCAGGCTGTAGAACATCGCCACCGATCCGTCCTTCTTCGGGCGAAGGATGCGCCCGAGGCGCTGGGCCTCCTCCTGGCGGGAGCCGAACGTGCCGGAAACCTGGATGAGCACGTTGGCGTCGGGAAGATCGATCGCGAAGTTTCCGACTTTGGACACGATAAGTGTGGTGAGTTCTCCCGCACGGAAGCGCGCATATAGCTCGTCGCGGTCGACATTCGCCGTACGTCCGGTGATGATCGGCGCGTCTATCAGCTCCGCCAATGCGTGGAGCTGATCGAGGTACTGCCCAATCACCAGAACCAGGTCGTCGCGATGGCGCCGGAGAAGCATTTCGACAACCTCCGTCTTCGCAGGATTCTCCGAAGCGAGGCGGAACTTGGCGCGCTTGTCCGCCAGCGCGTATTCCATGCGAAGGTCGTCGTTCATGGGCAGACGCACCTCGGTACACTCCGCCTGAGCGATCCATCCCTGCGCCTCAAGCGTCTTCCATGGAACGTCGTAGCGTTTCGGACCGATCAGAGTGAATACGTCCTCCTCGTGGCCGTCCTCGCGGACGAGCGTCGCCGTCAGCCCGAGTCGGCGCCTCACTTGCAGCTCCGCGGTGATGCGGAACACCGGCGCCGGCAGCAGATGCACCTCGTCGTAGATGAGGAGTCCCCAATCCATGCGGGAGAACAGCTCAAAGTGAGGGAAGCGGCTCTCGTCGCTCGGACGGTAGGTAAGCATCTGGTAGGTGGTGATGGTCACCGGACAGACTTCCTTGGCTTCGCCGGTGTACTCGCCGACATCCTCCGCCGTGAGCGACGTCTTCTCAATGAGTTCCCGCCGCCACTGCCTCACCGCGGTGATGCTCGTCGTCAGGATCAGCGTCTGGCGCTGAACGAGCCCCATGGCAACCATGCCGACGATGGTCTTCCCGGCGCCGCACGGCAGCACGACGACACCACTCCCGCCGCGGGCGCTCCCCCCCGCCCAGAACGAATCGGCCGCGTCACGCTGGTATTCCCGAATGGAAAACGACTCGCCCTCGGGGAGCAGATCGGTCAGCGCCACATCCATCGGCGCGCCTTCGACGTAGCCGGCGAGGTCCTCGACGGGAAAGCCGAGCTTGATGAGCGCCTGTTTGACGCGTCCCCGAGTGTGGCGCGCGATGAGGTATCGCCCGGCGTCGATCCGTGCCACGAGCATCGGCGCAATCTGCTTGTGGCTACCAAGCTCCACCATGAGCGCATGGTCGTTCGAGACGAGGTGAAGATCGTCGCCGGCGGCTTCAAGCGTCACGCGACCGTACCGTCCGATGAACTCGTCTACGTCGGCGAGCACATTGTCAGGCACGTCGTACCGGGCATAGCGGCGGAGACTCTCGGCGATGCCTTCCGCGTCGAGTCCGCTTGCGGCGGCATTCCAGAGCGACAGTGGCGTGATCCGGTACGTGTGGAAGTGTTCGGGGCTCTTTTCGAGTTCGGCGAACTGCGCGAGCACGTCACGCGCTTGCGGGTACGCGCTGTTGTCCACTTCGACCAGTACGGATCGGTCGCTCTGCACGATGATCGGGCGCTCGCTGTCGTTCATTCTGCGTCTGTCTGATCGATAGTGTTGCCCGCCGCGTCGGCTACCTCGCGCGCTCTCCGCTTCAGTCGCATCCCGTGTACGCCGCCCGCCAGGACGAACAGCACGCCGAGTACGATGTTGGACGCCGTCGGTTGGTCGACGCAGACGAGCAGGAATCCGGAGGCGCCGAGCGCCCAGCTCGCGACGAGCACCGGCAACACGGTCTTCGGCAAGAATCGAACAAGGACAACCGTCGCCAGCAGGAACAGTCCGGCCGTTGCGGCCACCATCCACATTCCAACGGAGTATAGTCCGGAACCGGGCATGCGCATTTCCCTTTCATTGACGCGATCACGTACGTCCCCTCATAGTACCCAGCGCGGAAGGGCCGGTCAACGAACTGGACCGGCGATGGCGCACCTCTTGCCACCGGTCCCCGGCGAAGCGAGAATCCCTATTCCACGATCCTGGAGGGGAGCGACCATGCAGACAAAGACGCTACGCGCGGATTTCACCGTCGTCGGCGGCGGCCTGGCAGGAGTGTTCGCCGCGATTGAGGCGGCACGACAGGGAGCCACGGTAACGCTCGTGCAGGACCGACCCGTGCTCGGCGGGAACTGCTCAAGCGAGGTTCGGCTCTGGGCGCTCGGAGCGCCGCACGCTCGGACGTTCAACCGGTATTCCCGCGAGGGTGGCATAGCCGAGGAGCTGATCCTCGAGAGCCTCTACCGAAATCCAGAGGGAAATCCCGTATTGTGGGACCCGATCCTCACCGAATGGGTCACGCGAGAGCCGAACATCACGTTGCTGCTCGACACCGCCGCCCACGAAGTCGACCTCGACGACGACGGTGCCATCCGCTCGGTGACGGGGTTCTGCAGCCCGAGCCAGACGACATACGTCTGCCGCAGCCCGCTGTTCCTCGACGCAAGTGGCGACGGCATCCTCGGATTCCTCGCCGGTGCGGATTTCCGCGTCGGCCGCGAACCGAGCAGCGAGTTCGGCGAGAGCCTCGCGCCAAAACTTCCCGACCGGAAGGTACTCGGGAGTTCGATATACTTCTTCACGAAGCGCGCCGAGCGACCCGTGAGATTCGTTCCGCCGGCCTCAGCGGTGGATATCGCATCGACCACTATCCCTCAGTTTCGCACCATCACGGACACCACCGAGGGCAGCCACTACTGGTGGATCGCCTACGGCGGACTGCTCGACACGATCTACGATCACCAGGAGATCAAGCTCCACCTGTGGTCGCTGGTGTACGGCATCTGGGATCACATCAAGAACAGCGGCGAGTTCCCAGCGGAGAGAGTCGACAACCTCACGCTGGAGTGGGTCGGACCGATACCGGGCAAGCGGGAATCGCGACGGTTCATCGGCGACTACATCCTGCGCGAATCGGACGCCATGGAGCAGACCGTCCACAACGACGCCGTGGCCTCGGGCGGATGGTCCCTGGACCTGCATCCATCGGAGGGCATCTACAGCCCCGAGCCGCCGTGCCATCAGATCTACAGCGACGGCGTCTACGGCATCCCGTACCGCTGCTTGTACTCGCGCACCGTACCGAACCTCTTCATCGGCGGACGACTCGTCAGCGCGTCGCACGTCGCATTCGGATCGACGCGTGTCATGCTCACCTGCGGCGTGATGGGACAGGCCGCCGGCGCCGCGGCGGCTCTCTGCATCAAGGAGGGGCTTCTGCCACGCGACCTCGCCGAGGGCGACGCCTTGCAGATACTCCAGCAGGGCCTGCTCCGCGCTGACCAGTACATCCCCGGCGTGACGAACGACGACCCGGCGGACCTGGCGCGGGATGCCCGCGTGACGGCGTCGAGCACCGCCGCACTCACGGGAACGCGCACTGACGATGTCACGCCGGTCCCACTCGACGCCGTTCGCGGAGTGCAGATTCCGCTCTCGCGGACCGACTCGACACTGTCGCCTTCTCACTCGACGTCAGCGCCCCCACAACGCTCCGTTGGTCCGTGTGGCGGAACGACCGCCGCGTTAATTACGTCCCGCGTGAGGAAGTCTGCTCGGGCGAGGTCGCCGTCGAAGCAGGCGACGCTCAGTGGGTCGAGCTTCCGGTGAACGTTGATCTCGCCGGGGAGAACTGCTGGGTGCTGCTCGAACCGAACGACGCGGTATCGCTGCGGCTGACGGGCGAGTCGCTCGCCGGTGTCCTGAGCGTCTGCAAGCACGACCGTCCGGACCGTCCGGAGGGTCCGCACTGGCCGGTCGAGGACGGCACGCATGCGTTCCAGATCACGCCGGAGCAGGCCGTGTGGAGCGAATCGAACGTCACCGACGGCCACGCGCGACCGCACATCATGCCGCACTTGTGGGTCAGCGATCCCATCGAAGACGTACGTTCCGAATGGCTGGAACTTCCTTGGGACGAACCGCGCGAGCTGAGTGAGGTGCGAATCGCGGTGAATACGGATCTGAACCGGGTCATCTACAACATCCAGCACCGGTACGACGAACGAATCGTGCGGCACGCCCTGCGCGACATCCGTGTAGATATCCCGGACGGCGATGGCTGGCGAACGATCGCGTCGACCCGTGACAATCGTCAGCGGATGGTCGCGATGGCATTCGAGGCGGTGACGACCGATCGGCTCCGCGTCGTGTGCGAGGCGACGAACGGTCACGACCGCTGCGAGATATACGAGATCCGCGCGTACTGACGCGGACGGAGCGACCATGCAGACGAAGACATTGCGCACTGACTTCACCGTCGTCGGCGGCGGCCTGGCAGGAGTATTCGCGGCGATCGCGGCGGCTCGCGAGGGCGCAACCGTTACGCTCGTACACGATCGCCCGGTACTCGGAGGAAACAGCTCGAGCGAAGTCCGTCTCTCGGCTCTGGGCGCCCCGCATTCCAAGACGTTCACCCGGTATGCCCGCGAAGGTGGGCTGGCCGAAGAGCTTCTCCTGGAGAACCTGTACAGAAACCCCGAAGGAAACCCCGTCCTCTGGGACCCGCTCCTCGTCGAGTGGGTGACCCGTGAGCCGAACATCACGCTGCTCCTCGACACCGCCGCCCACGAGATCGATGTCGACCCGGACAGCGCGATCCGCTCGGTGGCGGCGTTCTGCAGCCCCAGCCAGACGACCTACATCTGCCGCAGTCCGCTCTTCCTCGATTCCAGCGGCGATGGCATCCTCGGATTCCTCGCCGGCGCTGAGTTCCGTATCGGACGCGAACCGCGCAGCGAGTTCGGTGAGAGCCTTGCGCCGGACCTGCCGGACCGAAAGGTGCTCGGAAGCTCGATCTTCTTTTCCACGAAGCGTACGGAACGCCCCGTAAGGTTCATTCCGCCGGCGTCGGCGGTAGATATCGCATCGACGACGATCCCGCAGTTCCGTCGCATCACCGATACTACCGACGGCAGCCGCTACTGGTGGATCGCATACGGCGGCCTGATAGACACGATCTACGACCACCAGGAGATCAAACTGCATCTCTGGTCGCTCGTCTACGGTATCTGGGACTACATCAAGAACAGCGGCGAATTCCCAGCCGAGAAAGTGGAGAACCTCACGCTGGAGTGGGTCGGGCCGATACCGGGCAAGCGCGAATCGCGCCGGTTCATCGGCGACTACATCCTACGTGAATCGGACGTCATGGAGCAGACCATTCACGACGACGCGGTAGCTTCCGGCGGTTGGTCGCTGGACCTGCACCCATCGGAAGGCATCTACAGCAAGGAGCCACCCGCGCATCAGGTCTATGGTGACGGCGTCTACGGTATTCCGTATCGATGTCTCTACTCGAAAACGGTACCGAACCTGTTCCTTGCCGGTCGTCTCGTCAGCGCGTCTCACGCGTCATTCGGCTCGATACGCGTGATGCTCACCGGCGGCGTCATGGGTCAGGCGGCGGGAACCGCTGCCGCGCTCTGCGCGAAGACGGGACTTCAACCGCGCGACTTGTCGTCCGGCGGCGCGTTGCTGGCGCTACGTCAACGACTGCTTCAGGCGGACCAGTACGTACCGGGAGCGCTGAACGAGGACCCGCTCGACCAAGCGCGCGACGCAACGGTCACTGCGTCGAGCACGGCTGTGCTCTCCGGCACGCGCGACGATAGCGGCGAAACACTCCCGCTGGATGAGGTGCGAAGCATTCAGGTGCCGGTCGGCAATCGACTCGATACAGTCGCTTTCATACTTGACGCATCCGAGTCCACGACGCTGCGCTGGTCGGTCTGGCGTAACGACCGGAAGATCAACTACGTCCCGCACGACGAAATCACGTCTGGAGAGGTCGCTGTCGAGGCCGGCGACGCTCAGTGGGTCGAGCTTCCGGTGAACGTTGGTCTCTCCGGGGAGAACGTCTGGGTGTTGCTCGAACCGAACGATGCGGTCGCGCTCCATACGACGACCGAATCGCTCGCCGGTGTCCTGAGCGCACGCAGGTCGGACCGCCCCGGGCGCCCCGAAGGGCCGTGGTGGCCGTATGAAGAGTGCAACTACGTCTTCCGCATAGCCCCGAGCCAGGCGGTCTGGAACGCATCGAATGTCACCGACGGCCATGCTCGACCGTACATCCTGCCGCACTTGTGGGTCAGCGAGCCGACCGCTCTGGAGGGGCCGGAATGGCTGGAGCTCTCGTGGGATTCGCCGCGCGAGATTTCAGAGGTGCGGCTCGCGGTTAACACGGATCTGAATCGCGTCATCTACAACGTTCAGCACGTGTACGACGAGCGCATCATCCCGCACACGTTGAGCAACCTCCGAATCGATGTGCCAGACGGCGACGGCTGGCGGACGGTTGCCTCGGTGCGGGGTAACCGCCACCGGATCGTCGCGATGGCGTTCGAGGCCGTGACGACCGATCGGTTCCGCGTCGTGTGCGAGGCGACGAACGGTCACGACCGCTGCGAGGTGTATGAAGTCCGCGCCTACTGACACCCATGGAGCGCCCATCGTGAGCAGCCCGAGATACCTGATGCCCGTTGTGCTCTTCGCGGTGGCGGCGCTGCTGCCGGATACTGCCGCGTGCGCCACCCATTCTGGAGCTTCGATGTCAACGCCGTACATCCAGCACGTAGATCCTGTTCCGAAATCCGAGATGACCGATTGGCAGTATCACCGCGGCGACATGTCCGGTGAGGACGTCTGGAGCGACGACCAAGGCTGGCGCGACCGCGGCAGAACGCTCATCTGGGACGACGATACGTACGTCGTCTGGCTTCGGTCTGAGTGGACCGTCCCAGAGGACTGGGCGGGACGGGCGCTCGTAATGGCGGTCGAGGCGCGGGGGGCGCAACGGCTCACCATAGATGGCCGGCCGGTGGGATCTACGCACGTACTCACCGGGGCGGCTTCGCCGGGCACCACGTACCGAGTCGTGCTGCGTGTGGATCGCGGAAGGCGACCCGGTCTGATTGCCCGCTCCGAGGTAACCGCGTACCCGGCGGGGTACGAACACTGGCTCGACACCCGTAGCCGCGCGGCAGGCCTGGTGACGGAGCGCGGCATCCTCTTCGACGACTGGCGCATCCGCGAGGAGGTCGATGGAGAGTCGCTCGCCGCGCCGGACGTCGACCACAACGAATGGCCGGTCCGCGCGCTCGGCGAGGAGAGCAGGCGCGGCGGAGTCTGGTGGTATCGCTCGCGCGTGTCGGTGCCCGATACGATCTGCGGCTACCCGACGCAGGGACGGCAAGTGTTGCTAACGGCCTTCTTCAACGGTCGCGGAACGATCTGGGTCGACGGCGAACAGCGCGCCGACTTCGCCCGGAACATGGGTCACGCGGTGCTCACGGAATCGTCAGCCGCCCAGGGCGAGCACGCCGTGGCGATCCGCGTGCCATCGTCGTGGAACGCGTGGCTGCGCGACACGTGGATGCTCACGCAGGCGCATGCCGACGCCATCGACGCGCAGAAGCGGCTCACCGAGGAGCTGGGCCTGTGGCACCGCTTCCTGAGCATCCGGCCGGATGCTCGCTTCATGGAACGCGTGCTGGACGCGCTGACGCCGCTACGGGACATCCAGCCCGGCGACCTCACCGTCGGCCCGGCCATCGAGCGAACGATGGAATCGCTCGCGGCGCTACGGGGCGAGATGGCTGCGGACGCGCCGTTCGTGGCGTTTCCCTACCTCCAGATGCCTCGCACCGACGGCGTCGTCATCCGCTCGGAATCGCTCTTCGAACGCGTCGGCACGCTCACCGTGAACCATCCGGACGGCACGACGGAGACGCATGCGGACTCCGTCGCGACGCGGTTTCACCGGTACGTGCTCACCGGCCTGGAGCCGGACACCGAGTACCGCTACTCGCTTCGCGCGGGGGGAGTGGAGATTGGACCGTTCACGTTTCGCACGGCACCGGTGGAGACGGTCTCCGACGGACGCGTGGTACGCATCGTATCGTGGGGAGACAGCCACTACGGCCCGACGATCCTGGAGGGCATCATCAAGCGCGCGAGCGAGTTCGCCCCCGACCTGATCTGCTCGTCAGGCGACATGATCGGCGACGGCATCAACGAATTCGAGTGGATCGACCACCTCTTCCACCCAACGCGACGGATATCGCCTTCCGTGCCAATCCATTTCGCCGTGGGAAATCACGATCACGGCTCCTGGCGGCTCTACCCGGAGCATCACGATCACAACCCCTACCTCGACGACCGGTTCGAACCGGCGTCGCCTTCCGGCGACATGGGAGAGCCCGGGGCGGCCCCCTTCCCGTAAAGCGTCTACTAAGCCGGGGTGCACGTGATCTTAGTCGGTCCGCAGTACCTCGACCACGATGGCGGCAACTCCGGCCTGAACGCCGGTTCGCCGCAGTACGAGTGGCTCCGGCGCGACCTCGAAGCCGCGCGCGACGCGAGATGGAAGCTGATATACGTCCACGAGCCGGTGTACTGCGAGACATGGGAGAACGGCTACTACGACGGCGAGGAGGCGCTCCGCCGGGATCTCGTCCCGCTCATGGAGGAGTTCGGCGTCGACCTGTGCGTCAGCGGGCACGCGCACACGTACGAGCGCGGCATCCCACATCCGCCATACGACCCGGAGACGGGCGACGGGAACACGGTGGCGTATCTCATCACCGGCGGCGGCGGCTCGCAGCTCGACAACCGGAAGTATCGCGAGTGGCCGCAGATCGACATCCCGCCGCATCGCGTGCAAGAGACCGACGACATCCGGCTGAACGACCACGGCGAGTACTACCGCTACCACTACTGCGAGATCGAGATCACCGATACCGCGCTGACGTGCGTCGCACGCTGGGTGCGCACTGACGGGTCGGAGGTCGGCGAACTCGACCGGTTCGTGCTGCGCAAGGGCGTCGCGCGACGAGGGAACCCGGAGGACGTGGAGTAGATGCCATGGTTCGCGTGATCGCCAATCACGGGCAGTCAGCCATAGCGTCGTTCCCACGACCGACAATACTCATCTCGGTCGCAACGGCATTTTCGCTCCTCGGCGATCAGTTTCTGTACGCGGTCCTGCCGAGCTACTTCGACGAGATCGGCCTCCTGCCGATCCACGTGGGCATCCTTCTGTCGGCCAATCGCTGGGTGCGATTCATCACGAATCCAATCGCCGACCGAGCCTACCGTCGCATCCCGATGCGGTCGGCCGCCGCGGCGAGCTTCCTGGTAGGGGCCGCGCTGACGGCCGTGTACGCATCGTCGAGCAGCTTCGCGGTGCTGCTCGTAGCGCGACTACTTTGGGGGCTCTGCTGGTCGTTCATCCGACAGGCGGGGATCGTCACCGTCGTGGAGTCGACGCTGACGAATCGCGTTGGACGAGCGATGGGGTTCTACAACGGCGTTTCCCGCACCGGCGCGCTTTTCGGGATGGTCGTCGGGGCCTTCTGCCACGACGCCATCGGGTACGGGCCGACGCTCATCGCGTTCGCGGCGCTCTCCCTCGCCGCCGTTCCCATCGGATATGCCTCGCGCCCGGAAGTCGACGATCGGGCGGGAAAAGCAGCGCCGCACACCGACGGGGAAAGCCAGGCCGGCCTGTTGGCCACGGCCTACATCATGGCACTCGTGGGCGCGGGCATGATCGTCTCAACGACGGGGCACCTGCTCCAGTCGCGCGCCGGCGACGAGATCACGATGCTCGGCGCGACCGTCGGAGTCGCCACGGTCACCGGTGTGGTGCTCGGTATCCGATGGGCCATTATCCTCGTCGGAGCGCCGGCCCTCGGAGCGCTCAGCGACCGATTCGGACGCCGTTCGACCGCGACGTTCTACTTCCTCACGGGCGGAGCGGTCCTGCTCGTCGTCGCGACGACGACCGACGTGCTGCCGCTCGTGCTCGGAGTGGTCGTGTTCCTCATCTGCGTGACCGGAATCCAGGTGCTGCTCTACGCGGAAGCCGGCGTCCGCGGATCGCGAGCGATCGTCGCCTTCGTGACTGGAGCGGACCTCGGCGGGGCCTCAGGGCCGCTCCTTGCCTGGGGCGTCGTGCAGGCAGGCGTTCCGCACGTGAGCATTCTGCTGATCGGCGGCGCGCTCTATCTCGTCGGAGCGGTCGTCGCACGCCGGACGCTGCGCGGAGCGGGGCATCGAGAAATGCAGGCCGCGCCCGGGTGATCGGCGCGCTTGACCGGATCGTGTTACCCGAGAGCGTCGCGCGGCGCGGCAATCCGGAGGACGTGGAGTAGCCCGAAGAGCCGGTCGCACCCGATCCACCTGCTCCGGTACCAACCGCGCCCCCACTCCCATCGAACGCGATGCGTTCGCAGGGGAGGGCCCCCGCGACGTGGGTTGGTTGGGGGTAGCCAAGCGCCCGACGCCCTGCCGTTAGCCCTTCGCCGACTCACCGTTTTCCACACCCCCGCCCTTGACAGCCGCGGCAGTCGCTGCTATCCTCATTCCTCATTGTTGAGTTTGTCGATCAACAAAGGTACACGCGCGCCGCCCATCCACCGATTCAGGCCGCATCGGCAGCCACCCCCTCTGACAAGAGGCGAACACATCGTACATTGTAGCGGTTACGTGCGGCTCGCCGGGAGTTGCCACAACGCCGCACGAAGAGAATCACGGAGGAGAACATGAGCGACCCGAAGCAGCAGGCAATCGAAACACTCGCGCTTCACGCGGGGCAGAAGCCCGACCCGACCACCGGCGCACGGGCAGTGCCGATCTACCAGACGACGAGCTACGTGTTCAACGACACCGAGCACGCGGCGAACCTCTTCGCGCTGAAAGAGTTCGGGAACATCTACACACGCATCATGAATCCGACACAGGACGTGCTGGAGCAACGCGTCGCGGCGCTGGAGGGCGGCACTGCGGCGCTCGCACTCTCGTCGGGGCAGGCCGCCTGTACCCTCGGCATCCTCAACATCGCAAGCTGCGGCCAGAATATCGTCTCGTCGAGCTACCTCTACGGCGGCACGTACAACCTGTTCCACTACACTCTGCCGAAGATGGGTATCGAAGTGCGATTCGTCGACACCGCGGACGCGGCGAACGTGCAAGCGGCCATCGATGATGATACACGCCTCGTCTTCATGGAGTCCATCGGCAACCCGAAGAACAACGTGGACGACTTCGACGCGGTGGCAGAGGTCGCGCACAAGAACGGCCTGCCCTTCATGATCGACAACACCGTGAGTCCGCCGCCGATCTTCAAGCCGTTCGAGCACGGCGTGGACATCATCATGCACTCGATGACGAAGTTCATCGGCGGCCACGGGACGAGCATCGGCGGCGTTCTCGTCGACGGCGGCACGTTCAACTGGGATAACGGCAAGTTCCCCGAACTCGTCGAGCCGGACCCATCCTACCACGGCGTAAGCTACTGGCAGGCGTTCGGCAACCACGATGACGCCGTCATGCCGGGCGTCGCATACATCATCAAGGCGCGCGTCCAGCTCTTGCGCGACCTCGGACCGGCCATCTCGCCGTTCAACGCATTCCTGTTCCTGCAGGGGCTGGAGACGCTCCCGCTGCGCGTCGTGCGGCATTCGGAGAACGCCCTGAAGGTCGCGCAGTATCTCGATGCGCATCCGGCGGTGACGTGGGTGAATTATCCAGGTCTGCCGAGCCATCCGGACCACGAGCGCGCGAAGAAGCTCCTTCCCAACGGCTCCGGCGCGATCATCGGGTTCGGCATCAAGGGCGGCGCGGACGCTGGAAGCAAGCTCATCGACTCGGTGGAACTGCTCTCGCACCTGGCGAACATCGGCGACGCGAAAAGCCTGATCATCCACCCGGCGACGACCACGCACCAGCAGCTCACGGCGGAAGAGCAGGCCAGCTCCGGCGTTACCGAGGACTATGTGCGCCTGTCCATCGGCCTCGAAGGAATCGACGACATCATAGCCGATCTCGACCAGGCAATCGCCAAGAGTCAGGCCTGATCTGACCGGCGTCGAGGTCTAGCGTCATGCGAGGTGGAGACACGATGCCATCGTGTCTCCACCTTCTCTCAACAGGGACACCATGCCTCGCAGGCAGGACGAAAACGCATTGAGGGAGCTGTTTCCTCCAGGCGTGCTGGACGATCCGACCTCCGTCGGACCGACGCTGGCCGAGCGCGTCCGGCTCGTGCCCGAGGACGAACCATTCGCGCTGGAGACAGGCGGGAGCATCTCGCCTATCGATGTCGAGTACGAGGCGTACGGTGAACTCAACGCCGACCGCAGCAACGTCGTGCTCATATTCCACGCCCTCTCCGGGGACGCTCACGTCGCCGGCTGGGATAGCGGCGCGGTCGACGCCGGACGGCATTGGCGTCTCAGGAAGCCCGGCTGGTGGGATGACGTCGTCGGCCCGGGCAAGGCGGTTGACACTACGCGCTGGCGCGTGATGTGTATCAACGTCCTCGGAAGCTGCTACGGCACCACGGGCCCATCCTCCATCGACCCCGCGACGGGGAAGCCATACGCCAGGTCGTTCCCGATAGTGACCGTGGAGGACTGGGTGCGCCTCCAGGTGATGCTGCTGGACAAGCTCGGAATCGAGCGGGTGCACGCGGTGCTCGGCGGCTCTCTCGGCGGGCAGCAGGTCATCGAGTTCATGATGGCCTACCCCAACCGGACGGAGAAGGCCATCGTCCTGGCGGCTTCGGCCCAGCTCAGCGCGCAAGGGCTGGCTTTCAACGCGGTCGGCCGTCACACGATCATGAGCGACCCGAACTTCCACGATGGCGACTACTACGACGGCGACGGCCCCTCGCAGGGGCTGGCGGCGGCACGTATGCTCGCGCACATCACCTACCTGAGCGAAGTCGGCATGGAGGCGAAGTTCGGTCGCAGACTACAGGACAAGTCCGAGCCGGACTTCGATTTCGGCATCGAGTTCGAGGTCGAAAGCTACCTGTCGTACCAGGGCCGCTCCTTCGTCGAGCGCTTCGACGCAAACAGCTACCTGTACATCACCCGCGCCATGGACTACTACGACGCCGCGGCGAGCAAAGGCGGTGGCGACCTCATCGAGGCGTGCTCCAAGGTGACAGCGGAGACCATGGTCGTGTCGTTCTCATCGGACTGGCTTTACCCGCCGGCGCAATGTCGCGAGCTTGCCGTGGCGCTCGGGCAGTTCCACCGGCCGGTGACGTACATCGAAGTGCCGTCATCGTACGGACACGACGCGTTCCTCGTTGAGGCGGAGACCGTCGGACGGCTGCTGCGCGATTTCCTCAACCGGGAGGTGGCGCATGAGTGACATACGCGACACACTTCTGAAGCTCCTGGTGGATCGAGCCGCTGCGACGGGACATGGCGCCTCCGCGGAGACGCTGCACAAGCTTGCCGACGAGATCCGCACCGCCGCATCGAATGATGCCGCGCCGGGCGACGGCTCACGCCCGAAGATCAACGGCAGGCGCTGGGACCACGAAGTCATTGAGCAGCACATCCCGGCCGGAGCATCGGTGCTCGATCTCGGTTGCGGGGACGGATCGCTGCTCGCCCGACTCATGCGCACGAAGGGCATCCACCCGCAGGGCGTCGAAATCGACGCAGAGGCGGTGCTGGACTGCGTCACCAACGGCGTGCCCGTTTTCCAGGCGAACCTCGACGAGGGCCTCGCCGGGTTCCCCGACCAGGGCTTCGACTACGTGGTCCTCGAGGAAACGATACAGACCCTCGTGAGGCCACGCACGGTGCTCTCGGAGATGGTGCGCGTCGGCAAGCTCGGGATCGTGACGTTCCCGAACTTCGGCTACTGGCAGGTCAGGCTCGATCTGGCGCTGACAGGACGCATGCCGGTCACGAAGACGCTACCGTTCGACTGGTGGGAAACGCCGAATATCCGGCTGCTCACGCTCAACGACTTCCGCGCATGGATCGACGAGGAAGACATCGAGATCGTCGAGACCCACATCTGGGCCGATGCCGAGGTCCAGCCGCCCGCCGAAGGCGACAACCTGTTCGCCGAAGAAGTGATGATGGTGATCCGGCGAACTTCGGCCTAGTGGCCTCAGTTCGTGTGGCGGATTCTGGCCCATCCCCCCAGCTTGCCAAAC
>CAZEAI010000049.1:0-32359 GCA_964510105.1 uncultured bacterium
GAAATACTGCTTCATCGAGGTCGCAAGTCGAGCGTTCAGGATGTCCCGGCTGGCAACCGGAGTGCCGTCGAACGTCCTGACGAAGAACCACAGCGGGTACTGCTGCGCCGGTATCGTGCCGTCCGTAGGCGAAGAGAGCAAACGAATCCGCGAGTACGGAGTCGAGATCGCGTCGATCGTGGTGCCGAGCGCCTCCGCGGCGTCACCGATCGTGACTTGCGGATTGGATGCGAACTGCGCCGCCAGCCCATGATTCACGCGCAGGTCGCCATACAGCGCCCGCCACCGGTCCGGCTGCCAGAGCTGGGCGGCCGGTATGCCGATCACCTGTTCGATCGCTTCATCCACGGCAACGCCGTCGCGAGCCAACGGCGCCAGACGGAGCGCAACCGCGACTTCCTGCGTCGCGCCGAGAACATCCACGCGAGGGAATTTCGCCTGATCGAGGAGCAACCCCGTCGTCAGGTCATTCAGGTCGGTCAGCCCGCTCAGAATGTTCATGAGCAGGTCGGGATCGACGATCAGCTCCCGTTTGACAGCCGCTGCCAATCGGTCGCGTTGGTAGCTTTCCCAGAACCCGAGGATGGCCGCGTATGGATAATGCCGGTACGTCGAGCGGTAATCGCCGGCCCAGTTGATGAGGATTTCGCCGCGCTCACTCATCGGGATGATCACATCCCGTGTCTGGCTTTCGCCCGGAACACGGGCGCTGGGAAGAACGATCTGCTTCCGCTCGACCCGCATGTTCTCGATAGGAACGCTGAGGTAGTCGCACGCCATGACGAGAGCGAGTGCGGGGTAGAGCCGACCCTCGTACGCGTACAACGCGCGATTCCGACGCACGATGCCGTCCATGTCCGGTATCGGCTGAACCTGACCCGCACCGCGCGCCGGTACGAGGATCGTGTCCACGGGCGCCCACAGCTCGGTTCCGACGTAGAGGTCCTTGTGGTACTCCTGCGTCATCGGAACCGTGTACGGTTCCTCAAGCTCGATGAAGCGCAGCTCTTCCTCCGTCAGAGGATCTTTGGTCGCCTGGATCTCGTCGTAAGTACCGTCCAGCGTCTCGACGAGATACTGCGCATAGAACACGTTGTTCCACCGGGCATTCGCCGCGGCCAGTATGTGGTCCGGATTTTCGAAAAGCGCAAGGACGTCCTCCCGCGATCGTACCTCGCTGGCCAACACCTCATCCTCGCGCACCACCGGCGTGCTCTCTTCCAGAAGCAGGAAGTCGATTCCAATCTCGCTCGCTCCCAGCGCGCCGACGATATCGATCACTCGCGCATGGTAAGTCCTGTCCCAGTCCTCGAAACGCCCAAGGCTCGCGACGGATTGGTCGTCCACATCCATCGTCGCAAGGTTCGGCATCTGCTCCGGCGGCCCGAACAACGAATTGCGCAGGATCATCCGGTAGTCGAATGTCTTCAGCTCGATGAGTTCGTAGAAATCGAGGAAGGACGTGCCGACGAATACTGCTCCGACTCCGAGCGCAAGCCAAAGCTGCACGGAACGGGTGAATATGCCCTTCAATCGCTCGCCGAGGTCGGACGCCATGGGATAGACCCCCCTGAAAACAGGACAGCAGGGCGATCGAATCCGATCGCCCTGCCGTTCCAGTTGCACCTAGCAGTGCCGTTGATCCAAGTATGCGCTCCTGTCAGATGGATGCAGCACACAAGACGCTGTATGTGTCGACGGTGTGCGGCGATGCCGATACCCCGCGCTCACGCCCCCCTCAGGCACGCTTCGCGCGAGTGGTTCACCACGCATCCTCGTACCGCGATCACGCTCCGAGGCGATCAAGGTCCGCGCGAGCCTGTTCTACAAAGCTCTGCACGATCTCGTCCTCGCTGCTGCCGTAGTCGCTTACGATGCCCCGCAACAGCTCCGTCGCTTTGTCGGGACTGCCCAGACTCTCGTAGCATACCGCCAGATAGTACGTGATCTCGTAGCTGTTCTCCGGCGGCGTCGGCGAACTGAGCTGCTGCTCAAGCACGCCAACCGTGTGCCGTATGTCGTCATCAGACGGCGTCGTGGCCGGAGTGCCACGCAAGTACTGGTTGTTCAAGATTTCCAGCGTCTGCTTCTGTTGCTCTAGCTGATCACCGTGACGACGCGCAGCGACCGCCACACCGACCTGCGTCCGGAAGGTACGCGGCCGGTTCGATAGCTGCCGCGCACGGGCAAGACGCATTAGCAGCGCGGCGTTGGGACGCGCCTGGACTCGGGCGCTATCCCGGGCCTGCGCTTGGGCCTCGCTGAGCCCCATCAACGGGCTAAGAACCAAGGCCAGCCCAAGAACCCACAAGATCTGCTTCATATCGCGCGCCTCCTGTTTGGCATGCTCGTTCCGCTCAATTCTATGAGAGAGGCAACTCCAGCTGCCGTCGGTTCACTATTCCCAACCGGCTCTCCCAAATGCAAGGTAGAATATATGGCGCTCCCTATGTTTGGCAAGTGATTTCCATCACATGGTTTCCGACCCCTGCCTCGGTACTCGCCGGAAACCGCGCCGACTACTACTGCTGATCTGCCACATCCTGCAGGATCGGACGCAGACCCTCATCGAGCTCAAGGGCCCGCTCACGGGCCGCGCGGGCCCGCTCCGTATCGTTCAGTAGCTGATACGTGATCATCAGATTAACCCAATACCCCGGCTCCCCCGGAGCCGTGTCGATTGCGTACCTGAAGTCGCTCACCGCGGCCTGCCAGTGCCCCTCGGCCTCCTGACGACGCGCGGCGGGATTATCCGGGAGATACCGAACGCGGCCGCCTTCAAAGTTGTGCGCATAGCCGCGACCGTTATACGCGTCGACGAACCCCGGCTCCATCTCGATGGCCCGGTTGAACACGTCGATCGCTCGCGAGTACTGTGCGCGAGCTATCAGCTCGGTACCCCGGATGTACAGCTTCTCCGCCGTGATCGGCTCCTCAAGCGGCGGAAGCTCCAGCCGCTGATGGAACTGCGTGAGATCCAGATTAACGAGGCTCCGGATCTCGTCGACATCCGGATACGGTACGTCGAACGCGGCGACCGCGCCGGCGGTGTACCGCTGCCGCCCTTCCGTGACCGACCACATGCGGATGTAGTTCCGCGCTGCCTTCTCGTGATACTCGCCGACGCCGGCCTTCCACGCATCCACGAAGGTCTGGCCGAACATCGTCGTCTCAACCGGAATCCACGCGTGCGGACGAGCATCGTCGGAGGACGGGTCGGTCCACTCAACGAATTCCGTCTCATCCAGGAACAGCCCCGTGCGAAGCGCCTCTTCGGGCGTCAGGCCGGTGTCGAACATCATGTACACGTGGCCCCACACCGGATCGAACACGTCGAGCAACGCTGTTGGGATATTCTGCTGCTCAAGGAGCGAAGTGTACAGCACCGTCACGTCGTCACAGTCTCCGAGCTTCGACCGGAACGTGTCGATGGGATAATTGATCGTGTCGAAGATCGTACGCATGTTCGTCGTGTCGCTCACGAGCTTGTAGTACGGCGTCGTCTGATCCGGGTTGTAGTTGATCCCATACTTGCCGACCGCGTCGAAGATCATCATCGCCGTGCCCAGGTTGCGACACCGGTCGAACACCTCGTCGCGAACCTGGCGGAACTCATTGATCGTCCGGTTGCCGAAATCCACTACGGCGCGGTGTTCCGGCGTGATGAATGCACTGATGCGGAGCGGATTCTCCCACGTCATCTTGTTGCGGCCGACGACATAGATGCTTTCGAGCTGCCGCGTCGCCCGCTTTTCCTCGCGCTCCTGCTGGTATGTCACGTACACTTCCGGCTGCACGAGGTTATCGTAGCTCGACGTCTCGCGCATCAGCACGCTGTCGTCCACGGTGATAGTCAACAGCACCGTCTCTGTCGCCTGCGCCGGCATGACGAACTGCTGGGTGTGGTACTGACCCTCCTCCATCATCGTCGGAACCGTGATACCGACGTTCACCGCGACCGGGTCCGGCGACGTGTTCTTCAACGTCACCTCCGCAAAGTCCGGCGTCGCCTCGTATGACCGGTACAGAGCGCGGTAGATCGGCGAGAGCTGCACCTCAGCGCCCCTGATCGTTATGAACGACGGGTTGTAGGCGAATGACAAACCGATGTGGTGCGTCGGGCTCAGGACGGGGTGATGCTCGTAGGTGTAGGCGAACTGGATTCCACGCCACTTCAACCCAAGGCCACCGCTGAACACCAGATCGTCGCCATAGCCACGAACGTCGCGCTGCACTCCGGCACGCAGAGCGATCATCCTGAACGGTGAGAATTCCGCACCCAGGTGGATGCGGTCATCCAACTGCGTCGCCAGAAGCAGCCGCTCTCCGAGGCGATACGACGCCCCCACCGACCATTCTTGCGGGTACACCTCGCTGCTCTGCCCCGTTTCGTCGAAGTTCACCGACGTTCCGCCGATATCCCGGACCACCAAGCCCAGACGCAGGCCGTCAAGCGACCGGAACTTCGATCCGAAATCGTAGATTGCGCCAACGTCGAAACCGAACCCCTGCGCGGTTCCCGACCGGTCCGTCCCGTATTCCTTCACGTTCACCGGTGAGACAAATTTGCCGGTGACTCCCAGCGAGAGCGACCGGCTGAGGGCCACGCCATACGAGGCTCGTATATCAAGGTCCGTGAAATCGAGTTCGTCGTCGCTGAATCCCGTGTAGAACACGTCCAGGCCGATGGCCTGTTGCTCGCCAAGCGGAATCGTCCCGGCGCCGTGCCCCGCGGATAGTCCGCTTACGTACTGATTCGGCGCGTACCCACCGAGGAATTCCTGCCGCTGAAGACGCGGAAGGCCCGCGGGATTCCAGTACACCCCGTACGCATCGTCGGCGATGCCGACAAACGCGCCGCCAAGCGCGACCGGGCGCGCACCCACGGGTACGAAGTAGCTCGGAGTACCGGCAAGCGAGACGCTCGCCGCCAGGACGATGCCGAGACATGCTTGAAGGAGTCGTTGCATCCGCATACGATGTCACCCTGTCTTCTACAGTGAACCGCGCCGTGTCACGGACGGGCGTATTTGTCGAGCACCACCACTGTCTGCGTTCCCTGCGTGCCGCCGATCTCAACCACAACGATGAACAGCCCGCTCGGTACGACGTCGTTGCCGTCGTCCCGTCCATCCCACTCGATGGAGTTGCTCCCGGAAGCCACCGCCTCATCGTCAAGCTTACGCACGAGCCTGCCGGCGCGGTTGTATACCATGACCGTCGCCGTCCCGCCCGCATCGGCCTGAGCGACGCTGAACGTGATCGCGGCCTTGCCGCTGAGCGCCGCCGGCTCGCGGAACACGTCCACACCCGGCGAGAATACCCGCGGAACGCACTTCAGGTCGGAAAGTGTCTCGATGTTCGTCGAGCCATCGGCCTCGAATAGCGCGTACGTGCCGAACTCCGTTATCGACGTGCTGACGGTGCTCCCGGCTGCATCCGGATTGCCGCCGACGTATGCCCATGACGTTCCCGAGAGCCTGAACACGTGAACGGCACCCGCCTGCGCGGCCGCGTCGTACGACATCTTCAACACAACGGGTCGCTGGAACGTCAGCCCGCTGACGTCCGGCTCGAACTGAGCGACAACCCCGATCGGCGATGCGCCACTCGGGCCTGCCGGCAACTCCGCGAGATCACGCTCAACGAGCGCCACGCCCACGTCGGACGAGAACGTATTCGGCGGGAAGTAGAGTTCGATCGTCCGCGCGGCGTTCTGGATCGTTCCGCCGAGGTTCTCCGTCACAATGGTCACGGCCGGCGAGGTAAGCTGCTTCGAGAACGTCGTATCCGGCATGGGATTGCCGCGCTGATCGCTGACGCCGCTGATCGAGACCGTCATCGGCTCGCTGAGGAAACGGCTCACCGAAAGCGAAACCTCGCCAACCCACACGTCGCCCGGAGCCCACTCGGCGAACACGACATCCGCGGGATCGTCGCCCGGCAGCTCAACCTGAACGGCGATGTTCGCTGCATCCAGCGTGTCCACGCCGGTCAGTGCGTCGTCGAGATCGACGCGCAACTCCAGTGCCCCGCTGAGCGAAACGCCCAGAGTATCCCCTTCGATTCCGGCCACACGCGGCGGCGTCGTGTCGATGATGAACGACTCGGAGATCGACCACGACGAGCGCAGGAATCCCGCGTCAACGGCCTGCACGGCCCAGTCGTACTCGCCGTCGGCCAGGTTCGACAACCGAGCCGACGTCACGTATCCAAGCCCGCCCTGCCCGACAGCCTCGACACCGGGGCGAATCTCATGGCCCCCGAAGGTCGTTCCCACGCGCATCGTGTACGTGAGCGAACTCTGGTCTATCGACGGCGACCACGAGAGTGCCACTGCATCCGTCGTATCCACCGCCGCGACCAGGTCGGTCGGCATGCTGGGAGGCGTATTCACGAACAACCCGGAGTTCGACGACGTGTTGCTGTACAGCCGGCTCTCCGGCACGAACTTGCCCTGACCGAGCCCCTTCAACCCGTTGGCGATCAAGTCGAGGTCATTGTCGTGATCCATGTCGGCGAACCGGACCGCGCCGTCGGCATAGCCCGCGCTGTTCGAGAACAACCCAATGTCCTCGAACGCAAACGTTCCGCTCCCGTCGTTGATGTAGTACCGGATGATTGGATCGCCTTCGGGCAATCCGCTCCAGCCCGTGCCATGATCGTCATAGCCAGAGACAACAAGATCCGCGTCGTTGTCATTATCGACATCGGCCACGGTGATGCTTGCGTGGTAGAGCCCGTCGAACGCCTGCTTCATGGACAACTCGCCGGCGCCGATGTTCTCGTAAGTCCGCAGCGCACTGGCGTCCCAGTCGTGGCCTATCAGGACGCGTTCGGTCGACACGCTCGAGTAGCCGATGGCGACGAGGTCGGGGTCGCCGTCGTCATCCACATCCACCCACGCGTGCTGCCCGGAGCCGAGCTGATCGAGAAGCGAACTCCCGACCGGTATCTCAGTCACGACGTTCGCACCATCCCAGACGTGCCACGGGCTGAACTGCCGCGCGCCGTCGTTCCGGTACACGACGAGATAGCCGCCCATGTAGTTGTTCCAGGCTCCGTTGTCCCCATCGTCGAGATTGGCGTCCACGTTGCCCTGAACTGTGAGATCCAAATCGCCGTCCTGGTCGATATCATGCAGCGACAGCCAGCCGTCGAAGAGCCCGTCCGCGCCCTTGACCGAGTAGTTGGGGTCATCCGGATCGAGATCCGCCAGACCGAGGCGAAGCGTATCCACGTCGACCTGGAGGACGCCCAGCTCATCCACGCCCTGATTCACGATGAGATACGTGATCGGCGTCGCGCTCTCGACACCCGTCACCACCGCGTCGATGTCGCCATCGTTGTCGATGTCGCCCATGGCCGCGCGAGAGCCCGTCAGACGCGGTAGCGTTTCATCGGTGTACTGCGCAACTCTCGAGGAGAAGCGACCCGCTGTTCCCGATGACAAGTTCCGGTGAATGCGAGTCGTGCGATTCGAAGCATCTTGCGAGCCGGTCATCAGAACGTCGATGTACCCGTCGCCATCCACGTCGCCCCAGCTCGGGCCGCCCTGTATGAGCCCGCCCATATTGAAGTCTTCAGTCGCCACCGGCTGAAGCGACCCCTCGTCGTTGAGGTAGAGCCGGTTCGTCGGGCTAAGCCCCTGGTTGTACCCATTCACCGTCAGGTCGGCCCAGCCATCGTTGTCAACATCCACCCACGAAGCCGCGCCAAGCTGCACCGGCTCGATATTCTGCAACGACACGACGAAGTCCTGCACGCGCAGCGTCCGCGCCTGCGACCACGCGGAGGTCCGCCCGGCGGCATCTACGGTTCGCACGTAGACCGGCATCGACGGGTTCGGCGCAAGGGAGCGATGGAGCCGGAACGCCGATCCCGAGCCATGCGCGCCAACCTGGAACGAGGCGCGGTTCGACAGAACTTTCAGGCCGCCGGCGTTAAAGTACATCATCACTTCGTACGTGATGTTCGGATCGTCGGTATACGCCCCCGGCCGGTTCCACACGAATATGATCTGATTGTCCGCAATGGTGAGTTGCGAGAGATTCAGGCTCGGTGTCACGAGATCACCCGACGGCGCGGCACGGTCGTTCAGCCACGCCGCGCTCTCGTCTACGCCCGAATCGGTTCGGTGGCCGCTCGTGATGACGTCGACCGTCCCGTTTCCGTCGAGATGCCCGATGCTGAACGCGCCATCTGTCAGCGGTGGGAACGAGCCGTGATCGGTCTCAAGGCTGTCGAACGTCGCGTTCTGTTGATTCCTGTAGTAGCGAACGCCGTCGGCCCAGGCGTCCGATTTTCCCATGGCGACGAGATCGACCCATCCATCGTTATCAACGTCTATCCATTCGACCGGCCCGGCAACCGCGCTACTCTGATCGAGCTGAATCGACACCTCGGCGAAGTTCGCCTGATTCCGGACGCGCAGATTCTCGTACACCTTCAGTACGATGTTTCCCCCGTCGGGGATCTTCGCGTGACCCGCGAGCGCGATGTCCAGCCAGCCGTCCTTGTTGAAATCACCCCACGCGACACCGGCATCATACCGCCCGGGAAGATCGGCGAACGTGCTGAGAGTCAGCACGCCGGGCGGCTCGTTCACGTAGATGTTCGTAAGGGTATCGCGGAACACGCCGCCGCCCTGGAGGCTCGTGACGTTCAATCCGGTGATCACCAGATCGGGGTCGCCGTCGGCGTCCATGTCGCCCCAGTCGAAGTCGCCTCCGTATACTGGGATGATCTGGTTCGTGCGACTCGCGATGCCATCGTCCAGCACGAAGTTCCGAGTCGTACCGTCAAGCTCGTTGCGGAAGAAGTAGAGCACGCTGGAGCTGCGAATGACGGTCGAACCGCTCTCCGTCGCGGAATCGCGGCGCCGACCCGTCACAAGCAGGTCCACCTCCCCGTCCACGTCGAAGTCCACCCACTGGACCGCGCATGAGTCGACAGCAACGTCGCGTGGATCCCTTATGTTCGCCTCCTCGGTGAAGCCGATCGGGTTACCGTTCACGTCCGCTGTCTGTCGGTACACGTACGTCCTGGTGGACGCCAGCGAGTCCACAACGCTCGTGATGCGCCCGGCGACCGCAACGTCGATCAATCCGTCGCGGTTGTAGTCCGCGAGATCGATGTCGCCGAAGACCACGCCCGGGATCGACGTGGAATCGATCCGCGCGATGGACGGCTGATCCGACAGGTTGGGCTCGATCCAGACGACGTATGTCCTGATCGCTCCCCACGGCGTTATGCCGGTCATCGCCAGGATAGACCGCCCCGAGGCGGTTGAGGCGGTGTCATTGGGAGCCCACGCCTGAGCGCTGTACCGAAGCGGCGGCAGGTCCAGGGACAAGGGGTTCAGCGCGGCGCCCGCACTCGTCGCGAAGGCGAGGCTGGCGATGCAGAAGAGAATCCGTCGCATCATGGCATCATCACGAGATAGAGGGTGTATGGAGTGAGCACCGAAACACCGTTGTCAGCGCACCCACGGGAGTTCGGGCAATAGATACGCTATTCGGATTGAGAAGTCAAGCGCGAATACGTAACTGCCCATCTCACCGGCCTTTGGACGCTATCGAGCGTTCACTGTGGCACCTTGTTCCACCTCGGTCCGCGCGCGTACTTTTCATCTACTCAGCTTGGTATGCGTCGAAGCGGCGCGAACGCCCCGGCGCAACTCCGAACCACGAAGGAAGGCAGTGATGGAATACCGCGCTCTTGGCGACGTTCTCGTACCGCTGGTAACGCCGTTCCACAAGGACGAGTCCGTCAACTTCGACTGCCTCGCCGAACTCGCCCACTGGATTCTCGACACCGGCCGCGGGGATACCCTCGTCGTCACCGGGACAACCGGCGAGTTCCCCGTCATGACCGACGATGAGCGCGTTCAGGCATGGAAGGTCGTCAAAGATGCTGCCGGAGGTCGCGCCGCAGTGATGGCGGGCACCGGCGCCGCCTCGACGCGCGACACCATCCGCCTCACCGCTGAAGCCGAGCGGATCGGCGTCGACCTGGCGATGATCGTCGCGCCCTACTACCAGAAGCCGTCACCGGACGGCGTCTACCAGCACTACGTCGACGTGGCGGAATCCACCGGCCTGCCGCTCATGATCTACAATATTCCCCTGTTCACCGGCGTGAACGTCGACGCCGAGACAGTGAAACGTCTCATGGATGTCCCGAACATCGTGGCCGTGAAAGAGGAAGCCGGAATCAACCCGGTACAGAGCACGGAACTTCTCCTGAACGCACACGGTCGCGATGACTTCGTCGTAATCGACGGCGATGACATGATGGCGTTCCCTGTCATCGCGCAGGGAGCCGTGGGAGTCGTCTCAGGTGGCGCGCAGATCGTCGGCGCGATGATGAAGAAGATGGTTCGCGCACTCAAGGAGGGCCGGCTGGCCGAGGCAACCGAGTTGCACCTCGACATGTTCCCGCTGTTCCTGGCATTCGGCGGCGATGGCCGCGTCAATCCCATACCCGGCGTGCGACGCGGAATCGAGATGTGCGGCATCCCCGTCGGGAACTCACGTCGACCGCTCGCGCCGTTCAGCGAAGCGGAGACAGCGAAGCTCCGCGCCGTCATCGAAGGTCTCGGCGTCATCGAATCGTAAGCAGGATATCACTACGTACACCGGAAGGATCTACTACCCATGGGTTTCATCAGCTCTGAAATCGCACCGGGAGTCGCCGTAGAATCGGATTCGCGGATTGCGTTCATCGTCATAGACGGCCTCGGAGGCTTTTCCAACGAAGCCGGTCGCACGGAACTGGAAGCAGCATCCACGCCCAACCTGGACGCACTCGCCAGAGACGGCGCTACGGGACTGATCGACACCCTCGGCAGAGGCATCGTTCCGGGTAGCGGCCTCGCTCATCTCGCGCTCTTCGGCTACGACGCCTTCACTCACGATATCGGCCGGGGAGCCATCGCGGCGAACGGCATCGGAATCACGCTGAAGCCGAACCAGGTTGCCGCCAGGATGAACTTCTGTACCGAGAGCGGCGGCAACATCACCGACAGGCGCGCCGGGCGTATCCCAACCGATCAGTGCGCCGAACTCGCCGAGCTGCTGAATGGCGCGGTCGACGTTCCGGGCGTCAAGATCTCCGTCCACGCAGTCATGGACTATCGCGCAGTCGTGATATTCGAGGGCAATGGCCTCGAGATCGAGATCGCGGACACCGATCCCGGAGAGGTCGGCAAACCGGCGCGACCGGTGACGGCAACATCGCCCGGAGCGGAGAAGACAGCGTCGTACGTGCGCGAGTTCGTCGCCCAGGCTAAGTCCGCCCTGAGCGACAAGCTCCCGGCGAACATGGTCGTCCTCCGCGGCTTCGCGAAGCAGCCCGACCTCGTCCACATGCAGGAGTGCTACAAAGTCACGCCGGCCTGCATCGCGACGTACCCCGACTACAAAGGTGTCGCGCGGATGATCGGCATGGAGATACTCGAGACGGGCCATGAGATCGCCGACGAGTTCACGACGATCGAACGTGAATGGCTCGACTACACATTCACATTCCTGCACGTGAAGAAGACGGATAGCCTCGGCGAAGATGGCGATTTCGAGGGACGCGTCCACAAGATCGAGGAGACGGACAGGGAGATACCGCGTCTGATGGCGCTGAGCCCGGATCTGGTCGTAGTGACCGGCGACCACTCGACGCCGGCCGTGTTCAAGGCGCACACGTGGCACCCGGTGCCCGTACTGCTGTCCGGCCCGACAGTACGCGTTGACGACACGACCTCGTTCGGCGAGGGCACAGCCGCGCACGGGGCTCTCGGCCGTTTCGACGGCGCCGAGCTTATGCTCGATGTGCTCTCCCATGCCGGGAAGACGAAGAAGATGGGGGCGTGAGGTCCTCGGGTTGCCTGTGAATACCAGGTTCGGTGGGCGAGGGCCTCGCTGGTCGCCGATGGGGAACCATGGGACGGTAACCCCACACTTGCGCCCGGTGGTACCGGGCTTTACCCTTAGGCTTCGTCGACAGCGCGTAAGCCTCGGTTGTTCCCGGTTCCTGGTATGCTAGGACTCTTCAAGAGTCGGTCGAAACCCCGGCTTACAAAAGACGATCTACTCGCCTCGCGCGCCGTGTTGAACCAGGCGGTGTCCTGGGAGCTGAACGGCGAGCAGATGATACAGATCGAGATACCTCGCCGCGACGAGTGGTGGGTGAAAGCGCTCTCAAGAGTATTCTACACACCCGATAAGAGAACGATCGCGCTCGATGAAGTCGGCACGAGCGTCTGGCAGATGATAGAAGAGGGCACGACCGTTCAAACGATGATCGGTCGGCTTGCCGAGGAATACAAGCTGAATCGACGTGAAGCGGAGGCGTCGCTCATCGCGTATCTCCGCACGCTGGCGAAGAAGAACCTGATTGGTTTCGAAATCCCTCGCTCGCGGCTGGAAAAGCGTCGGTAACACGAGGCGCAAACATGACAGAGCAAGCACAGGTCGTGGAATCGCGGTTCGATGAGGCGAGCCACAAGGAGGCGATGGCTCGCTTTCACGAAGCGATGAAGCGAGACAAGATCCCGAACGCGCTCACGACCGCCATCAAGATCGCCTTCCAGAGCCTGCGGATACGCTTCGGCCGATCCGTCATCACGATCGGCGGCATCTTCTTCGCCATCGCCTTCCTGACATCCGTGCTCACGACATCCATCGTCGAACAGGTAACGGCGCCCGTGGGTGAGGGAATGCAGTTTGAAGGCGTCGGCATCGGCGTGATGTTGAAACTCATCGGTGAGGAGCCAAGGCAAGCCTGGCTAGTGAGTATGTCGCTCATCGTGTGCGTCATCGGCATAGCGAACGCCATGCTGATGTCCGTGACCGAGCGCTTCAAGGAAATCGGTACAATGAAGTGTCTCGGCGCGCCGGATATCTTCGTCGTCGAGTTGTTTCTGCTCGAATCCGGTTTCCAGGGATTCATCGGCTCATTCCTGGGAGCGATCGCCGGCGTGGTTCTTGTTCTTTTCGGGGCCCTGATCAGCAATGGCACGAGCGTGCTCGGCGCGCTCCCATGGTTGCAGACACTGTTGAACGTTGTCCTGGGCACATTCGCCGGCATCGCGCTGACAGTGCTCGGGGCGAGCTTCCCATCCTACAGGGCGACGAAAATGGCGCCCGCCGACGCGATGCGTACGGAAGTGTGATCGTAGACGTATACGGAGATCATCTCCGGAGAGAGGTTAGGGCAGGACCATGACAGAGGGACAGGCCACAGAGAACACTGTTCGCGCTCGCGCGCTGCGCAAACGCTTCCCCATGGGGGATGGCTTCCTTGAGGCGCTGAAGGGCATCGACCTGGAGATCGCTCGCGGCGAGTACGTCAGCATCATGGGACCCTCGGGATCGGGCAAGACCACGCTCTTCAACATGATCGGTGGCCTCGACAAGCCCTCCGACGGTACCGTCTATATCGATGAAGTCGATATCGCCCAGCTGGATGCCTACGAGTTGGCGTGGCTACGCTGCCGGAAGATCGGATACATATTCCAGACCTTCAATCTCATCCCGGTGATGACGGCGCTCGAAAACGTCACCCTCCCCATGATCTTCGCCGGCATGACCGGCGACGAAGCCATGACCAAGGGAATGGAACTTCTCGATCGCGTCGGTCTGAAACGGCGCTGGCAGCACAAGCCAACCGAGCTGTCCGGCGGCCAGCAGCAGCGCGTAGCTATCGCGCGATCCTTCGCGAACGATCCGTCGATCATCCTGGCCGATGAGCCCACCGCGAACCTGGATCTCAAGACCGGCCACGATATCATCGAGCTCCTGCGCGTCCTCAATGAGGACATGGGTGTGACGATCATCTCCAACACTCACGACCCGTCGATGCTCAACGTATCCGACCGAATCGTCTGGATTCGCGACGGCCGCGTCGACCGCATCGAGGATCGCTCGCAGATCGATATCAAAGTCGGTACGATCGGCGGCGATGAGCTGGGTGGTGTCGCGGCCGCGGAGGTCGACGATCCGCACACCGGCGCCGGCGCTCAATCCGTCTTGGATCAGCTCTCGAAGGATGATCACGAGAACGACTGACCGATACAACATCGCTCAGTACGACACGACCGGGATGGGCCACTGGCGCCCATCCCGGTCTCTTGTGTACCGAACTCCATGCACGCCGCGGCGACGCCGTACGTAGCTGCTTCACCCCACGGTCAGCGAGCGATCCTCCAGCGGCAGTGTTACCCGCGCTCCGCCTCGACGTTCCGACTCCAGTATGCCGAATATCATCTCCTGGCTGCGACAGGCGACGTCGATGTTCCCCGAAGTCCTCCAGCCACCGTCAAGCTCGGCGACGATCTCGCGTATCGCGTTCAGCGTACCGCTGTCCGAGTTGTGCTCGGGGAACGGAGCTTCTTCGAGCATTCGGTATCTACCCGACTCTTCTGCGCGCAGCCAATGCCCCATCGCGTCATTCTGAGTCCGCAGTGCACCGAGCGTTCCAAGTACCTCGAAGTCGCTGCCTGAGCGCCCCAGGACGTGCCCCCATACTCCGTTGGAGAAACGCACCATTGCCGCCGGGATGCCCGGGTCTCCCTGGATTCGACCATCCTTGACGTCCTCTGAGTCGAAATTGGCTGTGCCCTGAACGAAGTCCACCTCGGGATCTCCCGCCAGGAACATGAGTACGTCGACCGTGTGCGTGTGACCCCATTGCGCAGCGCTCGCACCACCGTGGCAGCCCGTGGTTACTTCCAGATCGCCAAGTTGCCCCGACATCGCCAGTTCGCGCATCGTTCGATAGAGGGGCATATATCGCCGCTGGGCGCCGTAGTTGAATGCTACGCCTGAAGCATTGCACGCCGCCTGCATCCGGTCCGCCTCCGCCATCGACATGCAGAGAGCTTTCTCGCAGTATATGCCGCGTACGCCGTTCTCCGCGGCAAAGACTGTCGCATCGGCGTGCGCGTCCGGACGCGTGGCGATGCTCACGATATCCGGTTCCATCTCCCGGATCATCTCCCGGTAGTCGGTGTAGGCCCTTTCCGCCCCGTATCGCTCGCGGATAGACTCGGCCTTCGTCTGATCCACGTCGCACACCGCCACAAGTTCCGTCTGCTCGCACGCAGCGTAGCCGGCCGCATGAGAGAAGGGAATCCAGACATCCCTCTTCGGATCGGCTATCTCATCGTCGATGGTAGCTCCCATCCGGCCGCAACCGACCAGACACACCCGATAGCTCATCTTCCTCTCCTCCTCAACAGTCGTGGATGTTTCCTTCGCCTCTCACGATACGAGTACTAAGATCATCCTCCTAAGAGGGTAGGTACTTTGTTGTTCTTGTTGTGTGGTGCGGCAGTGGTGCGGACGTACCCTCGGACACGTTCCCGCCGACGTCTTCCGCGGTGGTGAGTCGGGGACGAAGCGGTGAGGAAATAGGTCGATATGGTGTCCTGCCGTGAGATAACGGACCAGCCTTGCCACCACCCGTCACCAGACCGGTGATCAGGCGGTGAGGAACCACTGTTATCCCTGGATAATACACGACATACACGGTGTCCACGCCGTTATCCGAAACCCCGCCGCCAACGTCGTTGGGTCGCTGCGCCGCAACGTGTTTGCGCTGCGCGGAACGGTTGCCGGGTTGATACATTATGGATCCATCATGGTGAGTACCTCGGAGAGCGACACATCGGACGTGTTCCGGCCGCTCACGCGAAGGTCGATCACTCCCCTTTCTAGGAATCGGCCGCTGATCCGCTGGGACTACCAGCGTGGCGCACGTAGATTCGGTGACGGAACATGCTCGCCGACGAGGTAATGCAATGGCAGAACGGTTGGGTATTCGCCGGTGGGGCGACAGGTGCTTCCACGAGGTGGATGAAGAGCGCGACGATGGATACGTCGTGCAGGGCTTCTTCATCCATCGAGACGACGTCGAGGACGTCGTGAAGTGGGACCACCAGGGAGATACGCCGCCCGCGTGTGACACCGATTCTGCATCGTAGGAACCATACAGGAGGAGAAGCAGCGCTATGCGTCTCGTATCATTCTACACGCCGGACGGGATCAGCTTCGGCATCGCCGACGGCGACAAGGTCGTCGATCTCCAGGACAATCCGCAGGCAACGGGCATCCTTCGCGATGAGAAGCCGCGCTCGGTACTCGATTTCCTCACCCTCGGCGAGCCGGCCATCGACGCCGCCGCTGAGACGGTCGCGCGTTCGCTGAAGGCGGGCGATTCCGTCTGCTATCTCGATGGGCTGCACCTCGCGGCGCCGATTCCCAGACCGGGCAAACTCCTTGCGCTTGCGGGCAATTACGGAGAACACTTGCGTGAATCCGGCCACGAGTGGGCAGAGAAGGAGCTGACGACGCCGCGGCTGTTCATGAAGCCCGCGACCTGCGTCACCGGGCCCTACGATCCCATCCTCTATCCGGCGAACGCGAACTGCATCGACTGGGAGGGTGAACTCGCCATCGTGATGGGCAAGCGCGCCCGGTCCGTCAAGGCATCCGATGCGATGGAGTACATCGCGGGGTACACCGTGGTGGATGACGTCAGCGAACGAACGCTGAAAGTCGAGACCACGCGCGAAGAGCGCGACGGAAACAAGTGGTTCGACTGGCTCAACGGCAAGTGGTTCGACACCTTCGCGCCCATGGGGCCGTGCCTCACACTTCGCGACGACGTTCCCGACGTACACGCGTTGAGCCTTCAGACGCGCGTGAATGGCGAGCTGAAGCAGGACGCGAACACCGGTCAGATGATCTTCGGCGTGGACGAACTCGTCGAGTGGACGACGCGCTGGATAACGCTTGAGCCCGGCGATGTCATCTCCACCGGCACTCCGGCGGGCGTGGGCTCTGCGTCCGGGACGTTCCTGAAGCCGGGCGACGTGGTCGAGATCGAGATCGAGACGCTGGGAGCCATTCGGAACACGGTGACGGAGAGCTGAAGAGTGGCGAAACGAGTACGGCTCGGACGCCGGGCAGCGATGTCTGGCGTCCATCCAGCCGGGCGGGTCGCGCTGAGTAACGATTGACTCGGAAGGGGTCATGCGGACATGAATTCGAAATACTACACGGTCATTCGCTGGATCGGGGTAGTTGCTGTGCTATGGGTGGGGATGATGATAGGTGAGGTCCGAAGTGAGTTGAGGAAGACGACTGCAACGGTAGAAGGTCCACGGTACGAGTTCATCCGTGGAGATGGCCCACTGACCCGGCCCACACTCTGGCGATGTGACCTAGAGACGGGCGCGGTCGAGTGGCTTCAGTACAACTATCACGAGCATGAATGGGCCGTGCGAACGGCACCGGCGCCCGAGGGCTTTGGTGAGGGAGCTGCGGAACGGGACACGGTCTCGCCGCGTACCTCTTCACGGTTTCGTTGGGAGGACTTCGAAACACCGTAGGACTACGTCGGAGCTACGATTCAGTCGCAGAAGCAGTGGATTCCGGACAGGAATTGGACACCGAACGATAGGCCTAGTCTCAAGAACTCCGGTTCGCTATATCCATTCCTGAACCCGGAAGCCGCGCGACAAGGAAGGCTAAGCCGCTCGCCAGCTACGTGGCGAAAGCGAATGCAAATAAGAAGAGCGCTGGCCCTGCTGGGAACGACGGTGCTCCAGACACACTCGCTGCAGGTCGACGCACCCGCGAGCTCCACAGGCGTTGGTCGAAGAACTAACAGCGAGAGTTGGTCCAGAGATCATCGTTGCAGGACTCAACGCTCACGACCGATAATAAACGGCAATGTCATCCTTGTCAAGTGCCGAGCCAGCAGAATCTGAGAAAGCGGAATATGCAATCCAGAAGTCAGATGGCAGCAGGCTAAGTCGCCAATCATTCCAGAGGACGGACACATGGACACCCGCATCTGCGATTTTGCGAGATCGTTCCTCGCGTTCACCATTCCGGACGTCAACACCGCCCGCATCCAGATCGATGCGCGCTGCCGCGTCTCCACGGATGGCGACGATGCTCGCGACTACGTGCTCATCACGCCGTGCCGAGGCGAGAACACGCATGGCAAGGACCACCTGATACTCGATCCCAACTACGAGTTCTCCGGCGTCTTCGAGCATCGAGACGATGGTGGTGGGGATCACGTGCTAACGCGAACGTTCGCCCAGCACGAGGCAGGTCGATGGGCGGAGTGGGAGGATGGCCGTAACGCCGATCGGTTCGGAGACGTAGCCGTCACCATCGCCGAGTACGCCGACGCCCAGCGTCTCGAAACGTCGGCGGACATCGTCGACGCTGTTCGTGCGAATCGTCCCATCGTCGCCCGCACGAAAATCCGTAGCGATGGTCGAGCGGCGGAACTCGAGTATCCCATGAAGACGATCAACGTTGTCGGCGCCGACACCTGGCAGGTCGACACCGGCCCGCTGATCGTCCCGTCCTGGATCCGCGACGGGTCGGACCCGGTCCCGCGCGGCGAGGGTACCGCGAGCGCGTTCGACGCGGCGTTTATCGTCTACAACACGTTCGACGGGGCGTAGTTCGTGCTCCGCGAGCCGACGTCGGTTGGCGCCGCGCTGGTCTGGCACTACTCGCGCATCGTCGTGATGGATGCCGCGAGCGCGTTCTACGCCGCCTGAGGTCGTAGCGGCAGCCATCGGCTCGGCTTGAGATAACACCGGGCGTTCAGCAGCAGCATGCTTCGCCGTCTGCGCTCGATGACCGCCTGCGGTACCTGGTCGGGGAGCTTCGCGGACGGGATGAAGGGGCGTTCTGAGTACTCGAACACCGAGAAATGGTCGATCGGAATGCTACCTACGAGCCGGTACGTTTCGCGGAACTCTCCACGCGTCTCTCCCGGAAAGCCGACCATGATGTGCGTCCGTATGATCGTCGTCGGCGACGTGGCGCGTATCCCCTCGATGATCCGACGGTACTCCGCCGCCGTGTAGTGGCGCCGCATGAGCCCGAGAATCCGGTCGCTTCCCGACTGGAGCGGCGTGATGAGGTACGCGATCCTGCCGGTGCGGAACACCGGCTCGAGTCGATCCCAGTAGTCGCGGATCCATTCCGGCTCCATGTTCCGAAGAATGAGCTGGAAGTCGCCGGGCAGCGCGACGATCCTCTCCATCAGCGTGGCGATATCGGTGCCGATATCCTGGCCGTAGGAGCCAAGCTCATCGCACGAAAACGCGATGCTCGTAACGCCTCGCCCTATGGTCTCCTCGACCCTCTTCACGACCGCGTCGATCGCGACGCTTCTTGTGGACCCCTTCGCCCGGCGAATCGCGCAGAACGAACACTCCCCGAGGCATCCCACGCCGACCTTCACATACTCGGTATCGTGCCAGGGAAGGCTGAGCATCTGCCAGAACCACCGAGGCATGGGAGCGTACGGAATCCGGCTCAGCGCCGATGCCGTGCGATGCACCGTGTTAAGCAGGAATCCCTTGAGCCCGGCATCGCTCGGGGTGGACGGGAGGCATCCGACATCCAGGCTCTCGATGGGCACCGCGGCATCGATCATTTCGTCGAGCCTGCCGAGGGTACGGGGCGTGACGAACACGCCCCGGTAGCCGGCGGACCGGACCAGCGCCTTGTTGATCGCTGGCAGGCATCCGGCGAATATCAGCCGAGCGTCCGCGCGTTTGGCCGCCATCAGCCTATCATATTCGCGCATCGACATTCGCTCGGCGCTCTCGCAGAAGCCGCAGCTGTTCAGGAGAACTACGTCGGCGCTCTCGGGCTCTTCGACGACCTCCCAGTCGTTCTCGACGAAGTAGTGGGCTGCGAGGGAGCCGATCGCGAGGTTCTCGCGACACCCGAGATTCACCACGTGCACGCGATTCATGAAGAGCCTCCCCGGTTGGAGGTGGTTCACGATGCCGACGGGGCTAGGTTTCGGCAGATCGGCATCAGGCAGCACATCGATATGCCAGAAACGTAGCAGTTGTCACGATGTCAGTCAAACCGGCGCTGTGATCGCCCGATGGCTCGACTTGGCGGGAGTTCGCGCCGCGAACTCCACAACGGACCCGACCGAAGGGAGGGCTCGCCGGAACTCGGCTCCTCGAGTCGTTGTTTCAGGCCCGGTCGACGTTTCAGACACCTGCGAGGGCTCTGCATGCGGTCATCCATCCTGAGTATTGCGCGATCTATCGCCGAACCGGTGCGCCGGTACGCGCGCTGGCTCCATGTCGACGGCGTACCGGCGGGTACCGTCGAAAAGCTTCCCGAGGTGGACGAGTCCGGGCGGACGAACGTACCCGGCGTCTACGTCGTCGGGGACCTGGCCGGAATACCTCTGCTGAAGTTCTCCGCCGATAGCGGCGCGCGCGCGGTCCAGACGATCTGCGACGAGTCCGACTTCCAGCAGAATCGCGGCGTCGACGGCATCGTCGATATCGCCATCGTCGGCGCGGGGGTTTCCGGGGTGTCGGCTGCGTTCGAGGCGAAGAAATGCGGCCTCTCATTCGCGGTCTACGACGGGGCGCAGCCTTTCTCGACAATCTGCGATTTCCCGAAGGGCAAGCCCATCTACGCCTACCCCCACGATATGGTACCGGCTGGGGAGATGCGTTTCACCGCCGCCGTGAAGGAGCCGCTCGTCGATGAACTCGAGGGGCAGCGCCGGGAGCACGATATCGACGTCATCGACTCGTGCATCGGTGGCATCGAGAGAAGATCCGGCCGGATTCTGCTGCACCACGAGGGTGGTGCGACCAGCGAAGCGCTCCGAGCCATTGTGGCGATCGGCAGGAGCGGCAACTACCGGCCGCTCGATGTCCCCGGCGAGGATCTGGAGCACGTTCACCGCCGACTGCACGACCCAGGTGACTTCGCGGCCCAGAGAGTCGTCGTCATCGGCGGTGGCGACACCGCGCTCGAATCCGCGATCGCGCTTATGGATTCCGGCGCCGACGTGACGCTCAGCTACCGTGGCAAGGAGTTCACGCGCCCGAAACATGAGAATGTCGACGCCGTCAACGCATCCGCGAACGCGCCCAACGCGCCGGGCGCGTCGTCCGGCTCGCTGAAGGTCGCCCTCGGCACGCAAGCGACGGAAATTCGCGAGCATGAGGTGATGCTCGTCGACCGCGCGGGGAGCGAAGAGACCGTTGAGAGCGACGTGGTATTCACCATGATCGGCCGAGAGCCGCCGCTGGAATTCTTCCGCCGGTCGGGTATTCGGATGCGCGGCGAGTGGAGTCCGAGGACGTGGCTCTCATTCCTCGGATTCGTCGCCGCGTGTTTCGTTTTGTACGATACCAAAGCCGGCGGGCCCATCAAGCACTGGCTGTCACGGGCCGGCCTCTGGTTCTTCGACGCGATTCCCGGCGCCCTCAAGGCTCTCGGCGGCGCGATCGGAGCGTGGGCAGCCGACCCGACGACACTCCTCGGCGCCTCCCTGGGGTCGCTCGGAGAGATCAGCTTCTATTACACCGGGGTCTACAGCCTGATCGTCGTCGTGTTCGGCATCAGACGCATTCAGCGCCGTCGCACTCCGTACGTGACGTGGCAGACCGTCACCCTCATGGCGATTCAGGTGATCCCGCTCTTCATCCTGCCGTACATCGCGCTGCCCTGGATGGGTGCCAACGGCTGGTTCGAACACGGCGTCGGCAAGGTGATCGGCGACCATCTGTTTCCCGGTGGGAGCTACTGGCGCGCCTTCGGACTGATCCTCGCCTGGCCGCTCTTCGTCTACAACATATTCACCGCTGAACCGATCTGGACCTGGCTCGTGATCGGGTTCATCCAGACGTTCGTTCTCATCCCGGCGATGGTCTTCTACTGGGGGAAGGGGGCGTACTGCGGGTGGATCTGTTCGTGCGGAGCGCTGGCGGAGACACTCGGCGATCGGCACCGTCAGAAGATGCCCCACGGCCCGAAGTGGAATCGACTCAATTTGGCCGGGCAGGTGATTCTCGGCATTGCGTTCCTCCTGCTGGCCGTGCGCATCGTCGGATGGGTCTGGACCGACTCCTGGGTTGCGACCTCGTTCGACGCCTTGCTCGACGGGCACTCTCTGCCCGGGCCACTGTACCTCGTGAGCTGGAAGTGGTTCGTCGATATCCTGCTGGCTGGTGTCGTCGGGCTGGGTTTCTATTTCTGGTTCTCAGGCCGCTTCTGGTGTCGCTTCTTCTGCCCGCTGGCAGCGCTGATGCATGTCTATGCCCGGTGGGGCCGCTTCCGCATCTTCTCGGAGAAGACGAAGTGCATCTCGTGCAACGTATGCACAAGCGTCTGCCACCAGGGCATCGATATCATGAGCTTTGCGAACAAGGGCGAGGCTATGGACGACCCGGAATGTGTCCGCTGCTCGGCATGCGTGCAGGAGTGCCCGACGGGCGTTCTCACGTTCGGACGGGTGACGACGCGTGACGGCGTCGAGCTGCCGTTGCTCGACACGCTTCCGGCCTCGCCGGTGCAGATGCGCGAAGGACGGAACGTTTCGGTGGGCTCCGAGTGACGTATCTTGAGCCACCTGGTTGCCGGTGTTCACGCGAAGTCGGATGAAGGACTGTCCATGACGGGCGATACCGCGGAGCCCGATAGACGCAAGCAAGCAGTCGCACTCACGGTCGTCTCGGTAGCAGTACTCCTCTCTTCCTCGACGTGGTTCTCCGGAACGGCGGTTGCCTCGTCGTTGCGAGTGCTTTGGAATTTGAGCGATCAGGCCGGCGCGTGGCTCACGAGCGCAGCGCAGATCGGATTCATCTTCGGCACCTTCCTCTACGCGTGCCTCAACCTCGCCGACAGACTGAATCCGCGTAACGTGTTCCTCTTCTCGGCGGTCCTCGGAGCGGCGTTCAACGCGGCGTTCGCATGGCTCTCCGACGGCATCGCTGTAGCGCTACCCCTCCGCTTCTTGACCGGCGTCACCCTTGCCGGGATCTACCCCGTGGGCATGAAGATCATCGCCACGTGGTTCCGCTCCGGTCTGGGATGGGGGCTTGGAGTCATGGTCGGCGCGCTTACGCTGGGAACCGCGTCACCGTACTTCTTCAGGGCAGTCGGCGCTGAGTTCGATTGGCGCATCATGGTCACGGTGGCATCGATCAGCACGCTACTCGGTGGCATCCTGACTCGAACTCTCATTGGCGATGGCCCGTATCTCAGATCGAGAGCGACGATCGACGGCAGCATGGCGCTCAAGGTGTTTCGCTCCAGACAGTTCCGTGCCGTGGCGTTCGGGTACTTCGGCCACATGTGGGAGCTGTACGCGTTCTGGTCGCTCGTTGCGTTCTACCTGATAGAGCGTTTCCGAGATGCGCCGGCCGGCTGGTCGGAAATGGTACCCCTGGTTGCCTTCTCAACCGTGGGTGTCGGCGCGGTCGGATGCGTCGTCGGCGGATGGTTCTCGCGACGAGTCGGCGAGCGGAACGTCGCGCTTGTCTCATTGGCGATAAGCGGCGGCATGTGTTGCCTCTCCGGGCTGGCGTTCGATCTGCCGCCGACCTTGCTGATCCCGTTTCTGCTCATATGGGGGATATTCGTCGTTGCTGACTCACCGCAGTTCTCCGCCCTCGCGGCGAGGCACAGCCCACCGGAGTACACGGGAACGGCGCTGACCGTTCAGAATGGAGTGGGTTTCGCGATCACGATCGTTTCCATCCAGCTACTCCCGTGGCTTGCGCAGTTCATCGGATGGCGCTGGGTCTTCTCGTTCCTCGCCATCGGCCCGATCCTCGGCGCGTACGCGCTTCTACGCCTCGGAGATCAGGCACGTGCAGTTTCCGACGAGTGAGGCTGAATCCCGCGCTGGTGGGCGCCCTGCATTTCCACGCATCCCGAATCGGGGGCGAGTGCAAGCGGATGCCGCCCATCTCGAATCGCGTGGGTACGCCGCCGACTTGCCCTTTCGCGCCGGATTGCTGACCTTTCCATAAGCATCTTGAAATAAGGGTATCGGACCGGTCGTCTCACTGCGTCGTTCCGCACCCGCGCTGAAGTATACAGACCGCGTTGCCTGGGGAGCCTCAGAGTGTCGGAGAGGATGCAGCAGGATCTCGAGCGCCGCGATGTGGAGATCCGGAGACTTCATACGCTGCTCAAGGTGAGCAAGATTATGAACTCCGGGATCACGCACGACCGCATGATCGAACAGATCAACGAAGCCGTGCGCATGCACCTTACCGCGGACCGGCTCACCGTCTTCTTTTACGATCCCAAGACCAACGAGCTGTACAGCTACATCGCAAGCGGCCTTCAGCCGGGCGAGCTTCGGATCCCGCCCGATCAGGGGATCGCGGGGTACGTGTTCGGATCCGGCGAGATGGTCTGCGTCGAAGACGCGTACGACGATCCGCGATTCAGCCCCGAGGTCGACCGCAAGACCGGATACCGCACCAAGAGCATGCCCACCATGCACATCACGAATCGCCAGGGAGTGCGAATCGGTGTTGTGCAAGCCCTCAACAAGAAGGCCGAGAACGGCGTGTTCTCGCAGGAGGACATGATCTTCCTGTGGGAGGCTGTCGACCAGATCAGCGATCTCTACACCGCCCTCGAAGAGGCGCTCTCGCACCTTCTCATCTTCTCTGTGGATACCGACGCCGTTCTCACGTACGTCAGCCCCGCAATTGAGGGGTTCACCGGCTACCGAGCCGGCGAGACGCTCGGGAAGACCATCTACGAACTCGTCCACCCGGAGGACCTGAAGTACTTCACCTCGCGCATCGCCAAGATCCTCGACGGCGACAACATCGAGCCCGTGGAGTTTCGCATCGTCACGCGGCAGGAAGAAGTGAAGTGGATGCGCGCCACGAGTCGACCGCTGTATGAGGACGACGGTGTGACCGGCGCGCAGGGCCAGATGGTGGATATTACCGAGCGAAAGGACCTCGAGGAAGACCTCCGCGAAGCGCAGAAGATCGAATCGATCGGACGCCTCGCTGGTGGCATCGCCCACGATTTCAACAACCTTCTCGTACCGATCATTGGCTACACCGATGTTGCCGCGGGGAAGCTGGAAGATGCCCATCCGGCGACCTCGCACCTCTTTCAGATCAAGGATGCCGCCGAGCGGGCGAAGGCCCTGACGCATCAGCTCCTGGCGTTCGGGCGCAAGCAGATGCTCGACATGCAGGTGCTCGACCTGAACGCCGTCTACTGGGACTTCGAGAAGATACTGCGCAGACTCATCGGCGAGGATATCGAGATCATCCACAAGCTCGATGAAGGCATCGACAAGGTGCGAGCCGACCGCTCGCAGGTGCAGCAGATACTCATGAATCTCGCCGTGAACGCCCGCGACGCGATGCCGGGCGGCGGCACGCTTCTCATTGAGACCGCGAACGTCGAACTCGACGACGAATTCGCGGCCAGGTACGAGAGCGTCTCCGCCGGACCTCACGTCATGATCTCGGTAACTGACACCGGCCACGGGATGGACCAGGAGACCCTCAAGCAGGTGTTCGAGCCGTTCTTCACGACGAAAGGCCGGGGCAAGGGCGCCGGCCTGGGCCTCGCGACGGTGTACGGCATCGTCAAGCAGCATAACAGCAGCATCTGGGCCACGAGCGAACCGAACGAAGGTACCTCGTTCAAGATCTACTTCCCCCGCGTCGACGCGCCGGACGAGGCCGTCGAGGAGGTCGTGGCCGCAGTGGCGCCCCCCGAGGACAATTCGGGGAACGAGATGGTGCTTGTCGTCGAGGACGAGGATGTCGTGCGCGGCTTCGTCTGCGAGGTGCTGATGGACGGCGGCTACGATGTTCTCGAAACGGGGGTTGTCGACGACGCGATCCGCTTCGTGGAAGAGGACAAGAAGCCCATTCAGCTCCTCATCACGGATGTGATTATGCCGCGGATGAACGGTCGCGAACTCAGCGAACGCATCTCCGCAATACGGCCCGACCTCAAGGTGCTCTTCATGTCGGGATACACGGACAACGTCATCGGCGAGCACGGCGTCCTGAACGAGGGCATGAACTTCATCCAGAAACCGTTCACCATGCAGGAGTTCACTCACAAAGTGCGCATGGTGCTCGACGGCGAAGTCGAGGATCCGCCGGAAGAAGACGAACCGGCCTGATCAGCCTCGCACTAGCTGCACGGTGTCCCCCTGCGGCAGGAATTCCACCGGCACCGTCGGGAATGCATTCCGCAGTTCCTCCGCGAGCATCTTCATCCCATGATCTTCTGCGGTGCAGTGGTTCACCACGACCAGCGACACACCCAGGTCGATGGCGAGCGCGCCCTCCCGCCAGAACGTGTAGCCGTCGTCGGTCACGACGCACACGTCGGCGCGAAGCTCACCGATGAACCGCTCCACCGGCGTACCGGCGCCGACGCCGACCGCCGCTCGCGTCACCGGGCGGTCCGCCTTGCCAATCAGCCCGACGAACTCGCTTCCAAGCGATCGGACGCCGCGCGCCACTTGCCCGGCGACTTCTCCGGCCGAGCGCCCGGCAACGTCGTACACCTTCAGGAAGCGATCGCTCTCCGGCAGCGCGTCGCTGAATCCGAGCACATCCGCCCATGAGTCCGTGACGCCGACCTCCTGGACGCCGTCCCAGACGTCATGGCAGCGCACGACGGCCATTCCGTGCGCATCGATCCATTGGCGCTTGCCTACGACGCCCGGATAGCCGAGAAAGCACTCCAGCTCCTTGTCGCGGTGGTCGTAGTAGAGCGGCTCGTGGCAAATGAACAGATTGCAGCCGAGTTCGTCCGCGCGTTCCAACGAGTGGCGGTGCGCTTTCCATCCGACCGCGATGCCGCGCACCTCGGATGTCGGATCGCCGGCCTTGAACGTGTCGACGCTTTCCGACCAGTTCACCCAGCCCTCGTCGTAGCCCCTCAGGAAATCGAGAACGTCCAATGCAGTCACAGCATGGTCTCCTTCAGACCTCTCCCAGTTCGCTCAGCAGCCGTTCGACGACCTTCTTCCGATGATTGTACGCCGCGCGCTGGTGCAGCTCGTACACCTCGTCCGAGAGCATGTGCCGGTACTCCTCCATCGGGCCGTGCGACGGCGTCCACCCGGCGTACGACGTGAAGTACCGCACGAACACCGTCCGGCGCGGATAGTCCGCCGTCCAGCGCCGCGCGCCGTGGCAGAGCGCCTCCGTGAAGAGCACCACATCGCCGGCTTTCGGACAGACGTTCACCACGAGCGGCGGGTCGGAGTAGATGTCCACGTGCTCGGGCCGCGCATAGTACGCCTTGTGGCTGCCGGGGACGCAGACGAAGCCACTTCCCTCCGGCACGTCGACGAGCGACACAGCCGCGTTCAGGAACGTCGCGAACGGCCCCTCCGACGTCGCCTGGTAGTCGTTCGCCGGCAGTCGCCAGTCGCTCGAGACGCCACCGTGGAACGGAATGTCGTCCGACTCGCGCGTGTTCCGGGTCAGCGCCACGTTGGATAGCTGCGGGCAGTTACGCGTCAGGGCGAGCACTCCGCGCATGATGTCGCGATTCAGCACGAGCCGCTGGAATGCCTCATCGGCGTACTCCACGTTGTTGATTGCACGCGGCGTCGACGATTTCGTGCTCGCGTCGCCATACGTCTTGAGGGGAGCGGGCAGGTTGTCGTCGTCGAGTGCGTGCCATTCATCGGACCGCGCGATCATCTGCTCCACGTCGTCCTGCGGCACGGCGCCGGGCAGGACGATGTAACCGTGTAGATCGAATTGATACTGCTCGTCGGGCGTGAGCATGGGAGTCCCTCTCCGGCGTGATGGAGGGAAGATCGGGAGAATCGGGGGAGGATGAGAAGGGAGGAGGAGGCCACTGGAACGCACGAATTCCAAGAGCGAGGGGTCCGCAGCCACGAGTCAGGAGTCACCTCACGCGGGGATAGCGCGAGGGGTATCTACATCACCATGCTCGTCGCGCCCTTCGCGATCCTTGCGCCTTTGCGTGAGCCCTCTTCGTCGTCGGGGCCCGCGCGCCCATGCTCTCCCTACGCCTCCGCACCCTCCAGATGGCTGATGAGCGCGTAGACGCGCGTGCAGTATTGCGGGAACAGCAGCAGCCCGGCGTGCGCCGTGTCCTTGTCGAACGCGCGGCCCGATGGCGCGCCCTCGTCATTCCGGGCGTACCTGATGAGCGTGTACAAGCCCGACAGCTGCATGTCCACCGTCTCGACGATCTCCTTCGGCAGATCGGCCTTCTGCAGGTCCGCGCGGAGGGCGTCGAACCGTTCCTTCGTGCTCCGGCCGGCGCGGCGGATCTTGGCGTCGAACGCGTCCTTGCCGGTCTTCTCGCGCGCGACCCGGGCGTACTCGTCGATGAGCAGGTCGAGTAGCCGCTCGCTGGCGACGCTGAGCATCACCGTGGCGGAGACGAAGTTGCCCGTGAGGAACGTGAGCAGACTCTCCTGCACGTAGAGCTTCAGGAGGTCGTCCACCGACCGGCCGACCTGTTCTATCAAGCGCTCGATGTACTTGCCGGGGTCGGTCTCCGGGACATCTGTCTCCACGCCCAGGTACTTCCTGCCGGATTCCGTCAGGCGCAGCCCCTGGAAATCGAGATACGTGGCATCGCCACCGGGCGCGAGAATCCCGCGAATCATCAGCTCCCAGATGAGCTGGTTCGCGTACGTCTCAAGCTCGTGCTCTTCATCGAATACGATGTTCTGCTCGTCCGCGCGAGTCTTGATCGCGGCGTGAAGATCGGGTAGGCTTTCCCAGTCGCCATTCTTGACGGCCTCCAGGAGCACCGACCGCAGATTCTCTTTCGTCATTGCCTCATCCCTTCAATCCTGTCAGCGTGACGCCCTGGATAAAGTACCGTTGAGCGAAGAAGAAGAGCAACACGACCGGCACAACCATTACCGTCGACGCGGCCATGAGCATGCCGAATTCCGCGCTGTGAGCGCTCTTGAACATATACAGCCCAAGGCTGATCGGCATGAGCTCCTTCGTGTTGATGTACAGCAGCGGGTTGAAGAAGTCGTTCCACGAGCCCATGAACTGGAAGATAGCGATAGCGGCAAGCGAGGGCTTGATCAGCGGCAGAATCACCATCCGCCACGTGCCGAAGTACCCGGCGCCGTCGATCTTCGCCGCGTCCTCGAGATCACGCGGTATCGCGAGCATGAACTGCCGCAGCAGGAAGATGTAGAATCCCGCGCCGAACAGCGCCGGCAGAACCAGCGGCCCCCACGTGTTGTAGAGCCCGAGGTTCTTCCAGATGAGGAACTGCGGGATCATCACCACCTGGCCCGGTATCATCATCGTCGCGAGCAGCAGGCCGAACACCGCATTCCGCCCCGGCCAGCGTATCCGGCTGAACCCGTACGCAATGAGCGAGCAGCTCAGAAGCTGGAACGCGATGTTCAGCGCCGTGATGGCGACGGTATTCAGCATGAACCGGCCGAACGGGATGTAGGAAAGCGCCTCGTAGTAGTTCTCCAGATACTTCCGGTACACCGCCACCGGCCACGGCGTCCGCACAAGCTCGACGCGAACCACCACGTTGTTCTCGCCGTGCGAGAGAGCAACGTCGCTGGGCTCGGACCTCCGCAGCCGAAGCGCGGAGCGTTCCTCCTCGCGCGGTTCAGTGAACTGCCACGGCGCGCTCTTCCACGTCTCAGTGCTCAGCCATGAGGATTCGGCAGACTCCCACGATTCCGCCGCACTGGCGACATGCACCCGCATCCGGTGGAACGACCGGTCGGACTTGTACGTCACCTCGATGCGCCGCAAGTCCTCCGGCGGCACCGGGGAGGCGAAGCTCATCTCCGCTACGACGCGTCCCGTCTCGCCCCAATCGTACGGTACGCGGAGAATCGCGCGCGACTCGAACGAGTCCAGCGCTGCGGTGTGGTTCGCCGGCTCGACGATCCGCCATTGCTCCGTGGAGCCCGGCACGGGGTAGTCGGAGAGCGAGAGGTCCTGCACGGTGATTGCGCCCAGGCCGAAGAACTGCGTCGACGTCTCGTCACGCCATGTCCGCTCATAGGGCGATTCGACGACACGCTGCGGGAGTTCCGGTATCCACTGCGGCGGGAGGACGAACATCTCCTTGTCGGCCTTGAAGCTCGTCGTGACCAGCCAGAAGAAGGGAAGCGAGAACACCACACCGCCTGCGACGAGCACGGCGTGCGTGATGATTCGTCTGCCGGAACCGCGGGACATGCGGTGGGAATCTCCCGAACGTAGGTGGGGGAACGACATAGATGCTCTGTAGCAGTATAGCACACACGGGACGCTGTGTCTATGCATGCGACGTTTTGTAGGAGAGTCCCTACTCCAGCATACCTGATCTACCGCAGCAACGTCGCGCGCCGATGCACCGTGTGCGCCCCGGCAGCAAGCCGCACGATGTACACCCCGCTCGCCGCTGCTCGGCCCGCGTCGTCGCGCCCATCCCACACGACGGCGTGCGTACCTGCCGCGACTTCGCCGTCGACGAGCGTCCGCACGAGCTGCCCGGTTGTCGAGTAGATGCCGAGCGTGGCGCGACCCGCCTCGGGCAATGAGAACGCGATGGTCGTGACGGAGTTGAACGGGTTCGGCGCGTTCTGCGCGAGGGCGAAGCGCGCGGGATGTCCCTCCTCGATTCCGACAGTCATCACGAAGATCCGGCCGTCCGTGAGCGTCGGCGCCTGCTCGTCGATGTTCGTGTTCTCCACCCCCGGCAGCCACATGAGGGGCACTTCGATCGGGATGCAGCCATACGGCACTCCGTACGGTCCGATCATGAAGGACAGCTCGACGACCGGTTCGTTAACCAGCGTCACCGGCGTGTTCGACGCGACGCTGATGAATATCGTGTCGCCCGCCGCGTTCCAGTCCAGCGCAGCGCCCGGGAACCCCTCGAACGCGTGCATCGCGACGAATGGGGTATCCGGCAGAAAGGACATCGCGTCGACGACGAACGCCAGATCGACGCTGCATATCGAGTCACCCGTCGCGCTGACAGCCACTTGGATGTCCCGCCCCGTCCAGTCCGCCGCGTTGGGGTCCAGAAAGACTTCCGGCAGCGTGAGCGAGTACGCGCTATCCGCCGGCTTCGCGGTGTGGAGCCTCGAGGTCGCAGGTGGCGTATCGGCCGCCACATCGACAGTGATAGCCGAGAAGATCAGCAGTGATACCATCAGGTGGTGCATGCCGCTCCCTCGGGGAGAGGAGAAGTGTCTGCGGCAATCCGCGCAATTCCCGTACCGCTGCGCCGCTACTCCCCTCCCGGGTTCGACGGCGCGCGCTCCCAGAGCTGCATGAACTCCTCGGCCTCCCGGCTCGCGTGCAGATGCGCGAACCGCGCCACCTGCCGCCCGACGTCCATGACGCGCTTGCGCATCCCGTCGTCCGTGAGCTGCCCCGCGCCGTCGAAGTGACGATGCGCCTCCGGGATGCTCGCCTGCTCCGGAATCACCCACGCATGCAGCGACCGCCCGATGGTGCGCAGCGTATTCAGCGCGTTATACGCTCCCGCGCCCCCGCCCGCGACGCCGACCAGGCCGATCATCTTCCCCTCGAACTCGCCGAAGCCCATGAGGTCGAGAGCGTTCTTCAGCGCACCGCTCAGGCTGCCGTGATACTCGGGTGTGCCCAGGACGATGCCCGTCGCTGCACCCACCTCGCTCCGCAGCCGCGCTACGTCGGGAGGATAGGTGCTCTGGTCGCGCCGAGCGTCGCACAGAGGAAGGTTGTACTCGCGCAGGTCGATGAGCTGCGTCCGCGCGCCGACCTCCTCCGCTCCTGCCAGTGCCAGCTCGACGGTGCGTCGGGTGTAGCTTCCCTCGCGCAGGCTGCCGGAGATGCCCACGATGGTGGTGTCGTGGTGCGTACCGCTCATGATGCCCTTTCCGTCCACGTGTCGCATGCCCGTCGGCGTACGCTCTGAACAGCCTAGCGGGCTGAGCGACGCGTTCCGTGCCGAACCGATCAGCCGCCGCCAGCGGCGCGGGAGAGCGCCTCGTGAAGCGCATGGTAAGCGGGTTTCGGCGCGAACTCCGCATCGAAGATCAGGCCCCACTCGTCCCGTTTCAGGAACCTCGGCAGCCACGAGTACTTGTCCGAAAGGCCCCACATGATGAGTGCTGTGCCGGCGTCGCTGTCGACGAGCGCACGCAGCGTATCGGCGAACACACGGGCCTGCGCCGCAAGCCGCTCGGGCATGGGCCGCGTCTCTTCCGGTGGGTTGACTGCCACGTCCATCTCGGTGATCTGCACCTCGAGGCCGAGCTCGCCATACCGTGCGACGTTCCGGCGGACGCTGTCCGCGTCAGGAGCATTTCGCAACGAGACGTGCATCTGCAAGCCGACGCCGTGGATCGGCACGCCCCGCGCGAGCATCCCCTTCACGAGCGCGTACATAGCGTCGGACTTCTCGTTCATCCCATCGGCGCCGAAGTCGTTGTAGAACAGCCGCGCGCCGGGATCGGCCTCGTGCGCCCAGCGAAACGCGTGGTCGATGTAGTCCGGCCCGACCGTCTCGTGCCAGAACGTCGGGCGGAG
>CAZEAI010000050.1:0-31979 GCA_964510105.1 uncultured bacterium
GCATGGCTTAAGCACGCCGCCAGCGTTCGTTCTGAGCCAGGATCAAACTCTCCGTGGTATTCACTAATTCAATTCTAGCTGAAACCCTTTTGCCGGCCACCCGCCGATATTCTGGCGGCAGACCGAACAAGGGCCCATCAACGATACTCGCTGTCGATGCACGCTATTCGATTTTCAAAGAGCAGCGCCGCCGAAGCGGCATATACACCCGGAACTCGGATGCGCCTCAGCCACCGTAATCTGGGCTGAAGCTTCGCGCGGCCTCTGCCTGCTCAAATGAGCATGGCGTCTAACTGCGCAGAAATCAAAGTGTAACACAGTCGCTCTATGCCGTCAAGCTCTCGAAGCGCTAACTCGCGAAAAACCTTGAGAACTTTCCCGCGCCACCGTCGCCGACAACTTCGCTCCAGTGGCCTCCCGCGCTTCCCATGTGAGTTGCGCAAGAGCAATAGAGGATAGATGACGTATCCCGGCCCGTCAAGGCCTGCGATGCCGATTCTGTTCCGAAGTTGCGCTCAATTCACGGTGCCCAACCCAACGCCGAGTGTTCCAGAGCGCAAAGGTGGAATGTAGGGGCGCAGCGAGGTCCCGTCAAGAGAAGGCTGGCGGATTCCTGGCGGACCGCGGCAGGCCTGTGCGTGCCGTCGCCCGCAGGTGCCGTCGCCCGCGGGTGTCGCCGAGGCCACGCCACGTTGGTTCGACCTCTCCGTACCGTACTTTCCACGCGTGCCGCCCGGCGTTTGCAGCCAGCCGTTACCCCGCTACCGCTTGTGGAGAACCCACGCCCAATGCGTCTGATGTCGATTCCCGACGAATTCCGCCCGGTGGTCGGACCGTCACTCATGTTCGGAGTAATGATGCTCGCCGGGCAGTTCCTCGTCGTGGTAACGCCGTCGATTCGCATCATTCTCGACCTCGATCCAGGGCCATTTGGCTGGCTCCTGTCATCCTGGCTCGTGTCCGGCACCGCAGGAAGCCTCATCGCCGGCTGGCTCGCCGACCGGCGACACATCAACGCAGCAGTGCGCGGCATGGCACTCCTGGCATCAGTCAGTTTCGCGATTTGCGCGCTGCAGCCCGCGTACGCCGTGTATGCCACCGGCTTCGCGCTGATCGGCCTTGGATTCTCCGGCGTCGGCACGCTCTGCAACGTCGCGGTTGCTCGGTCCTGCCCCACGAACTCGCGGCAGGCGATCACCTGGCTTCAGATCACGGCGGCGGTAGGCGGCCTCGTCGGCCCGGTAGCGTGGGCAGCGGTACTTGAGGGGCTTCAGTCCGCCGGGCTGGGTATCGTAGTAGCGGTCCGTGTCGGCTTCATCGCCGCGGGCGCGATATCCCTGGGCACGCTTCCGCTGATGCTGGCGCACCCGTTGCCGAACATGCCGGACACGACGGCCGGAACCGGGCAGAAGTCATCGCACGGCTCGATCTTCGGTACTGGATTCATCGTCATCTGCGTGTTCGTCGCGCTGCACACCGGCGCGGACAACGGCATGTTCGTGTGGCTACCCGACTTCATCGAACGTCACTACCAGCCGCTGGCATTCCCCGCCGCCTGGGTGATATCGGCGTATTCCGGAGCGTATCTCGTCGGCAGACTGGCGCTCACCACGGTGTCCTCGCGAGTAAACGACCTGACAATACTCGGCGTCGCACCCGTGTTTGCCAGCATCTGCGTCATCGTGGCGTTCCAGAGCGAGAGCCAGTACGTGCTGACCATCGCCTATATCGTCGCCGGGCTGGCGATGTCGGTTCACTACCCGGCGATCCTCTCCCATATCGGGCGTGAGTTTCCCCATGCAACGGGTCGACTCATGGCGGTGGCTGGCGCGGTGAGCGGATTCGCATCGTTTGTTGTCCCGCCCGCCATCGGGTACGTTGGCGAAGCTTCCGGAACAATGCGCGCCGGGATGATGCTCCCGGCGGCGATGCTCCTGCTACTGGCGGGAACCGCCTGGCTTGCGCGCGCGCGCGCGCGCGGGTAAACGTTGAAAGTATCGGATCGATCTCGGCTTTCGTACTGACACGACCCGGTCCGATATTCAGACGAGTCGACGTCACGTGACGCCGCTAACCGGCGCTCGCTGTCGAACAGGGAGGTCGCACTATGACGGGTAGTAGAGCGCTGATACGCGTGATCGCCTACGCGGGCGTTCTCCTCGTGATAGGCTCGACCGGATATCGGCTCATAGAGGGGTGGCCCTGGTTCGACGGGCTATACATGACGGTCATCACGATCGCGACCGTCGGCTTCGGGGAGACCGGCCGGCTCTCCACGCCCGGCCGGCTATTCACCATCACCCTCATCGTGTTCGGCGTGAGTGTCATGGGATACGCGTTGACGCAGATGACGAGCTTTGTCGTTGAAGGGCATTTCAATCTCGCCTTCAGGAGACGCAGGATGGAGCAGATCATCGAACAGATGGCCGACCACTACATCGTCTGCGGTTTCGGGCGTATCGGCAGGTCGGTGGTCGAGGAGTTTGTCGACGCAGCAGTGCCGTTCGTTGTCATCACCAAGGACACCTCCGAGGACGATTCCCTGCTCGATCGCGAGAAACCGATCCCCCTGATCGTGGGCGACGCCACGGATGAGGACGTCCTGCTGAAGGCCGGTGTCGAACGCGCTCGCGGTGTCGTCGCGGCCCTACCCGATGACCCGGACAACATCATGATCACTATCACAACCCGCGACCTGAACCTCGATACCATCGTCGTCGCGCGGGCCTCGCAGGAGAGTTCGGTACGCAAGCTGCGTCGAGCCGGCGCCAACCGCGTAATCTCACCGTACGATCTGGGCGGCAGGCGCATGGCGTCGTTGATCCTGCGTCCCACCGTCATGGACTTTCTCGACGTGATAACCCACTCCGGCGAGGTGGAGATCCGCCTTGAGGAGATCACGATCCCACCGAAATCGAAGCTCAACGGCAAGACTATCCGTGATGCGCAGATCGGCGAAGGTTCCGGCGCGATTATCCTCGCGGTTCGCACGCTCGACGCCAGAACCGTCACCAATCCGGGAGCGTCCCACGAGCTGAAGGAGTGGGAGCAACTCATTGCCATGGGCCGACCGAATCAGATAGAGGCGCTCAAGGAGATGGTCGAGCCCTAGCGCCCGACACTCCCCGGCGTTCTCCCGTCGCCCCTCACGCCCCGGAGAGCGGACGTTCCCGTCCGCGACTGCCGACGCAACAACGTATCCTCGCAGGCTCGAATGCGCGCTCTCCATGGTGGCTCAAGCACTCGCACGGCATGGCACGCCTCTTCGCAAGCGGCGGTGCGATACCCGCTCAGACACTCGCGATGGAGTACACGTCCGCGTCCGCGAGCACCAGCCGAAGTAGAACGCTTCCCCCGCGTACGTTCCCGAGGTCGGGCGATCCGTTCCACGTGACGACCCGCTCGATGTCGTCGCCGTAGAGTTCGTCCGAGTCCTCAAGCGTGTACCCGGAGACCGGCGCGCCCCGCTCATCCAGGATCTCGACGCGCAGGCTGCCCGCCGCCGACGTGGCCAGGTTCACGATGAGTTCGTCGCCCATGATCCGCACCGGCACGGTCGTCATCTGGCCACCCGGGAAATCCGCATGGAGCGATGCGAAGCCATCTACACGGATCGTGCCACGCTGGAGCCGGGGGTCGTGGTGGCGGTAGTGCTCGCTCCAGTAGAGTGAGTATTCCGTCGGCGAGGTGCGAATCATCCCCGGCGCCATCATCATGTTTCGTTCGGTCCAGTTGCGCTGATCGAGACCGGGGCGGATGAACGCCTCCCTGAAGCGACGCGGGAAGTTCACGCCGTCGCGGCTCGCGATGAGCACGCAGTCCGACACGCCGGTGTCGGAGTGTTCGGCGATTCGCGTCCGCTCGGGCACGAATCGCTTCGGGAAACCAAGGTAGAGCCCGGGATCGCGCTCATAGGGCTGGATTGCGTTCGTGTAGAACTGCTCCAGGCCCGGATCGGCGTCTGGAGCGCCGGGACCGGGGCCGAACTCGAGCCATTCGGGGTCGCTCCAGTGGACGAAGTCGTCCGACAGGCATCGCCTGACGGACCGTTTTCGGTCGCGGCTCTGCCGTATGTACGCAACGTACTTGCCGATCTCCGAATCCCAGAAGGCGAGGTTCAGTGAGTCGAAATCGCCCTCCGTCATCACCGGTCCCTCGGAGAGCAAGCGCCACGTGATGCCGTCGACCGAGCCCAGCGTATACATTCCGCCACGGCTCAGTCCACCAATCGCCTTGAACCGCACGTCCTCATCGGCATCGGGATTCAGGTCGAGAAACGGGGCCATGTTATGCGAAACGTCGTGCTCGTTCGTCCAGATGACGTTGTTCCCGCTCGAGCCGCCGATCGAGTGCTGCCACGCCAGCCGCCGCTCCCACTCAACGCCGTCGAAGCTAGTCGCCACGCACGTGAGCTGCTCCTCGAAGTCGTCGGCACTGGCGGTTCCGCGATAGTACATCAGGTAGCTATCCCCAGCATCGATGATGGAGAAATAGCCGCTCGTCGGCCCCTCCCACGGCATATCGGCGACCAGCGCGACGTCCTGCCGCTCGGGGTGGTGGAGCCGCAGGCTCGTGCCGTCGTGCAGGCTGCAAAGCGTTTCGTCGATGAAGAGGTGTGGGCGATGGATCAGCTCAATCATGGTGCGCTCCTCGATCCCGAATGGTTCGCGTGGTGACAGCTTCGGTTACGAGGGAACGCACTATCGCTCAACGGACCAACGAGGCGCCGCGATCCGTTCGGATCACATCTCTGTCTCACGGTTCCCGAAGGTCGGGAGCCACATCTTCTGTCGGGGAGGGCTCGCGCCCGGTCGGCCGGGAGAGCCCCGTCAGGGCGACCGTAGCAGGAACGCTTCGGCCTCTCGCCGAATGCCGTCGAGCATGCCGGTGAACACTATCCCGTGGAACGGGACCACGGCATACCAGTAGGCTATGCCGGCCAACCCGCGCGGTCTGAAGCGCGCCGTCTGAATGAGCCTGGACCGGTCACCCGCCGGCTCGATACCGAATGCGAGCGATGCCTCCCCAGGCAGCTTCATCTCCGCGAGGAGCACCAGTCGGCGGTTTCGCTCGATATCGGTGACGCGCCAGAAATCTATAGCCTCGCCGTAGCCTACCCCGGTGGAGTCCCGCCGTCCCCGCCTGAGCCCGGGACCACCGACGAGTCTATCAAGCAGGCCACGAAGCCGCCACAGCCAGTCCGAAGAGTACCACCCTCGACTGCCGCCAATCTGGACGACTGCGCGGAACACCTCCTCAGGCGGCGCGTCGACCACGGTGGAGCGTTCGTCGACATACACTACGCCACCGGACCAGTCCGGGTCACCGCGCATGGGTCCCGCCGCGGACCACGACGTCTCGACCTCGTTCGCCTCGACACGGCGCAGCGCAAGCCCGATGGCCTCCCGCGCCGTAAGGAGGTCCTGTGGCATGAGCCGTCGCGCGTCGTTGTTCCGTACCACGAGCCTGTGACGCAACCCCTCGGCGAGCGGCCGGGCAATCTGACTGCTAAGCGGCGTCACCGTGTGGATCCAGAGCGCACTAACCCCCGGCGACAGCACCGGGACCGGGACAATCAGTCGTCGCCGCAACCCGAGTTCATCCGCCATGATTCGCATGAGTTCGCGATAGCTGCACACGTCCGGGCCGCCGATATCCAGGGATCGACCAACGGTCTCCGGTGCGCGCAGGCAATCCACGAGGTAGCCGAGAACGTTCCGGACCGCGATGGGTTGCGATTCGGTCATGACACCTTTCGGAGCAAACATCACAGGAAGGCGCTCGACAAGGTATCGCAGGATCTCGAAGGAGGCCGAGCCCGACCCGATGATCATCGCCGCGCGGAGGGCGGTGACGGGAACGCTCCCGGACGAAAGCGCCGCCTCCACTTCAAGGCGGGAGCGAAGGTGCTCGCTCATGGCGCTCCCGGTCTCTCCCATGCCGCCGAGATAGATGATGCGCGCGAGCGCCGCGTCTTCCGCCGCGTTCGCGAACGTCTTGGCCAGTCGCCAGTCTCGCTCGGCGAATTCACGCCCTGCGGCGATCATGGAATGGACGAGATAGTAGGCCGCCCCGCATCCGGCGAGCGCCTGGGTGGCTGCCTCGCGGTCGCTGATGTCCACTTCGACGATCTGGACACGCGGATCGCTCGCCCACGGTCGGTGGGTAAGCTTCCTGGGCGACCTTACAAGACATCGCAGCCGGTAGCCCGCTTCGAGAAGCCGAACAGCAAGGCGTCCACCAATGTATCCGGTCGCGCCGGTCAGTGCGACCGGCAGGTCGAGCGGCGGGGTAAGCGCTGAGTGATCATTCATCTATCTGGAAGAACTCTCAGAGAGAGGTATGGGTCAATCCTTGACGCTTCTCCACTACGGCGCACCGACGGCGCCTAGCGTGTGTCGGCGGGCTCGATATGCACGCGCTCACCCCACGCGAGGACGTACCACGCCGCCGGTTGATACGAGGACCGCTCGTACCCCTCCAGTCGCTCATACGCCTGCGTGTATGGTTCACGGTGCTCGAAGTTGTGTCCCATCTCGTTCTCATGGCCCGGAATCACCACGCGCGGCCGCACGCCGTTGATGACGCGCGTCATGTCGGTGGTCCAGACGTTCGGGAGCAGCACGTCCACCCGCCGCTCGTCGCCGACTCCGTCGATCCACGCAAAGTCATCGTCGTTCGACTGGTCACCGGTCTGCATGATCGCCATGCTGTCGGCTTCCACGACAAACACGTTGTTCGTGAAGTCGCCCTGATGTCCGGGATACGCGTGGTACGCCAGCCCTGCGACATCGCCCGACGATCCCGGAGCGACCACGGTCAGCCCCGGCGGAGGTGTGTCGTCGTCACCGAAGCCGATCGCCTGCTTCATGTGGCGGACGTAGTCGCGGTCGGGAAACGACGAGACCATGACGGGCACACCGAGTTCCAGCGCGCGCTGAATGACGTCCGACGAGGAGTGGTCGCCGTGCCAGTGGCTGCAGAACAGCGCGTCGACCTCGCCGAGAATTGCATCTACTTGATCGTCCCGCATCGCCATCTCGCCTGGCCCCTCGTAGACGTCGTGCCCCCAGGTGTGACTCGCGGTACGGACGACGAATCCGTGGTTGTAGAGCTTCCAGATGATCGCGCCGCTGGTAGCAATCTCGGTTCTCATCTCGGCGATAGCCGCGTCGATGCGAGACCGGTGGTACTCCCGCACTACCTGGAGCATCGGAGCGCTATTGAGGTGGAGCGGCTCATCGAGCATGTGATGAGCCTGACGTCGCAGCCGTCGGTCGCCACCGTTGGGCGGGTTCGCACGGAGGGTGCTGTCGCACCATGCAAGATTCCAGCGGGCCCATCGTTCGGTAAGCGAGATGTATTCCGGACCGAGCCCGACCGTGTGCAGCTCCGGCGCGACCCTGCGAAGGTAGTCATGGTCGGTGATCAACCAGGATCCGCCCGATCGCAGCAGCGTGATGATGCAGTCGAAGTCCCCGTACGAGTCGCGCAGCAGCACGGGCGATACCCACGCGGTGTCCGTGTCTACGATGATCTCCGCGCGGGTGACGTCACGCCCAACCATGCGCTCGCGCGGCAGCCTGCGGGCGATGTCCTGTCTGGAAAGGGCGCGAGTGTGAGTCCCGCCGATGAACGACTGGCTGACGCTGTCTGCGTATTGTCCGACAAACGCGGCGCTGTCCTGCGCGGGTCCGGCGGCCCATCGCTCGATTGCGGCGCGAACTTCCGCGGCATCGCCAGCTGGAACGCTCTGCGCTCCCAGGCCAAGGACGATAGCGATCAACAAGAGACTATGGTTCACGTAGTACCTCCAGCGTGTTGACGTCCGCTTCTCTCGTTTATAGGACGCGCGACAGGCGGGGATTGCCACACCGCGCTCCTCGTTCACTCCCCGCACGCCTCGACGTGCAGCCGTTCGCCCCACACAAGCACCTGCGACGGCACGTCCACGTCGCAGAGGCGCTCGTACGCCTGATCGTACGGCTCCCGGTGCTCATTCAGGTGGCCGAGTTCGTTCTCATGGCCCGGGATCAGCACGCGCGGACGCGCTCCCTCCGCGATGCGTTTCAGCGCGGGAAGCCACGCCAGCAGCGCATCGGTGCGATGCAGCTCCGAGAGTCGGTCGATCCACTCCCAGTCGTCGTCGTTGTACTGATCGCCCGTCTGCAGCACGGACACGTCGTCCGCTTCGACGTGGAACATCGCGTTGTACCGGTGGTCCTGATGGCCCGGGAGCGCCGTGTATTCCAGGCCTGGTACCGGCTCGCCGGTCTGCCCCGGCAGCTCCCACGCCTCCGGGTCCAGGACGAGCATGGACGGGTGCGATGCGATGTCATCGGGTACAGCAATCCCGTCGCACGGAGGAGCCGTAATGACCGGTATGCCTCGGCTCAGAGCGGCACGAATGACTTCCGGGGCCGCGTGGTCGCGATGCCAGTGGCTGATGAACAGCGCTTCTATCTCGCCAAGGAGACGGTCGAGCTGTTCGCCGGCCATGGCTGCCCGTCCGTAGCCGGTGACGAGGTCGTGGGCCCACGTGTGCGTCGCCGTGCGGACGATCCAGCCGTGATCGTACATCTTGTACAGATCGATGCCCGACTTGGGAGGCGCCTCTTCCAGGCGCGAAATGGCCTGCTCCATCTGCACGCGGAGGAAGTAGCGCACCGAATCCAGATGAGGCGCACTGCGGAGGTGAAGCACTTCGTCGAGCATCGTGACCGCGTGTCGACGCAGCGCCTTGCGCTCCGGCTCGGCAACGTCCGGCGGGTGCTCGATCAGGGCGCGGCCGACCCACATGATGTTCGTCATGGCCCAGCGCTCGGTCTGCTCAAGATACTCCGCGCCGAGCCCGGGCAGGCCGCGCTCGATTGGCCCGCGCCCGCGGTCCTCGATGCGGTTAACGAGCCAGCGACCGTCCTCCATCGCGAGCGACAGGTGCAGCTCGTTCGCGTGGTGAAACGTGACCTCGTAGATCGGTCCGATCTGCGCAGTGTCGCCGCGGGTGATCACACCGGCCTCAGAGGTGCGATAGACCGGCATGATCTGGTAGTTCGAGCCGAGCGTGACATACTTCGCGACGGCCTCGTCACGGCTTCGCGGCTCGCCGCCGATCACGCACAATTCGGCGAACGTCTCATGTAGGGCGGCTTCGTCGGACCGCTCGACGGCCCCTCGCCACGCTTCAACGGCCGCGCGGGCGCTGTCGGATTTCTGCATGTAACACGTCCTCGTACGAAAGAAGCGGGGATGCGGTGTGCCCGCACCCCCGGGAGACGATACGTCGTTGCCATCTCGACGGAGATACGGTGGGCAGAACATCAGGGCGCCCGGCGCTCCGCTCAGTGTCAGGTTGGAAGCAGACGATCCAGTGCGGCGCACAGACGTTCGAAATGTGGGAGATGCTTTCTCAACGTGTCAGGATTCAGCTTCTCGAGTAGTTGAAACGATCGGCGACCTTTCGCGTACTTTCTGTTCTTACCACAGCTTCGCGTCGCGTTCCCAAGGGCATCCTGCACGTCACCTTTGGCACGTGCTTCCAGTTCATTGACGGCCGGCAGCGCGTTCTCCACAAGGCCGTCGCCGAAAACAGCCCTCAGCGCTTCCCGATCCGCGACGCACCAGGTCTCCATGCACTGCACCATGAGCTGCGCCTGATCGTCGTCCGAAGCACGAGGCCTGCTCCAGTTGTCGCGATCTGAGAGGTGTCCCCACGGATCACGCGAGACCGGACCTTCGCTGTCAACGAGCAGGATCGGGTGCTCCTGCGTCCGCGGCTGCCTGTGCGCGGTCAGGAAATCATCGTACGCGGCGTTGCGGCTGCCACAGGCCTTGATTCTGGGCATGCGGCCCTTGAAACCTGCTCGCTCCAGGAGTTGGCTGAATCCGCGACGACAATCGATGTGAAGTGACTTGGCGTCGCCGCCGCCCTCGACATAAAGCTTCACGGTCACCAGCGAACGCCCCCGATTTCACCTTGCGTCCAGAGCTGACCGAGGCGATACCGTTTGAGCCAATCCGCTAACGCTGCTTCGTCGAGTCGCGTCATGCTCGTTTGCCCCTGCGACTTCTCGCACACGACCACGGATTCTGGTTGGTCGGTAAACTCGTCGATCAGGATGTCGGAATGCCTGCTTACGATGAGCTGCGTGCGCTCCGACGCAGCCTTCAGCAGCCGCGCGACGGTGGGCAGTATATCCGGGTGCAACCCGAGTTCGGGTTCCTCGATGCAGACAAGCGGTGGCGGCGAAGGATCGCATAGTATCGCAAGCAAGCAGAGATACCTCAGCGTACCATCGGAGAGCCGTGTCGCGGGGATGGCGTTGGCTAGGTCGGACTCCGTGAGAAAGACCTGTACAGTTCCCCCTTCGATCGATACATCGAAATCCTCGATTGTGGAGTACAACTCCCGGAGATATCCCAATATCTCGCGCTTGACCTCGTTCTTTCGCCGCAGACGATTGAGTACGAGACCGAGGTTAGAACAGTCTGGCGCGAGGAAGTCGTTTGGCTGGTCGGCTCTCTGCGGCTGCCTTGCAGCGGTGTACCTGCCAAGAAACCACTCCCGATACACCCGAATTCGCTCATATGCCTGTCCGAGATACGTGAGCTCGGAGTACTGATCCGGGTCCTTGAGAAAGCTGAGTATCGATTGGTCTGGCTTCTTGAAGGCCACGGACAGCTGGGTCGTCCTCTTGCCATCGATGCTCAGCGATGCAGGGTGCTCAAAGTAGAAATGTGGTCTGTCATCGCCGGATTGAGGCGAGGCGTCTTCAACGGTCTCATCCGAGATCTCGAATTTCTGAGACATTTCGGAGAACTGGATCCGGTGCCGCAACGATGGGTGCCCGGCCTGGGTGTATGGAACGATGGCTTCCACCGTCGCTCGTGCGCCAGACGTCAGCCCCCTTCCTTTCCATAGCCAGTCCGCAATTCCGCCCCCTTCGCGCACGGGGGTTGCGATCTGCGCTGGCGCCGCGTGCAATAGGCCTATCACCTCGATCAGGTTCGACTTGCCCGAACCATTCGGCCCGATGAGTACGTTCAGGGGTGCCAACGGCAGCGACACACCGTCCCCGCCAAACGACAGAAGGCCCGCCACCTTGAGTTCGGATATCAACACGCCCATGTCGGCACCTTGGTTGTTCCCGACTTCACCAACCTTGCAGAAGCGGGGATGCGGTGTGCCCGCACCCCCGCTCTTCATTGCCTCTGGAAGGCGATGCTGCTTAGTCCTTCTCCTGCAACTTCTGCGCTGTAGCGACCGAGCCGATCCGCCTGTCGAGGCCAATCTCCATACCCAGGATCGGGTTCTCGCGTCCGGTCTCCGCCATGCGCTTCTCAAGCCACGCGTTCATGCGGCGGCGCATCTCCTCGACGATGCCCGGCTCGGCGTCGGCAAGGTTGTTCAGCTCAAGCGGGTCGTCGACGAGGTTATACAGCTCCACCGGCGGCTTGCCATGGAAGTCCGGCTCCAGCGCCTCGAAGAACTTCCACTCGGTCGTCCGCCAGCCCTGCTTCCGCATCCACGTGCACTCGGCGATGTAGAACTCGCTGTAGTTCGTGTGCTTCTCGCCTTCGATCATCGGCACGAGCGTCTGACCGTCGAACTCGGCGTCCACGTCGGCGCCGATGAGCTCGAGGATCGTCGGCACGACGTCGATATGCTGGCAGTAGCCCGGCACGAACTCGCCAGCAGGCAGATGCCCCGGCCATTTCATGATGAGCGGAACGTAGAGCGTCGGCTCGTAGAGCCCGTGATGGTCGTAGTAGCATTCGTGCTCGTCGAGCGTCTCACCATGATCGCCATTGATGATAATGAGCGTATCGTCGGCGATTCCCAGTTCCTCGACGCGCGTCAGAAGCTGCTGGATCGCGCCATCCATGTACGCCAGTTCGCCGTCGTACTGCGCGTTGACGTACTCCTTGTCGGTGACGCCGGGCGGCATCCACGATTTGAAAAAGTCGGCGAAGGGCGCGAAGTCGAAGATCGGCTCCATGCTCTTGTTATTCGGGTCGCACTCGTCGCCGCTGTAGAACATGCGATCGTACGGCTTCGGCGGCAGATACGGCGAGTGCGGGTCCATGTGGCGAAGGAACAGGAAGAACGGCTGGTCGTCCTCGGCCATGCGGTCGAGTTCGGGCAGCGTGACGTCGTTCAGGTTGTTCGCCTTGTACGCCGGGCGATCTTCCCACGAGAACCACGACGGGAAGCCGATGTACTTGTCGAAGCCGCGGTAGAAGCCGCCGTCGAATCCGACGCAGACGCTCTGGTAGCCAAGGTCGCCGAGCATCTCGGCTATCCACGGCACGTAGTCGACCGGCTCGCTGTGGTGGAGCGATACCACGCCGGTGCTGATAACGTCCTTCCCGGTCATCATGTGCGTGTAGGCCGGCGTGGTCGGGACAATGGGGCTGTAGTAGTTCTCAAACAGCACGCCCTGGCTCGCCAGCTTGTCGATATTCGGCGTTGTCAGACGGTCGTAGCCGTAACAGCTCATCCGGTCGGCGCGGATGCTGTCGATGCCGAAGAAAATGATGTTCGGGTACTTCCCGGGCATGTGCCTCTCCTTGAACCGTGTCGCCGCGCAACAGCGGACGTTGCCGGTGGGTGGTATGCGAATCGCCGTGAAAGATGAATACGATTGGGGCCGGTAGCAACGGCTTGGGGTCTCGCCGCCAGTCCTGGTGCAACTGCGATCATCTGCGGGGATGTCGACGACATGCGGCTACCGGTCGTGAGCGGCGTCGACCTCGGCGGGCAATGTCCGGTGGTCGCAGAATCACCCGCATCGATCCCGCCCACACTCGCTGAACCCGCGGGCGGTTCTGGAGTTGCGAACCACAGCGGCCTCCTGTATGCTTCAGCGTTCGATCAAGATCAGCCTCAATGCCGGAGTGCCGGGCACAATCCCTCATGGAATCGACACATGCTTCTCGTCTACATCGAGCTTCTCGCCGTCGTCGTAATGTGGTCGCACGCGCCGGTTCTCATCAAATACTGCCTCCGAAGCATCGGCCCGTGGGATCTGGTTGTGATCCGGCACGTGCCCGCGGCGCTGGCGTTCGCGCTGGTCCTGGCGGTGGAAGCATCTCGAAGCTCGCACGTTCGCGGGACGATTCGAACGATGCTGCGAACGGATTGGTGGCGCCTGACGCTCGTGGGGCTGTTCGCGGTTGCAGGCTATCACTTCGCGCTGAATACAGGCACGCAGTACATCCCGGCCGGTACGGCTGCCATAATCGTAGGGATGGTGCCGGTCTTCACGTTCATCGTGGCCTCGGCGACCATGGGGGAGCGGCCGACGCTTGAGCGCGCACTCGGGATCGCGGTGGCGTTCGTCGGAGTGTACGTCTGCGTCCGCTACGGAGGCGGCAAGGCGGTTGAGCTGACTCACGTAACCGGGGCGCTCATCACGCTGATCGCGCCGGTGTTCGCCGCGCTGTACATCACGTTCAGCCGGCCACTCGTTCGACGACACAGCGCCCTCCACGCAACGGCGGCCGCGATCATGCTCGGTACCGTGCCGCTGCTGGCCACGATCAGGCCGGAGCTCATTCGGGCGCTGCCCGAGCTCTCGATGTCGTTCTGGGCGGCGCTGCTCTTCCTCAGCCTAGGCTGCACGGCGTTCGCGTACGTGCTCTGGGCTCACGCGCTGAGGCGCCTGGACGCCACAAACGTAGCGGCTTGGCTGTACGTCATACCGCTGCTGGGGATCGTCTGGGGCAATGTCTACCTGGATGAGACCATCACGCGGTGGATCGTCGCCGGTGCGGTCATGATCGTCGCGGGAGTCGCCATCACGAATCGAAACGCCCGAGCCTAGTGCCCACTTGCGGAAGGGCACGTCATAGTCGGAATGCTTCGTGATGGACCTTCGATGTCATTCTCAGCACAGCGAAGAATCTCCTCCACTGTACGAGTGTTTGAGATTCCTCACTTCGTTCGGAATGACGGATTCCTGACGTGGTATGAGAATCGTAGACATTCCCGGTATCGGCGCATTCGAAACTACACCGAACTACGCAGGCAGGCACTAGTGCGCTCGGAGATCCCGGACACTACTCCACGATCTCCAGCAGATCGGCGCGCACACGAATCTCCAGAACGTCGGAGCCGTCCGGCGTGGGAGCCCCTTCCTCATTCACCCACACCGGCGTGATGCCCACCGAGCGAGCACCTTCGACGTCGCATCCCCAGCTATCGCCCACGTGGACCGCACACTCCGGCGCTACATTCAGCGCGGCCATGGCGGTGTGGAAAATGTGGGGGTCGGGCTTGTCCGCTTCGGCTTCGAACGACGGTAGAATGTGTTCGAAGAACGGCGTCATGCCGAACCGGTCGAACTGAGCGGCCAGCGTGGGGGCATCCCAGTTCGAGATGACCCCTAGCCGGTAGCCGCGCGCCCGTAGCTCCGTCAACGTGGCGATCGTATCCGGGTAGATCGTGTTCGTGAAGAACTGCGTGGCGTGCATCTCCTCGGCAAGCTCACCTGCTTCGTCACCGATGGCGGACACGAGAAACGCGCGGCAGAAGTGGTACCAGAACCGGTCGCGCTTCCTGGTTCGTCGCCCGTGAACAGCGCGGTACGAACCGGCGTAAGCTTCCGCGGCGTCCCAGCCGACGGCGAACGCTTCCGCACCGAGATCGATTCCGTGCCCTGCAAGGTATCGGCGGATATCGCCGAATCGATCGTCCGAGTCGGCGCAGAGCGTGTTGCCGTAGTCGAAGAAGATGACTTCGGGATGGGTATTCGTACTCATGGGTCGAAGTACCTCGCCGCGTGCGGACCGATTTACAGGAGGCCGAGTATCATCGCGACCAGACCGAGCGCAAGCACGACAACGCCCATGGCGAAGCTCTGCCGCAGAGCTACCATCCGAACGTGCTCGTCAATCATGTCGGCTGCGATGCCGCGCATCGCAACGACCGCGCCAACGGTTGTCGCGATCACATAGGACAGTATGGCCGGCGCTGCGTTCCAGACGTTGGGCGAACCACTTGCCGCCGCGACGATGAACATCGGCGACAGCGCGAACCCGGGTGATGCCGCCGCGGATCGCACGAGCCCGCCCAGCGATCCATCGAACGCTCCGAATGGATCCTCGATGGACTTGCGTCGCCTCCCGGTACCGCGTTCCGCGGCAGCGACGAGCTGGCTGGCGAGATCCCACTGGGCTAGCCCTTGTCGACGATGCGCGCGGAAGTAGAGCCCTGAGATAAGCATCACAACCGCTCCCGCCCACGCTTGCACTGCGGCGTCCGACGCGGAGATCACACCGAGCACGAAGATCGTCACAAGCAGACCGACTATCGCCGATCCCGCCGCCTGAGCCGCCTTCGCGAAGACATACGCGCCTGTTACCGCGGACCGCGGCGCCCCGGTGGCGACCCCGGCGCGGAAGAACGGAATCCACTGGTCAGGGACGAACACGCCCGCGTAGCCGGCTGCTGCCGCTGCGATCGGAGCCAGCGCGAGGCTGACGGCGAAGTCCACGAAGTGATGACCTCCGGCAAGTATTACGACAGATGAGTACCGCCATGTGCCACGGTGAAGGTGTAACGAACGCCGGTAGGGCCGACGGAGTCAAGCATCGCGCGAGGGAGGCGAACGAGCGTACGAGCCCCGTGAAGATTTCCATCCGTCGACGTGTGCCCGATTCGCGCTCTCAAACGTCTCTACTAGAGAGAACCGCTTCCGCGCCGACGCCAGACGCACTGAGGAAAGACTCGTGTCGAAAGCCCGAATCGTACTGCTGCCGTTCCTGACGCTGACGGTTCTCGGATGTTCCGCCGAGGACGAGACGAGCGCCGGGAAATCCCTGCCGATGACCACGGTCAGCCGTCAGGACGTGGTCGTTCGCATTTCCGCAACCGGCAGCATCGAGCCGATTCGCGAGATCGAGATCAAATCGAAGGCATCCGGCGCGGTCTTGCGGGTGCCCGTGGAGGCGGGCGATGTCGTATCCGCGGGAGATCTGCTCGTGCAGGTGGATACGACCGACGTCGCGGCGGAACTTCGCCAGACGCTCGCCGATCTCGAGTACCGCCGCGCGGAGGAACACCTCGCGCGCCAGGAGCGGGAACGCGCCGACGACCTCCTCTCGCGCGGGATGGTCTCGCCGCAGGAGCGCGACCGCACGGAACTCTCCTGGGCTCGTGCGCGCGCAGCCCACGTCAGCGCGCAGACCGCCGCGGAACGGGCGCGCGACCGACTTCGGGAGACCGTCGTGCGTGCGCCATCGGCCGGAACGATCCTCGAAACGTTCGTGGCCGGGGGGCAGATCATCGCATCGGCAACGTCGCAGGTGGGAGGCGGTACGACGCTCATGCGCATGGCGAACCTGCGCAGGCTCTACGCCCGTGTCCTCATTGACGAGGTCGATCTGGGAAAGGTCCGCTCCGGACTGCCGGTGACGGCGCGGGTCGAAGCCTATCCCGAGCGGTCGTTCGACGGGACCATCCTGAAAGTCGAACCGACGTGGCGCGAAGAGCGCGACGTGATCTACTTCCCCATAGTCATCGAAATCGACAACGCCGCGGGCCTGCTTCTGCCCGGCATGACGTGCGAAGCGGAGATCCACGTAGATCGTCGCGAGGACGTGCTCGCGGTGTCGAACCACGTCCTGGTGGCTCCGTCGTTCGCGCCGGAAACCGGCGAACTGCTCGACATCCCTGCCGACGTGGTGCGCCAACTGCTCGACTCACTGGGCATCGAGACCACGGACCCAACGAAAGCAGTCGTGTTCGTCACGGACTCCGCCAACCGCTTCTCCGCGAGAGCGGTGACCATGGGAGCGAAGAACTGGGAGGTGACGGAAATCGTCGACGGGCTTGAGGATAGCACGGTCGTGGCGATACCGCCCTCCGCGGCGATCGCGAAACAGTTCGCCCAGTACCTCGAGATGATCCGGGAGCACGCCGAAACGCCGGGGAGGCGATAGCCGGTGCACGCCGGAGAGGCGATCAGGACGGCCGTTGGCGCTCTGGCCGAGCGGAAGATGCGCACGGCCCTCACGATGTTCGGCGTTGTGATCGGCGTCGGCGCCGTGATTGCGGTCTCAGCCATCGGCGAGGGTGCCGCAGAAAAGGTGCGGAACCAGATCACCGACCGGCGGTACGCGCACCTGACAGTGTACCCCATGGGCGACACATGGGGCCTCGGCGAGAACAGCACCGGTGGTCGCGACGACTGGATCACGCCCGATCAGGTCCGCGCACTGCGGAGCGATCTACGGCACGCGAGATACGTCGTGCCGTACGCGTGGGCCGACGTGCAATGCCGGTGTCGGGGCGAATACTTCCGCCTCGGCATCATGCCGAACTGGCCTGACTATTTCGCGTTGTATCGGCAGCGAATCGCGCACGGCCGGGCGTTCACGGACACCGAGGTCGAGACGCGGCGCAACGTCATCGTACTCGGGGCCGAAGCCGCGGAACGACTCGGAGGCGGCGAACCGCTCGTCGGCGAAAAGATTCATCTGAACGGGCGCAGGTTCACGGTGATCGGCGTACTGGAACCGACCAAACTCCGGTTCCTCTGGAGAAATCCCGGTATCATGGGAGTCATACCGTTTGGCTCCGCCACCGGGCTCATGGACATCAGGTACGCGCGGTTCGTGAGGATCACCGCCCGTTCCGCAGATCACATCCAGCCCGTTGCCGAAGAGATCGAGCGTGTCCTCCGGAGTGAGCGCGGTCTTGTACCGGGCGAGTCGAACACGTTCTCCATCCGCAACGACGCGGCGATGGCCGTCCTGGAGGAGGAGGTCGTCGCGACGTTCGCGCGGATGTTGCTCAGCATCGGCGGCGTGAGCCTCGTCGTCGGCGGTTTCGGGATAATGGCCGTCATGCTCGTGAGCGTCCGAGAGCGGACGCCGGAAATCGGGGTCCGACGGGCACTCGGCGCAACGCGAGGGGCAATACTGTTCCAGTTCTTCATCGAGGCACTCGCCCTCGCTCTCATCGGCGGCATGGTTGGAGTCGGACTTGGCGTAGGCGCATCGGCCATCGTGGCCCACCTCTCGGAGTGGCCGCTATTGCTATCGCCGGGAGCCGTCGGCGTCGCCGTGATCGCCTCCGCAGTCGTCGGCCTCGCCTCGGGCGCCTGGCCGGCGTATCGGGCGTCGTGTCTCGATCCGGTCGACGCACTTCGGTATGAATAGGAGACGGGCGTGAAGGCACCGTTCATCCTGTGGGAAACCCTGCGCATCGCACTTGCGTCGATGGTCGCTCATCGTGGGCGAGCGGTACTGACCACGCTCGGCATCGTTATCGGCGTCGGCTCGGTCATCGTCACGATCGCTATGGGGGAGGGAGCGAAACGCCAGGCTCTCGCCAGGATCGAGTCATACTCCAACTGGAAGCCGTTCCTCGCGGTATGGCCCAACGATTGGCGCGGCTTCACCTACGACGGCTACCGAGCGCTGAAACGGGAACTCCCGCAGGCTGACGCTGTCGTGCCGCAGCTGGCGATATGGCCGTGGGTGACCTTCCGCGATGCGCAGATCAACGCAACCGTCATCGGCACGACGCAGGACTACTTCCCGATGTATCACTGGGAGGTCGTTCGCGGCCGCGGACTCACCGATGCCGATGCCGCCGAGCGCCGACGAGTCGCGGTCGTCGGCGATGCAACGTCCGAGCGGCTCGGACCGGGCAGAGACCTCGTGGGCGAGACGATCCGCATTCGGGGCACGCCGTTCGAGGTTGTCGGAGTTGTCGAGCCCACCGGCGCGTGGATGAACTTCGGGAATCCAGGCGACCAGATATTCGTACCGATCGAGTCCGCCTACGGACGGATCATGGAATCGGGAGTACTCAACTCGATATACGTCGTCGTGGAGGACCCGTTCGCCGTTGCGGATGTCGCCACCGGGATCGAGCGCATCCTCAGGCGTGTACGCAGGCTGGAGCTCGGAGAGAAGGATGACTTTTTCATCAGCAACTACTCCGCCGGGCTACTCCGGGGGCTTGAAGCGAGCAGCACGTTTGAGCTACTCATCCTTGGCATCGCGGTGGTGAGCCTCATCGTCGGAGGGGTCGTCGTGATGAACATCATGCTCATCAGCGTCACCGAGCGGACAGGCGAGATCGGCCTGAGGAAGGCCCTCGGCGCACCCCGCATACTGGTGCTCGCGCAGTTCGTCGCGGAGGCCGTCGCGATGTGCTCCGCCGGGGCGGCGCTGGGCGTGGGCGCGGGGGTGTTCGGCGCGACGGTACTCGCCGGACACTTCGGCTGGGCTACGACCATCACGCCGCTCTCCATCGTCGCGGGAGTGGCCTCGGCGGTCGCCGTCGGCCTGTTCTTCGGCACCTATCCGGCGTTCCGCGCCGCACGCCTTGACCCCGTGGACGCGTTACGCCGAGCGGGCTGAGACCCATCCACCTACTCCGCGCGAAGCATCCCGAGCACTTCCGCAAGATCGCGTACCGCCGCGCGAGTACGCGGCGCGTCATCGCCGTGAGGGTCCTCAGCAAGCCAGCGGTGTACTGCATCGGCGGAATCGAGATCGTACCACCGCGGCAGCTCGTACCACTCGGCGCCGGTCTGCGCGAGACGCGCAAGCGTCTCGGGCCAGACGCGCTCCGTGCTCCAGGGAATGTCGCGGAACAGCTCCGGCATCGGGCGCACCATGCCGACAAGGTAGTATCCGCCGTCGAGCGTCGGACCAAGCACTGCATCGGCGTTGTCGAGCGCACGGGCGGCCTCGCTCAGGAGCGCAGCGGGGAGCGTCGGGCTGTCGCTGCCGATGACGATCACCGGCCCGCCCTCGGCGACGAGTCCTCCGGTGATGCGAGCAAGGCGATCTCCGAGATCGCCCGCGCCCTGATCGACGAACGCCCACCCATCGCCCGCGGCCTCCCTGAGCCATACGGGTTCGCCGTCGGACGCGCCGGCGTCGTACGCCATCACCATCGCCGACGGCTTCGCCCGCGCGACCAGAGCTATCGTATCGCGCACGAACGCGCGGTAGAGTTCAGTCGCCTGCGCGGCGTCGCACGGAGGGCAGAAACGCGTCTTGACGGTACCGGGCACCGGTTCCTTCGCGAACACGACGACGGTGCATGGACTAATGCGTTCGGGCATATCCCGCCTTGTCCCGATTGAAGCGCGAGCATACGTTACGACCTGCGTCGTGCCAGGGCACGACGTGCGCCGAGACTCGGCAGGAAGCCTGCTCTCGGCGGGCGACGCGCAGCGGCATTCCGCCGCCGTACGTCGGTAGAACATACATGACAGTCGATTCGATCCCCGACCGCGCACCGTGATCGCGAGCTTGGCGGAGGAAGGTTCATGCCGGATACCCACCGATTCGATACGATTCTCGCCGAGGCAACCGCCGAATTCCCACGAAACACCGAGGGCAGCGTCGTCAGGCTGTACGACGGCCGCCTGCTCGCCGCGTGGACGGCATTCGAAGCAGGTACCGGCGACTCAACACCGGCCCACATCCGCGCGCGGTTGTCCGGTGACAACGGCACGACGTGGGGCGAGCCGTTCGTCCTGCTCGGAAACGTCGCCGCTCTCAACACGATGTCGGTGTCGCTGATGCGCGAGCGCTCAGGCGGCCTGCTCATGGCCGTGCTTGAGAAGGAGAGCCACACGGAATGCCGGCTCACGGTGCGCCGGGCGATGCGCGAGCCCGATGTCTGGACGCAACCTACGATCGTAACGCGCGAGCCGTGCTACCACGTCATGAACAACGACAGGCTCTACGAGGACGCCGCCGGGCGTATCTACGCCCCTGTATCGCTCACCTGCGGGGAGATCTGGTCCGAGACCGATCACTTCGCGTGCCGCGTCTGGTTCAGCGACGACGGCGGCAGGTCATGGAATGCGAGCCGCACCGTGATCGACCTGCCCGAGCGCGGGGCGATGGAACCGGGCATCATCGAGACCGAGCCGCGCACGCTACTCATGATCATCCGGAGCCAGCTCGGCGAGATCTACCGGAGCGTTAGCACAGACGCCGGGTGGACCTGGTCGCCGCCCGAGCCGCTCGGCGTCGCGTCGCCCGAGTCGCCGGCAACCGTCGGGCACCTACCCGATGGACGACTGGCTCTGGTGTACAATCCGGACTACGTGGACGACGCCGGTCACGGCGGCCCCCGGACACCGCTACGAGTCGCGGTCTCGAACGACGGCGGGATATCGTGGACGCCGGTGCGCGACCTAGAGACGGACCCGTCGGAGACGTACGCCTATACAAGCTGGTATCTCGACGGAGACGACGTATTTCTGACGTACTACGTTCGCGACGAGGGAACGAAGCGGCTCTCGCTGAAGCTGGTCCGGCTGGGGACGCCCTGGTTCGACAGCCACGAGCTTTGAGCAACACTTCGAAACCACGAATCACGTCACCTGACATACCCGGGAGGAACACGGCATGATCGACGTCATGGCACAGTTCGGGCTGAGCGGACGCGTCGCGGCTGTCACCGGCGGCGGACGCGGGCTCGGCGAGGTATTCTGCCACACGTACGCGCAGGCGGGGGCATCCGTCCTTGTCGCGGATGTCATCGAGGACAACGCGCGCAAAGTCGCTGACGAACTCGCCGACCTCGGGCACAAGGCCGCGGCCATCGCCGTGGACGTGACGTCGACCGAGAGCGTCAACGCCATGGTAGCCCACGCCGTGGAGACGTTCGGCGGCGTGGACGTGCTCATGAACAACGCCGGAGTCGTCATCAACGAGAAAGGCGAGGAGATGACGGACGAGCAGTGGGATCACGTCGTCCGCGTGGACCTCGACGGCGTGTTCAAGTGCTGCCGAGCGGTCGCTCCGACGATGATCGCGCAGAAGCGTGGGGCGATCGTGAATATCGCCTCGATGTCCGGCTCGATCTCGAACCACCCGCAACCGCAGTGCGCCTACAACGCCGCGAAGGCGGGCGTCATCATGCTCACGAAATCGCTTGCCGGCGAGTGGGCGCCGCACAACGTCCGCGTCAACTCGATCTCGCCCGGCTACATGAACACGGACATGACGCGCGGCGGCATCGAGGACCCGGAACTCTATCCCGTCTGGATCGAGAACACGCCGATGCGGCGCTGCGGAAAGCCGGACGAACTCGCCGGGCTGGCGCTTTACCTCTCATCGGACGCGTCGAGCTACATGACTGGAACGGACGTAATCATCGACGGCGGGTACCACGTCTGGTAGGAGACTGCGAGGTCGGAAAGACAGGGAGCGCCGACACCGGCGCTCCCTGTTGATCCTAACTGTCGCTCGGGTCCGGTACGCGAGGCGGATTCTGTCGATCTGTCTCGCGGATCTTGAAGTAGAGCGCAATCGCATAGATCGCGATCAGGATCAGCGCCACCACGAGTCCCACGCGCCGAGATGACACCTCCTCGAGTAGCGACACACCCATGACGCGAGCCTCCAGAGCACCCTCGAGAGCAGGTTCGTAGATCTCGGCTACCGATGCCGGATCGACGCTGTGGACGACGTTTCGCGCCGTGATGAGCCCGTCGCGGGCACCTCGCAGCGTGAACATCCCCTCGCTGGCCTCCATGCCGGCGATCGCCGCCCGCGTCAACACGGAGTCCGCCACCGCGATCGAGTCCGCCAACCGGGTGAGCATGCCGTGGATCTCGACGGCTATATCGATCTGCACATCGCCCTCGAAGTGGCACTCCAGGCAGACGGCCTCGTCACTATCGCCAACCATCTCGTCGGTGGGTGCTACGATGGCGTGATTCCCATGGCACGAAGTACACTCGGGGAGCTCCGAGTCGACGAAAATCTCCTTGTGAACCGACTCGTCGAAGATGTCCGCCTGAGTCACGTGACATTGCCGACACACAGCGGAAATGTGCGACACTCCCGGAGGGGCGGCGCCGTGGTTGCCGTGGCAACTCGAACAGGTCGGGGCGGATAGATCGCCGCGCTGGTACATCGCATTCGCGTGTACCGACTGACGATAACCCTCGCCCTGATCCGTCGGTATGCCATACTCCGACATGAGTTCCGCGTTACCGTGGCACGCATCACACGTTTCCGCGATGTTCCGCGGATACACCGGCGAGCGCGGATCGTCCGCCGACAATATGCCGTGAACGCCGTGGCAACTCACGCATGTCGCGACGTTCGTATCGCCCCCGCGAAGCTGTCTGCCGTGAACGCTGGTGTAGTACTGCGCCTCCTGGTCGGTACGGCTCGCGGGGTTCACCGCGTGCATGCGCTCGGAATCGCTATGACACGACCCGCAGAGCGCCGGGACCTCGGTTGCCGATGGGGTGGCCCGGTATCGCGTTGACGGCGACTTCGCCGCGATCTTCGTGATCGCTCCGGCATTACCACCGTGACAGTCCACGCACGTGATGTCCCACTTCGCGTGGACCCCGATGGCGAAATCCATCGCCGGCACACTGAGCGGTGCATCGTCCAGTGCCGCATGGCAGGTAACGCACCCATTCTCCGTCTGCGCAGCCGCTGTGCCGGCGATCGCGGTCGCGATCGTGAGCAGCAGGAGCGCATCGAGCGTTTTCATTCTCATCTCGGCCCCCTCCTACAGGTATGCCAGCACTGTCATGAAGACGATGAACGCCACGGCGAAAACCCCCGCCCACGTCACGATTCGCGATGTCCGGCTACCAGGCACTTTGTCGATGACCGGCACGATGAAGAAGAGCAGACCGCCGACCATGAACACGAGTATGCCGACTATTTCGCCCTCGATGCCGAGTATGTAGGCCGGGAAGTATTTCAGCGCCTCGTACATGAAGAGGAAGAACCACTCCGGCTTGATGCCCTCAGGCGCCGCGGCGAAGGGGTCGGCCTTAACGCCAAGCTCCCATGGAAACAGCGCGGCGAGCGCGGCCAGGCCGCCCAGCGCCACTACCCACCCGAGTACGTCGCGCAGGAAGAAGTTCGGGAAGAAGTCCATCTGCGGAACTTTGTCTTCGCCCCCCGCTTCGTCCTTGACCTTGTCCGGAATGCTCATGCCCTGCACCTGGAAGAGCACCAGATGCACCGCTACGACGACGCTGGTTATCGCCGGAAGGATCGCCACGTGCCAACCGAAGAACCTCGTCAGCGTAGCGCCGGTGACGTTCGGACCTCCCCGCATGAACTCCAGAGTGAAGTCGCCGACCACAGGCAGCGCGCCGCCGATTCCGGAACCGACTTTCGTCGCGAAGAACGCGAGCTGATTCCACGGCAGCAGGTATCCCGTGAAGCCGAACCCCAGCATGATGCCGAACAGAGCGGCGCCGGTGTACCACGTGATCTCACGCGGCTTTCGATATGCCTTGAGGAAGAACACGCTGAACATGTGCAGGAAGAGCACGAAGATGAGCAAATTCGCGCCCCAACTGTGTATCGACCGTATGAGCCAGCCGAAGCGCACACCTGTCATGATGAACTGGACGCTCTCAAATGCGGTGTCGGGGCTTGGCCGGTAGTAGAGAAGCAGCAGAATTCCCGTCACCGCCTGGACCGTGAAGAGATAGAGCGTCATACCGCCCATGTAGTACCAGATGCTATGACGATGCACCGGCACCTTCTTGTGCTTCGCCGCCGCCACGACAGCGTCGACAGGAAGGCGCTCCTTCAGCCACGCCAACGCGCGGTCGCGAATCGTCGTGCCGTCTACGCCGGCATTGTCGCCGCCGGCGGGAGTCGTATCGCTCATGCGGCCCCCCTCGATACGACCACCTCGTCGTCGCGCACATTGACCGTGAGTGCCTCCAACGGCCGGGGCGGCGGACCTGATACGTTCTGCCCGTTGAGATCGAACCGACCGTTGTGACACGGGCACAGAAGCTGACCGAGGTCGGGACGATACTGAACGGTGCAGTCGAGGTGCGTGCAAACGCCGATAAACGCGACGTAACCACCGTCGGCCTTCCGAACGAGCACACCGGGAGTCGAACCCATCGGGAACGTCTTCCATTCGTTCGGCTTCAGCTCGGAGGTCGTCGCCGCAACAACGACCGAAGTCGTCGACTCCGCCACTTCCGGCGGCTCGACGAAGCGCACAACCGGGTACGCTATGGCCGCGGCGAGACCTGTAGCGCTACCGGTGAGCAGCACGCTGACGAAGTCCCGTCGGGACACTTTCTTCGGCACCGACGACTTTTCGGGACGCTCGCTCATCCAACTCCTCCTCACAGCCGACGACGCACATTGGGGTGAAAACCGATCCCGCGTGACGTTCGCAGCCGCACATGTCCAAAGAAAAATGACCACTCAGCCATGTACGGCGAACAGCCCCGGCATCGGGGTCCAACTGCCCGTCCAAGCGCCGCGTGGAGACTCCTCCTGCAACCGCGACGCACCCAGGCAGGCACTTGTGCGGAGTAATATAGACCACGGCCCGAAACGTCGCAATCGGGTCATCCGGCGCTGAACGACGCCGGAGCGTCGCTCAGCGTAGTCGGAAATGGAACGAGCGCACAACCTTCACTCGAACCGGGAGATCGTTCTGTCGAGCAGGCGTGTACGCGCTCTGAAGCGCCGCATCTACCGCCGCCTGGCCGAAGACCGGGGGGCCGCTCCGAACGCTTGCCTTCAGGACCTGGCCGTCCACGTCGATGAGCATTCTGACGCTGACGACCCCCTTCAATACCCGCTCGACGCGCGATCTCCGGGTACTTGGGCGGTACCTCGCGAACGAGCACCGGCGGCTCCTCGAGCACCCAGAAGTTCACCGTCAACGCTTCCTCCGCCACCGCGTCGGAATGGATCTTCGCCGGGACGGGCACCCGACCCTGATCGTAGAGATGCGTGTCGTCAATCGAAACCTCCTCGATCTCCGCCTCGTTGTCCGCTCCGATTGGGACCTGCGGACGAGCCGGCTCCGCACGTCTCTGCTCCTGCGCCGTGAGGGGGATGTCGACGAGTTCCACGTTCTCCGCCACGCTCTGCCGATACGCCTTCGTGCGTTCCAGGCGCGGATTCGCCCAATAGAAGCCGGTAACGAGGAACGCGGCGATCAGGAGCGCGATGAAGAGAACGGGGCGCGACATGCTCCTGACGATGTCTCGCCGGGGACGTGGAGTGGTGGCCGTGTGACACCTCCGAGGCGTAGAGCCCACCATGCACGGCAGAGCGCCGCACGCACCCGCGATATGTCGGCCGTGCCTTTACGTGCAACGCCGCCTACACGTTACATTCCCTAACCCGGTCGACTGTTCCCCGAACCAACCCGATCGGCGGAGCCAAAGGAGCGAACGCGCCATGGATTCGATCACGTATATCGACTGCCTAGCCGGTATTGGCAAGATGGGCCCGAAAGACGTGCTCATCCCCTGGACGAAGGAGGCGCTCCTGGACGAGATGCTCTACTGCGGCATACACGGAGCCCTCGTTTACCACAACGTCGCCCGCGAGTACGATCCGGCCTACGGCAACGCCATGCTCATGGACGAAATCGAACATGAGCCGCGGCTCCTGCCCTGCTGGGTAGTGATGCCTCACCAGACCGGCGAGATGCCGCCGGGAGCCGCCCTCGTGGAGGAGATGCTCGCTCGCAACGTCCGCGCCGCCCGGATGTACCCGAAGGGGCACAACTACGCGTTCGACGACGACACCTGCGGCGAGCTGTTCCGCGCGCTGGAGGCGGAACGGATTCTACTCTCGCTCGACTTCAGCCAGGTGTCCGGCCCGGAGCTTGGTGCCGCGTGCGACCGGCACGGCGACCTGCCTATCCTGCTCACCGGCGTGAGCTGGGCTCAGACGCGGTTCCTGTACCCGCTCCTCGACAGGCACCGGAACCTGCACGTAGAGTTCAGCACCTTCCAGGCCAACTACGCCGTCGAGCGACTGGGCGAGCGGTATGGCTTCGACCGTCTGCTCTTCGGAACCGACGCACTTCTCAAGAGCCCGGGCGCCGCGAAGGCATTCGTCGACTACGCCGATATCTCCAGCGAGGAACGCGCGAAAATCGCCGGCGAGAACGTCGCGCGGCTCCTGCGCCTCTCCGAGCCCCCGTCACAGTACCGGCCCGACGAGAGGCCGCTGAACGACATCACCGGCCGACGGGTCTCACCGACCGAGGCATTCAGAGAGCGCGGTCCCGGAGCGATTCTGAGAGAAGCGAAGGCGGGCAAGCCGCTCACGGATATCACGGTGATCGACGCCCACACGCACATGGTGCATGACGGCGGTCGGGGAGTCGGCTACATCCCCATGCCGCAGGGCGACGCGGAGAACATGATCGCGCGGAATCGTCGCCTGGGAATCGACGCGTTCATGTCCAGTGCATGGCTGGGCATCTGGGCCGATTGCGAGGACGGTAACCGCGTCATCAGAAGTGCCATGGAGCATCACCCCGACGACGTGATCGGCTACGCGACGCTCGACCCGCACTACCTGGACGACGCCGAATTCGACCGGTGGATGCACCTCGCCCACCAGGAGTGGGGCTTCAAAGGGATGAAACCGTACCACCCTCGTGTGCGGATACCCTACAACTCGCCGGAATACGACAGGTGGTACCGCTACGGGAACGATCACCGCCTTGTATGCCTGCTCCACTCTTCCGGCGGAGGGTTCATAGACGAAGCCGCCGACATATCGAGCCGCTACCCGGAGATCAGCTTCCTGCTGGCACACTCCGGGGGCGACTTCGCCACCGCACGGGAGCGGCTGCCCCTCGTCACCGAGCGGGACAACGTATTCCTGGAGATCACGTTGACACCGGTAACCTACGGCGTCATCGAGTACATGGTGAACGAAGTCGGCGCGGGAAAGGTGATCTTCGGCACGGACGCTCCGATGCGCGACCCGATTCCGCAGTTCGGGTGGGTCTGCTACAGCCGGTGTTCCGACGACGAACTTGCCCTCATACTCGGGCGGAACATGGAACGCATCCTCGCGCGGGTGCGGTGATATACGATCCGGTGTCAGCCCGTGAGCGACAGGGCGATCGCAATCTGCGCAAGCGACACGACCAGCGTCGCGATCAGCACGCCAATCGACATTGGATGGCGGAATTCCCGCCGACCGCGCGAGAGGAACCACGCGTGGATCGAGAAGGCGAGCAGCCCGACTCCCGCCAGCGCGAGCGATGCGACGACGCCCGCGAAGCTACCCTCAGCGACGAGCAGCAATCCCCACAGCAGAACGGGCACCGCCGCGAGGTGCATCGCGAGAAATCCGCCGATCCCTCCGGGAAGGCGAAGTAATCCCCACTCCTCCCAGTATGCCGAGTCGATCTCATGGGTGATGATCAGCGTCAGGTTGGCGACGTAAGCCGCAAGGGCGAGATCCCACATCGTGTTATCCCTTCATGTCAGGCACTCGGTCCCGGATGGTGCGCTATCCCGTCTATCTTGACAGCCTCACGGACCGACCATATACTCTGCATTGTGCCGTCTTAGCACTCTGGAGCGCAGAGTGCTAAGACGCGTTCTTCGCCCCGAACAGCCGCTTCGGAGCCACGGAGGAAGCGAGCGCATGCGACCGTTGACGGAGCGCGAACAGGAAGTCCTGACGGCGGTTATCGAAGCCCACACGGAGACCGCGGAACCCGTCGGCTCGCGTACTATCTCCCGTCAGTACCTGAGCCAGCTCAGCCCGGCCACGATCCGCAACGTAATGTACGACCTGGAGGAACTTGGCCTCCTCGTCCAGCCACATACCAGCGCCGGGCGTGAGCCGACCGTTGCCGGATACCGCCTCTACCTGAACGAACTCATGCACGCTCCCCGGCTAGTCCGGCTTGACCGCGACCGTCTGAACGTGCTTCTCGAGGACCGTCCGGCCACCCGCGACGAGGACACCATACTTGTTCACGTCGCACGCGCGCTCGCGAACATCTCTCACCTTATCAGCGTAGCCTTCCTGCCCAGTTTCGACCGGGGTGTTCTGGAGCGCATAGAACTCGTGCCCGTGTCGGACAACCGCGTACTCGCCGTGCTGCAGATCGAAGGCGGCCCGGTGGACACTGTAATGATCGAACTCGGCGAGCCGATGAACCGGAATCTCATCCCCGAGACATCCCGGGCCCTCAACGAACGACTGAGCGGCGTTGCCATCGGGCAGTTGCGCGAGACTATAGGCGAACGGCTCAAGGGGCTTTCATTCGGCGACCGGGAGGTCATCAACGCGTTCGTTCGCGATGGGCGTGCCATATTCAACGTCGACGCACGCGCCTCCGTCGTCCTCGAAGGGCGCCCGAACATCCTGAGCCAGCCGGAGTTCTCGGACCGCGACAGGTTGAGCGATCTCATGTCGGTTCTCGACGACCGCCCGTCCATCCAGGAGTTGCGCGGCGGAGATCGTCAGCAGGTCGAGGTGACGGTAGGCCCGGAAAACAGGCTGACCGCGCTTGCCTCGTGCAGCCTGCTGGCTCGGAGCTACCAGGTCGGATCTCTTTCCGGCACACTCGCCATCGTCGGACCGATGCGCATGCCGTATCCACGGCTCGTCGCCGCGCTTGAACACGCCGGGTTGATCACCGAAGAGCTGTTGAGCTGACTCCGGCTCGGGCCGCGAAGCTCAGACCTCCACGACCTCGAGACCCTCCGCGATTCGCTCGTCAAGCAGCCGGTCCACGACATCGTACATCACCGCCGTCTCGACGAGTCTGATATCCGCGTTCCCTATGACCGCCCTGCGCTGTCCGGACGTGCTATCCAGTGGCTTGTCCACGGTCTGGAAGTGCCCAACGAACTCCGTGCCGCCCTGAGCGAGCGCCAGGCCGCGTGCGGCGAGCGCAGCCTGCTGCGCGATGTGGATCGTCGAGTTCGACGAGTGGTCCACGCCAATAAGCAGGATCTTGCCACCGGCTTCTTTCGCTCGATGAAGTGGGTGCGTATGCAGCGGCTGCCCCGGCTGGTTATCGTGCCCCTCGACGAAAGACTCGCCGAGCCCACCCCAGACGGTGAATGAACCCGAGTACTGGTGGCTGCGAAGCGCATCCGGACGACGCTCAAGCGCGATGGAAATGGCGCCGGTCCAGACCGGCATGCGCCACGGAACAACGTCCTCTGCCGCGCGCGGCGAGCCATGGCGCTCGAGCACTATCCTGTCCCCATCGACGGGGTTCACCGGCGCGGCGATGGACCAGACGCTTCCCGGTGCATGCCCCTCGCCGTGGAGACGGGACCAGAGCGCCGCCGACGACCCGAACGGGAATATCCAGCCCGGCTCCAGCGCCTCCGCAAGCGGCTTCAGTGAGGCAAAGAGTAGTCCAAGCGTTCCGTCGAACACGACGCCGGAGCCACTCCCCGTTCCGTTGATGCCCCGCTCCAGCGCGAGCTTCTCGATGAAGACGAGCGCCTGGCTGCTGAATGTCGGCGCCACGAGCGTGCCCTCGCTGGTGACGACGTCCTGGAGCGCATCGATCACGGCGTTTGGTCCACTATCGACGCGGCCGAGTCGTGAGAGTGAGCTGTGAACGACGACGTGGTGTCCCGCTGCGAGGCCGACAGCACGCAAACCCGCGGCGATGTCCTGTTGTGTGACGGTGGGTGTACCGGCGTCCATCATACCTCCGGAGATCGTGGAGATCGGCGTCGTCATGAGATAGGTACTGGAAATCCCGCGGGGAGGGTATGCCACACGCTGCGCTCAGTCGGAGAATCGGCTCGTTACACGCCCTACGATGAGTCGCATCGGCACGCCGCCGAATACGTCGCTATCAGTACTCTCAGAGGGATTGTCGCCCACGAGGCGGGCTTCGTCGCCATGCAGCCCGGCCACACGTTTCACGATTCTGACGTCGGATTTGAATGGGTGGCGAGCAACGACGATGTCACCTGGCTTCGGGTTGTCGCGAATGTACGCGCGCGGGTCGAGGAGCACTTCGCTGCCGGACGGCAGTTGGGGTCGCATGGATTCGCCGGACACGCGGAAACGACGGCGGCGTCGGAGAAGCCACAACAGATGCTCTCCGACGCCGCTGAACGGTAGCTCAGCCGTTGCCAAGCCCGTGGGAGCGGTCAGCTCGCCGTGTACCACGGAACGTCGCGGTCCTTCGTCGCCCAGAAGAGCCTGTGACACGCCTCGATAGCGCCCATAAGCTCCTCGGCATGTTCCACGCTGACCTCGACCTTGCACGCCGAGCAGAGCTTGGCGGCCTGCCAGAACTTCTCGTGCAGGTCGGGGTGCTTCTCAAGGTGAACCGGCTTGAAGTAGTCGGTCCAGAGGATGAGCAGCTCGTCCTTCGCGATCTGCGCCTGCTCTTCCTTGATGGCGATATAGCGGGTGAGCGTGTTGTGGTACGCGAGTTTCGCCGACGCATCGGCCCCACTCGGCTTCTCCAACGCCACGAGCTTCTTCGTCATCGAAAGCACCGCTTCGGCGGCGATGCGAGCCGACGAGGGATCGTAGACGCCGCATGGCCCATCGCAGTGAGCCTCAACCTGGGGTGCCGGCCGGAGCCTGCGAATGAGCGAACTGCCAATCATGAATAGCCTTCCTTTCGGTAGCCGCGGGACACGACTCACAAGCTCCGCGAATGAGCGGCGGAGCACGCCATTTGCGTCACCGGCCACGTTCCGCTGTCTGAAATTACTGAGCCAAGAGGACTGTTGCTGTACGTGGGAGTATATCGCCGCCGCTCTCACATCGTCAAGATTCGCGGCGTGTAACACGAAAGTCGACATCGTGTTACACGCCGTCGTCCCCACTCACGCCCTCTGTCACGAACCATGTCGTATACGATGGGAGAGTCGCGCCTCGTGCGCTTGACGACCGCCGCCCATCGCTGCAAACTATAGTGCGGCTCGTGGCGTCCGCGATTAGTGCCGCAACCGATCTGCTCTCAAACCATCCGGAGGAACTCCGCTGAACTGCGCGCGGTCTCTCATTCGGCGATTCGGGCCTATCGCTCTCCTGATGCTGCTAACGCTCGGGGGCTGCGCTGGGCCGTTCTCGATGGGGAAGGAGCCCCTGACGCTAGTCTGGTACGGACTTGCGCGGCACGGCACGTTCCAGCATCCGACGTATGTCCCGCTCGGAGACGGTATCGCCCTGGCCAACGATGACGGAATCCAGTTGTTTATCACCGTCGACCCCGA
>CAZEAI010000051.1:0-31717 GCA_964510105.1 uncultured bacterium
CCGAAGGAACTCATCACGTACGTCGTGCCTTCGTTCTACGGGCTCTGGGACGATCCGCGTTTCGACTGGAGCACGCAGCTGGAGGCGCGAACCTACTGGGGCTACATGCCCTTCACCCAGTCGACGCACTACCTGGGGCTGATACCGCTCCTGCTGGCATTCCTCGTCCGTCCCAACAGGCATGGTATCGTGTGGGGATGCATCGCGTTCAGCGTTCTCGCGATCCTGATCGGGCTCGGGAGGTGGTTTCCCGCGCTCTACTGGCCGGCGTACACGTTCCTGCCGCTGTTCGCGAAGTTCCGCGTGCCATCGATGATATACATGCTCCTGCCGCTATCGGTGGGCATCGTCGCCGCATGGGCACTGGACCGGCTCATGGCCGTACCCGCGGAGGCACACTCCGCCTCACGGCGAAGCTCGCCCCCGCTACTCCACCCGCGAGAAGAGCGGGCCGCGCTCTGGATCGCCGCCGTCATGGGTGTTTTCGCCATCACGATCCTGGCATTCAACAGCGGTTGGCACTGGGCCGTCCGACCCGGCGAGAGTGTCTACCCTCAGCGAACGCTGGCGGCGTTGACGGGCCTGCGCGGCTCTCTCATCGTCGGTGACCTTCTGATCGCGCTCGTTCTCACGGCTCTAGTCGTCGGTGGCCTCTGGCTGGTGAATCGTCGCCGCCTTCGCCCCGAGCTTTTCGGCGTTATCATCGTGATCGCGTGCCTCGCCGACCTGTGGCGGCTCGACGCGATCTTCTTCGACGCGCTGCCGCCTACGATCGCGGCTAGTCCGACGACGAAACCGCCGGAAGTGGACATGATCAGACAGCACGCCGGAAGCGACACGCTATTCCGTATAGCGCCGGTCACAGGTCGGAATGCCGCTGACCGGTACGCCCTCCAGGCGACCAACGAGGGGGGGCGCTGGAATCTGCAGAGCGTGTCCGGCTATCACGCGGCGAAATTGCGCATCTATGACGATCTTACAATCAGCCACGGGTTGGGTGAGAAACACGTTCTCGACATGCTCAACGTCCGGTATTTCATCGGACCGGCGGGGATTCCGGATCCTGATCTGGTGCCGCTCAACCGAGGGCTGCGGGTCGTCTACTACAATCGATCGGCGCTGCCCCGCGCGTGGTGGATCGACGGCGTCCGCTCGGTCGCGAACAGGGGGTCGGCCCTGCGAGAGGTGATCGATCCGGCGTTCGATCCAGCGAAGGAAGCGATTGTCATCGGCGAGTCGCCGCTCGACGTGGAATCGGCACCCTCCACACCGCCGGAAGTAGTTTCGTGGGACTACCACGACATCGTCATCGAGACCGACACCGACCGTCCCGCGTTCCTGGTGCTCAGCGAGGTGTACTACGCTGAAGGGTGGTCGGCGACTATCGACGGCGAGCCCGCGGAAATCCACCAGACCAACTTCGTCCTACGTGGCCTGGCCGTGCCCGAGGGACACCACACGATCCGCATGACATTCTCGCGATCGCGCTACGAGACGGCCCGGGTATCCACGTGGACGCTGTTCCCGCTCGTGCTGATCGCGATCGCATATTCGGAGGCACGTGCGTACATGAAGCAAAGGTCAGCAGGCGGCTCGAGCAGCGCACCGGAACGGGACGGCGAAACGGCATGAGCGATCTGATAGTCAGCATCTCCGGCGTTCGAGGCATTGTCGGCGACTCTCTGACGCCGAGCATCGCCCTTGAGATGGCCGCGGCCTTCGCGGAAATCGCGGATGAGGGCGATATCATCGTCGCGTCCGACGGCCGGACATCCGGCGACTCGATCCGGTCGGCGTGCTGCGCCGGTCTGACGGGAATGGGCCGCAACGCCATCGACCTGGGCATCGCCACCACGCCAACCACCGAGATGGCAGTGACTGAGCGTGGGGCGGCCGGCGCGGTGATCATCACCGCCAGCCACAATCCGGTGGAGTGGAACGGGCTGAAGTTCCTGGGCAGCGACGGCGTATTCCTGCGTCAGCCCGATCTCGACCGACTAACGACATGCTGGCGTCGCGGAAGCGTCCCATGGCACACGTGGCGGGATGTCGGCGGTGTCTCACGCTGGGAGGATGCCGCACGAACGCACGTCGGCCGCATACTGGACCTCGACGTGATCGATGTCGATCGGTGTCGTGCCGCGGCGATTCCCGTCGTGCTGGACACCATCAACGCATCCGGCGGGATGATCGCGCCGATGCTTCTCGAGCGACTGGGCTGTTCGGTTGTCCAGGTGAACGCCGAGATCACCGGCCGGTTTTCCAGAATAGCCGAGCCGGTTCCGGAACACATCGCGCCTGTGGGAGACACCGTGCGCGACGCCGGCGCAGCCGTGGGCCTCGTGCTCGACCCCGACGGCGACCGTCTGGCCCTTATCGACGAGACGGGAACGGCGGTCGGCGAGGAGTACACGCTCGCGCTGGCGACGTACGCGATCCGGCGCAAGCACCCAGGCGGACCCGTGGTAGTGAACGCATCCACCAGCCGGATGATCGACGACGTCGCGGCTATGCTGGACTTCACCGTTCACAGGACTGCCGTCGGCGAGATCAACGTCGTCGAGGGCATGCTGCGGAACGGCGCGAGCCTCGGAGGCGAGGGGAACGGCGGCGTGATATACGGCGACCTGCACCTTGGTCGAGACGGCCTGTTGGGGATTGCACTCATCGTCGACTTGCTGGCCTCGGATCGGACTCCCTTAAGCGAACTTCGTGGGGTGTTGCCGCGCTATACCATTGTGAAGGAGAAAATCGCCGTCGACGTCGATGCTCGAGACGATTACCTCCGAGCTGTGGCTTCGCTCGACGATGAGGCGGAACTCGACACGTGCGACGGCGTGAAGCTCATCTGGTCGGACCGGTGGCTGCACGTTCGGCCTTCGAACACCGAGCCGGTAGTACGAATCATCGCCGAGGCCCCAACGCGCGAAGATGCGGACGCGCTGTGTCGAGCTGCGAGATCCCTTGCCGCGGCGCAATGACGAATGGTCTGTTGACGAATGCATGCGGACGATGTAGTTTCGGGTTGAGAACAATCACGACGCCGCCACCAAAGGGGGCCTAACCTATGTTCAGCACGTCACTTGATCCGCGCGGCCGCCTCTCTACCGCCATGCGGATCGCAGACGTGCCCGACTCCGAGTTCACCCCACAGGTGCCGCTGGACCCGTGTCCACGGGAATTCGCCGGCGCACTCACCATTCACCTCGCTTGATGAAGGAGCTTCCGATGCGCACTCACATTACCGCACGGCACACCGACATCAGTCAGGGTTTCCGCTCAAGTATCACGAACGATCTCGAGGGGCTGACTAGAATCTTCAGCCGGATCAACGCGGCGGACGTGATCATCGCCGTAGATGCCGGCACCCCAATCGCGGAGATAACGGTCCGACTCAACCATCATGTATTCTTCGCGAAGAGCGAGGGCGCGTCCCTGACGCAGGCCTTCGCCGTCGCGTTGGAGAAGGCCGAACGTCAGATCCGCAAATACAAAGGCAAGCTCGTCGGTCGGCGCACGGTGGAACACAAAGTGATCGACGAGGTGGAAGAAGAAGAAGCCATCATGGAGGAGGCTGAGAGCGTTGCCTGACCACGAGGATCAGCTCACGACGGGAATCACCGTCGACGAGCTGCTGAAATCGCACAGGAAACGCCTCCTGCTCGAATGCATCGCGGGCCATGAGGGCGGATGGCGGAACGTGCAGTCCAGCGAGACGAATCGTCCGTCACTCGCTCTCACGGGCTTTGTGGATCTCTACGCATTCGACCGCGCGCAGCTTCTCGGCAACACCGAGTTGCTCTATCTGACGAACCAGTCTCCCGCCGATCGACGCGAGTCGCTCAAGATCATCTACCAGTTCGAAATGCCGTGTGTCATCCTCACGAACAACTGCAAACCATTCGCTGAGATCGTTGATCTCGCCGACGAAAAGCAGATACCGCTGCTGCGTACATCGCTGAGCACCGCCCAGTTCATCCATCAGTTCGTCTCGTGCGTCGAGGAGCACAACGCACCTACGACGAACGTGCACGCGACGATGGTCGACGTCTACGGAGTAGGTCTGCTGATCCGGGGACGGTCGGGCATCGGCAAGAGCGAGGTCGCGCTGGACCTCGTGGAGCGAGGACACCGTCTCGTGGGAGACGACATTGTCGTCGTGCATCGCAACCGGGATATCCTCGTAGGTGGATCCAGCGATCTTCTCGGACACAACATGGAGATTCGCGGCGTCGGCATCGTCAACGTCGAGAGCCTGTTCGGCGTCCGGGCGATACGGCGGATGAAGCGCGTGGAAGTCGAGGTGCGCCTGGTCGACTGGGATTCCGAAGAGGAGTATGAGCGGGTTGGAATGGACGAAGACAACTCACTCATTCTGGGTGTCGAAATACCTCTCATCCGCTTACCGATATACCCCGGCAAGAACATCACGGTGATAGCGGAGACGATCGCGATGACGTATCTGCTCAAGCTGCGCGGGTACAACGCAGCCGACGCGCTCAACACGAAACTGGCCTCGGCGCTCGCGCCTCCGTCAGGCTCTCAGGGAGACCCCGACGCAACATGATCGGACTCGTTCTCATCTGTCACGGGGATCTCGGTGAATCACTCGTGCGAACCGCTGAGACTATCGTCGGGCCCATCGAAGGTACCCGAGTGATCAGCAATCGCGGCAAATCGCCGGAGGTGGTCGAGAGTGAGCTGAACGAGGCGATGGCGTCGTTCGACGATCCCGCCGGCGTACTGATCATGGTCGACTTGTTCGGCTCGAGTTGCTGGCGATGCAGCGTCACGAGCGCCGTCGAATCCGATGGCCGTGACGATGTGGCTATGGCTGTCATCTCCGGCGTGAACCTCGGCACGGTGCTTTCGTTCAATCAGAAACGCAACACGATGCCGTTTCGCGAGCTCGCCGAGGCTATGGCCGCCGACGCCAGGAGAGGGATCAACGGGCCGAAGTTCTTCCCGATCGGCGCGCCATGATCGTCCTGGTCCGTATCGACGAGCGACTCATCCACGGGCAGGTCGTCGCCGCGTGGGCTCCGACGTTGAATCCCACGTCGTACGAAGTCGTCGATGACGGCGTCGCCGAGAGCGACTGGGAAGCGGAACTCGTCCTCGCCGGAGTTCCCGACGAATGCGTGGGAAATGTCTTCACCACCGTTGAGGCGACGGAGCGCTGGCCGGTGTGGAGCGCTGACGAACAGCGCCGATTCGTGCTCGTCTCCGAACCCCAGACGCTCGTGAAGCTGGTGGAATCGGGAGCCGGCCTGGACCGGATAAACGTCGGGGGCCTCCACGCCCGTCCGGGCCGGAAGGAGTACGCCGCCTACGTCCACCTCGACCCCGATGAACTCTCCGCCTGTCGGGCTCTCTGCGCCGCGGGCATCGCGCTTGAGGGGCAGGACGTGCCCATGGCCCGGATGATCGCGCTGTGCGGCGTGATCGCGGAGGGAAGTGACTGACATGCTGTCAAGAGAGCGTTTCGAGCTGTACGTTGGCACCGTATTCATCCTGGCCATAGCGCTACTCGTACTCGGCGTGGTGTGGGCGAAGCAGTTCCGCGCGGCAACGCCCGAAATGCGGATCGAAGCGAGGTTCCCGTCGGTGGGAGGCCTGCTCAGGGGCGATGTCGTGAGTGTATCCGGGCTTCGCATGGGCGAGGTGAGCGGAGTCGATCTCCACGGCGGCGACATCATGGTGACCATCGAGCTTGATCGCACCGTCGGGCTGTACGACGACTACGCACTGCGCATCGTGATGATGAACTTCACCGGCGAGATGGGGGTCAACATCTCACCCGGCAGCGGCGACCCCCTTCCGAAGCCGTATGGCGTGCTCAAGGGAACGGCGCCGCTGGATGTCGCCACTCTCGCCGCGCCGGCAATGGACGCTCTCGGCGCGATTCGCGAAATCGCCGACACACTCCGCATCGTGCTGCCGCCGCTCGTGGCACAGACATCCAGCGCGCTCTCACGACTGGATACCGTCCTGGCCGCGACGAGCATTGATGTTTCGGCGACGCGCGTCGCGCTCACGGGCACGCTCCGTGAGTTGCGCTCGACCGTCCGCGCGACACGTGAGGTGCTTGGCGCGCTTCAGGCCCGCATCGACACCAGCGCCACGAATGCCGACGTGATGTTCGCGTCCCTCACCGCCACGTCCGACAGCGTCCGCACGGCGATGGCGCGCATGGATTCATCGCGCGGGACGCTGCACCGGCTCATCACCGATTCGACGCTGTATACGCGGCTGCTGGGAGCTACCACAAAACTGGATTCCGCCGCCACGAGCCTGGATTCACTCGCGACGGATGTGCGCGAGAACCCCGGCCGCTACGTCAAGTTCAGCCTGTTCTGACGCATCGTCCTCAGCGACGAGTCGCCCCCTCGCGCGATGCAACCGCGAGACCCCACCAACCCAGAGGGAATCATGTCCCAACCAACCATAGGCGTCGGAATGCTCGGATTCGGATTCATGGGCAAGGTGCATTCCGAGTGCTACCGCGCGATCCCCATGTATCACGATCCAGCCCCGGCGGAGATCCGGCTCGTCGGCGTCGCCACTGCGCACGCGGAGACAGCCGAGCATGGTCGCGTGCAGGCCGGCTACGAATTCGCCACAACCGATTGGCGCGAGGTCGTCGAGCACCCGGACGTGGACGTCGTGAACATCTGCACGCCGAACGACGCGCACCGCGAACAAGTGCTCGCCGCGCTGGCTGCCGGGAAACACGTGTACTGCGACAAACCGCTGGCCACGACGCGTGAGGAAGCGCGCGAGATGGCGCTGGCAGCGGAGCAGTCGGGCGTCGTGCATCAGATGACGCAGAACAACCGGTTCATCCCGGCGCTACGCCGCGCGAAGGAACTCGTCGACGGTGGGTTGCTCGGTCGTCCGTATCAGTTCCGCGCGGCGTTCCTGCACGGCGGATCGGCGGACCCGTCGCGCCCCGTCGGCTGGAAGATGCAGGGCGGCGGCACCTTACATGACCTCGGCGCGCACGTCATCGACCTCGTGCGCTGGCTCGGCGGCGAGTTCTCCGAGGTGACGGCGTTGCGCGAGGTGTTCATCGCGGAACGCCCCGTCGCGAAAGGGAGCGCGGAGACGGTGCCCATCACCGGCGACGACGCGGCGCTCCTCATGACGCGGCTGAAGAGCGGCGCTGTGGACACCATCGAGACGACGAAGGTTGCCATGGGCGTCGAGGACGAGATCCGGCTGGAGTTCCACGGCGAGATGGGCGCGATCCGGTTCAACCTCACGGAGCCGAATTTCCTGGACGTCTACGACGCGCGTCGCGACGACGGCCCGTTCGGCGGCGACCGTGGCTACCAGCGTATCGCCGCGTGCTCGAAGGAGGGACGCGACGGGCAGGTCATGCCGCCTCCGCGCGGGACGGCGGGGTGGATGCAGTTCCACCTCGCGAGCCTGGCGCGGTTCGTGGAGAACGTCGCGCGCGGCGGCATCGCCTCAGGCGATGTCGTGACCCCGACGTTCCGCGATGGCTGGGCGTGCCACGACGTCTTCGACGCGGCCGAACGTTCGTCAGCGTCCGGTCGGTGGGAGCGGGTGGCAGGGCTGGAGTAGCGGACCTTACCCGGCAACAGGTTCTGTGTCGGGGCGAGCCCCGTGTTCGCCCCGATGGCGCACGGCATGCCCCGCGCCCCGAGCAACCATACCGACTTCGCCCTCAATGCCACGAAACACCCTCCCCCCACACTGCGCCGCGCGTATTTTCCCCGACGACATCGTACCGACACGATTACACCGTCCACGGAGCCGCGCCATGCCCGACCCGATCCGTCTTGCCGACCGTACCGACCGCCGCGTCATCACCGGCGAACACCTGCGCTGTGTCGCGATGCCCCTCGGCGGGATCGGCACCGGTGTCGTCGCGCTCGCAGGTGACGGCGGCTGGCGGCAGTGGCAGATGCACAACCGCCCGAACCACCTCGGACACGTGCCCAACTCGTTCTTCGCCGTATACACGCGTCCGGCGGGCGTCCATTTCTCGGAGCGGAAACGTCCCGAGGACCTCATGGGACGAGCCCGCGTGCTCATGTCGGACGCCGTCTACGACGACGCAGACTTCAAGCCGTCGATAGTCGTGTCGGACCACATCGTTCCGGATGATTCCCGGCGGCTGCTCGACAAGTTGCCGGGTGTCGGCGAGATCGACTACGTGGGCGAGTATCCGGTGGCCGAAGTGACGTATCGCGATGAGTCCCTGCCGTTCCCCGTGACGCTAACCGCCTGGTCGCCGTTCGCGCCGCTCGACGAGGTTGCGTCGGGATATCCCGCCATTGTCTGCACACTCCGCGCGGAGAACACGTCCGGCGCGAAACAGTACGTCTCGTTCGCCGCGACGCTGCAGAATCCGGTCGGCTGGGACGGCATCGGGCAGATACGCGGCACGAACTTCGCCGGCTTCGGCGGCAACGTGAACCGCGTCGAGCGTATGGCCGGGCTGACCGCGATCGAGATGACGTCGAACCGGCTCGCCCGCGACGACGCCCGCTGGGGACAGATGTCGCTGACGGCTCTTCACGACGACGCGACCTATGCCGGATCGTGGGGCTCACTGGACACGTTCTGGAGCGACTTCTCGTCGAACGGGGAGCTGTCGAACACGGACGATGCCGCGCCGAGCGACGCTGGGAGCACCGTCTGCGGAGCCCTCGCGCGTGGCGCCTGGCTGGAGCCGGGCGAGTCGTTTGAGGCAACGTTCGTGCTGTCGTGGTATTTCCCGAACCACTACGTGAACTGGAACCAGACGGGCTTCGGTGTGAAGGATGAGAAGTCGAAGTTCTGGATCGGCACCCACTACGGTGACCAGTTCGCCGGCGCGCTGGACGTCGCGCGAAGCGTCGCATCCAACATGCCCGGTCTCGCGCAGTCGACGTTCCGGTTCCGCGATACGTTCCACGACAGCACGCTCCCGTACGAACTACTCGACGCGGTAACGTCGCAGGCGTCCATCATCCGCAGCCCGACGTGTCTCTGGCTGGAGGACGGCACGTTTCAGGCGTTCGAAGGATGTCACGGCGCAAGCACCGGATCGCCGGAGGATACGGGCGGCTGCTGCCCGCTGAACTGCACGCACGTATGGAACTACGAGCAGGCGCTGGCGCGACTCTTCCCGCGGCTCGAACAGACCATGCGCCGCGTCGACCTCGGCGAGCAGATGCGCGAAACCGGCGAGATCGGCTTCCGCACGAAGCTGCCGCTCTACCTCGAACGCTGGATCGACCCGGCGGCGGACGGCCAGTGCGGCACCGTGCTCAAGACCTACCGCGAGTGGCGCGCGTCCGGCGACCGGGAGTTCCTCGACGCGATGTATCCCGAAGCGAAACGCGCCGTGCAGTTCATGTTCGCGCATTGGGACGAGGATCGCGACGGCCTACTCAGCGGCGAGCAGCACAACACGTACGACATCAACCTGCACGGGTGGTCGTCGTTCACGAGCAGCATGTACCTGGCTGCACTGCGTGCAGCTTCCGAGATGGCGACGCTCTGCAACGACAGCGCGTTCGCGGACGAATGCGCGGAGATGTTCGAGCGCGGATCGAAAAAGCTCGTATCGGAGCTGTGGAACGGCGAGTATTTCCATCAGAAGCCCGATCCCGAACGCGATATGAAGCATCAGTACGGCACGGGATGCCACATCGACCAGATTCTCGGCCAGTGGTGGGCTCACGTCTGCGACCTCGGCCACATCCTGCCAGAGGAGCACGTCCGCACGGCGCTGCAGTCGATCGTCGCGAACAACTGGCGCAGGGATTTCGTCGGCTTCAAGCAGACGCCGCGAGTGTACGCCTCCGAGAGCGACGAGGGTACGCTCGCCTGCTCGTGGCCGCATGGCGGCAAGCCCGACGAGCCGACGCTCTACAGCGACGAGGTCTGGAACGGCCTGGAGTATCAGCTCGCCTCCAGCCTGCTGTTCGAGGGTTTCGTGGACGACGCGCTCAAAATCCTCCGGAGCGCGCGCAACCGGTACGACGGCCGCGAACGTAACCCGTGGAACGAGGTCGAGTGCGGCGACCACTACGCGCGGAGCATGTCGAGCTGGACGCTGCTCGAATCGGCGAGCGGCTATCGCTACGACGCGGGGTCGGCGAGCATCGCCTTCGCGCCGCGTATCGAACCGGAAGCGTTCCGCGCGCCGTTCTTCGCGGCGCAGGGCTGGGGCACGTTCGACCAGCGCATCGACGGAGGGGCGCTCGTAGCGACACTGGCTGTCACGACGGGATCGCTTACCGTCGCGACGCAGGAACTTGCGCACGACGGCGCATCGGGCAAGGTACGCGCGACGCTCAACGGCGCCGAGATACCATGCCCGGCGGTGGCCGACGGCGATACGGTGCGCGTCACGTTCGCGGAGGCGGTGACGGTCGAGGCGGGCGGGGAACTGGTGGTGACGATCTCCTGACGCTCTTGACAAACTCGCGCACTGCGATACACTTGCTGTATTGAGTCGTCTTTCCTCACCAGATGGACGAGGTTCTGCCATGACACGCTCGTCGCTCACTGCGCTGGTCGCCATCGCTCTGTGCTGCGCCGCGTGCGACCCCCTTCTCGGCGAAGGCGAAGAGTACACGCTCGTCCCGAAAGCTCTCTACGACGCCGTCGCGTTAAGCCCGGACGGAACGCGCTACGCCGCCATCATGAGGAACGCGGAACTCGTCGTCCGGGAGATCGACGGCGATGACGAGGTGTGGAGCCTGCCCCGCGACGTGGCGCTGCGATCCATCGTGTTCTCGGGCGACGGCAGAAGTCTGCTCGTCCTGGGTCCCGGTACGCTTCGCCGTCTCGATGCGGAAGACGGCACCGAACTCGGATCGATCAGCGGAGTGTGTACGTACGGGCCCGTAAGCGATGACGGGGAGGTCGTGTTCGTCGAAGCGCCGTCGTTGGGTGGCGACGTCCGGAGCTTCAGCGGCGACCGAAGCGTGCATGTGTCGGAATGGCAGGGCTGGTACTCATCGTGCAGCGGCGGTTCCCGCAACACAAGCAGGTGGCACGGCGCTATAGACCCCTCCGGCGAGCGATACTTCGCGCGTGGCATACTGTGGGATCTCAACGCGGGCACGGCGATTGATACGCTGCCATGGGGGAATCCTGCTGCGCCGGGCACGCTGTTCCTTCCCTCCGGCGAGCGTTTCGCATCCTGCGGCAAGGACAGCGCGCTCTACATCCGGCGGGCTGCCGACGGAGCGCTCGTTCGTCGCATCCAGGACACAAACTCTCCGGAACCGATAGCCGCGACCGGGGACGGTCAGTACATCGTCACGGAGTCTGCGCAGTGGGGCAGAATGTATGCCGGGGACAAATGGCTCCGCACATGGAACGTCAAGACCGGTGAGCTGGTGGCCGAACTCGACGAGCGGAACGACTGGAGCAGGGACTATCTCTGGTTCAGCATCAGGGATCACGTACTCATCCGTGCGCGCACTCCGAGCAGGTCCTGGGATGATGAGACATCCGGTGAACTCATCGTGGACGCCTACGATATCACGTCCGTTCGCCTCTGGGAGCACGTCATCATCGACGATCCGCCGTCGCTGTCCGCTGACGGCGACTACGTTCCTTCCGGGCCGGTTTTCACACCTAACGGCGAGCACGTACTCGTCGCCACGTACTACGGCATGTGGCGAATCCGCGTCGCTGACGGGCGTGTGGATCGGATTCGCGATTGGTCGCAGCCCTACACACACGATAAACAGTATCCAGATAGGACGATCAGGGTGTTCTGAACAGGGTACACACGCCGGAAGAGCTACTGCCCCTCTCCGCCTCTTCACCTTGCGCCCGTCGCGGGCGCGCCGTTACCTTACGCATGGAGTTCCGCACGCGCTGGAGCGGGCCGTCTATCGGTTGTCGACGGCCCCGGCAAACGACCTCACACGAAGGAGCACACTCCACGATGGGTGACGCACTTGGCATGATTGAGACGCGCGGTCTGGTAGGCGCGATCGAGGCCGCGGACGCGGCGGTAAAAGCAGCAAACGTAACGCTCATGGGACATGAGAAGGTCGGCGGCGGACTCGTCACCGTGCTGTTCCGTGGCGACGTCGCCGCGGTCAAGGCGGCGGTGGATGCAGGCTCAGCGGCCGCGCAGCGCGTCGGCGAACTGGTCAGCACGCACGTGATCCCGCGTCCGCACGAGAGCCTCGACACGATTACGGCCGGCAAGGCCTGAGGATCGACGCGCCATGATCATCGGAAAAGTCGTCGGCACCGTCGTCGCGACGCACAAGGATGAGAAGCTCCGCTCGACGAAGCTCCTCATCGTTGAGACGCTCGACCCGATCACCGGCGAAGGCAAACAGGCCTACACCGTGGCTGTCGACGCCGTCGGCGCGGGTGAGGGAGAGGTCGTGCTCTGCGTGAGCGGAAGCTCCGCGCGGCTGACCCCGGCCACCGACGGGCGTCCCGTGGATACCGTCGTCGCGGCGATTGTCGATCATTACGACATCGACGGGAGCATCGTGTACAGGAAGTCAGACTGACGCCCGGCCGCGCGGCTTGGCATCGTCCCGCCGAACCGCGCTGACAGGCGACCCGCGGCCATGAGCCGCGACCGTCGGGCATCCCGCCCGGCACCGGAGGCGAGTACTCGTGAATACGGTTGACGAATCACAGGTCCGAGCGATTGTCGAACAGGTCGTACGGTCGATTGCCGGCGAGAACGGCTCAAGCGCACCGTCGGGCCCAGCCTCGCCGATTGACGGCTCGGGAGTGAAGCCCGCCCCGACGGCGCTGGGCAACGGCGTCTTCGCCACCATCGGCGAATGCATCGTCGCGACGCAGGCCGCTCAGCGGACATGGATCGACATGCCCGTCGAAAAGCGCAAGGCCGTGGTCGAATCCGTCCGGCGCGTCGGCATCGAGAACGCCGAGATGTTCGCCCGTGAAACGGTGCAGGAAACGGGCATGGGCAGCGTCACCGACAAGATCGTCAAGCACACCACCGTCTGCGAACTCACGCCGGGCTTCGAAGACCTGGAGACGCGGGCGTGGTCCGGCGACGACGGCTTGACGATAGAGGAGATGGCGCCGTACGGCGTCGTTGGCGCGGTGACGCCCTCGACGCACCCCGTACCGACGATGCTGAACAACACGATCACCAACCTCACCGCGGGCAACGGCGTCGTGTTCAACGGCCACCCCGGCGCGAAGCGGGTATTCGCTCACGGCATCCAGGTCGTGAATCAGTACATCGCGAAAGCCGGCGGCCCGGAGAACCTCGTCACCACGACGCCGGAGCCGACGATCGAGAGCGCGAACGAGCTTTTCACGAATCCGGCGATACGCATGCTGCTCGTAACAGGCGGCGCGGGCGTCGTGAAAGCGGCGATGGGATCGGGCAAGAAGGTCATCGCGGCCGGTCCCGGGAACCCACCGGTTGTAGTCGACGAAACGGCCGACCTTGAGCGTGCGGCGGAGAGTATCATCGCCGGAGCATCGTTCGACTGCAACGTGCTGTGCATCGCCGAGAAGGAGATCTTCGTGGTGGACGCCGTCGCCGACGAACTGAAGCGACGCATGGTGCCACACGGCGCATACGAACTCACAACGCAGCAGATCGAACAACTTGCGGACTACGTCTTCAGCGGCGACGCCGGATGCGCTCATCCGGTGCTCCTGCGCGACGCCGTGGGCAGCGACGCCGAGACGCTTGCGCAGAAGATCGGACTCACCGTCCCGTCCACAACGAAGATGCTCATGGGCGAGACGACGAAGGAACATCCGTTCGTGCAGCACGAACAGATGACGTCCTTCATACCGATTGTGCGCTGCCGCGACGTGGATCAGGCCATCGACGAGGCCATCGAGGCGGAGCACGGCTTCCGGCACACGGTCATCATGCACTCGACGAACCTGCGCAACCTCGACCGCATGGCCCGGCTCTGCGACGCGACGATTTTCGTCAAGAACGGGCCGTCCGGCGCCGGAGTCGGCGCGGGAGGCGAGGGCACGCTCTCGTATTCCATCGCGGGGCCCACCGGTGAGGGAGTCACGACGCCGCGCACATTCACCCGTCGGCGACGGTGCGCACTCGTCGATTACTTCCGCATCGTGTAGCGTAGCTGGGATCGGCTCGGAAATATGCAGCTCGGACGAATCAGAGGGACAGTGGTCTCGACGCGGAAGATCGAGACGCTCACGGGCGTCCGTCTCGTGATCATGGAGCCCCTCGATTCGGATCTCTCGGTGGTCGGACCTCCGATGGCTGCAATTGACGTCGTGCATGGTCGGGTAGGCGACCTTGTGTACTGGGTAGGCTCCCGGGAAGCTGCGATGGCCGTGGAGCCACCGTTCACCGCAGCCGACGCCGCCATCGTGGGAATCGTCGATCGCGTGGACCTGCTCAGCGAACGCGGGAGTCCGGCGTGACGATCGGACGGGTCATCGGCAGCCTCGTTTCCACGATCAAGCATCGGACGTATGATGGCACGAAGCTCCTGCTCGTCAAACCGGTGAACATGGACGGCGACGAGATCGGCCCGGCGATGGTGGCTGTCGACGCGATTGGAGCTGGGGCAGGCGAACTTGTGCTTCTGATCAGAGAAGGTAACGCGGCCCGGGTGGTCCTCGGCGTGGACTACGCGCCGGTGCGATCCATCATCGTAGGCATCGTGGACAAAGCAGAGGTTGCCGGAAAGCCGGCGCTCACCCACTGACGGAGTAACCATGGCAGCATCGCTCTTCCAGCTCAAGCAGCAGGTCATCGACGCGTGTCACCGGGTGTACGACAAGGGCTGGGTTGCCTCCAACGATGGCAACCTGAGCGTCCGCCTCGACAAGGACCGCGTGCTCTGCACCCCGACCGGCATGAGCAAGGGGCTGCTCACACCCGACGATCTCGTCGTGATAGATATGCAGGCCAACAAGCTTGAGGGCAGACCTGACCGTCGTCCGTCCACGGAGATGAAGGTCCACCTCATGTGCTACGAGGAGCGTCCCGACGTGAACGCCGTCGTGCACGCTCACCCGCCGTACTCCACGGGATACGCCCTCGCCGGTCTGGACCTGGGCGAGTGCAAGCTGCCCGAGGTCGTCATCTCGCTCGGCACGATCCCGCTCACGCGCTACGAACTGCCGGGAACGGACGATCTCCCCGACGCCATCCGCGAGTTCGTCCACCAGTCCGACGCGTTCCTGATGGAGCTTCACGGCGTCGTCACGGTGGGCACGGACATACAGAACGCTTACTTCAAGATGGAAACGACGGAGCACTTCGCGCACATCGACTTCGTCGCGAGGAATCTCGGCGGCGCGAGGAGCTTCACGAAATCGCAGGCGGAGGATCTGCTCGCCGCCCGGGAACGCTACGGCGTCACCACGCCGAACATCGGTTGCCGCGCGGAAGACGGTTACGCGCTTCCTCCGGGCCTGCCGCTGGACGACGTGCCGCGCTCCGTCCGTGATAACCCGCAGGAGCCGGCGAAGGCGATGGACATCTCCGCCGTCGTCGAGGAGGTCACGCGCCGCGTCATGGAAGCGCTGAAGACGCGGTAGGCAAGAACGAACGCGTCTGAGCGAGGGGAGGCGTTTGAGTGCATTCAGCTACGCAGACTGGTCTGCGGCAACCTTATCACTGGACCACCGATGCTCAAGAGCCCGCTGCGATATCCGGGAGGCAAGTCGCGTCTTGCGCCGTTCTTAGCCGATGTGCTTGAGGAGAACGGTCTAGAAGGATGCGACTACTACGAGCCATATTGCGGCGGTGCCGGTGCCGCCCTCAAGTTGCTTACTCGCGGACATGTTGACCGCATCTTCCTGAACGATGCAGACTCTCGGATACATGCATTCTGGATGGCAGCGCTAGACGATTCAGAGCTATTCGCGGAGAGGATTCACGCCACTGCGCTCTCCGTCGACGAGTGGAGGCGACAGCATGGCATCGCGGCAAGCCCGAATGGGCACTCCCGTCTTGATATTGGGTTTGCCGTCTTCTTCCTCAACAGGTGTAATCGATCCGGCATACTCGATGGCTCTGGCCCGATTGGGGGTTACGATCAAGCCGGGCGCTGGAAAATCGACGCCAGATTCAACCGGAAAGAGCTGGCCCGTCGCGTTCTGGCTCTAGGTGACGTGCGAGATCGCATCGATGTCAAGAACTTGGACGCACTGGACTACCTGCGCAGTTCGCTCCCTCGCGGCCGCCAGCGCGAACGGGTGTTGGTTTACATCGATCCCCCGTACTACGGAGCAGGGAGACGTCTCTATATGAATCACTACTCTGACTCTGATCATCGCAAGTTGGCGGCGTACCTAATCCGGCAGCGCTCGCTCAGGTGGATCGTCTCCTACGACGACGCTCCGCTGACTCGACAGCTGTATGAGCGTGCATCGCGCTACCTGCTCCCCCTATCGCACTCCCTGCAAGCCAAGGCGGTACGCAAGGAACTCGTGGCGACTCCCGGTTATCTTGCCGTTCCGAGCGAGGCTCGGTTCTCCAGTTCGGAAACAGAACTGGAGAACCTCCCCAGCGAAAGGAGGGGAGTGCCGAATGCAACCCATCTCACCACAGCCGATTGAGGTGTCGAAACTCAACTTCGACCGCGAAAATCCGCGTCTTGTGGAGTTCGACCTCGGAACATCATCCACGGACGAGGATATACTTGGGATTCTTATCGAAGCGATGGACGTTCGAGAGCTTGTGATGTCCATGGCCTCGAGCGGATTCTTCGCACATGAGCCCCTCATAGCGATCCCAGACGGCGACGTCTACACAGTGATCGAGGGCAACCGCCGTTTGGCGGCTCTGAAGCTCTTGCTCGACCCGTCGCTTTCGGACCGCGTGAACTTCGATTGTGGCGAGGTTTCCGAGGACATTCTTCAATCGCTGCGCGAAGTGCCGGTACAGGTAACGACACGTCTGGAATCATGGCAATACCTCGGCTTCAAGCATGTCAACGGTCCTGCCAGGTGGGGCAGCTACGCGAAAGCGCAGTACGTCGCCCGGGTACACCGGGATTTCGACATAGAGCTCGGCGATATCGCTCAACAGATAGGGGACAGCCACACCTTCGTCCGCCGAGTTTTCAGGGGGTTGATGGTGATCGAGCAGGCAGAACGAATGGGAGTGTTCGACAGGGGGGATACATATCGTAGCAGTTTAGCTTTCTCGCACTTGTACACGGGTCTGGGCTACGATGGAGTTCGCGACTACCTGCAGATCAGTGACGAGATGGATGAACGAATTGATCCCGTTCCAGAGGAGAACAAGGACAAGCTGGGGAAGCTCCTGATGTGGCTTTATGGGAGCCGGAGGGACAATCGCCCGCCACTGGTTAGGTCGCAGAATCCGGACCTTCGCAACCTTAGTCGTATACTCGTGAGCGATGACGCGCTGCGGGCGGTTGAGCGAGGGGATTCGCTGGACGTAGCACTCGAGCTCACCTACAGCCCTTCCGGAGTGTTTGCCGGCGCACTTCGAGACGCGCGGGACAGCTTGCGAAAGGCTCGGAGCGTTGTCACGGGCGGATATGATGGATCGATTGACCTACTCAAACTCGGCGGAAGCGTTGCCGAACTTGCCGACGCGTTGTACGTGGATATGGAGAAGATCCACACTGGTGAGCCGCGCAAACGCGTTACGGAGGATGGGTAGTGTTCAAGATCCCCACCGTCCTGCCGTCCGGCGGTCACATGGGCGAGCTGGCAGATTGGGCGGAAGCGGAGTGCCTGCGAAGCGGCTCCATGTCCGTCACAGAGCTTTCCCGGACACTGCTACGAGAGCACGAGCCCGATCATAGTGATGGTGTCGAAGAGGAGAATCCGTTTGAGAACGACCTTGCTGAAGGTCTCCACGAGATCGCTGATAGAGGTACCCGTTCAGGATCCGGGCATCCGTTTAGCATTGATGCCAGTGGATACGTTCTGCGGTACGATGGATCGGAGGCCTTGGCTCACAAGAACCTAGCCTACTGCTTCATGTTGTTTGCCACTCGCCTCAACATGCAAAGCGACAGAACACATGCGGATGAAGATGGTACGGCACTGCTTGAGCATCTTTCCTCTGTTGTAGCGAGGGAATACTGGGGATCACGCGCCGAATCCTATGTTTTTGGCACCGCTGCCGGTTCTGGAGGCTTCGCTGCGCGTATCGACGACCTCTGTGAGAAGACAGGAGAGGGTGGAGGATTTCGTAATGTGGGCGGAGGGCAAATCACTTCCCAAGACGGAAAACTGGATGTTGTCGTGTGGAAACCGTTCTCGGACAGGCGACGCGGTCAGGCTATGGGATTCGGCCAGTGCAAGAGCGGTACCCTATGGGAGGATAATCTGCTTGATCTGTGGCCCGACAAGTTCTATGATCGGTGGATCGACATGCCGCACCCGCCCTTTGATCCAACGCGCCTGTTCTTCGTTGCTGAGTCGATAGACAGGTCTAGGTGGTACCCCAATGTGTTGGACGGCGGCCTCGTATTCGATCGGTGTAGAATGGTGGACTACCTTCCGTCGCCCACAGACGGTCACTTGGCAGGACTCATACCTCGAATTCTGAGCTGGACTTCCGCCGTTGCGGAGAAACACGGGTACCACTACTTGCGCGATATGCTAAACGCAGGTTGACACGCGATATCCGCGATCACCGCCCCCAACGCACGCTCAGGGAGGGCACATGGCGTCACACGTCAATCGTCGCTAGGCCGAACGACTTCGCACCGCATACGAAGTATGTCTCGACCGCAAACGATTGGCTTCGAGCAACCTGCTCGATTTCTCAGGGAGTTACGCCATGCCCGCTCTCGAATCCCACGCCACCACCGTTACCATCGACGTGCGCGGTTGTCCCGCGCGATGCCGCCACTGCTGGCTGTACGCCACTCCCAACGGACGCGTCGCCGAGCGGGAAGTGCGCTGGGTCGCGGATCAGTTCCGGACGTGGTCGCATCCCGACCACGCGGGTACGTGGTTCACCGACCTGACCGTACAGACCTGGTACCGCGAGCCGGATCTCGCACCAGAGTATCGCGGGTTGTACGAGCTGGAGCGCGAACTCTCCGACGGCGATCCCGTACGTTACGAGTTGCTCAGCGTCTGGCGTCTCCCGCGCGATGACGCATACGCTCCATGGGCTCGCGTCGTCGGCACGGAAATCTGTCAACTCACCTTCTTCGGCATGGAGGGGACGACGGATTGGTTCGTGCGCAGGCGCGGCGCGTTTCGTGACACACTCGTCGCGACTGAGCGCCTGCTCGACGCGGGTATACTACCGCGGTGGCAGCTCTTCCTGACGACGCGTATTCTGCCCGAACTCGGCGCGCTTGTCGACCTCGCGCACGATCTGCGCCTCGACGAGCGCTGCCGCGACCTCGGCGGTGAGTTCGACATGTTCCTGCACACGCCCGGCCCCGACGGTGAGGCATGCGAGATCGAACACCTGCGCCCCGAGGCGGACGAGGTCTATCCGCCTGACGGTCGCATCCCCACGTATCTCGTCGACAAGACGATGCGGCATTTCGACCGTGACTCCGCCGACCACCTGTTCGGGCACGCCGAGTCGGAGCTTGTCGCGGAGATGCGCGGGCGCGCCGAGCCGTGGGGAGCGATACCATCCACGGGCGTACAATTCATGGTCACGCACGAATTCGACGTGTATTCGAACGTCGCCGAACCCGCGCCGTGGTGGCGGTTGGGTAACCTGCGAGCCGATGGTATCGATAGAGTGATGCGTCGGTTCGAGGCGGACGCCCCACCGGGGCATCGGGCGCAATTCCACACTCCGCTCGGAGAACTCGTCGAGCGGTACGGACGTCCTGACGGCCGTCGCGTCTACGCAGAGGCAGACCTCGCCACGCGCGTGATACGGCAGGCGGCAATGGATGAGCAGGCGCGGCTGGGCGAACCACTCAAGCACACTTCTCGATGACACTATACTGAACGAAGCACGGGAGACCCCATGAACATCCTCATCGTAAACGTCGGTAGCACATCGTTCAAGTACAAACTGCTCGACATGCCCGCTGAGGCGATCCTCGCGGAGGGACGCCTTGAACGGATCGGGTCGGATTCGTCTCCTGTCGCTGTGCGCATCGGCGAGCACGAGGAGTCCGGCGAAGCCCATCTGCCGGACTACACCGCCGCGATTCGCCGGATGGTCGCGGATCTCACCGCCGGATACAGCCCGCTCGAATCGCTCGACGACATCGGCGCCGTAGGGTTCAAGACGGTGCTCCTGGACGGTACACCTGGCTGCTACCTGCTCGACGACGACGTGATCGAACGCATGGAGTCGATGGACAACGTCGCCCCCGCGCACAATCCACCGTACGTGAAGGCCGTCCGCACCATGCGCGAGCTGTTCCCGAACCTGCCCCTCGTCGGGCTGTTCGAGCCCGCGTTCCACGTGACCATGCCCGACTACGCTTACACCTACGGCGTCCCGCGAGAGTGGGAAGAGAAGCATGGCGTGCGCCGCTACGGATTCCACGGCGCGTCGCACCGGTATGTCTCGGAAACGGCTCCGGCCATGGCCGGGCGCGATCCGCGTTCGTATCGCCTCATCTCCGCCCATATGGGCGGATCGTCATCGCTCTGCGCGGTGCTGAACGGAAAGTCTATCGATACCTCCATGGGCATGTCGCCGCAGAGCGGGGTCGAGCATTCCTCACGCAACGGCGAGCTCGACGTGTTCGCCGTGCTCCACGTCATGGACCGGGAAGGGCTCAGCACCGCGGACATCAGGCACGCGCTATGCAAGCAGGCTGGGTTGGCCGGCATCAGCGGCACATCGGGCGACGTCCGGGATCTCGAAGCAGGCGTCGCTGAGGGCAACGATCGCGCTCGGCTCGCACTCGACGTGTTTTGCTACAACGCGAAGAAGACCATCGGCGCATACGCTGCTGCACTCGGCGGGCTGGACGTCATCGGGCTGGCCGGTGGCATCGGAGAGCGTGGCGTCGCGGTGCGGGCGGGCATCCTCGACGGGCTGGAGCACCTCGGTATCCATATCGACCCAGAGCGCAACGCCGCCCACACCGGGCAGGAGGGCGTCATCTCCACGGACGACTCACCCGTCGCCGTCGTCATCGTGCAGACGAACGAGGAACTCGTCGTAGCGCGGGAGGCCTTCGCGCTGCTGGCGGACGGCTGACGCAGTGCGCGCGCGACGCACGACGATCACCGCCGCCGGGGAGTACCGGCTGTAGATGATCCCACTCCGCGATAGCAACCCATCCGGCACACGCCCTGTGGTGACGGTCGCGCTCATCGCGGTGAGTGCGCTCGTCTTCCTCTTCGAGCTAAGCCTTGGCAAAGGGATCGATCGCTTCGTCATCGAGTACGGGCTCATTCCCGGCGTCGTGACCGGAGCATATCGCATCCCCGGATTCGGGCCGCTGGATATCGGGCTACGATTCGTCACGTCCATGTTCCTGCACGGAGGATGGATGCACCTCATCGGGAACATGTGGTACCTGTGGATCTTCGGGGACAACATCGAAGACCGACTCGGCCACGCGGGCTTCGCGCTGTTCTACGTCGCGTGCGGAATCGGAGCGGGTGCGATGCATGTCGCGACGAACGCGGCGTCGCCAGTCCCGACGGTGGGAGCAAGTGGGGCAATCGCCGGGGTGCTCGGAGCGTACATCATGTGCTTCCCGAAGGCGCGCGTGACCACGTTCATCCCGTTCTTCTTCGTGCCGTACGTCGTTCGGCTACCGGCGGTCGTCGTACTCGGGATGTGGTTCCTCACGCAGCTCATGAACGGCTCAGTCGCCATCAGCGCCGCCGCGCGGGCCACGGGCGGGGTGGCGTGGTGGGCGCACATCGGGGGATTCGTGATTGGCGCCGCGCTGATACGCGTGCTTCCCGCGCGGAAGCGTCGTCGACAGCAGGCATACCGGCCGCGGTTCGACCGGCGACGCATCTAGCGGGCGACCTACTCGCGCAGGAACCGGCGCACGTCGGCTTCGTCGATATCCAGCCCGACGCCGATGCCGGCACTCGGAGTTGCACGGCCCCGTTCGATGTCTATCTGATCCCATGCTGGGCCGTCCGCGAGGTACTGCCCCGGACCGTTCAGATCGGCCTGCTCGACGCCGTACGCCGAGAACAACTGAACACCGGCCATGAACCCGAGCGGACTCTCGGTCAGACCGCTGCCGACAAGCTCCACGCCCGCGGCCCGCGCGATCTCGATGCACCGGCGCGCGCGATGAAATCCCGCCATCTTCGAGAGCTTCACAACGAGCGTGTCGAGCGCCTCAAGGCGTATAGCCTGAACGAGTTGGGCGGGATCCCACACGCTCTCGTCGAGGGCAATCGGAACGTCTGAACGCTCCACGAGATTACGGTGCCCGAGGAGGTCGTTTGCGGGTAGAGGCTGCTCGAGCAGGTCGATGCCGAGACGCGCGCACGCTTCGGCGATCTTCCGCGCATGAGCGACGTTGTATCCGGAGTTGGCATCCGCCCAGATGAAGAACTCAGGCGCCGTCTCCTTCACCGCGGCGAGGATCTGCTCATCGACCTCGGCCGAGAAGCCGACTTTCACCTTGACGCCGCTGTACCCCAGCGCCACGGCTTCGCTTGTCGCTTTCGCCGCTTTCTCAGGCGAGGGCTCGCTGACAATCCACGTGAGATGGACGTCGCCACCGCGCCGGCTACCGAAGAGTTCCGAAACACTCACGCCGCGAGACCGGGCGAGCAGGTCGTGGATGGCAACGTCGACGGCGCATTTGGCGATAGGCTGCCCGGTAGTAGCTCCCGGAGCGATATCGGTGTCGAGCCGGTCGTGGATGCCCTGGATGTCCTCGGGGTTGGCGCCGACGATTGCCGGGGCGAGATAGCCGCGCACGGTGGAGACTACGGTCTCCAGCGTCTCGTAGCTCCAGCGATGCGATGGCCGCGCCTCGCCCCAGCCGACGGTTCCGTCATCGGACGTTACGCGGACGTATATATGCGGGGCGCCGGAATCCGGGCTGCCCACCGACCCACGGGCGATCTTCAGCTCGCTGCGGAGGGGGAGACGAAGCGGGAATACCTCGACCTGTTCGATGCGCATGGACTGGCTCCGGCGTGTGAGATATGGACCGCGATGCCCTGGGCGGCAGAGCGCTACTCGACGCGATAGTTCGGCGCTTCCTTCGTGATGCTGACGTCGTGTGGGTGATTCTCTTTCAGCCCGGCGAACGTTACTCGCACGAAGTCGGCCTTCTCGTGCAATTCGGCCATCGTCGCCGCGCCGACGTATCCCATTCCGGACCGGACGCCGCCCACCATCTGGTAGACGTAGCCGCTGAGCGAGCCTTTGTACGGCACCCGCCCCTCTATGCCTTCGGGGACGAGCTTCTCCGGATCCTCCGACGATTGCATGTAACGCTCACCGGAGCCCTCTACCATCGCGCCGACGCTTCCCATACCACGGTATACCTTGAACGTGCGGCCCTGGTAGATGATCGTCTCACCGGGGCTCTCGTCCGTGCCGGCGAACAGCGACCCGATCATGACTGCGTCCGCGCCGGCGGCGAGCGCCTTTGTAATGTCGCCGGAGTACTTCACGCCGCCATCGGCGATGATCGATACACCGGTGCCCTCTGCAGCGCGCGCGGCATCCATTACCGCCGATATCTGCGGCACCCCAACGCCGGAGATCACTCGCGTCGTGCAGATGGAACCCGGTCCAACGCCGACCTTCACTCCGTCGACACCCGCATCCACGAGGGATCTGGCCCCGTCGTAGGTCGCGATGTTCCCAGCGATCAGACAGATATCGGGATACTTCTTCTTGAACGCCTTCACGACGGCGCACACCCGGCGGGCGTGCCCTCGCGCGGTATCGATGACTATGACATCGGCCTCGCGCTCCACGAGCCGGTCGGCGCGTTCCTCCCAGTCGCCGCTGGAGCCGATCGCCGCGCCGGCGCGCAGCCGCCCGAGATCGTCGACGCAGGCGTCGGGGAATTGCAGTTTCTTCTCGATATCCTTGACGGTGATCAGCCCACGCAGATAGCCCTCGTTATCCACGACGGGGAGCTTTTCGATGCGATGCCGGTGCAGGATGTCCTGCGCATCCTCAAGCGATACACCCTCCGGCGCTGTGACGAGATTCTTGCTCGTCATCACGTTCCGGATCTTCTGCCCCAGCTTGCGTTCGAATCGCAGGTCACGATTCGTCAGAATGCCGATCAGCTTGCCGTCTTCATCCACCACCGGCACGCCGGAGATGTGCAGTTCCGCCATGATCTGGAGCGCGTCACGAAGTGTCTTGTCCGGACCGATCGTGACGGGATCGACGATCATACCGCTCTCCGACCGCTTCACCTTCGCCATCTCGCCGACCTGATAGTCTATCGAACAGTTGCGGTGAACGACGCCGATGCCGCCGTGTCGCGCGAGGCCAATCGCCAGACGCGACTCGGTGACGGTGTCCATCGCAGCGCTCATGAGCGGTATGTTGAGTCGGATGCCCGGAGAGATGTCGCTCGAAACATCGGCTTCGTTCGGCGCGATGTCTGATTCGCCGGGAACAAGCAGTACGTCGTCGAACGTGAGGCCGTCAGGGATGGTATCAGTCATTCGGGCGTCTCCTTCGTAGGCGATCGTGGGAACTTTCGTTCCCCTGAAGCAGGCACGCCGTCACCGAGAGGGCAAAGTCAGGTCCCTGTCGGGCGAGCGAGGATAACTAGCTGAGTTTAGATACGGAAGGCTTGACGGTCAAGGACTGAACCACTTTGCGAGACGACTTCCTGCCGAATACCTCCGTCGTCGACACCGCCACACCGGAGAGCTGGGCGAATGACGCCACCAATTCGTCCTAAACCATTGTCGCGCGGCGCGGGTGCTGCTATACTCAGGTACTTTCCGGCGGATGCGACCGGCTGGTCTGTTATCCGGACCGCACTCGCCGTCATACGTGAATGCCAGGCTGAACCGACGCGGCATGCACCGCGCACGTTTGCCGGTGTGCCAACGAAGTGGGACTACCCACGGAAGAATCCGCGGGTTCCCGAAGCGGAGCGCGACGCGCCCTCATGGGAGAGCCATGGAAGCGCGTTACGACCGTTCATCGATCGATTGAGGAGGAGCAACCCCATGACTCGTTTGCATCGTAGTGCAGTGCTGTTCGGGGTGATCGCGCTGTGCGCAGGCCTGCTCGCGATGGCCGGGTGTAGCAGCCCACCGACGGAAGAAATCGAAGCGGCGCAGGCGACCATCGATTCCGTCAAGGCGGTCCAGGTCGTGGCGGACTACGGCATGAGCGAGGTCGCTCAGGCGGAGCGTCAGCTCGCCTCGGCACGCCAGATGGTCACCGAGAAGCGCTACGAAGAAGCCCGCGCGGCCGCATTGAGCGCGCAGTCTGCCGCAAGAGCATCGGTCGGCGCGGCGGAAAGCCATCGCGACGCCGCTATGCGCGACGCACAGCAGGCGATCGCCGACGCCGGAGCAGCCATAGCCGCAGCCGAGGAAGCCATCCCGAACGCACCGCGCTGGGGTAAGGGCGCAATTCGCGATCGGTCAGCACTTCAGGCCGACGTCGAGAGCGCGAAGGCTCAGCTCGCCGCCGCCGAAGAGCACATGGCCGGCGATATGTACCGCGAAGCCGCCGCCGGCGCTCGCAACGCGAAGGCTACCGCGGACTCCGTCACCGGTACGGTGAACGCCGCTATCGAGCTGCACGAGAGTGCTCGCCGGCGCTAAGCTCGTGAAATATCTGAAACGGGCCGTCGCCGTTCTGGCAATGCTGATCGCAGCGCCATTCGTCGGGGCCGGTTTGTCTGATTTCCTCTCTCAGGGGGCGCTGCACGACCAGCGCCCCCTGAGTTTTTTCGATGAACCCGCGCCCGCCGCGTACACGCTCCGCGAGCCGGACTACTCTGACCTCGCCACGGCGAGCGTACCCCACGAACCAGCCGCATCACTCGCCGGACTCCCGGCGCTTCCCGAGCAACGCCCACGCGACGCCCACTACATCGTCATCAGCAACGAGCACAACCGCCTCTGGCTCATGCGAAACGATGAGATCGTGCGTGTCGCCGTCTGCGCGACGGGTAAGGGCGATACCCTCCACTGGGAAGAGGGCGGCAAGACCTGGGTGTTCAGCACGCCGACCGGCACGTTCACCGTCCAGCACAAGACCACCCGCCCGCGCTGGATACCACCCGAGTGGCACTACGTCGAGCAGGGCGAGGACCCGCCCGACTGGCTCGGACGTGCTCTGGAAGCCGATTACGACATGCTCGGCGACGCGGCGATAAACTTCGGCAACGACTACAACATCCACGGGACGTTGTTCGAGGGGCTGCTGGGTCGGAGCATCACGCACGGCTGCGTGAGGATCGGCGCGCGCGACCTGGCGTACATCTACCCCCGCGTTGGCCGAGGCACGAAGGTGTTCATCTACTGACGCCGAGCTGGCATCAGGAGCCGTCAGGCCCCGCTCGAAATGCCTCCATGGTTCTCTGAGCCTCGTCCCACCTGTCGGGAATCGCTTCTGCGCCCGACGACAGCAAGCCCACCAATTCCGCACGCGATTCCGTGACGCGGTAGAACGTGTAGTCGCGGTGCATGCAGCCAGCCATGCAGTCACCCCACCCGCTGCTGAACAAATACCGCGACAGCTTAGGCGTAAACTCGAAGTATGCTCTCGACGGCGAATCGCCGATGAGGATGTGCGCGTAGGCGGATTCGACGCCGGGCAACGATTCGTATTCCTCAGCAAGGCGCGCCGGATGGACGATCGCGTCGAACGGGATCTGCACTGTTCTACCGTTCCCGTCCGAGCCGCGTCGAACGCCGCCCGGACGTGCTCCGAATCGCGCATTCAGTTCGTCCCAACCGTGGTACCTGCCTTGGTCGATATCTTCGACCACGTCCTGGGTGGCGACAAGGCTAATGACTCCAGGGGTCCAGAACGACCAGGGGTTGATTATGAATACGATGTCGTCCGCTGGCTTCGCGGTCAGGGACCGAATAGCCTTCAGATCGCCGGCGACGCGCCGTACGAGTCTCGCATCGGGATACAGCTCATTCGCATACGCGAGGACGGCGAGGGCGGCGTAGACGCTGTCAGGATGGGCGTACATGATCGGCTCGGGTTCAAAGGAATCCCGCGGGCTGACAGGTTCCGAACAGGAGGCGAGAACCAGCGCGGCGATTATCGTCCCGAGAGGAGCAACATTCCGCACGGGGCACTCCTTTCGTACGCCGGATGCTCGGGCAGTGGTCCAGCATGCGTACCGAGGAATTTACCGCGCCGAAGCGCGTCGTCAAGAACGCCGTCCTACACTCGCAGCGCGATCTTCCCGATGAAGTCGCCCGCCTCCATGCGGTGATGCGCTTCGGAGGTCTCCTCAAGCGGCAGCACGGAGTCGATGTGCGGGCGGACCGTGCCGTCGGCCACCCAGTCGACGAGTTCCGCCAACTCCTCGCGCGTGCCGAGGTAGAGCCCGCGGATGCTCACGTGCTTGAGATACGTCATGTGGATGCTGAGCGTCGTCTCCCGGCCGGTGATCATCCCGCAGAGCAGCATCCGACCGCCCTTCTTCAGGAGGTCGAAGCTCGTCGGGAATGTCTCCGGGCCAACGTAGTCGAGAATCGCGTCGACACCGGCAGGAGCGATCTTCCGCACTTCCGCCGCGACGTCGTCGGTTGCGCGGTTCAGCACATGGTCCGCGCCGAGTTCGCGCATCACGTCGAGCTTCTCGCTGCTATTCGCCGTGGCGATAACGGTCGCACCAATGCGCTTCGCGATCTGGATCGCGATGGTCCCGAGTCCGCCGGAGCCGCCCCAGATGAAGAATGTCTCGCCCGACTTCAGCTCGCCGACGGTGCTCAACGCGTGCATCGCCGTGAGTCCAGCGACGGGCAGCGCCACGGCATCCTCGAACGACACGGAGTCCGGCAGCGGCACGAGGTTCTCCGCCGGTACGACGACGTACTCCGCGCATCCGCCCTTGAGGTGTAGACCGAAGTACTTCCACTTCAGACACAGATTCGGCGTGCTTTGCGCGCAGAGCGGGCACTCCCCGCACGGTACGAGCGGGTAGACGACAGCGCGCGAGCCCACGTCAACGCCGGTGACGCCCTCGCCGAGTCCGGAGACGGTCCCGGCGATGTCTCCGCCCGGGATGTGTGGCAGCGGGATCTCGATACCGGGGTATCCTCCGCGCACGACGAGATCGATGCGGTTCAGCCCCGTCACGCCGACCTTCAGGAGCACCTCGCCCGGTCCCGGTTCAGGCGTGGGGAAATCCGTCACCGGCGTGAGTACCTCGCGTCCGCCGTGGGCGGGGATCGTTATCGCTCGCATGTTTCGATTGTCTCCGTGTGTTTGCGGTATGACCGGCGGCTTGGCCGAATGAGCTTCCGACTCGCGGAGGAATCCGGCGATTATGTCTGGAACTGGATGTCAGGGGAGCGTCGGCGACTCACGGGCGTGCATCCGACAGGTCCGGCCAGGTGAGCATCTCACGCGCTGCGTCGGTGAGGTCCGTCGCGATGGCGTCGAGCAGCGCGCGGCCCTTGTCAGCGGTCGCCAGCTCCGGACTCCCGAGGGCACCGTTGGCGCTGCGAGCATGGAACGGGGCAGCAACGCCAATCTCCGAACCACGGCTCGCGTCGGGAGTGAATCGAGTGTCCGGCCAGTTCACATCGGGAGCGTTTGCTCGTTCCATGTGAACGAGTTCGCCACGCGTCGCGAGCATCATCGACGTCTCGTATTCGCACGCATGGGTCAGCTGCGGGGTCTCCATGGGCACCGTCCCGATGGCCTTCGCGGCGGCTGTCCAGTAGCTGGCGAACCCGATGACCAGGTCGGCGCGTTCGCGGTACTTGTAGGACAGCTCCGTCGCCGCGGCGTTTCCCGGGTAGATGTTCCCGCCGTGGCCGTTGAGCACGAGGATCCGCTTCGCCCGTCCCGGCGCGCAGACGGGTCCCTCGATGATGCCGCTCAGCGTCTCCTGCAGCACCGAGCTGTAGAGCCCCTCCGACAGGCTCACCGTGCCGGGGAAGCCCCGGTGATGGTTCGATGCTCCGAGCCAGAGCGTCGGCAACAGCAGAACGTCCTCGGGCAGCGCGCGCTCGATTCGCTCCGCGATCTCGGTGACCAGAACGGTGTCCGTGCCGACCGGCATGTGATGGCCGTGCTGCTCGCACGATGCGAGCGGCCACAGGATGAGCGTGTCGGAGTCGACGGGCTCGAAGTCCGGCCACGTCATTTCCATCCAGCGCATGGTAGTCCCTTTGAATGGTCGATGCAGGAGGCCGGCGGCGTGCGCGCGGCGCGAACGGAATAACGATGGGAGGGCGCAGTCGCCCAGTCAACGTCCAGCGGGGAGCGATCGGGCGGGATCGGCGGCGGCCAGGTACCATCGCTCGTATCCGCCACCCGTCGTCGACCAGGGCGTCGAGCCCGGAAACGGCAGCGCGTAGCACGTCAGCGATCCGTCACCGCAGGGCAGAAGCAACTCCGACCGCCCGTCGCCGTCGATGTCCCCGACGAATGGCTGGTGAACCCAGTCATCGAGCGTCGTGCTCCAACAGATCTCGCCAACGGAATCGACGAGATACACGTCTCCGAACGGCGGCATGTCATCTCGCCGGCCGTAGCCACTCGGATTCCCGGTAGCCACTATCGCACCGAACTCGCCCGGCGCCAACTCGCACATGACGGGGTTCTGCGCGTCGAGATGAACGCGGGGTATTGGCGTCGCCCACGCGAGCGCTCCGGTCGCCAGATCGAAGCATCGGACCTCCGCGCGACCATGCGTGCCGCCGTCGCGGCTATTGGTGAGGCCGATGCCAGACAGCCATCCGTCATCGGCAATCGGGCCGACGGCGATGCCACCACAGCCACAGGGCGCACGGTAGATCAGCTCGCCATCGGCACTGAAGCACCAGAGCGACGACCATCCCTCGCTCCGCTTGTGCTCCAGGTCGAGCCCGACGATGGTGAACTCCTCGACGCCGTCGCTGTTCACGTCCGCGCGGATTACGGGGGTGGACCCGAGGTCGTCCGGGAACCCGTCATGCCGCCAGACAGCATCTCCGCGTCCGTCCAGCGCAAGTATAGACGAGTTGCCATCGCCATCGCTGTACTCGGTGCCCAGGACGATCTCGGGAATGCCGTCTCCGTTCACGTCGGACAGCGTCGGGCGACCGTGGCAGATCTGAACCCGGTCCGTGTGTCGCCACTTCTCGACGCCGTCGGAGAGGCGGTTGCAGAAGACGGTAGCCGAATCCCACCAGATGATTTCCGCCTCGCCGTCTCCGTCCACGTCGGCGACAAGGCACGACCCGTTTCCCGCGTGTTGGGATCGCGTCGGAACGCGCCACACCTCCGACCAATCGGCGAGGTCTACGAGCACGGCGCGACCAGGCTCGGGGCGATCGTTGTCCGAAGCGCCTGAGCTGTAGAAAAGGCACGGCCCGCGGTCGGGGACATCGATCACGTTGGGGAATACGCAGACGTGCCTGTCATCTCGCGGGTGGGTTAGTTCCACGCGCTGGACAACGCAGCCGCTGCCGTCGACGGCGAAGATCGCCGACTCCGTGCGTCCGGCCACCGTGCGCTGTCCGGTGGCCAGCAACAGGCCCCCATCGGCGGACGTCCACGTGACACCACTGAGCTGGTATCCCTCGCTCATCTGCCACCGCAGCCGGGCATCCATCGCTTCTACTTCAGTCTTCCTGAAGGGTGGTCGGTGCAAGATGCCGTTCGTAGAGCAGCGTCACGAGCATGACCGAGAACGGGAGGAAGAGAAGCGTAATGCAGCGGATGAGCGCCTCCCGGATGGCGGCCTCCTCGAGTGCCTGGTAGATGTAGATGGACAGGAATTCGGGCAGGCTGATCAGCGCGATTCCCAGAATGGTGAGCGTGCGCGCGGCCCGTACAAGATGGTATGATCGGCGGATGGCTTGGAACAGCGCGGAACCTTCGACGATAACGACCTGGTCCGTCACCAGCGTGGCCCAGCCCAGCAGTAGCGCAAACGCGAAGAAGACGATCGGTCCGCCCGCCGCGAATACGATGGTCAGCATGACGATGAAGACGTTCGTGCTGAGCAACCGGAGGGTCTCATCAGCCGATCCGCCGAGGAGGGCATCCATTGGCGCGACCTGAATCCCGCTCTGCGACGCCCAGGCGAATCGCACAAGCGCGGTGATGGCGGGAACCAGTATGAGTGTCTCGAAGATGGCCTGGAGGGCGCCGTCGCTGAACGGCAGGTACCAGATCAGGACGTAGAACGGAACGAGCCGCAATGCGACGATGGCCATGAGAATGCCGAAGTGCCGCTTGTAGCTCTCCGAAGCATCGCCAGTAAGCTCAAGGAATGCGCGCAACGGTGGCATCCGCTCCGGCTGCTGCTCGGGGCTGGCATTCATCCGCTGCCCGGCGGGTCGCGATGGCACACGGCGGGCGCGGACGTCACCTCTACTGGAATACCGACAGGCCGATCATGAGCGTCTGACGGTCCTGGTCAGGCTCATCCTCAGCCACGCCTCGCGGCTTCACCCACCGATAGTCCACCCGCAATCCGGCGTTGGCCACGAGCATGTACTTCGCACCGAATCCGTACTGCAGGAACTTGTAGGACGACTTGAAGACCTCGCCATCGTCGGGATTATCCGCGACGTCGACACTCCCCCAGGTGCGGTCGTAGCCAAATCCGACCAGACCGAACACGGAGAAGCGCGGTGAGAGGATCGAGAGGTTGTAGAGCAGGTTTCCGGCGATATTCCAGCGATGTCCGGTCGTATC
>CAZEAI010000052.1:0-23035 GCA_964510105.1 uncultured bacterium
GTGCGCACGCGGCACCGGCCACCAATACCCTACACCCTGCCAGGCAACATACAAGAGGGCGGACACACAGGTCCGCCCCTTTTTGCTCGAATCGTAGCGCCCACCGCAAGCGCAGCACGCTACCTGACCAACAACATCCTCCGCACTATCGTCCCCTCCACGCCAGTCAGGCGGTAGAGATAGACGCCGCTCGACACATCCCGCCCCACGGCGTCCAAGCCGTCCCATATCACCTGATGCGCGCCTGATTTCGTGCTGCCATCCACGAGCGTGCGTACGAGCCGCCCATCCGTGCCGTAGACTGCCAACCGCGCCGGAGCAGACTGTGTCGTCGTGAACCGGATCGACGTGCGTGGATTAAACGGGTTTGGCGCGTTCTGCTGGAGGGCGAACGCGAGGGGACGAGCCAGAGTTCTGATCGTCGGCACGCCAACGCGTTCGTTGAACTGGGCACGCAGAACACTGGGCGGCTCTTCGAGCTGCACATCGCACAGAAGTCGGAACAGGACGGGATCGTCAGAAGTCGCCCTCGCGAACGCCACGCGGAGCGTTCGCCCCGCCTGATTGCCGGCCACCAACTCCCCACTGGCCGCGGCTACCGGAGCGTCGACCGGCAGCGAAAGCGTCAGTTCTCCCGAGTAGACAGGTGCGGAATCATCAACCACCAGCATCCAGCCTGCGCCATCGGGCACCCACGTGAGTGCCATGGCGCCGGCGGGTCTGGGAGCTTCTCCGCCCAGAACGGGATACAGGTGATCCGGGTTGGCGACCCTTCGCAGCACATGCGAGGCATCGAGGGCCGAGACGGTCCCGTTGCCCGTAACATCGACAAGATACTGGTCGGCGACGAAGCCAAGCTTGACGGAATGCCGCAAGATGAGTGAGGCGTCATAGGCCGTAACGTCGGCGTTGCCGCTCGCATCACCGTAGTGGAGCTGTACGAGCACGGGCTGGGCCGGGCTGAGGTTGTCGTGGATGTCCTGCGTGTAGATCACGTAGTAGGATTCCGCACTCCTGAGCAGGTCGGCGTCGGTGAGCACCGTGTCGCTCGTGATCGCGAACGGCTCGGCGGTCGCGGCATCGATATCGGGACTGATGTCTCGGTAGACTACATATTCCCGGAAATCGGCATCACCGTTCGGCTCCCAATGAACAGTGACCTTGCCCGCCGCGTAGCTTGCTGCAGGCCTCTGCGCCGGAGCTGGAGCGAGATTGTCCACGGAGTAACCGCTGTTCGGGAATGAGTCGTAGAACACATTGGGATCGCTCGTGTGGGCCGATACCATGAAGTAGTGTGTTCCGTCCGTGGCAGAACACGAGTCGTAGAACGTCGGCACGGTCCGTGAGTAGTAGTCCAGGCGATGTGCATCTACGCTCTCAAGTTGCTCCCATGCATAGACCGACCCACCGACGCGCGTGGTTCGAGTGACCTTGCCGAGGCCGGCAACACTACCGAGAGGCGCCGCGCGCCAGATGCTGTAGTGGGTGAGCGTGTTCGTGTTCGTGTCCGCCGGCACCGCTTGCCATGCCACCGTCACGTGCCCACCCTGGTCGTTGGGAACGTCGCTCACAGCGGTGTTCGGTGTCGCAATCCGGAACGCGTACGCCGAACCGGAGCCCGCGCCGCTGTCGTCGTCTCCGGAGGCTCCGGCGACGGCGTAGTCTCCGGAGATGGATACTGTGCCGAACAGGTCACCCGCGGCACCGTCCGAAGCCGTCAGCTTGGCCGCCTGCCCCCAAGCATCCGTGCCGCCCTGGTTGCGGTAGAAGACGTAGGCCGAACCTGAGTAGTCGCCTCCATCGTCATCGCGACTAGCCCCAACTATAGCGTGGTCGCCGGAGACGGTGACGGAACTGCCGAACTTGTCATCCGCGGCACCGTCCGAAGCCGTCAGCTTGGCCGCCTGCCCCCACGCGTCCGTTCCGCCCTGGTTGCGGTAGAAGACGTAGGCCGAACCTGAGTGGGCTCCGTTGTCGTCGTCTCTGTAGGCTCCGGCGACGGCGTAGTCTCCGGAGATGGATACCGATATGCCGAAGAAGTCAGAGGTGTCGGCGTCGGAGGCGAGGAGTTTGGCCAGCTGGCCCCAGGCGTCAGGACCTCCCTGATTCCGGTAGTACACGTACGCGGAGCCGCTTTCGTTGCCGTTGTCGTCATTTGATCTAGCCCCAACGATGGCGTAGTCGCCGGAAATGGACACCGACGAGCCGAAGCCGTCATATGCGGCACCGTCGGAAGCCACGAGCTTCTGGATCTCGTTCAGCGTCTGAGCGTGGACTTGGGAACAGAGAGTGCATGCAAGAGCGGCTGACATGAGGAACGAGAGCAGGGAACTGCGGGCATTCATGGCTTCCTCCCGGCGAAAGGCACGGAGCGACACAAGCAGAATGGTGCCATACACATACGCCCTTCCACGCCACGGTCCAAGCCTGCTAACCAACGCATCGTCGCAGGGCACAAACACGGTACACACAGACGGGGCGAACGCTTCCGCATCCGCCCCGCCTGACTCGCTTCGTGTCACGGCCATCGCTACCCGATGAAGACCTCCTTGCCCGTGCGGCCGGACTCGAAGATAGCCTCGAGCACCTCGATGTCGTGCTTGCCCATCGCCGGCGAACTCATCGGCACGCGACCCTCGCGGATCGACTGGACAAGATCCTCGACGTGCGCCGTTCACGTAGGAGGGGAGAGGACGCTGGGGAGGACAGAGAAGAGGGGGCGGACGCGCAGGCCCGCCCCCTCATGCATACCACGCGCGGCAGCGGCGGACCTGCGTGTCCGCCGTGTTGCTGTCCGCCCCTGTCGCCATCGGCTGACGATCCCCAACAGCCATCACTCCTCCCGAATCGACCATCGCAGAGGATTCTCCGCGACGTAGCGTCGCGTGTCCCGCAGTTCACGCTCAGAGCGGATGACTCTGTCATGGAAGGATCTCTGCCACAGCTTCCCCGGAAACGGCTCCCACTCGCCGTCCCGCGCGCGACGGATGTACTCGTTCGTCGTCATCGTCTTGTACCACTGAACCATGCGCGGCAGAGGCGGTAGCTGGCCCGCATCGCCGCCGCTGGACCCATCGTTCATCCTCGGCAGCGGAGGACCTGTGTGTCCGTCGCCTTGTTCCGGGGCATCTGGCGAATCCGGAATCGCGATGACGAAGTGAACATGATCCGGCATCACGCAGAAGACGTCGAGTTCGATGTCTGGGTACTTGCGAGGGAGTTCACGCAGCCAATGCTCGGCCATAGTTCCGGCGGCATTGAGAACCATCGCCCCGTTGTCGACCTGGCCGAACGCGGAGAATCGCCTGCGGCAGCAGATGGTCACGAAGTACGCGCCCGGCTGCGAGTAGTCGTAGTCTGGGAGACGTAGCGAGCGACCGGTGTGACGACCTGTGGGCATCGCTTGTTCGCCCCCAGAGAGAGAAGGGGGCGGACACACAGGTCCGCCCCCACAGAAGGCCAATCGCCCTCACATCCATACCACGCGGTGAAGCGGCGGACCTACGTGTCCGCCGGTGTCATTCGGAACTGCGTGTCCGCCGCAACATCCCCCGCCTACCCGATGAAGACTTCCTTGCCCGTGCGGCCCGACTCGAAGATCGCCTCGAGCACCTCGATGTCGTGCTTGCCCATCGCAGGCGTGCTCATCGGCTCGCGATCCTCGCGGATCGACTGGACGAGGTCCTCGACGTGTGCCGTGTGACCGTCCGCGCTGAGCGCAAACGGATCGTTCGCAACCGAGTCGCCCTGGTCCTCTTTTGGGCCGTAGAGCGCCAGCATCTCGGCTTCCTCGGCCTTCTCCTTCTCGCGGTCGGGATCGTCATCGTGCATGATCTGCCAGGCTTCCAGATTCGTGCTCTGGCGAACCTGCCCCTTGTCGCCGAACATGATCAGGAACTGGTCCGTGCCACGGTACGCGCACGTGGTCGTCATGATCGTACCAATCGCGCCGTTCTCGAAGTTCAGCAGGGCGACGGTGTGATCCTCGGCCTCGATGTCGTGCGAGAACACGCCGAACTTGCCGACGACCGACTTCACCCGTCCGAAGAAGAACAGGATGATGTCGAGCGTGTGGATGCCCTGATTCGCCATCGAGCCGCCGCCATCGAGCTCCCACGTGCCCTTCCAGCGCCCGTGCGCGACGTCCTCGTAGTAGCTCTGCGCGCGGTACCACGGCAGCAGCGCGTTGATGCCGATGAGCTTGCCGAGACGCCCGCTATCGATCGTGTCCTTGGTGCGGCGGTTGAGCGGGCTCATGCGCTGCTGGAAGATCTGCTCCAGCTTGACGCCCTTCGCCTCGGCGGCGTCGATCATCGCCTGGACCTTGCTGGCCTTCACGTCCGGCGGCTTCTCGACGACGAGATGCTTGCCGGTCTCGATCGCCTTGATGCCGAAGTCCGCATGCATGCCGCTCGGAAGGCAGATGCAGACTGCCTCAAGCCCGGGATGCTTCAGGAATTCGTCGAAACTCTCGTAGGGGGCCGCTCCGTACTGCTCGGCCATCGAGTTCGTGCGGTCCATGTCGATGTCGCAGACAGCCGCAAGCTCGGCGCCAACGGCGGCGTCGACGGCCTTGCAGTGGTGCTGGCCCATACCCAGGCCGACAACGCCGAATTTGACGGGATCGTACGCCATGCTGGGAAGCTCCGTTCGTGGTGATTCGGTGAACCGCGGCGACGCACATCGGTCGCACCGCGTGGTGTCAGCAATCCGTAGAAATGTAGCCAACCCGGAGAGCAGGAACGAAGGGGGTGACGATCCATCCCGCACGACGCCCGGTCACGCGCCGCGAGCGTTATATTCATACGGCTCGGTGCAGCGCCATCCCCGTCGGTGCGCCGGCCGTCGCAGGAGGGCGTACATGAACGTCGATGCGGATCTCACCCCCACCAGCACGGCGCCGGTCTCATCCGAGAACCTTCTCAGCCACGAGATGGTACAGCTCGTACTGCCGGAGATCGTCGACCTCATCGAGGCGAACCGGCCCGGGGAGGTCGTCTCCGCGCTGGACGACTGGCATCCTCCCGATCTCGCCGAACTCATGCAGGACCTCGACGAACCGGAGCAGCAGCTCGCGTTCTTCCGCGCATGGGAACGGGACGAAGCCCTGGAGATTTTCGAGGAACTGGAGGACGAGGCCCAGGCGGACCTCCTCGAGGAACTCACCCACCGCGAACGCCTCTGGCTGCTCAACGCCATGTCCCCCGATGAGCGCGCCGACCTGTTCGCCGAGGTCGAGGACGAGGAACGCTCGCAGCTCATGGAGCTGCTCTCTCCGCGCGCCCGAGACGACATCCGCCGCCTGCTGAGCTATCCTGAAGACTGCGCCGGCGGCCTCATGACCACGGCGTACGTCGCGGTGCCCAGCCACGCCACCTGCGAGGAGGCGACGCGGCTCGTCCGGCAGGCAGCGCAGAGCGCTGAGACCATCTACACGGTGTACGTCATCGACAAGAACGGCATTCTCGTCGGTGTCCTCTCGCTGCGGATGCTCATCCTGTCCGGTGCCGAGACTCCTGTGAGCGAAGTGATGGAAACATCCGTCATCTCTGTCGCCGACATGGAAGACCAGGAGGAGGTCGCCCACAAGCTGGGAACGTACGATCTCACGGCGATTCCCGTCGTCGACACCGAGTTGCGCCTGCTCGGCATCGTCACCGTCGACGACGTGCTCGACGTGATCGAAGAGGAGAACACAGAGGACGCCCTCCGCATGGCGGCCATCGCGGAGTACGAAACACCGTACTTGGACACTCCCGCGTGGAAGATCGCTCGTCAGCGCGCGCCCTGGCTCATGATCCTCGTGCTCGCGGGATTCATCTCCGGGTTCGTGCTGGAACGCTACTCCGGGCTGCTTGAGCAGCTCGTGGTGCTCGCGTTCTTCATCCCCGTGCTGACCGGCTCCGGCGGCAACGCGGGCATTCAGGTCTCTACAACGATCATCCGCAGCATGGCGACGCACGAAGTTGGACCTGGAGACATCCTCGCCGTGCTCCGCAAGGAAATCCTCGTCGCGCTGATGATCGGCGTTGCCATGGGCGTCATAGCGATGGGGCGTGCGGTGTTCGTGGATTTCTCGTGGGAACTCGTCGAGACAGTGGGGCTCGCGATGGCGGGCGTCGTCTCGGCGGCGGTGATTATCGGCGGGCTGTTGCCGCTCGGGCTAAAACGGATCGGGCTCGACCCGGCGCTCATGTCGAGCCCGTTCATCACGACGGTGACCGACTCGCTCGCGCTTGTGATCTATTTCGAGATCGCGCGATGGTTGCTCGTAGTGTGAGAGGTGAAGCAGACTCAGCGCCTGCTCCACCTTGCGTACCGTCCCTACTCCCACAACCGGAACACGAGCTGCGCGAACTCCGTGTTGTTGATGAAGTAGCCGCGGTTCGGGTCCCACTCGTCGGTGTACTCGCTCAGCAACTCGCTCCCCGCCCCCTTCGCGTAGAACGGGATCAGCCTGTTCACGTGCCCGCCGGAGTTGAACTGGAAGCCCGGCACGTTGCCCGCGCCATTGTCGACGAGCGCCGTGTAGTTCGCGACGACCGTGCCGTCCTCCTGCTCGACGTTTCCCGATCCCGGCCCCGTGATGTACCCCGTTTCGTGGTCGCCGGTGACGATGACCAGCGTTTCGTCCCAACCGCCGTGCGACTCGACCCATTCCACTACGGCGGTGACGGCGGTGTTGAAGCCGTGCATCTCCTCGATCATCCGGCTCGGAGAGTTGCCGTGGCTCGCCCAGTCGACGGCGCCGGCCTCGATCATGAGGAACAGTCCGTCCGGGTCAGCGTCGAGCACGTTCAACGCGCCGCGTGTCATCGTCTCGAGCGTGGGCACCGTCTCCACGAAGGGGTCGGTGTAGGGCACGGGAGCCTTGCGATCGCCGGACCGATTGTGCTGCAACGTCTGCACCACACGCGGGATGCCAACGAGGCGGGCGGGAGCATCGCCCGTCGCGAGCGCTTCGAAGTCCTCGCGCGTCTCGATGAGTGTCCACGCATCGGGGGCACCGTCGCCGTCCGCGTCCTCGATGGCGTTGCCATCCAGCTCCATCCCACCCGCCACGAGCGTATTCCACATGGCCTCGCCGCCGACGAAACGGTACATCGCAGTATCCACTGGCTGCCCGTCGTTGTCGTAGAGCGGGTGACCCGCGCCCATGATGAGGTCCGCGCGGCTGTCGAGGAACATCTCGCGCGCGATTTCCTCGTAGTTGCCGCGCGACTCGTTGTGCGCGAGGAATCCCGCGGGCGTCGCGTGAGTGAACTCGACGCTGGAGACGACGCCGATGGCCTTCCCGAGTTCTTTTGCCCGCTCGGCCATGTTCCGGATCGGGCGCTTCTCCATGTCGACGCCGATCGCACCGTCATAGGTCTTGACCCCGGTTGCCATAGCCGTCGCCGACGCGCCCGAGTCGGTCGCTCCCTGGCGGACGTAGTCGAAATCGCTCGCCGCCTTGCGCTGCGAGTAGCCATTGCCGCCGGCAGAATAGGTGCTCATCCCCAGACGAACCGGGAATTGCTCGTAGACGAACTGCCCCGTCGCGCCGTTCTCGTACAGGCCGGACGCTTCGACGTGGCTGAAACCCAGGCCGTCGGCGATCACGACGATGACGTTCTTCGGCAGGACCTGCGTTTCGCTACATGACGTGATGACCGCCCCAAGGGCGCAGATGATCGCGATGATCGTGAACCGGCGTTTCATGGTCTTGCCTTTCTGTCCTGTGGCGATGGGTCGACCTGTGAGGAAGCTGCGCTCCGCAACCTAGTCCCACAACCGGAACACAAGCTGCGCGAACTCCGTGTTGTTGATGTAGTAGCCGCGATTCGGGTCCCACTCGTCGGCGTACTCAAGCAGCATCTCTGACCGCGCGCCCTTCGCGAAGAACGGCACGAGCGTGTTGACGTGGCTGCCGGAGTTCCAGTCGTGACCCGGCATGTTCCCCGCGCCGTTGTTCACGAGCGGATTGTACACCGCTTGGGTCGTACCGTCGGGATGCGTCACGTTGGCCGACCCCGGACCGGTGAGGTAGCCGGTCTCGTGATCAGCGGTGATGATGAGCAGTGTCTCACCCCAACTGCTGTTCGTCTCGACCCACTCGACGGCAGCAGCGATCGCCCGGTTGAAATCGATCATCTCCTCGACCATGCGACTCGACTCATTCCTGTGGCTCGACCAATCCACGGCGCCGCCCTCGATCATCACGAGGAACCCGTCGGGATCGTTGTCCAGCACGTTCAGGGCAGCCCGAGCCATTGTCTCCAGCGAGGGTACCGTCTCGATCATGGGATCGGTGTACGGCGCGTCGGCCTGGGGGTCGCCGTCACGACGGTTCTGCAGCGTCTCCCACACCATCGCGACGCCGAACACCCGCTCCGGAGTCTCTCCCGTTGTGAGCGCCTCGAACTCTTCCCTCGTCTGCACGAGCGTCCAGGCATCCGGCGCACCGTCGCCGTCGGCGTCCTCGACGGAGTTGCCGTCGAGTTCCAAACCACCGGTCACGAGCAGGTTCCAGACGTCGGAGTTGCCCACATACTTGTAGTCGGGCGTCTCAACGGGATCGCCGTTGTCGCTGTAGAACGGCGATCCAGCGCCCATGACCACGTCGGCGCGGGTATCGAGAACGATACTCGGACCAAGCTCGGCATAGTTGTGGCGCGCCTCGTTGTGCGCGATGAACGCTGCCGGCGTCGCGTGACTCATCTGCACGCTGGTCACCGTGCCGACGGACTTGCCACAGTCTTTCGCCGCATCCGACATGAGGCGTAGCGGCCGCCGCTCCATATCGACGCCGATCGCGCCGTTGTACGTCTTCACGCCGGAGGACATCGCCGTCGCCCCGGCGGCGCTGTCAGTCGGCCACCAGCGAACGGATTCGAAGTCGTTTGCGACGCTGTGTCCCGAGTACGAGTACCCGGATGCCGAGTGAGTGCTCATGCCAAGCTGCACGGGGAACTCGTCGTAGACTTGGCTCCCGGACTCGCCGTGCTCGTAGAGACGAGCGGCCTCCACCTGGTTGAAGCCCATACCGTCGCCGATGAGGATGATGACGTTCTTCGGCGCAACAGGAGCGTCAGCGCAGGAGGTCGCCAGAGCTCCCAGGGCACACATGACTGCGATGACCGTGAACCGACGATACATGGTCGACCTACCTCGGTTGCGGAGATGAACACGACACCGGGGATATGTAGCTGGCTGGGCGTCATGCCCGACCCATGGAAGGTCGCGGATTATTCCCCGCGAACCATCGCCTCCGGCGCGCATATCCGCCCACCGCTGAAGCAGTGGGCTACGACTGCGAAGCCACCTGAAGGTGGCTCGACATGTGCTCTGGACGGATCAAGGACGCCGCTGAGTCGGCTTCAACCGGGTTGGCCGTGGCCAACTTGGCACCCGTAGCCTCGGGGTCCAGCCCGAGGCCGAGCTCAACCCGCGCGCTCAGGCCGTCTCCTCCGCGAACCACTTCCGCCGAAGCCAGAACGCCGCGCTGACGAGCGCGATGAGCACAGGCACCTCTACGAGCGGGCCGATCACCGCCGCGAAAGCCGCTCCCGACTCGATGCCGAACACCGCGACGGCGACCGCGATAGCGAGTTCAAAATTGTTGCTCGACGCGGTGAACGAAAGCGTCGTCGATTTCCGGTAGTTCGCTCCCACGGCGCGGCTCATGGCGAAGCTCACGAAGAACATCACGACGAAGTAGATGAGCAGCGGCAGCGCGATACGCGCCACGTCCAGCGGGATACGGACGATGTATTCGCCCTTCAGGCTGAACATCACGACGATGGTGAACAGGAGCGCTACAAGCGTGATCGGGCTGATCGCCGGAACGAAGCGAGAGTGGTACCACTCCTTGTCGCGTACGCGGATCAGTACGAATCGCGTCAGGAATCCGGCGATGAACGGGATGCCGAGGTAGATGAACACGCTCTCGGCGATCTGGCGGATCGTGACGTCGACAACGACGCCTTCGAGACCCAGCATTCGAGGTACCACCGTCACGAACACCCACGCATAGAAGCTGTAGAAGAAGACCTGGAACAGGCTGTTGAACGCCACGAGCCCGGCGGCGTACTCTGGGTCGCCCTCCGCGAGATCGTTCCACACGATCACCATGGCGATGCATCGGGCCAGGCCGATGAGAATCAGACCGACCATGTATTCCGGGTAGTCGCGCAGGAATACGACCGCCAGGACGAACATGAGGATCGGTCCGACGACCCAGTTCTGCACAAGGGAGAGGCCGAGCACCTTCCAGTCGCGGAACACGTCGCCGAGTTCCTCGTAGCGCACCTTCGCCAGCGGCGGATACATCATGAGGATCAGCCCGGCGGCAATCGGAATCGACGTCGTGCCGACGCTGAGCGAGGTGATGGATTCGGGAACCGCCGGGGCGAGCCATCCGAGCAGTACGCCCACCGCCATCGCAACGAAGATCCAGAGCGTGAGGTACCGATCGAGGAACGAGAGGCGGCGAGGGGCGGCAACGTGATCAGCCATCAGTCATGCCTCCGGTGAGCGATTCAGGTAGCGTCTCAACGAACGCGCGAATCTCATCTCGCACGCGGCGGTAGTGCCCGAGTGCTTCGTCCTCGGACTTCGCATCCTTCGCAAGGCGTGGCGGATCGTCGAACCCGACGTGGACGACAGTCGATTTCTCTCCGAGCCACATCGGGCACGACTCGTGCGCATTGTCGCACACGGTCACGACGTAGTCGAACGCTACGTCGCGGTACTCGTCGGCGTTGGTGGAGCGTTGCCCGGAGATATCGACGCCGGCCTCGGCCATGACGCGCACTGCGTTGGGGTTCAGACCGTGTGTCTCAATACCGGCGGAGTACGGCTCGATGACGCCGTTCTTGAGGTGGTGAGCCCACCCTTCCGCCATCTGACTTCGGCAGGAGTTGCCAGTGCACAGGAACAGAATCTTCATCGCGCGGCCTGAATGCGGCACAACTCCTCCGGATCCATTGTGAGAACCTCCTGGAGCCGTTCCTGATCGGACACGATGGCCGCATCCTCCTTCAGGTGCGCCGATACGTATCCGATGCCCTGTCCGATCAGCAGGCCGGCCTCCGCAGGATTCGGCAGGCGGTAGAACACCCAGCGTCCGCTCTTGCGGAACTCGACGAGTCGAGCGTTGTGGAGGATCGACAGGTGTTTAGACACGGTCGAATTCGCGAGGCCGAGCACCTCGATGATCTGGCAGACGCACAACTCCCGCCGCATGAGCATCATGATGATGCGGATGCGGCTGGCATCGGCGAGCGCCTTCGTGATAGCAAGCATGTCGCGCATGGTAGTTGGACCTCCGTTTCGTCGGTCACCGAAATATAGGGCGTCCCCTCCCCACACGCCAGTGCATGCCGGCCAGCGGTACGCGCCGTCCACTCCCGGACGGGGAACACCGACGCGCGGATGCGGGTTGGTATTGGTATGGGTGGGGCAACCGAGTATGTACCGTGCGATATCCGACTGCTTCGCTACGGGGAGGTTGGGATGGGTGGCGACGACACAGAGACGGACATGCGCTTCGACGGGTACCTTTTCGAGCCGATCGGCGTCGTTCGCTCGCCGCACGTTGCGCAGAGCGGTACGCCGATTCAGCCGCGCTTCGCCGAGGGCGCCGAGGGGGTCATCGAGATTGCCGAGGAATACGCTGAGGCATTGCGCGACCTCGACGGGTTCGAGCGTATCTGGATGCTCTACGTCTTCGACCGCGCGAGCCGTCCCTCGCTCACAGTGACTCCGTACATGGATTCAGAACCTCGCGGCCTGTTCGCCACGCGCGCGCCGTCGCGTCCGAACCCGATCGGGATGTCGTGTGTGCGCCTCCTCGCCGTGGAAGGGACGACGCTCCGGATCGCGGAGCTCGACATGCTCGACGGAACGCCCGTGCTCGACATCAAGCCGTACGCCCCGCGCTTCGATGCATATCCCGACGCGCGTGCGGGTTGGCTCGACGGCGAAGACGTGCGGGGTCGAGCGGCCGGCCTCGCCGACGAGCGATTCGAGGGGGACGGAGCCGACAGCGCAACGTCTGGCGACTAGTGCTGTGGATGAAAAGCCGTGAAGCTGAACGGAGAGGAGTGACTGCATGATAGCGGACACGATCCGAGGGATGCTGCTGGAACATGCCGGCATCACGGTCAACGGCCCAGATCCTTGGGATATCCATGTCAAGGATGACCGCTGGTATGCGCGAGTCTGGCAGGAGAAAAGACTGGGGTTGGGCGAATCCTACATGGACGGTTGGTGGGATTGCGAGCGCCTGGATGAAGTGGTCTGCCGGTTGTTAGGAAGCGACTTCGAGGAAGGAGTGAAGGGCAACCTGAGATACCTCCTCCGATCCCTGCCGGGAGTCTTCTTCAATTTTCAGTCCAAAGCACGTGCCCGCATGATCGCCGAGCATCACTATGATCTTGGCAACGACTTGTTTATGTCATTCTTGGATCCGTTCAACCAGTACAGCTGCGGGTATTTCGAAGGCACGGACGAGCTGAGCCGTGCCCAGCAGAACAAGATGGCGCTTATCGCCGAGAAACTAGATCTCGCGGCGGATGATCGAGTGCTGGACATTGGCTGCGGATGGGGTGGATTCGCACGGTATGTCGCCGAGCGATACGGATGCACGGTCACAGCAGTGAACATCTCTCAGGAGCAACTGCACTATGCACGCGACTTCTGCAGGGGATTGCCGGTGACTTTTCTGGACTGCGACTATCGTTCCGTTGACGGCCAGTTCGATAAGATTGCCTCTGTTGGCATGTTTGAGCACGTTGGTTCGAAGAACTACCGAACCTTCATGGAGGTCGTTCGCCGATGCTTGACGGAAGCAGGGATCTTCGTTTTGCATTGCGTTGGCAGCAATGTTTCCGGACGCGGAGGGTGCGATCCGTGGACTACCAAGTACATCTTCCCGAATTCCATGCTGCCTAGCGTGGCCCAAATCTCAGAAGCCGCTGAGGGACTCTTTGTCATCGAAGACTGGCACAACCTTGGGCCCCACTATGACAAGACGCTGATGGCGTGGAATGCCAACTTCCAGGATGCCTGGCCCCGACTCAGTGGGAAATACGACCAACGATTCAAGCGCATGTGGGAATACTACTTACTTTCGTGCGCCGGAGCCTTTCGCGCGCGAGATATTCAGCTCTGGCAGGTTGTTATGACCGGACATGGTACGGGGGTCGCACAGCCTCGTTGTCGGCCAACTCCTGTAGAGCTGCAGGCTTCTCAGAATGAGCCTCGTCGCCGGTGAAGCATCTGCTGCAGCCGTGCCGACAGGCCCGCAACAGACGGCACTTCGTGTGGATGAAGAGAGGTGCAGATCGGCGAAGGCGTCTCGATCACGTTGCTGCACCGAGCGAGACGCCAATCTCGGGCGCAGGACGCCGTCACCTCATACGGCCTTTCCGGCGCGGGTCCTTCAGCGCGGCGTCGTGCTGATCGTCGTGGGGATCTACCTTACGCTGACGTATGTCTTCGGTGTGGCGCTGGTGCCGTGAGACTCAGGCGGGAGCATCACCTTACGACCAGTCGATCTCCACGTCCGGCGCGTACCGCGTGACCTGCCGCCACAGCGTCTCGCCGCCACGATAGTGCCCCCGCTGGTAGAGCGGAAACCGCCGTCCGGGCGGATCGATCGACACGACTTCGTTGCCACGCAGCACGAGCGTGTACGTCGCGCCCTGGATCTCCGCGACTTCCGTCCGTTCGCCGATGGGAAACGTCAGCGTCACGACGTCGCCCGGCGCCGTGTCGCCGACAACGGCGTAGCGCCCATCGAACGTGAGCGGACGCGCGTCGCCATTCACCGTGCACCCGGAATCGCCCGGTTCGACCCACTCCGGCAGGCGGACCGAGAGCGCCATGGCCTGTTTCATGCGTACGTCGACGCGCCCGGCGTACGGAACGTGGCTGTCCACGTCGGCCCACCGCGACGCGCGATTCATGAGCAGGTTCACGCGCAACGCGTCGTCGTCCACCGTCAGGATGCTCTTCCAGACGTGGTAGATGGCGCGGGTGCCATTTCCGGTACAGCAGTGCATGATCGACCAGTCGTCGCCCTGCACGAAGTCGTTCGCCGATGGCCAGCCGGAAAACGATCCGACAGCGCGCTCGCCGACACGATCGGTACTGCCCGCTTGCGGTGCATCGGAACCGGCGCCGGATAGCGGCCTCACACCGCGATCGACCGGCTCCACGTGCCCATCCGTGAGCCAGTTCGTGGACGTGAGCTGACATTCGGCGAACTGGTTGCGCACCCACCGGTCGACGTCATCCCACCTGTCGACGCCCATGTGGCAGAGCGTTACACCGGACATGATCATGTCCGCCACTTCGCAGATCTCCGATGACTCCACGCGCGAGGAATCTCCGCCGACGGAGAGCCATTCGGGGAAGAACCCCACAAGCGGCTCGCCCTGCGTGAGCGCGTAGTCGTACGCGCGCGTCGCGAGTTCCAGCAACTCGTCGTCGCCCGTCGCCTTGGCCGCCTGGAGTGCCGCCATGACCTGGCACGTATGGGCGTGGAAGTGAATCGTGCCGCTCTCGGGGAACTCCTCGGTGAACTCGCCGTTCGGGCCGAAGTAGTCCGAATCGCGCATGACATAGCGCATCAGCTTCGCCGCGACGTCAGACGCTTCCTCGTCGACGAGCAGCCGGTGGTACTCCAGCAGCCCCTGCGCCATCCATCCCGCGACCGCCGCGCGAAAGCCGACGGGGCGCTCCGCCGGGTGCTCGATGGGCATGTCCGGCTGGGACCAGTTTCGCGCCGGGTAGGCGACGTCGTCAACGACGACACACATGCGCTGGATCGCCTCGGCGAGACGACGCGCCGCGCGTTCCCACGGCCCGGACGGGTCCTTCGTCGCGTAGATCGCGAACGCGCCGAGCACCCTCCCCGCCATGACGACGGATGCCCAGTGATCCGCCGTTGGTAGCTCGTCAAGACCGGCCCACGGGCTCGGCTGTTCCGGCAACGCCCACGGACGGCCTTTGATCGGGATGTAGATCATCCCGTCGGCGCCCTGCTTGCGGAGATACGTCCACATGAGGTGCCGCTCGACGTCGAGGTTCTGCTCGCTACCGCATGCAGTCCGGCACTGCGGCAGCGCGAGGAAGAACTTGTCCTGTACGTGGTCGTCGAGGGTGTGATACATCACCGGCGGACCGGCCAGCAGGTCGACGATCCAGTACAACTCGTAGTCGTACGCCGCGTCGGTACACTCTGTGAGAGCATTCACCGCCAGCGCCGCCCGTTCGGCGAGGTCCAGCGTGGCGGGCACGAGCGCATCGTACCGTTCGCCCGGATACTCCGGGACGCTCGGCACGGGCGCGTCGGGGTTGATGTAGGGTATGTTCGCTGAGCCGGGCGTCGTGGCTGTCATGTCAGGCTCCCGCATGTCATGCCTCCCAGGTGGTCGCGGCGGCGTGGCGATCGGAGATTTCCCTGCCTGGACTACACGTTCATTGTAACCACCATCGGAGCGCTCACCAAGCTGCGCGCGGTGACCATCGCCGGCGGATCTTCAGCACGCTCCGGCGGCAACGCTCCCGTGGGCGGACGTGCCCCTTTTGGGGTGGACGAGACAGAGCTGGAACGATCATTTGCCTCGGGCATCCAAGCGACGTATACTGAACGCATGTCTACCTACTACCAGTTTCGGTTTGTCAGATCATCGGCAAGAGTGGTCGCGACAGATGTCGGCACCGATCAGACGCGGCGTCGGTGGGGAGGATCGTAGATGAGCGGTGAGCAAGACATCACAGTCGCTGGGCTGGACACGCGTTCGGGCCCAAGACGCATCTTCGGGTTTGGAATTCCGTCAATCGGCACGATCGTCGGAATCCTGGTCGGCCTCACGACGCTGGTGGCCACGATCATGGAATTCTGGCCCACAAGTGCCAACGTGGTAATTCACGTAGAATCCATAGAGCCAGACTACGGGGCTGTACCGGACAATCTGCTGGACAGCCTTCGGCGGATTGAGGACGACTACGCTAGCATCACGGGACTCGTGCTCCTCGATATCATCGATGAGCTGGAAAGCGACCCATCGGATGGCGACTACGTACAGAGACTTCTGGCTGCGGCCGAGGAACTCGAGCCGAGAGCGGATGTGGCGGATTCCGACCGCCTTGACCTTGTTCAACGGCTTCGGCACCTTGCGGATTTCACAGATGGCACGGACCTGACTACTGCCGAACTAGTGGACAGCCTATACCAGATTGAGGACGACTACATCAGCATCACGGATCTGGTGCTCGTCGATCTCATCGCTGAGTTTGGTGGCGATACATCGGGTGGCCGCTACGGGCGGAGTGTTCAGGATGCAGCCAACGAACTGGAGGCAGAGCCCAGCGGGCGTCGGCTCATCGCGCGGCTCCGGGAGCTTGCGGAGCACGCGGAGGTCGAGGAACTTGGCAGAGTTGTCGCTGTCAATGTGTCCGCATCCGTAGAGAATAGAAGCGATGATCTGTCAACGACCATCATGAAATCAGCCGTATTGTTCGTCTTCATGAACGATACGACGGAAACGCCGACGGGGACGCCGTTCTGGCTGGCACGAGTGGCAAAAGAGCCAGGTGCTATCGTAGTCTTGGGGCCTCAAGGGGTGCAACAGCTGACGTTTCGGAGTGAAGAGCGCCAGAAGCTCACGGACAAAGACCGACTCTTGCTCTCACGAGCCTTCGAGGATGAATACCATTATGTTTTTGCAGTTCTCGATGCACGAGGTAAGCCATGGAGTGCCGATGGCAGATTGACAGCGCCAGGACTGCTGACCGGTTCGCATATGAAACTCACGGCCCAAGTCTGGGGGAGGATGAGGGAGATAGTGTCACCCGCCGTGCCATGGTGGCAATTCTGGGTTGGTGAAAAGTCTCCCCATCAGTGATTGCTGTAGACAGAGCAAACAACGCCAACCCATGGGTTGCTCGCGTTTCGCTGGATTCGTCCGAATCTGCTTCTCCTGCTACGCCTCCCAGATCGTGCAGCCGATGTACCGGTCGGTGACCGCACCCTCGGTCGCCGGTGGGTCGTTGTAGTAGTACACCGTAACGATCTTCCCATCGGCACGCTGAACGGTGCGTGTGTAGCCGAGGTCGTCTGTCCCACCGTCATCGCGTAGCACGATCGGCTCAGACCACGTAGCGCCCTCGTCCTCGCTGACCCACGCGCGGATACCGCGCGGCTCGGCCCGCCAGCCCCACGTCAGCGCCAGCCGCCCGTCTCGGAGCTGTACCATGGCGGGCGGGTTGCCGTTCGATCCGCGCGGCACCGGCTCGTTCATGAACGTCCACGTAACACCCTCGTCGTCCGACGCGTAGAGCTGCACACCGCGCTCGGGTCGGAAGAAGCTGCGCAGCGCCACAAGCAAACGTCCCGACGCCAGGCGGACGCTGGCGGGCATGATGGTCCAGCCGTCGAGTTCCGGGCCGATCAGCGACGCAAGCTCGAACGATGCGCCGCCGTCGCGAGTCCGGGCGCAGTACGCCCGCCCCTCGTAGCCGTCCTGCTTCGGCGCGCTCAGGAACAGTAGGCAGTCGTTCGGCCCGAACACCTGGTAGTCCGTCCGCGCGGCGACGCCGGACATTCCGAGCAGCGGGAACGTGTACGGTCCGTCCCACGTCCGGCATCGGTCGTACGACGTGTAGAACCACGATTTCGCCCCAGCATGAACGCCGCTGCACAGCAGCTTCAGCGCGAATTCGGGATGCGTGAAGTCGATGCCACCGAGATGAACGACAGGCGGCTGCTCGGAGGGCATCGGGTGCGGATGCGGCTCAAGCGTCCACGTCTCACCGCCGTCGAGGCTGCGCGACTGAACATGCCCGGATTCGGGGCCGCCCTTCACGGGATGCCCAGCCGAGCTGCCGTAGTCCGTCCAACCAATGTGGAAGCCGACAACGATTTCGTCTCCCCAGCTCCAGATACCGCCGTTCGCGGGGTGTCCGCCGTAACGGCCCGGCTCTCGAAAGACGTCGACGTGCTTGCACGTGAGCGGCATCTCCTGATCTCCCATCCTCTGCACGGTGTCCGCTGGAACCCTGGCAACACTTCGCCCAATGGCAAGGAGCGGGCTCGCCGCCATGATCTTCAGTGCGCGCCGACGATTCATGCGCTATGTCTCCCAGATGGTGCCGGCGATATACCGGTCGGCGATGGTGCCTTCCTGCTCGGGCGAATCGTTCCAGTAGTACGTCGTGACGATCTTGCCGTCCGGGCGGATGCACGAACGCGAGTAGCCGATGTCGCCGGTTCCCGCGCCCGCTTGGAGCAGGATATCGTCGGACCAGGACGCACCTTCGTCGTCGCTGAATCGAGCCCGCATCTCACGCTCGGCACGGTTGGCGTACGTCAGGACGATGCGGCCGGGGTGGGCGCTGTCGTCGTCGTAGCGGACGAGCATGGGCGGATTCCCGCCTCCCGAGTCGGGCACCGGGGAGTCCATCATCCGCCACGTCGCACCGTCGTCGTCAGACGAGTACATATCGATGAATTGGTGCTCCTTCTCACGCCGCCTGAGCGCCGCCAGCAATCGCCCTGATGGGAGCCGCAGCGAGGACGGCATGATCGACCAGCCTTCGCGAGGAGACTCCGGGCCGACCCAGCTCGCGAACTGGAACGTGCGGCCGCCGTCCCGCGTCCGGGCGCAGAGCGCGCGCCCCTCGTACCCGTCCGATTTCGGGGCGGTAAGGAACACGAGGCAGTCGTTCTCTCCGAGCACCTGATAGTCCGTCCGCGCGGCGATGCCGGGGAGGCCCAACATCGGAAATGCGTACGGCCCGTACCACGCATGGCACCGGTCATAGGAGACGTAGAACCATGACACATGCCCCGCGTGCTCGCCGGTCCGTTGGACCTTCATGGCGAAGTCGGGCTGCGTGAACGTGACGCCGCCGGGGCAGGGAACCGGAGGCCGTTCGCCAGGATTGTCGTGCGGGTGGTCGTCGACTTCCCACGTCAGGCCGCCATCGAGGCTCCGAGCCTGCGCCGGAAACATCGACCAGCCTTTGATCGGATGTCCCTGCATCCTGTTGTAGTCCATCAGGCCGATGTTGAAGCCGACGACGATCTCCGACGTGCCGTCTCCGTTACCGTACTGCCAGATGCCTCCGTTGGCCGGCCATCCGCCGAACAATCCGTCCTGCTTGAATACGACCACATGCTCATGGACCTGCGACATACATCCTCCGCGTGCTGTATCGTGGCTCGCCGTCGCGCGCTGACGACAGCGTCCTCATATTCCGTGCTACATGGTACCACGATCCGAACTCGGGGCCACGGTGTCGGCACCGAGCAGCGGGCCGCGAATTCCCGCCTCCGAGATTTTGGCCGACGCTCGAACGGGCGGTACATTCCTGTATGCCGACCGCCCTATGGCGCCAGGACGCCAGCGAGGAGAACACATGATGCGTGATCGGATATCGCCCCCGTCGACACCGCGCCACCGACCGCCGGCAGCCCCAGTCCTCGCGCTGGTGATTACCCTCGCGGGCGGCTGCGGCACAACGAATCCACTGTCGAGCGCTCGCGATCTTGTCGGTGACCATGCCGGCCCGAATACTCCGATCACGGCCATCAACGCCCAGGACGCCTCGCGCGTCGTGTTCGCCGCCGCCGCGACCGGCATCCAGATGATCCTGGCGGAGAACGACGATGAGATCGGCGGGCTGTTCGGCAAACCCGCGCGCGCCGGCAGTACGCGAGCGCGCGGCGGTGTTGCGAAGGCAGGCGGCGAAAACGTTCCCGCGAGCACGGCACTTCAGCAAGCCAGAACCGCGCGGGCCGACGGGCTCGTGACGATCGACATCGAACTCGACCCCGTGACCCTCCCGGGAGCGTATTCCGGATCCATTACACTCATCGAGGGACACCTGACGATGGTGGGGGACGCGTCCTCGGATACGGCGTCGGCGGACCTCGAGATCGAGCTCAAGTTCGAGGACTACTCCGACAACGGGCGAACATTCATTGGCGGGACGGGCGTCTATCGCGCATTTGGAACCATCGGCTCGGATGACGGCGAGGCGCTGAGGGAAGTCGTCACGGGCTACATCGCCGCCGCGGGCGCGTACGAAGGCGCGATGTCGGCAAACGTGGCAGTCGGCTATCCGGGCATCGGGCTGCAATGCACCGGCGAGGTCACCATCGACGGGACCGAAGTGCCGATAGACGTCCTCGCCATCGATGTCGAATCGACCGTCGACGTGGGAGACGAAGCCACCGGAGGGCTCGCCGAAAGGCAGTCGCACTTCTATGCGTTGACGGTGCCCTCTGTGCAGCGTGTCAAGCTGAGTCTCGAGACGGTGTCCGGAGATCTCGACCCGTACGTCGTGCTGGCGGAACAGAACGGGGTGGTCATAGCCTGGAACGACGACGGCGGCGACGGCCTGAATTCGCTGCTTACCGTACAACTCACTGCCGGGACCTACCTCGTGATGGCCACCGGATTCGGCGGGTCCGGGGAATACCTGCTGGCAACTACCGAGTTGGCGGTACCGACGGAAATATCGGTAGGATCCTCCGTTACGGGGTTTCTCGCCGGCGGTGAGGAGATATTGCACGGTCTGACAATCGCCGTACAGCAGCTCATCACGTTCGATCTCGAACGCACGTCGGGGGATTTCGACCCCGTTCTCGGGCTATTCGACAACAACGGCGCGCTCATCACCTCGGATGACGACAGCGGCGTTGGGCTGAACTCGCGCATCGTCATCACACTCGGCCCGGGTACCTACATCGTCGCCGCGGCCGCCTGGGTGGGCGGATCGGGCGACTACCGGCTCACCGTAACGGGGAGCTGAACGCAGCCGCACCGCGCGCGTCACGCGTCGGAAGCGACCGGCTTCAGATGCTCCTCGAACCAGTCGAGCACACGCTCGTAGTAGTCGCGAGCATCCGCCGCCGACCATGCTCCCGGCCAATGAGACTCTCGCCGGTACGTACGCAGCTCAACGCGCTTGCCGAGACGTCTCAGGCCGACGAACGCCTCCCGCGCTCCGCGGCCGAATGTTTCGTCTCGCTCCCCCGCGACAAGGAGCACCGGCGTCTCGACACGATCCAGGTAGTAGAACGGCGAGTTCTCGATGTACGCGTCGCGCTTATCCCATGGCGTTCCGCCAATTCGCCCCTGGCCTGTCTCGCACCAGCCGAGTAGCACAGCGCTCGTATACGCCTGAGTCATGGTGACCGTCGACGCACTTGCGACAGCGGCACGGAACACGGTGGTCTGCGTGATGAGCGACATCGCCGCATAGCCACCGTCACTGTGCCCCCATACCCCGAGCCGGTCGGGATCGGCATATCCCAATTCGACGGCTCGATTCACCGCCGGCATGGTGATGCCGGGTATCTGTCGCATCGGGTCGCGGTCGTTCATTACGGCATCCGGACACAACACCGCGTACCCCGCACCGACCAGTAGCTGTACCTCCGGATAGAGGGAATCGACGAAGTGGCCGTGGTTCTCCTCTCCCGCATACACGATCGACACCATGGGTGGCGGATTCGCCGCCTCGAAGTCATCCGGAAGGAACAGGGCCGCCTGCTGTTCGCGACCGTTCAAATCGCGGAACGTGAATACCTCCGGCGATACGATCGCCACGCCGTCGAGCCACGGGTTCAGTCGATGAAGCATTTTCGGCTCACACGTCGAAACCGCGTCAGTCGAACCGGTGCGCTCCCGCACGAACATTCGTTCCCCAGCTACTGTCGTCGTGAACACGGTCGTCCCGCGCGGTGCCGGACAGAGCACTTCCACGTCGCCGGATTCAAGGTCTATTCGCGCCAGGACGGGGTCGGCGGTCTCGTGTGCCACGATGGCCAGCATTTCGTCGCGGTCGAGTCTCCAGATCACGGCATCGGTGTACGGTTGCACAAAGGTGATGACGCGATAGCCCTCGTCGTTCGGAAACAAGCGCAGCTCTATGTTCCTGATCGACAGGTCGAATATCCGGTCGTTCTGCAACCAGAGAATTCGGGAGCCGCCCGGACTCCACGATGGCGGCTGGTACGGGCCGATCACGAAGTCATCCGTCGAACACGACAGCGCTTCATGCGAGCCGTCCGACCCAACGAGATATAGTCTCTGCGCTTCCCCGCGCGCCGATGACACGTACGCCAGCGTCTTGGCATCGGGAGACCACGACAGGTGGCAGCCGTAGCCGTTGATGGGGATGCCCGATGCGACGACGCGCGGCGAGGAGCCGTTAAGCGGCACGATCGTGACCCCCGCGACGATGCCCTGTTTCGCCTCGACGTGCTCGACGAATCGCAGCAGGGCGACGGCGGAACCGTCTGGAGCCATGCGGAACACCGTGAATTCCCAGTCACTCGCGAGAGATCGCAGATCGCCCGTAGCTGCATCCACGACGCCAAGGTCGCACGCCCGTCTGCGCCGGATCACGGGCACGCTGAGGGGGCCGTCGTCGGGGCCCGCCGGGTCGAAGGACTCCACGACTGGGCCAACGGGGTCCGGCGGCTCCGTGGGGACGAGCTTCACCACCACCGATCGCCCATCGGGCGTCCATTCCGGCAGCTCGAAGTTGAAGCCGGTACGTGTCCGCACATCGGGGAAGAGTCGGCACGAACGCGTCTCCCGGTCCCACAGGCCAAGGCACACGTGGCCGTCGTGCGGGGCGACATAGGCCGCGAGCGTGTTTCCGTCGGGCGACCACCGCCCACCCCAGCTCATCGCGGCATCGACGAACGGCTCGATCACCTCGCCTGACTCGGCATGGACTACCCGAATCTGCGCACCGTTGGCTTCCGTGCATACGCCGCCGGCGGTGAAGTCATCGCTGCCCGGAGCCAGCATCTGGCGGCGCACGGGTGACTCGGTAGACACCGCGAGGAACTGCCCGTCCGGCGTAGCATCCCACGGGGAACGCTGAAGGAACGACTCCGTGCGCATCAGATCATCGACGGTGAAGCCCCGCATACGAATACCTCCGGATATGTCTGCCGAATCAGTCAGCGACTCGAGAATGAGAGCCGCACCGTTCGGCCTGCATCGACGCGTTCGCCGCG
>CAZEAI010000052.1:23045-31516 GCA_964510105.1 uncultured bacterium
CCTCATTCCGCCCCCCCCGGTGCGCCCTCCCCCCCGGGGGGCGCCGGGGGGGCCGACCGCGTCGATTCGAGATCTCGGTCTGGAACACAGGCCGTGCGACCGCGACGTCTCAGAACTCGGTAACGTCGAAACCCAGATAACGCGTGAGGGCCTCTGAAACGGGACCTTGGACGCGGCCGGGTGTCAGGGCGACGTGGTGCCGATGTCCTTCATAGCCGATGTGCTGAAGCACGTCCTGCAGCCGAGGGATATTCGCGACCCCGGCAACGCCGAAGTAGTCGTGCGGCACCTGGTCCTCGGTAAACTCGCCGCTTCCCAGATATACTTTGACGCGACCGTCGTCAGTCGTGATACTGCCGTACGTGAATACGCCCGGCGTCATCCGCCCCTGATTGCATCCGTATCCTTTTCCAGGCCCCAGGGCGTTCTTCAGGATCTCGTGGTCGGTGATTCTCCCCTTGGCGGCCATCATGCTGCTCGGGGCGTTCCCACAGTGGAAGAGAAAGCACTTCTCATCCTCGTCCTCGTAGTTGTTGTTCCAGTCGAGGATCGCGGTAGCCGCGCGCGACGCGGCGCCGAGGACTCCCATCATGACCGCGCTGCCCGTATCCACTTCGCAGGCTACGGGGAATCCCCCTTCCGAGAGGACTCCATTGACCACGCACGGCGAGATGCCGATCTGGTTCTGTATCTCCGCCCAGCAGCGGATGCTCATGGCGTCCAGGTCATATTCCGCCGCGATCTGGCGGAGGACGACCGCCAACCGTGCCAGACTGTCGAACGCTGCATCGGGTACGCCGCTCCAACCAGTCACGCCTTCCAGAATCGCGGATTCCGACTTGTACCCCTCCGAGTCCGTGTCCACCGATCGTATGCGATCGAAAACGTCCGATAGATCCACCGTTTCCACGCTGATGCCGTGCCGCTGCAGCGTCAATTCATCGATCCGAACCGTCTTGAACGGCGTTGTGCGTGCCCCGATCGCTCCTACCTTCATCCCCCGGACAGCCTTGACGACGGCACACACCGCATCGAAGTGGCGAATGTTCTCGCGACAGGCGTCACTCGACGGGCTCACCACGTGTGGTTTCCGCACCGTAAACGGAACTCCGTATTGGCGGAGCACGTCCATCATCGAGAGCTTTCCGCAGAACGAATCGCGGCGACTGCTGGGAGCCATCTTGTCGAGATCGTCCGGATACGCCTGGATGAAAATGGGAACTCCGGCGTTCTTGAGCGCCTCTACCCCGCCGGTCTCATCACCGAAGTTGGGCAGGGAGAGGATGACGCCGTCGAACTTCCCGTGATTCTCGTGGAGAAACCGGGCGTATCTCCTACCCTCTTCAGGTGTTTCCACCGCACCGTGGTTCGTCGCTTCCGCGTCGAGACTGATCACGTTGTGGCCCATGCTCTCAAGCACCATGGGCAATTCCCGGCGGGCGTCTTCCATGATTGAGGCCGGAAACATACTCCTGTTTCCGTACATCAGCGCGAACCTCGACTTGGACATCTATCCCTCCTTGCGTGTGATTTCGACGCAGGCCTGAACCACCTCTACGTATGGATCGACGGCTACACGCCGGTTCTGGTTGAGCCACGTCAGACCGCGCCGGCCTCGCGACGGCACACGCATCGAGTCGAAGCGTCAGCCTGCGCTTTCACCGTACCGCTCGGCCTGCATTCGAAACATCTCGGCGTACTCGCCGCGCGCGGCGACAAGATCGTCGTGGCTCCCGTCTTCCACGGTCTCCCCGTCACGGCATACGATGATTCTATCCGCTGATCGCACGCAGCCCAACCGGTGCGTGACAAATAGCGCCGTCCGACCGGCGGTAAGTTCGGCGAAACGCTCGAAGAGGTGGTACTCGGCTTTCGCATCGAGCGCGGCAGACGGTTCGTCGAGAATGATGGTGTCGGCGTCACGGACGAACGCACGTGCGAGGGCTATCCGCTGCCACTGACCGCCCGAGAGCTCCGTGCCGCCGGCGAAATGCTTGCCCAGCAGCGTGTCGTACCCATCGGGGAGTTGCTCGATCAGAGCCTCCGCCTCAGCTTTGCGTGCGGCGTCGCGCAGTCGAACGTCGTCGCCGAGAGAGTGCAGGTCTCCCAGCGCGATGTTCTCGCGAACGCTGAGGAAGAATCGGGCCGGGTCCTGGAATACCGCGGCGATTCGTCGTCGCAGATCGACGACGTCGTACTCCGGCAGCGGCTTACCGTCGAGCAGGATTTCTCCCTCGTCAGGATCGTAGAACCGGAGGAGGAGCTTCACGAGCGTCGTCTTCCCCGCGCCGTTCTCGCCAACAAGGGCCACGCGCTCGCCCGGTGCGACTCGGAACGACACGCCGTTGAGCGCCGAACGCTCCGATCCAGGGTACCGGAACGTAACGTCGCGGAACTCGAATCCGGCGTCGGCATCGCGGGATCGGCCGCTTGCCGCGGCCTGCTTCACACATGATTCGAGCCGCAGGAAGTCGAAGAAATGGCGCGTGAGCAGCGTCGTGTAGTAGAAATTCATCACCTGGCTGACCAGCCCACCGAGCGTCCTTGAGAGATGAGGGAGCAGCCCGATGTAGAGCACCGCGTCACCGACGGTAAGCCGCCCGTAGTACGCCTGAACGACCACCCAGACGAACGCTCCCGTGCCGATCGCGCCGGAGAGCGCACCGGACACGATGCCGTAGGCGGTCGACTTGAGACGGAGTCGGCGATACCGGCCGAACATCAGGCTGAAGACCTCGCGGTATTTCGCGCGGAAATACTCTCCAAGACCGTAAGCTCTGATTTCCTGAGCTGATACGCGCGAGGTGAGGACTTCGGCAAAATAGCTCTGTCTTCGGGAATCCTGCGCGTCTGCACGGAACAACTCCGCTCGCTGCTTGAAGGTCCACCACACGACGATGTGATGCGGCAACATCCCTGCGACGACCACGACTCCGAGCAACGGTTCGAGGCTGGCGAGGAGCACAGCAGCAGCAGCGACGACCGCGATGGATCGAGTGAGCATGGCGGAGGCGTCCATCACGGCATAGAACCGTCTACCAGCGCCACGATCAGCCGTCGTCAGTTGATCATGGAACTCGGGCGATTCGAAATACTGCATGCCCTGAAACGAGTTCGCCTTCTCAAGCAGCGTCAGCCGACTCACCCCGTCGAGCTTCTGAGCGACGTCATCATGAAGATTGTTACCGATCGTCGCGAGAATCGGGGTCATCACGCCGATACCGAGGAACGCAGCCACGAGGAACGTTAGCTCCGTCGGATCCGCCGGCTGCGTGTCGAGCGCCGTGATCATATCCACGACGCGCTTCACAAGCCAGAGTGAGGCTACCGGGAGGAGCCCTTCGAGCAGAGAGAGCACGAACGTAGTCGACGCGGCGATTGGCGCATGTTGGAGGGTGTACCGCAGCATGTCGGCCGTCGCTCGTGCGAAATCGGAGATCCCGCGCGTTCTTGACGACAGAGCGCGATGCCACGAATCGAGCGTCTCGAGGGTCATCCGGCGGCTCCCGTGAGAATCGAGTGGGCTGGGGATGGGCATCCGCCGGGTAAGGGTAGACCGTGTTCAGCTCCTGACAAGAATTGACATCATACTGTTTTTCCGTATTTTTCTATATGTCTAGAGCGCCTTGAAATCCTCCTCAGAATGCTCCGTAACTCGCCCGCGTCTCCACCATGCCAAGACCATCGGCATCGTGCGCGCCACTGAGCCTCACGCCACGGACGTCGCGCCGGCGATGCGCCAGACGCCCCGCTCGTTCTTCGCAGTCCCGTCGCATGCCTCGTAGACCATGCGGTAGCGGGGCGTCGCCCCGTGACGACCGGGCAGGCGAAACACGCACATTTCCGAACACTTCGCCGCGTCCCACACGCCACCACCGGGCGAGATGACCGGCTCAGCCCGCTTGCGCCAGGTCAGGCCGTCGTCGGACTCGGCCCTGAGGACATGCGCTCGGCTGGGCGCCCCGTAGCCGGCGTAGTACATCACGTAGCCGGCGTCGTCGACTCGAAGGATTTCGGGAGCGAAGGCGGCATGGGCATCGCAGGCTCCGTCCTGCGCGATCCGCAAGCCCGGCTCGTGGTGGAACGTCAGGCCGTCGGCCGACACGGCGCTGACGATGCCCCGACCCCGGTCACAGCAGTACAGTCGACATCGCCCGTCATCCAGGATGACGATCCGAGGAGCCGAGTAGTTGCAGCCACCAGCCTCAAGCCGGACTCCCGGCTCCGGTGTCCACACCAAGCCACCGTCCTCGGAGACGGCGCTCCGTATCGAGTTCTGCGTCGACTGCGGACCGGGGCAGCATTCATAGTACATGCGCAGCCGCTCGACGCCATCGAGCAGCGGAACGACTTCGGAGGACACCACGCGAAACTCACCCGCTCCACCCTCCTCGGATGAGAGCCGCACACCGGGCTCCGGCGTCCACGTCGAGCCGTCCGGCGATGTCGCACTGAGTATCCGCGCCGTGGCGTTGTCGTAGTCGTTGGCGCCGGCAGGGAATCCGGGACGTGGCAGGATTAGCGTGTAGTACAGCCGGTAGCCGCCACCCGGTAGAGCGACGACTCTGGGGCTGACCGCGCCGCACACGCCGGTCCGCACGGCATCAGGCGGCCACTGCGCATCGGGGCGGGGGTCGACCTCGTCGTCCGGGGGCGCATCGACCACCACCTGGGCATCCTTCGCCCACGACGTGCCCGGGTCCGTCGGCGCGGAGTGGACCAGTGGCGATGCTGGCGGCGCCGCCGACGGCAACTGCGACAGGTCGATCATGGTCGCTCTCTCCCCGAAGATTCGGGGGATAGGTCGTCAGTCGCCGTACGAACCGTAGCGCCCGGCCTGCATTCGAGATATCTCGGCGCATTCGCCGCGCGTGGCAAGCAGGTCGACGTGATTCCCGTCCCCGGCGATCCGGCCGTCGAGGAGCACGACAATACTATCCGCCATGCGCACGCTGCCCAACCGGTGCGCCAAAAAAAAAGGGCGGTACTTCCCTCAGCCTACTCGGCGAAACGCTCGAAGAGGCGATATTCCGCTCTCCCGTCGAGTGCCGCCGACGGTTCGTCCAGAATGATGGTGTCGGCGCCGCGGGTGAACGCTCGACGACGCAGGCTCGAACGGCAAGCACGAACGTGTGAGGTTGCGATCTGTGGTAAGGGACTCCCGAATACCTCATCGTGATCCAGTGAGCGAGCGGAGCCAGTCTCTCGATAGGGATCGGGGGTGAGGTTCACCGGACTGTTTCGGTATTATCGGTCCGAACCGGTCAGGCGGAGATATTGCGGCTATCCGGGGTCATATAGGTCAGGACGCATCAACAGGCGAAAATGGTCAATCGATGCTGCATAGATCGTGTTCTTGTCCTGAAGGATCATCTCCGGTGACAGAGGCGGGAACTCAAGCGTTCGGTCGGCAGACTCTTGGCGAGGAGATAGCGAACAGCGTCAGCCACGGCATTGGAACGCTGGCGGCTGCGATCAGTATCCCTGTGCTCGTTGTGACAGCGGTACGTCACGGTACGGTCGCCGACATCGTCGGAGTCAGCATTTTCGGCGCTGCGATGGTGCTGTTGTACCTCGCGTCGACGCTGTACCACGCCTTCCCTCGGAACCGGGCGAAACAGGTGTTCCAGGTACTCGACCACAGTGCGATCTACCTATTGATTGCAGGAACGTATACACCGTTCACCCTCGGTGTGCTGGGTGGTGCGTGGGGCTGGAGCCTGTTCGGCGTCGTGTGGGGTCTGGCCGCCACCGGGGTGCTACTGACGGCCATTGGCGGCGTGAAACATGCGAAGACGGCGATGGCGCTCTACATCGCGATGGGCTGGCTTGTCGTGATCGCCGCGAAACCGCTTGCTGCTCAGCTTCCAACGGCCGGTATCGGCTGGCTCGTGGCTGGAGGCATATCCTACACCGTGGGCGTCATATTCTACGCGGCGAAACGACTCAGATACGCGCATTTCGTCTGGCATCTGTTCGTGCTTGCGGGCACTGTCTGCCATTTCATCGCTGTGGAATACTACGCAATCTGATTCGTGTAGTACGTCTTCTGAATGACACTCCCTGAATCTCTCAAGGACGGCTGAAATATGTCTACATACCCCGTAACAATCGCAGTAGATCGGTAGCCGCCACCCGACAGGGCGACGACTCTGGGATGGCCGGCCTACCGGGCCACGTGCTCGCTTGCCTGCCACGACTTCGCCCCCGGGATCCGTGTCTCCTCCCTCAGATCGCCCCGTACCGTCCCAGCATCTTCGTCACTTCCGACTCGTCGGCGGCGTCCGCCGCACCCATCACAACGATCCCCTCCGCACTACCGACCTGCTCGGAGATGATGTCGATGTAGAACCGCCCGTCCTGGCCGCGCCCGTTCCATATCTGGGTGAGCTTGCCCGCCTCGCGGATCTTCTGGTACACCTCGGGCCACTGGTCGATGTCGGGAGACCCTGAGCCCGGCACCCACTGAACCCCCGTCAGCTCCGGGATTGTCAGCAGGCTGTCGAGATGCGGCAGCTCGCCTGGCCCGTCGAGGTGGTAGAACGCGTTTCCGAGGCGCTTGCACGACGCGGCGAGTTCCGGCTTGACGAACTCGTCGAACATTTCCGGGCCGATCATGTAGCAGAAATCGCACTGAAGCATGTAGTACGGCACTTCGCTGTAGATCGGCGCCCATGCGGTGTACCCCGGATTGACCGGCTGCAGAATGCCGTTCAGGTAATCGAACGCGGCCCACCACGCGTCGTGCTCCTGCCACGTCAGTCGGTTCACCTGATCGGGTTTGTCGATGAGATCGAGAAGCAGCTTCTCCGACGGGCGGTACGTCGACAGCACGTCGAGGTTGCCGCCGAGGTCGGTCATGGCGATCTGCACGCCGCCCTCCCACCGCTCGACGCCTGTGCGCATCAGCTCGGCGACGCGCTTCAGCCAGACGTTGTCCAGGTCGAGCATGATGTCGATGTCCTCGATCTCGCGGAACTCGCCGTTCCAGTCCTCCGGGATATCGAACCAGACGGTGTCGGTCTCCGGCGTGTTGTACAACCGCGCTCCGGTGAACGCTCCGAGCACGCCGGCGCCGAAGTTGGGCCAGATCGACGGGAATCCGTCCGCGAGGTACTTGTTCTGGGAGAGGTCCCAGTCCCATCGGTCGACGATTGCCTCCGCCGGGGTATCCAGCCCATAGAACGAGGGAAAACTCACGCCGGGGAGTTCCGGCTCGGGGCGTCCGGGGTCGACGCCGGACATCGTCAGCCAGAAGAGCGGCCGATCCAGATCGCCGGCCCACCAGCGGCGGTAGTTCTCGCGAATCGCATCCCAGCGGTCGGGCGTGAAATCGATTGGCATGGATTGCTCCCGTCGTTGCAGTGTGACACGTCGATTGTCCTATCGATACCGGTGCCCCGGCGTTGCCCCTCAGGCGCAACCGTGGCGCTCGAAGATGCGTCGTATCCTGTCCTCGTCATCCAGGCTCCCACCTCCGATGACGACGATGCCTTCCGCGCTGCCCATCTGGTCGGCGAGTACGTCGATGATTTCCCAGCCGCGGTCGCTCTGGCTCGTGTAGACCTGTACGAGCTTGCCCGCTGCGCGAACGCGGCGATACACGTCCGGCCACTTGTCCGCGCCGGGCTGCCCGGCTCCGGGGATCCACTGGATGCCGTCCAGATCGTCCATGTCTAGCAGCGAGTCGAGATGCGGAAGCTGGCCCGGTCCGTCGAGATGGTAGAACGTGTTCGTCAGCCGCTTGCACATCGCCTCCAGCTCCGGCTTCACGAACTCGTCGAACATGGCCGGACCGATCATGTATGAGAAATCGCACTGGAGCATGCTGTACGGCGCTTCGGAGTAGATGAGCGCCCAGTCCGTGTATCCCGGACTCGTATCACCCTCCGCGCGCTTCAGATCGGCGAAATAGCCCCACCACAGGTCGTGGATAGCCCAGGTCAGGCGCTTCACGTCCTCCGGGTGATCGTAGAGATCGAGGAGTAGCGCCTCGCTCGGACGGAAGGTCGAGAGCACGTCCACCGCGGCGGCGAGGTCGGTCAACCCGACGCATACCTGCCCCTGCCATCTATGTGCGGCCGCGCGCAGGATATCCTCGATGCGGCGCTGCCAGACGCTCCCGGCGACGTACTCGAACTCGATCTCCGCGATGTCCTGAATCTCGCGCGGGACGAACCACGCCGTCTCGTTGCCATTGACGAGGTCGGCGCCGATAAACGCCGCCATGACGCCCGGTCCGAATACCGGCCGCACGGTGGGGAAACCGTCGGCGATGTACTTCATGTGGGAGAGGTTGTAATCCCACCGGTCGACAATGTGGTCCGCCGAAACCGATGCGTCGTAGAACGAGGTGAATCCGTACGAGGGAATGTCCGGCTCGGGGCGCCCTGGGTCGCGACCATGGAGGGAACACTGGAACACGGGCCGATCGAGTTCTCCGGCCCACCATGCGCGGTAGGTGTCGCGAA
>CAZEAI010000053.1:0-30655 GCA_964510105.1 uncultured bacterium
CGAGTTCGCGTCGAGTCATGTCTGCATCCGGATTGTGGCAACTGGGTTGCGCGGCTGCTGTCTCATGAGGAAGATAGCGTACCGAAGCGGACTGTGTAAGCGCGACGCGCTACCTCACCCGCCGTTACGTCGCTGTTCTGCGAACGATCACTGCGCTCACGTTCGTTCACGAGTTCGCAGGCGAACTCGCCCCGGCAACAGCACACGACAAAAGAGCCCCTCGCCCGGAGAGGCCGGGGCGGAGGGGCTCGTTGCGGTGTAACCACCGCATCAAATGCGTGTTCTACGCCGATCGTGTCAGGACATCACGAGCAGCCGCTCGTCGCGCCGCAATTCGCGCACTTGTAGCATGCGCCGTTCCGGATCATCAACGAGCCGCAGTCCGTGCAGAGCGGAGCGTCGGCCTGCTGGACGTACACGCTCTTCTCCGCCGCGGTAACGGCGTCCTGCGGCGTCTCTTCCTCCGCGACGACGGCCACACTCGCGCCCGCGGCTTCCTTGTTCTTCTCGGCGTCGCTCAGGCTCCTGTCTTCCGAGGGCGGCTGGTCCTCCTGCGGGAGGAATTTGATCGCCAGCCAGCGGAAGATGTAGTCCATAATCGACTTCGCCATGGGCACTTGCGGATTACCGGTGAATCCCGCCGGCTCGAAGCGCATGTGGCTGAACTTGCCGCACAGCACCCGCAGCGGGACGCCATACTGAAGCGAGAGCGAAATCGCCGTGGCGAACGCGTCCATGACGCCGGAGATCGTCGAGCCCTCCTTCGACATGGTGATGAAGATCTCGCCGGGCATCCCGCTGTCGTAGAGGCCGACGGTGATATATCCCTCGTGCCCCGCGACGCTGAATTTGTGAGTCACCGCGTTGCGCTCGTCGGAGAGGCGCTTTCGACGCGGCTGCCAGCCGTCCTGCTCGACGGCTTCATCGTCATCGCCATCCTTCGACGTGCTGAGCGGCTGCGTCCGCTTGCACCCGTCGCGGTAGATGGCGACAGCCTTCAGACCGAGCTTCCACGATTCGATGTACGCGGTCATGATCTCGTCCGGTCCGACTTCGTTCGGCATATTCACCGTCTTCGAGATCGCCCCGGAGAGGAACGGCTGGGCCGCGGACATCATACGGATGTGGCCCATGTAGTGGATACTCCGCGTGCCGTTGGCGGGTTTGAACGCGCAATCGAACACGGGCAGATGCTCGTCCTTCAGCCCAGGTGCGCCCTCGATCGTGTCGTTCTCGTCGATGTACGTCACGATGTTCTGTATCTCCGCCGGCTCGTACCCGATCCGCTTCAACGCCATCCCGACGGTGTTGTTGACGATCTTCAGCATCCCACCGCCAACGAGCCTCTTGTACTTCACGAGCGCGATATCCGGCTCGATGCCCGTCGTGTCGCAGTCCATCATGAAACTGATCGTGCCCGTCGGCGCGAGAACGCTTACCTGCGCGTTCCGGACGCCATGCACGTTGCTTTCGATATGCACGTCGTCCCAGACGCGCTTCGACTCCTGCCACAGCTCATCCGGCACCATGCGCCGATCGATGTCGTCCACCGCGTCGCGATGCTGGTCGAGCACCCGCAACGCCGAATTCCGGTTATTCTCGTACTCCGGGAACGCCCCCTTCCGCGCGGCGATCTCGGCGCTTGTCAGGTACGCCTGGCCGGTCATGAGCGCCGTGATGGCGCCTGTCCACGCACGGGCTTCGTCGCTGTCGTACGGCAGCCCGAGGGACATCAACAGCGCGCCAAGGTTCGCGTAGCCGAGGCCGAGCGTGCGGTACAGGTGGCTCCGATCGCGGATCTCGTCCGTCGGATAGGACGCGCTATCGACAAGGATCTCCTGCGCCAGGATCAGGAGATGCGCCGCGGCGCGGAATGCCTCTGCGTCGAATGAACCGTCGGGACGGCGGAACTTCATGAGGTTCAGCGACGCCAGGTTGCATGCGGTGTCGTTGAGGAAGACGTACTCGCTGCACGGGTTGCTCGCGGTGATCTCCTCGGTATCCAGGCACGTGTGCCAGTGATTCGTCGTGTCGTGCATCTGGAGGCCGGGATCGCCGCAGAACCACGCCGCGTCGGATACCTCGCGCATGAGGTCTCGCGCGCGGAACTTCTCATGCACCTCGCCCGTGGTGACGAACCGCGTGTACCAGTCCTTATCCTCGACCACCGCTTCCATGAACTCATCCGACACGCGGACCGAGTTGTTCGCATTCTGGAAATACACCGATTCGTACGCACCACCCGGAACGTTGAAGCCCGGATCATACCCCGCATCGATGAGCGCGTGCGCCTTCTTCTCTTCTTCTTCCTTGCAGTGGATGAAATCGACGATATCGGGGTGATCCGCGTTTAGCACGACCATTTTTGCCGCGCGGCGCGTCTTGCCACCGGACTTGATCGTGCCAGCGGATGTATCCGCCGCCTTCATGAACGAAACGGGCCCGGAGGGAGTCCCGCCGCCGGAGAGCTGTTCCTTCGAGGATCTGATCGGACTCAGGTTCACGCCGGAACCGGAGCCGTACTTGAAGATCATGCCCTCGTTGCGATACCACCCGAGGATGCTATCCATCTTGTCTTCGATCGACAGGATGAAGCACGCGGAGCACTGCGGCTCCTCCTCGATGCCGACATTGAACCACACGGGGCTGTTGAACGCCGCCCGCTGGGTGAGGAGCAGGTGAGTGAGTTCATCGTGGAACGTGTGCCGCTCGTTCTCGCTCACGAAATAGCCGTCGTCCCAACCCCACTGGGTGATAGTATCGACGACGCGTCCGATAACCTGTTTCAGGCTGGTTTCACGCTCTGGCGTATCCATCGCGCCTTTGAAGTACTTGGATACGACTACGTTCGTGGCAAGCTGCGTCCACGACTGCGGAATCTCGACATCCTTCTGTTCGAAGATCACCTCGCCGCGTTCATTGGCGATCATCGCCGTTCGGAGTTCCCATTCGATCTGATCGAACGGGTTCTTCCCCGCTTCCGTGAAATGGCGCGGTATGCGAAGCTTGTCCTGTCCGGATGTACTCACGTCCTGAGCGACGCTTCGATCCTTTACTGGAGCCGACATTCCGATGTTCCCCCGTGGTGCTATTGCGACCGTTCTGTTGGGACAGGAAACATCTCGCCTACGTCTGTCGCGCCGTGCCGAGCGACACGTCCGTGACACGCCTCGTCGGCGCCTCAGACCAGCCTGTTTCCCCCGCCCCCGCGGTGTTTTGAGTCGAAGACGCTAGGAAGTATACCACAACAGGTGGTGTGGTCAAGAGAATGAGTCACCCATATCTTGTGCGTCGGGGTATCACGTCGGGTTGGCTGGGTGCGCGCGTCGGCGGCGTACACCGAGCGATGGGCGTTCCGCCGATCACGGGAAATATGCTGTAGCAATGAGGGCGCTATGGGGTCGTCCCGGCGGCCGCGGCTTACGCTTCCGGCAAGTGCTCCAGAAAACGGTACATTGTGCGCCGGGTACTGTGCAAATGTACCAGCGAAATGTGTGACACGGTGTCAGCGTTCGTAAAGTCCACGATTTCGGATGACTAATCGGTCAGAGCCGATGTGGAGGACCGCGGCGGCACGTTCACAGCCGCCCGGCGTCAGAGGAATATGGCGGAGAACGCGTTCAGCGCCGTGCTCGCAACCGCCCGGACGATGTCGATCCGCCCGTTCGTGATCCAGGGCAGAATGACCACTATGAGCACGACCATGATCAGCCCGTAGCGGTCGAGTTCGCGGTAGGGGCGCTCCAGATGCGGCGGCAGGAAGTAGGCCACAACGCGGGAGCCGTCCAGCGGTGGTATCGGTATCATGTTGAACGCCGCGAGCACGACGTTGATGGTGATGCCGAATCGGAAGAATCGAACCAGCGCCATCGTCGCTTCCGCCGGAAACGCCACCGAGTTGTAGTGCGCGTAGATCACGATCCGCAGGGCGATGGCGCACGCAATGGCCAGTACCAGGTTCGATATCGGCCCGGCGAGCGCAACCCACATCATGTCCCGCCCGGGGCGCCTGAAGTACCGGGGGTTCACCGGCACCGGCTTCGCCCATCCGAAGCCGACGATGAAGATCATCAGCGCGCCGATGGGATCGATGTGGTGGATCGGGTTCAGCGTGAGCCGTCCGGCCATCTCCGCCGTAGGGTCGCCGAAGCGCCTTGCCACCCAACCATGGGATACCTCGTGAATTGTCACGGCCATGATGCCTACCGGTAGCACCACGAGAAGCATGTAGGGCAGGTCGCTAATGGAACCGAACATTCGTTTTCGCACCCTTCCGGACTGAACTCGACGCGCAGATGAAGACCGGAAGAAAGTACCCGGCGGCCATGGGACGGTCAACGACACGACCAGCACACGCCGGCGCGGTTCCGCCTTCGTGCGCCGCCTCCTATATTCCGTCGCCGTGGGCGCTACCAAAGGCGCCGCTTTGCCGAATCCATGATCGAGCACGAAGGAGGCTCGTCTGCCGTTCCTGAACGTCATCCTGCCCATATTCCTCGTCTTCGGCATCGGCTACGTACTCGGCCGGTTCCGGAAGACCGAGAGCAAGGCCCTTGTGGATATGGCGCTCTACCTGTTCACGCCGGCGCTGATCTTCTCCCGCCTCGTTGCGAACCCGGTCTCGCTTCTGAACGCCGGGAAGATCGCCGTGTACGGCTGGGCGCTTTGCGGGCTCGTATTCCTCGTGGGGGCGCTGACCTCGCGCGCGTTCCGCCTGAACCGTCTCGACCGGTACGCGCTACTCCTCAGCGTCGTCGCATTGAACGCCGCCAACTACGGCCTGCCGGTCGTGGAGTTCGCCGTCGGTCCGCATGCGATCTCCTACGCGGCGGTGTTCGTGCTATCAGTGAACATCGTGCAGAGCACGGTGGGCGTCTACCTCGCCGCGGCGGGCAGGCGTTCGCCATGGGAGTCGTTCGTGAGCGTGTTCAAAATCCCGCTCGCGTACGCGTTCGTGGCGGCATTCGTGATCCGCGGGTTCGAGATCGAGCTGCCCGTGGCGCTTATGCGGCCGATAATGCTCCTCGGCGACGCGGCAATCCCGGTAGCGATGGTAATTCTGGGGATTCAGCTAACGAAGGTTCAGCTCGGCGGCGCGTGGCGGAACCTCTCAGCGATCATGGCGCTGCGTCTGCTGATCTCGCCCGCCATCGGATTCGGCCTGGCATGGGCACTGGGCATCCACGGCGACATGCGATTCGCGCTGATCCTCGAAGCGGGAATGCCCACTGCGGTCAACGCCGGGCTGCTGGCGGCGGAGTTCGACACGAAGCCCGAGTTTGTCGCGGGCGCGATCATGGTGACGACACTCACCAGCGCGTTGACGCTCAGCGTACTGATTGGCTGGCTTGGGTAGGAGAGGCCGCAGCTAAGGCGTGACTGCCTTGATGGCGATGTCGTAGGTGTCGCAGAGCGACATGGCTATGAGGCAAGCCAGCGGCTCCATGTTCCCACGGTTGGCCCGCTTCAGTGCCTGCGAGTACCGATGTCGGCCCTTCTTGTCGGACTTGATCGCGACTGGCAGGTGATTACTGCCAAGAACAAGGTTCATGATCAACCTGGAGACCCGACCGTTTCCGTCCGCGTACGGGTGGATGGCGACAAACCGGTATGACGCCTCCGCAGCAGCCATTATCCGATCCGCCTCGCCTCTCCCCGCTGTTGCGTCGGCCGGAAACGCCCGGCAGAATTCGCTGGCTAGCTGAGGTACGACTGTGTGCGGCGGAAACACCACATCCGGGTCACCGACCGTCACGCTCTCGTCGCGGTAGCGACCGAGTTCGCGCGTAGGCAGGATTCCCATCATGGCGAGACGGTGCAGGAAATGCAGGTACGACTCACGCATCGCAGGAAGTAGCTCGCCGGGAGGCAGATCCATCAGGCTCTGGAACACATCCCCGAACGTTGCGTCATCATGGGTCAGAGGGTACTCCAGCTTGTGCTTCGCGGCCGCGAGAAATGATATGGCTTCCAGGCCTGCCTCGACAGTCTCCCGTGCGCTCTGTTCCAGCCCGTTGAGAGACGCATCGGTCAGCGATCTGAGATTCGTGCCATTGTGTGCCGCCCTGCGGAGGAACAGATCGCTCTGGATGTGCCGAAGCACTGCATGGGCGGTGGTAAGGTTGAAGGCCGCGATCATCTCGGTGCTCGCACCGTTGCGATCTAGGGTCAGTATGCGTTTGCGGTGCTCCTCAACATAGGCATCCATGTCGAGGTGTGGCCCCAGTACTTCCGGCAGCGCATCGAACGCCTCGCCCGCCATCCGTTGCGTGGTACCCTCATCGAGGCGGACGCCTTCCTGCCAGTTGCTTTCATGCACAGCTCGGATGAGGAGCTCCCGAGTGACGTCCGTGACGAGTGCGCGCTCATCTTTGCCAAGCTCACGTGTCCTCTGCGCGAACGCGCGCTGCTTCTCCTCCACAGCGGCTTTGTGTTCCGAGTACCTGAGGTACCATGCCTTGGCCCGCACAGCTTCCATCACTTCCCAGTATCGCTCGTCCAGCGCATCGGTGTGCCACAACGAATGATACGCAACACCGCCTATGCGCCGCCACGCTCGGGCGCGCCTACACCTTGCCGCCGCCCGATCCGCCGACCTCGGCCCCTGCTTGGTCTGCCCCGGACCGCTCAAGCCGCCCGACATTCTGGAGATTCACCTCAAGCACGCGGCGCTCATCGGCATCGTAGACCTGGATCAGCCAGTCCTCCCACCGGACGGCCTGACCGCGTCCGGGGATGCGGCCGAGTTCGTTCACGAGGTATCCGCCGATGGTCTCGTAGTCGCCGTCGGGAAGCTCCAGCCCGAGTTCGCGCCGGAGGTCGTCCACCCGTGCGCTGCCCTTGGCGATGATGCGTCGCTCACTTAGGCGCCGCAGCTCCACCTCTTCGGGATCGTGCTCGTCCTCGATCTGCCCGACGAGCTTCTCAAGGACGTTCTCCATCGTCACGAGTCCGGCGAGGTCACCGTACTCCCCGATGACGATGGCGAGGTGGACCTGCTGGTGCCGGAATATCTCCATGAGGCGTTCGATGTTCACCATCTCCGGCACGAACTGCGGCGGGCGCATCACGTCGGACACGATCAGCGGTGTCGGGGCGTCCTGCGACTCGTGCGCGAGCAGGAGATCCTTGGCGAGCAATATGCCGACGATCTCGCCCTCCTCGTCGCCCTCGACGGGCATCCGGGAGTACCCTGTCTCCGCCAGGTTTCGCCTTGCATCGTCGATGGGCAGGTCGGCGCGCAGCATGTGCATCTTGACGCGCGGCGTCATGATCTCGCGAACCTTCGCGTGTCTGAACTCCAGCGCCTCCTGAAGCAGGATCCGCTCGTGTGAGCCGAGCGACCCCTCCTCGCCCGCGGCTTCGACCATCGCCCCGACATCCGCGCGGCTGATGAGCGAGGACTCCGAGCGAGTCGCGCCAAACAGCCTCGCGATACCGTGCGCCAACCCGCCGAATACCCACACCACTGGCCGGAGCATCATCCCCACGAACGAGAGCGGCCCGATGACCCGCATCGCGAACGCCTCCGGCATCCGCTTGGCGACCTGTTTCGGCAGGATCTCGCTCAGGATCAGGATAAGCGACGTCATGATTACCGTGTTGATCCAGACGGCTATCTCCGGATTCCCCACCAGGCGAGTGATGATGAGGGCGGTGATCGAGGTGGCGGCGATGTTCGCAAGGTTGTTGCCGACGAGTATCGTCGTAAGCAGGCGGTCGGAGTGGTTCTGCCACTCGAGAAGCCGCTCGGCGCGGTCTCCATGGCGGTCGAGGGCCTGCCGGATGCGCAGTTTCGTCATGCTGACGAGCGCCGTCTCGGAGCCGCTGAAGAACGCCGACAGCAACAGAAACAGCGCCATCAGCGAGATGTCGAACGTGCCGCCCATGGATCCCCTCACGCACGCGCCCGATCAAGTACGGTGGCGCCGATGCACATACGCAGTGTACCCGATGCTCCCGAACCGGGCAACCGGAGGCCGGGGACGCAAACAGGTATCTCCGCGGCGCTGTGAGTTGCCGTGTCGCGGGAGGAGAACGCTGCATCCTCGGCTAGCGGGGGATTCCTCGACACGCGGTCGCCCACGGAGCCCGCCGCTCGGAATGACGGCGTTGCGAGATCTGGGCCGCCCGTGTGCTAACGGCCTCCGGTTCGAGCCGTCCCGAGTAGCGTCGCGTCATGTCGAGCGGAGCCGAGATATCCCTTGCCCTCCGTCGCACCTGCAGCGACTTCGAGCTGCCGACCGAATCGAGCAACGCGTGGACGCATCAACCACCTCACGCTCGACTCCCGCCGCTACTCGTGCAGACCCGATTCGCGCAGCCACGCGAGACACGCTTCCGGCCGATCCGTTTCGAGCGCATCGCCGCCGAGTTCTACGACCCGGCTCCAGCCGCTGGGATCGTCGACGGCCATCGCGTTCACGAACAGCCTGCCGCCCACCGCGTGTACCGCCTTCGCTTGTTCCGCGCTGATGTCTCGTAAGGAGGAGCCGTACACCTCAGGGCGGACCGACTCCGCCACCCGCGAAAGCTCGTCCGCGTCCGACGGCGGACGGTTCGCCATGAGGCGGATGTGGGGATCGAGGCGACGCAGATCTGGTAGCGAATCGGGACGGGAATAGACAACGGTCCGCGAGACCATGTCGCGCCGCCGGAGGGCAGCGACGACCGGCGCGGGCTCCGCATCCTTGATCTCGAGGTATGCGCCGGCGCGCCCACGGAGGAGTTCCAGCGTTTCGTCCAGCGTCGGCACGCGCTGACCGTCACCGGCGTCCAGACCGCGTATCTCGTCCAGCGTGAGCCGGCTTACCTCGCCGGAGCCGTTCGTCGTCCGGTCGACGGAGCCGTCGTGGATGACAACGAGGTGGCTGTCGGCGGTCGTGTTCACGTCGAACTCGACCCAGTCTGCGCCGACTTCGATGGCGCGCTCGAACGCCGCGAGGGTGTTCTCGGCGCGACCGCCCTCGTCCGGGTTGTGCGCGCCCTTGTGCGCGATCACCTCCACACGTTCCACGGGCTGGATCATCGCAGCCCCCGCTCGTTCAGCCACGCAATGAGGGCTTCGGGCCGGTCAGTCTGTATGCCGTCCACACCGCAGTCCACGACGAACTGCCAGCCCTCGGGCGTGTCGTTGCCCATGACGTCGACCTGTACGAGCGCGCCCGTGGCCTGGCACGCTGCTACCGCTTCCGGTGTGATCCGGCTGAAGCGCGAGATAGCGATCACGTACGGGGTGACGACATCCAGCATCTGCGCAAGCGCGTCGGGATCGCCGGGGTATTCCGGCTCCCCACGCACCGCCGGATCGATGGCCACCATCGCGGCAAGCTCCGACGGGCTCCCATACACGACGGACGTTGCCAGCAGACCGTGTCGTCGCAGCAGCGCAACGACGCTGTCCGGCGGCGCATCCTTCACGTCGACGTACGCGGGAATGCCCGCGCTTGCCATTGCCGCGAATGTCTCATCGACCGTGGGGATACGTTCTCCCGCGAACTCCGGGCCCACGTGGCTCCCGGCGTCGAGCGCCTGCAGCTCCGCGAGCGTAAGGTCGCTTACCGAACCGGTGCCGTTCGTCTTACGATCCACCGAGCCGTCATGGAAGTTCACGAAAGCGCCGTCGCGGGTCATGCGGACATCCACCTCTATGTAGTCGACGCCGAGGTTGATCGCGCGACGGATCGCGGGCATGGTGTTCTCGGGAACGTGTTCATGCGCTCCACGGTGGGCGATGACATCGATGCGTCGCGTCATGTCGGCTCGCTCTCCGTCCGTACATGCGACGACCAGCAGCGTCGCGGCGAGTATGGCTATGACCGGCGTGCGTTGCATAGTACCTCGATTCGGTCGATTGTCGGTGGAGCGCATGAAGCTAGCCGGTAGCCTCGTATCGGTCAACGCGCTCCGAGCGCCAGCGTGCGCCGAAGCGCACGCTGGCTTTGCCCGACGGGACGCCGGTGGTACCGTTTGCCATTGCCTTGCCCGGCACGATGAAGCGATGTGGGCCGGAAAGACACATCGTCACCTGCTGGCGGCCAAACGATGGAACGTACCGCGTGGCGTACGAACAAGAAGGCTGTCTCGCAGGGGTTGCGAGACCTGAAGTACCTTCCCCGGGGCAAATGCGCGTGGGACGCGTCCCTCGCCGCGCTTGCGTACGGCGTGAGGATGGACGTGGAAAGACGCGCGCCTGACCTGAACGCGTGGGCGGCACGTCATGGAGTAGCGGCGAGCAAGCGTTACGTCGAGTTGGGCCCGGACGCTCTCGTACTCTGGCACGGCACGAGCAAGCAACGAGCAGAAAAGATCGCAGAACACGGACTGTTCCACAAACGAGGGCTGTGGGCCGCGTCCCATCCCGCGATCCCTCACAGCTTCTGTCGCGGGCGCGCGGAGGAGCTCGCTTCGGAAGGCGCGGTGGTGTGCGTTGTGCTCGATCACGCCGAGGTAATCGAGGGACGGGATTACGACTGCGAGGGCCGCGGCGACGTGTTTCGATTCTACCACGGCCTGCCCCCCGATGTGGTCGAATACGTGCTCGTCAACGACGAGATTCGGTTCGTGGGAACTGAGCGAGCGCGACGGCCCGCTGCGTGGCCGTCAGCGAAATTCAAGAAGCACTCGGGTGCCTGGGTGCCTGTCCAGCGTGCGCCAGTTCGGTACTCCGATTCGGATCGGTACTCCTCCGTGGAGGAATTCGCGGGCCTCGCCGTCGACCGGTTGCTCCGAGAGCTGACGGAGGTCACCGCGCTTGAGATCTTCTCGACGATCTACGCTTCGATATCTCCGTGGGACGCCATGGAGCATGGGGTGGTACTCGACATCATGAGCGAAGCGTGCGTTCCGCGCCGCCATCGCGGGGGGTGGCAGGCCTTCTGTCGCGGCGTTCCGATTGACTGATAGGGCCGCATTGAGTGATCGAAGCGTCAACGCCGTTCCCGGTGAACGACTTCTAGGCAGATGATTCTCTGCCAGGGCTGGATTCCGTAACCATGCAGGATCATCCACTTCTCGTCTCAGGCGTGACGAAGGTATTCCGAAGCGGCCCGGCCGTGGACGATCTGTCGTTCGCCGTCGAGCGCGGCTGCGTGTTCGGCCTGCTCGGACCCAACGGATCGGGAAAGACGACGACGCTGCGCATGGTGCTGGGTATACTTGCCCCCGACTCCGGCACTGTGCGCCTCTGGGGCGAGCCGCCGGCGACGGTCGTCCGGGAGCAGGTCGGGTACCTCCCCGAGGAGCGCGGACTCTACGAGAAGATGCGGGTGGTCGAACAGCTCGTGTTTCTCGCCGAGCTTCACGGCGTTCCTCGCGCCGAAGGGCGGGACCGGGCGCTCCGTCGACTGGGCGAATACGACGCGTCCGATTGGGCGTCGAGGCGCGTCAACGAGCTGTCGAAGGGCCAACAGCAGACGGTGCAGCTCATCGGCGCGCTGCTCCACGACCCGGCCTTGCTGATTCTCGACGAGCCATTTGTCGGGCTCGACCCCGTAAACACCGCTCGCCTACAACACACAATCCGCGGCCTGTCCGAGAACGGCACGACCATTGTGCTCTCCACCCATCGTATGGACCAGGTCGAGCGCCTGTGCGACGAGATCTGCCTCATCTCCCACGGGAAGCCCGTCGCCGCGGGGCCACTGCGCGACGTGAAATCCCGGTACAGCACGAACGTCGTGAATGTAGTGATGGCCGAAGGCGACGCGCTCCGGGCATTCCCCGGCGCGGACGACCTCGTGTCGAAGGTCGCGTCCACAGGCGATGGGGTTCACCTCACACTTCGCGAAGGAGCCGACCCGCAGGAGGCGCTCCGTCAGGCCCTCGCGGCGGGCAGCGTGACGCGATTCGAGATCGTGGAACCTGCGCTGGAGGACATCTTCGTGGAGGCGGTGCGACGGTCATGATCGGACGGATGCGATGGGCGAACACATGGGCTATCGTGCGAAGGGAGTACCTGGAGCGCGTGCGCTCCCGGTGGTTCGCCGTCATGACGGTGCTGATTCCGGCGTTCATGTTCGGCAGCATGCTCCTGCCCATGCTCATGTCCGAACGCTCCGGCACCGAGCGCCGCGTGATCGCCATTTCCGACGCGACCGGCGTACTCGCGGACAGCATCGCCGCGGCACTGATCTCGGGCGCCGCGACGTACACCGTCGAGTTCCGCGACGTTGCCGACGACGAGCTTGCCAGAGAGCTCGTCCGGCTCCAGGCATACGACGCTCTCGTCATGATCCCCGCCGACGTCTTCACCGGAGGCCGCGCGGAGTATTTCGTCCGGGGAACGCCTCGCTTCCGCGAAATACGCCGTGTCGAGCGCGTCCTCGACGGGCAGATACGCTCGATGCGGCTGTGGCGCGCCGGCCTGGGCCCAGAGGAGATCGAGCGCGTGCTCTCCCGCGTCGCGCTCAACCCGGTCATCGTCGGCACCGACGGGGGCGAGCAGAGCGCCAGGAGCGCACTCACCGGCACGGCCCTCATGGCCATGATGATGTACTTCACGCTCATTCTGTACGGCGCGTGGACGCTGCGCGGCGTACTGCGCGACAAGACGTCGCGTGTGGTCGAGATCCTCGTATCGACGGTATCACCAACCTCCCTCATGTTCGGCAAGATTCTCGGAATCGGCGCCGTCGGGCTGACCCAGATCGGAATCTGGATCAGCGCGCTGATCGCCGTGGGCCGGATCGCTCCGGTGAGCCCGGTCGGGCAGTATGTAACGGCGCTTTCCGGCCCTGCTATACCCGCGTTCGTGACGTTCTACGTGACCGGATACCTGCTCTTCGCGGCCCTCTACGCGGGCATCGGAGCGATCTGCTCGAATGAGGACGACGCTCAGCAGCTCCAGTTGCCGGTGATGCTGCTGATCATGGTGCCGATATTCCTCCTGGGAACGGCGATCAGCGAACCGGACCGTCCGCTTATCGTGGCGCTCTCGTTCGTGCCGTTCTTCTCGCCGGTGCTCATGCTGCTGCGCATCCTGACCGGCTCGGCGAGCTGGACTGAGTTCGCCATCTCGGTCACGGGGATCGTCGCGACGACGGGCCTCGCGGCGTGGCTGTCCGGACGCCTCTTCCGGGTCGGCATCCTCATGACCGGAAAGCGCCCGACGCTGAGGGAAATCTGGCGCTGGATGCGCGAGGCGTAGCGTGAAGAGCAGCCCCGTCCTCGGCGCCACGCGTCGGGATTCAACCGGCACCGCCACTTCCGCTTTGACGCTCCGCGCCGTGGCGTTCGGCGTGGTGCTGGCAGTCTGCGTGAACGCCATGATCACATCGGCGGAATACGTGCAGCACTCCTCGCGGATGAACCTCGCCCACTTCCCGGTCGCCCTGCTGGCGCTCTACGTGATCGGAGTTGCCGTCGCTCGCGCGTTCCAGTTTGCGCCGAGCGAACTGGCCGTCGTGTTCGCGATGGGCCTCGTGGCGTCCGCCGTCCCAACGAGCGGGCTGATGGGCTTCTGGCTCGGCGTGATCGCCACGCCTTACTACTTCGCAACTCCGGAGAATCGCTGGAGCGAGATATTCCATCCGCATATACCACCCTGGTTCGCGGTTCCGGACCGGGGTCACGCAATCGAGTGGTTCTACAACGGCCTACCGCCCGATGCGTCGGCGCCACTCGGACCGTGGCTCGTTCCGCTGTTTTGGTGGCTGAGTCTCATCGCGGCGCTGGTGCTGCTGAGCATCTGCATCGCGGCGATCCTCAGGAAGCCGTGGGTCGAGAGCGAGCGTCTCGTGTTCCCTATCGCGGAAGCCGGGCTCACCCTGGCGCGAACGCGATCGCCGGGGGACCGAGTGCCGGCCATCTTCCGCTCCCGACTCTTCAAGATCGGCTTCGGCATCGCCTTTTTCGTCTTCGCGTGGAACGCCATCGGATTCTTCACGGCGGGGTGGCCGGCGATCCGGCTGAACTACGGCGGGTACACGCCGGTGCCGGGCTTCGCGTGGCTGGCGCTACGATTCAACCTGCTGACTCTGGGACTGTGCTACCTGGCCAACGCGAACGTGCTGTTCAGCGTGTGGGTATTCTGGTTCATCATCGGCCTGCAGCACCTGATCTTCAACCGGCTCGGCTACACGCTCGGCGCCATGGGCGACGACTGGTCGAGCATCGACCCTATGGCCGCGTGGGAGGGCTTCGGCGCGCTGACGATGCTCGTGCTCTACGGCCTGTGGACGGCCCGCGAGCATCTGCGAGTCGTCGTCCGGGCGGCGCTGCGTGGCGGATCGGCGAACGACGATCAGCGCGAGCTGATGAGCTTCCGCGTGGCCGTCTTTGGCCTGATGGCCTCGGTAGTGTACATCCTGGCCTGGCTGTATGCGTCGGGGATGTCCCTGGGCATGGCGGCGGCATGGCTCGGCGCCAGCATCGTGATATTCGTCGGCATAGCGCGCATCGTCAGCGAGACCGGCCTGCCGTACGTCAGGGGCCCGCTCACGGCGCAGAGCTTCACGGCATACGGCCTGGGCACAGCGAACCATCCGAGCGCATCGATCGCGATTCTCACGTTCACGTACGCGTTCATCAGCCAGGGCAAGGGGCTGTTCATGGCGCCGTTCATGCACGCCGCTCGCCTGGCGGGCGAAGTGCGATCCGCGCGCCGTATGACGCACGCGGTGGTCGCGGCGATGGTGGTCGGCATCCTGGTCTGCCTCGTGATGACCATCGTCCTGGGCTATTCGATGGGGGCGTTCAACTTCCGCGACTACCCGTTCAGCTCCGCCAGCCGGCATATGTTCAACCTCACGTCGAAGTACCTCAACGACCCGCAACCGGCTGCGTGGGACCGGTGGCAGTTCTTCGGCATCGGCGCTGTCGTGCTCCTCGGGTTGAACTTCCTGCGCGCGCGATTCTACTGGTGGCCGCTCTCACCCATCGGCCTGACCGTAGCCACGACGTACGCCACGCTCAACAGCGTGCTGATGGTCTTCGTCGCGTGGCTCACGAAGACCGTCGTGCTTCACGTCGGCGGTGTGCAGCTCTACGACCGGAGCAAACCGTTCTTCCTCGGCCTGGCCTGCGGATACGCCATGGGTGTCGCCATGTCGTGGCTGCTGGACATCGTATGGTTTCCCGGCGCCGGTCACTACGTACACTCGTGGTAGGCGGATTCGATCATGGCGGTTCTGCGCGCAACCGATGAGCACAAGCAGGCGATGCCGCGGGGTACGGTAACCGTCCGCGCGGTAGCTGTCGGCGTGGCATTCGCGGTCGCTGTCAACGCGTGGCTGACGTACGCCGAGTACATCATCCGCTCGTCGCAGATGAACCTGTCGCATATGCCGGTCTCGTTCATCGCACTCTACGTCGTGACGATCCTGATCCTCATTCCGCTGCGATTCGCCGAGGCCGAACTCGTCACCATCCTGAGTATGGGCCTCGTGGCGGCGGTCATCCCGACGAACGGCCTGACGGGCTTCTGGCTCGGCGTCCTCACAGCGCCGTACTACTTCGCGACCCCACAGAACAGGTGGGAATCGCTCGTACACCCGCACCTGCCGGACTGGATCGCGCCACACGACACCAATCGCGCGATCGAGTGGTTCTACAACGGCCTGCCACCCGGAGAGAGCATCCCGTGGGACGTGTGGATCGTCCCGGCGGCGTGGTGGCTCAGCCTCATCGGGGCGGTGCTGGTGCTGTCTCTGTGCATCGCGGCAGTGCTCCGGAAGCCATGGGTCGAACATGAGCGACTCGTGTTCCCCATAGCGGAGGCAGGCCTGGCGCTGATGCGGGACGGTCCTTCGAGGGGCCACCTGCCGGGCATATTCGGTTCGACGCTGTTCCGCATCGGGTTTGCGATCTCGTTCGGAATCATGGCGTGGAACTGCGCCGGATACTTCATCGGCGGATGGCCATCCCTCAAGCTGTGGTACGGCACGCTGACGCCGATCAAAGGATTCCCCTCCATCGGTCTGCGGATCAACTTCCTGACCCTCGGCCTGTGCTACTTCGCCGATACATCGGCCCTGCTCAGCGTCTGGCTCTTCTTCCTCCTCCTCGGCGCGGAGCACATGATCCTTTCGCGATTCGGATATGCCGTCGGAGCATCGACCGATCCGTGGTCGTCGTTCGACGCCATGGCCGCATGGCAGAGCTTCGGCGCCCTCATCGCGCTGGTGGCCTACGGACTGTGGACCGCGCGGGGTCACCTCGGCACGGTGTTTCGCGCGGCGGTCAGCGGAGGCCCCGAGAATGACGATCCACGAGAACTCATGAGCTTCCGGGTGGCCGTCGTCGCCGGCTCCGCCTCGTTTGTCTACATCGTCGCATGGCTTCACTCGGGCGGCATGTCGATTCTGAGCGCACTCGCGTGGACCTTCGCGACGCTGGTGATCTTCATCGGCGTGGCGCGCATCGTCTCCGAAACCGGCCTTCCCTATATGCGTGGGCCGCTGACGGCGCAGGCATTCACCATCCACAGCCTCGGCGCGGCGAACACGAGCGCATCCCTGGCGATCCTCACGTTCACGTACGCGTTCCTGAGCCAGGGCAAGGGCTTCGCCATGACGCAGATCATGCATGGCGCGAAGCTCGCGTCACACGTGCGGTCGGCGAGAACGATCACCACGTCTATGCTCGTCGCGGCGGCCGTAGGAGTCATCGTGTGCCTGGTCCTGACACTGACGCTCGGGTACGGGCGGGGAGCGTTCAACTTCTCCGACTACGCGTTCGCGGTCGGCGGTCGACACATGTTCGGGATTCTGTCGGGGTACATCGCAAACCCGATCCCCGTGGCATGGGACCGCCTGCGCTTCCTGGGCATCGGCTCCGTGGGGATGGTACTGCTGTTCGCCCTCCGTGCACGGTTCCACTGGTGGACGCTCTCACCGATCGGGCTGGCGATTGGCGGCACGTACGCCACGCACATCGGCGTATTGATGGTGTTCGTCGCGTGGCTGATCAAGGTCACGCTGCTCCGCCTGGGCGGGCTGGCTCTCTACAACCGGGTGAAGCCGCTGTTCCTCGGCCTGGGGATCGGCTACGCGCTGGGCGTGGCGTTCTCGTTCATCGTCGACTGGGTGTGGTTTCCGGGAGCCGGGCACATCCACTCGTGGTGAGGCTGGCTCCCGGCACCCGAGATGCGCTCGCAGGGTGGGGCAGAGCGCCTGTCAGCGGTAGTTTTCGTCGCACGCAATCGACACCGCCCGCGCGGCCCGAACAACGAAACATGGGAGTGGTTTGGAATGGACCTTCACAAGACATGTCAGGTTAATGGGTGTCCGGCCTTCGGAACGTTCCACGCGGGAACGATCGAGGACCTCAAGACGGTGAGCGCCGCCGGGATGAACCTCGTCATATCGGGGAACGCCGAGCTGCTCGACACAACAACCGAGACCGGTCGCTACTGCCTCGACCACGGCATCCAGGTCATGTACCACGCGACGTCGCATGTCCACGGGCGACCGACGCTCGCACGAGACATCTCCGCTGAGGAGACCGAGTTACCCATCGCAAGCGCGGAGCCGCCGACCGGCGAGCGCGTCATCCAGATCGGCGGCGAGACCATCCGCTACCGCGAAGCGACACCGACGGCGCTCGTCGGTTGCGAACGTGGCGCCGACGGCTCGACTCCAGAGGCGCACGAGTCGGACACGATTCTGTTCTGGCCCGAGCAGGCGGAGAAGGATATCGCCGCGGTGTGCGGTTCGCCGAACCTCTGGGGCTACTGGGTGCTCGACGATACGCCCGGCTACGCGTATCCGGCACTGCGCGCACTCTACGCCCTCATCAAGCGTGTCGACGGGGACGATCACCCCGTATGCGCGGGTCACAGCGGTCCGACCACGCTGCGGAATTTCGGGCCCGGTTCGTGCGACATCATGGGCTTCTACTACTACCCGATTCTGCGTGACGAGTACCTCCGAACGCTCAATAGCAAACTGGTGCAGTGGACGCTCTCCCACGCGCGGCAGATCGTGCCGGGCATCCCGTTCATCGGGATATTCCAGGGATTCTGGGAGGCACCGGACAGCCAGCGCGTCGTCAACACGGCCGACCCTCTCGAACCGTGGATGATCCGCCAGCAGATCGAGGATTTCGTGCGGGAGGGCGCTGCGGGCATTGCCGGGTACGCGTGCATCGGATCGGCGGGACAACTCATCGGTTGGGATAGCAGGCCGGAACTCGTGGCGGAGCTCGGCACAATCGGCGTCGAGATCGCGTCGACCGGCGCCCTCGACGTGCCGTCGGAGCCCGAGGAGCTTGTGGCGATCCGCATTCAGGCGCAGGGCCATTACGACACGCCCACGCCCATCGACGGAATCGTGCCCGCGTGGCACATCGCCGGTCCGTTCGACGCCGGTGGCAAGGGGCGCGACGCTCAACTGCCGCCGGATTCGGAGATCGACCTGAGCGCGACGTATCCGGGCAAGGGCGACACGACGGCGCGGTGGAAGACGTACCCGTCGCACGCGGGCTGTGTCGGGCTCGTCGAGGTCTACGGCGGAGCGCATCACGCCGGCGACTGCATCGCCTACGCGACGTGCACGGTGACGAGTCCCAGCGAGCAGGCCGTCCAGATGCGATTCGGCAGCGACGAAGACGCCATCGTCTGGTTCGACGGTGACGAAGTATGGCGCTTCGACGGCGGACGCGGCGTCGTACCGGATGACGACGTCGTGCCGGTCACACTGGTGGCAGGCGACACGAGCATCCTCGTCAAGGTCTACAATCGAGGGGATCAGTGGGGCCTGTTCATGCGGTTCACCGATCTCGACGGCAATCCTTTGGCCGGACTCGAGTTCTCACCGGAGGCGCCGTGACCGCAAGCAATCCATCGCAGTTCTCGGACGAATTCGCCCGGCTCTTTCCGGGAAGAGCGGCGACGATCCTTGTCACGGCGCCGGGCCGGGTGAACCTCATCGGTGAGCATACGGACTACAACGGCTATCCCGTGCTGCCCATGGCACTGCATCGCGCAATCCGCATCGCTCTCGCGCCGCGTGACGACTCGCAGGTAGTTGTGAGGTCGCCGGTCGCCGCGCACGGAGAGCGGTCGTTCTCGCTTGCGCCACCGATCGAAGCCTCGGCGCCGGGTGATTGGGCGAACTACGTCAAGGCCGCGGCCCAGACGCTGATTGAGCACCACGGCGAGGATGCAAACTGGCGCGGGTTCGACGCGGTCGTCAGCGGCGATGTGCCGTCGGGCGCCGGATTGTCCTCATCGAGCGCGCTGGTGGTAGCCTCGGGGCTGGCGTTCCTCGCGGCGAACGATCGTGCGATGCCCGGCGAGGCGTTCGCCGACCTGATGGCGAGCGCGGAGCACTACGTCGGCACGGCCGGGGGAGGCATGGATCAGGCCGCGTGCGTGCAGGCGCGCGAGCATCACGCGCTGCGTATCGACTTCTTCCCACTTCGTACCGATCCCGTACCCATGCCCGACGATGTGACGGTCATCGTGGCCAACAGCCTCGTCGTAGCGGAGAAGAGCGGCGCGGCGCGTCTCAAGTACAACCGGCGGCCGCTCGAGTGTCGCCTCGCAACGAAGCTTCTTGCCAAGCTGCACGGGCGCGGCAGCGCTGATGTAGCCCGGCTCGCGCAGATAGATCCGTCGCCTGCCGCGTACGACGAGTTGCATGATGGCGGGTACACGAAGCGCGAGATCGCCAAGGAGTTCGGCATGGCCGTTGAGGAACTCGACGCCGGTTCGCTCACCCTCCCCGACGGCTCAGTGTACCCCGAGCCGGAGGATGGATTCCGACTGCGCGAGCGCGTGCGCCACGTCCTCACCGAGGCCGCGCGCGTCGACGCCGCGACTGTCGCATTGCGATCCGGAGATACCGTGGAACTGGGGCGGCTCATGAACGAATCGCACGCGTCGTGTCGGGGCGACTACGGGATCAGCACGCCCGAACTCGACCGTCTCGTCGCGATCATGCTCGACGCCGGTGCCTTGGGCGCCCGGTTGACCGGGGCGGGGTTCGGCGGCTGCGCGGTGGCGCTCGCCCGTCGCGAGGATGCGCAGGGCATAGTGAGCGCTGTCAGGGAGCGGTACTACGCGCAAGATCGCGGTCTGACGGACTCGCCGCCGGCGAAGTTCGGTGGGTGGGACGACGTGCTTTTCTCGACAGACGCAGGTCCGGGCGCGACGGTGACGCGGTTGTAGGGAACGCCGTGGGGGCGCGTCGCCAAGAACGCGCGATTATGAGTCGTTTCGATCTCGGGGCTGTTCCAGAGGAGCTGCCTGACGCATCGTCGCGCAGCGGCCATGCGCCGGCATCCCCCTTCCAAGCGACGCACTGCGCGTCTCGCCGGGAGCCAGTGTCAGCGCCGATTCTGCTGCATCCGGTGCCGAGCCGTCGCGCCACCGAATGGCCGTCTCCGCGTCGCCCGTGTTGAGCCAAATCACCGTTGGCTCACCATCGAATCGGACGAGCGTCGCGACGTTGTCGGGCAGGCCGTCGGGATAGACCACGATCGGCTGCTCGGCGCTGAAGAGCCGCGTACTCCCAAGCAGCGTGGGACCAAGCACGCTGTTGACGTCGCCGAAGCGATCCGCGCGTCCGTGCCCGGACGCCACCGCGCCGAGCGTCTTGCCCGCGCACCCGTGATCCCGTCCGTCGTCGAGCGTGTGCCTCCCGACGCGGATGCGCTCACCCGCCACGAACATCGCTCGAGCGGCGAATCGCTGCTCGCCCGTGATCTGATACGCCAGCGCCCACGCAGCCGGGTTCGGCTCGGTCACTTCGGAAAGCTCGCCGGACGCGGTCGGCACGGCCCATCGCACCTGGTCGAAGCGGCGGCCCACGTGCGCGTTGAATATCAGGCCGATCCTCCGCCTCTCGTGTTTCTCATCGACCGCCAACACGTCGAAGCCGTTCTGACCGTACCGTGGCGGATCGCCGAGCGCTCGCAGGATCGCGTCGTCGAACTGGTGGTCGCCCGTCACGCGCCGGTACTTCGCGATGTACGCCGGCGCGACCGCGTTGCGCGAATCGGCCACGCCGTCAACGAGACCGGCCATGACGCGCTCCAGCGCCGCACGATAGAGATCGTGGCCCGTGACGCCGTAGAGATCGAGGAAGTAGTCGATCATGCCGGACGCAACGACCAGCTCCAGCCGCTGCTCCAGCGACCGGTCGCGAGAAACCTGATCAGGATAGCGCGAGGGATCGTCGGTGTGGCAAAATCCGACCTGCGGCAGCGGCTCTTCGAGCAGCGCTCGCGCCCACTTGTCACCGTAGTCGTTGCAGAATTCGAGGTAGCGCTGCCTACCCGTCAGCGCGTACGCAGCCAACGTGATGAGCGCCGGCCGGATCGAGTCCGGCTCCTCGTAGTCGTCCGGCGGCTCCGTTGGAACCATGCGCGAGCCGATGTGCCAGCTACGGAATCGGTGGCGGTCCCAGTCGTACCAATCGGGAACCCCCTCCGCCCAGTTGCCGGTGTGTTCGGCGACGTCGTCAAGCATCGCAGCGGTGATCGGATTCTCCGGATCGAGCGTCCTGAACCGCGCGACGAAATGCGTGAACGGTTCCGCGGCGTGATGGACCTCGCCCTCGGCGTAGTAGCCGTGGTAAAGCTCCTCCGCGGCCCAGTCGGCGAATCCGTCGCGAAGCCACGTCAGGAATCCGCGAACGCGCTCGTCCCGCGTCATGAAGTAGTACGCGTCCCACGAAAAGGTGAACGACCCTTCGTCGTGAATGCCGTGGTACGGTTCGGCGCTCTGGCGCTGAATGGAATCGTCGATCCACCGACCAAGCTCACGACGAAGATGATCCTGCGCTGATACCCACTCCGGAATGTCGGTCATGCTGCCTTCCTGTATCGGGAACGATGCGCTCGGTGTCGCGAACGATACGCTGACGTGTTGCGAACGATACGCTAACGTGTTGCGAACGATAGGCCAACGTGTCGCGGGCGATACGCGAACGTGTCGGGAACGACACGCCGGGCACAAGATGCCTCCACGCACCACGCTCGGTCAACGCCGCCGGAGTGCATGAGAGTCGGTCGAAACGTCGGATCGCCGTATATTGGTAAGCGCGACAACTGGTTGCCACCTGAGACGGAGGGGACGAAGCACGTGGGAAAGAGAACTCTGGTCGCGACGAGTCTCGCGGCGGCGCTCGCTGTCGGAATCGCCGGCTGCGCGATGCTCAAGAATGCCGTCGTGCGGCCAAACGTCGCGTTCGACGCGCTGGCGCTCCGTTCGGCGGACTTCCAGAGAGCGGCGGTGGATGTCCACTTCAACGTGGACAATCCGAACGCGTTCACGATCCCGCTCAAGGGCTACGACTACACGTTCCGCATCGGCGAGCATACGGTTGTCTCGGGAACCGAAGCCAGCGCCGTGCGAATTCCCGCGCGCGGCTCTGAGCGACTCACGCTGCCCGTCGTGCTCGATTACAGCGACGTCACGGCGGCGGTGAACCGGCTGACGAACGACGACGTGTGGCCGTACACCGTTGAGGGCACGGTACGGGTCGACGTCGGGCCGTTGGGGGCGATCAACGTGCCATTCTCCCACAGCGGCGAAGTCGCGCGCCCTGTGCCGCCGAACATCAGTATCGAGCGGATCAACGTACGGAGCATGTCATTCCGCAACATCGACCTGGACGTGGTCCTGCTCGTGGAGAACTCCGGCAGCCTCGACTATCTCGTGAACTCGCTCAACGGCTCCATCGCGCTGAACGGCAGCCGATTCGCGAGCATCGATGGGCTCGTGGATGCCCTGGAACTCAAACAGGGAGCACAGCGCGTCACCGTTCCGCTGCGCGTCTCGGCAGCGAGCATGGCACAGGGGTTGCTCAACATGCTGAGCGATGGCGAGGTCCGGTATGAACTCACCGGCGACGCCACCGTACGGAACTCGACATTCGGCGACCTGCCGCTCAATGTGGAGTCCGGCGGACGCGTGCCGCTCGCCCGTGAGTGACCGGCGCCGGGGTTGTCGATGAGCACGCAAGCTTGTATCTTGTACGTGAATGCATGTGTACGCGCGTGCGTAATGTGGTGCACACGCAGGTGGTTAGCGGAGGTCATCGATGTTCAGGCTCGTCGCCGCCATAGCGACAGCGCTTACGATTGCCGCGGGTATCTCGGTCGCGCGGGATGTATATGAGTCCTACATCCCGAACAGCGACTACACGTTCCGCATCAGCGGCAACACGACATCGTGCCAAACCTGTCACGTCGGGCCATCCAACGGCCCGCTGAATGCATTCGGCGCCGACGTGAAAGCGACGCTCAGGGAAGACGGGCGACCTGACTGGAAGGCCCTCGCTGCGCTCGACTCCGATGGCGACGGGCAGCCGAACGGCTACGAACTCGGAGATCCGAGCGGCGACTGGCGTATCGGCAACCAGAGACCGTACGGCACCGTCACGAACCCGGCGGACGCACGGAGTTCCAGCGACGCGCCGCTGGCGATTCAGCGGGTGCAGGTCCCGACGTCGTGGGCCGTGATAAAGGCGCTGTTCCAGTAAGCGATTCGCACACACAGATATACAGAACGGGCGTCCCACACTGAGTGGGGCGCCCGTTTTCGTTGTGCGAGAGAAGTCGCCGAGTCTAATCGCCGGAGTCGCCGTTCAGATGCTGTCGCCCCGCCAACCCGGCGTCAAGCGCGTGCCATGCGACGACATCGGGTTCATCCCGGTTCCAGCACAGGAAGACGACCTGGCGGTCTCGGACGTGATAGAAGTCCACGAGCCCACCGTGGGCGTCCTTGAGCTGGCACCCCATTCGATGGAGTTCCGACTCTAGGTCTCGCCCTTGGGCGATCAGCTCGCGGATGCCGGACTGCAGCTTCTCGATCGGCTCCGAATCCAGGGCGGCCGGATCGCCGCTGTACACCGACTCCATCATCTGGAGTTCTCGTTGCAGGTTGGCAACGGCTTCCTCGATGCGGTCGAGACCCTCGAACACCGCTCGCAGCCGAGGCAGCGCCGCCCGCGCTTCGTCGACCGAAAAGATGCGCGCGTTCGGCGCAAGCTCCTCGTAGGCTTCCTCGGCGGGTTCGTCCACACCCCAGGGCATGAACACGGCATGGCCGTCCCGCACGTGGAAGAATCCGACGATACCGCGGTCAAGATCCTTGACGTGACAGCCGAGTGCGTCCAGAGCGCTCGACTGCTCCCGGAATCGCACGACGAGGGACCGGTTCCGGCCCTTCAACTCTCGATACTCCGCCGCGTCCGGGTTCTCCGGTGAGCGAACGTCGTCTCCCCAGAGCGTGTCCAGTATGTCGATCCTGCGACGGGTATCGACGATGTCCCGGCGCAGCTCGCGCAACTCATCAACCACGGTCTTCACTGAAGGAAGGAGGTCTCGCGCTTCATTGATCGTGAAGACTTTTGCATTCATGCAGGCTCATTCGCGGCGCGTACGGCTACCTCCGGCGATCAGGCGTATCGAGCCTATTGTACGTGCAGGCCGGGGAAGCGGCAAAGGGCTCGCTGGGCTGAGCCATCCTTCGGACGCGGTCACGACATGAGCCTTGGTGCGGGAGCCCGGCCGGAGAGATATTGTTAGTCTTGGGCGGCGTTCGCAGCCGGAGGCGGGCGACCTCATGGAGACAACCGGGCAATGGACCAGCGGGAGATCGACAGGATAGCAGCCGAGGTGGGTGCGGCGCTCGCCGCCGCCGACCGGCAGCCGGAAGCGCCGGCGCCTGACGATGAGACTCCTCCCGTATCGCTCGTGACGGAGAACGTCGTCCGGGCAGCCCACGCCGCCGGCAGATCCTCGATCCGAATCGTTCCTCGCGCGCTCGTTACTCCCCTGGCGAAGGACGCCCTCAGCGAACTTGGGCTATCGCTTGCAAGCGCCCTGCCGGATGCGGCGACGGGAAGCCCGGCGAAGGTTGCCCGGGCACGCGAAATCGACCGCGTGGCAATCGGCGCGGTGCCGGGCGCACGCGAACTTGAGGCGACTGTGGCCCGGGCGCTACGGGACCACCACCTCGTTCCCGTTCGTGTACCGACACCGATTCGTGAGTCGGCCCACCTCGCCCGTCAGGTAGCAGGCGCCGTGTGCACCGGTCAGGCCGCGTGGGGAGTTGTCATCGATGAAGCCGGAGTCGGCGCGGCCGCGGTAGCGAATCGTGTGGCGGGCATCGTCGCCGTATCGTGTGGCGATGTCCTCACGGCGAGATGGGCAAGAGAGCGATTCGGCGCCGACATGCTCTGTGTCTCCAGCGAACTCGTCGCGCCTGGGCTGCTGCGAGAAATGCTCTACGTGTGGATACAAGCGAACGTCCACCGGCCACCTGAATTCGGGTCCATCATCAACGACCTCGACCGGCGGAGCGAGAAGCAGGCGTGAACCTCACCGATTCCCGGATCGACCAGGTAACAGCCGATACGCTGCGGCAGCTCGACGCGAGCGACCGTGATGGATCGCCCCCAGGTGCCCCGCTGGAACCGTCGGCGCTGGCCGGTCTGATCGATCACACTCTTCTGCGACCGGACGAGCCGCCGGAGAGCATCCACGAACTGTGCGACCAGGCAGTCGGGTACGGGTTCGCGGCGGTATGTGTGCAGCCCATGTACTGTGCACTGGCCGCCTCCCGGCTACGTGGCGACCGTGTGGCCACAGCCTGCGTTCTCGATTTCCCGCATGGCTGTGCACCTGCGAACATCAAGAACGCGCTGGCGAAGGAGCTTGTCGGGGGAGGAGCTGACGAGCTTGACATGGTGGTGCCGGTCGGGCTCGTGAAGGCGTGCGACTGGGAAGGCGTGTACGAACACGTCAGCGCGGTGGTGACAGCCGCCCGCGCAGCGCGGGGGCGACATGTGCTCGTGAAGGCGATTATCGAAGCGGGGTTGCTCACCGATAGAGAGAAAGTGGCGGCCTGCACTATCGTTGAATCCGCGGGCGCTGATTTCGTCAAGACGTCCACGGGCTTCAGTGGGATCGATTCCACGGTTCGCGACGTTCACATACTGGAGCTACTCGCCGGCGACCGCATGGGCGTGAAAGCGGCCGGCGGTATACGGACCGCCAAACGGGTGCGGGAGATGGTTGCCGCCGGAGCCGACCGCATCGGCACCAACGCGGGCATGGATATCGTAGATTCGGCGTGAAGCGTCACCATCCGTGACATACCCGCTCGCGCGCCATCCCGGCGCGGATGCGGGTCTTCACACCTGACTTAGAAAGGATCGCGTTCACTATGACGTACCGGCTGACCCTTGGATGGGCTGAACGGGAGCTCCCCGACGGCTCGGGGCAGGACCTGTCCGGACTCCTGGAACGAGCGAACCCAAGTACCGGAACTCGAGATGAACTCCATGCCCGCGCGGCGTATCTGCACGACGGCAAGGTCGGAGTCGTCTGGGTGTCGGTAGATGTACTCGGGCTGCCGCAGTCGCTGGCGGAACGGGTCCGCGCCGCGGCGAGTGCCGCCCATCGCCTGCCGCCCCGTTCGTTCGCCATCGCGGCGACACACACCCATAGCGCACCAGCGACGCTCTTCATGGCCAACTGCGGGCTCGTCGATCGCGGGTGGATTCGGGACCTCGAAAACACGCTGATCGATGTCATCGCCGACGCCGTCAACGGCCCGAAGACGAAGGTGTCTCTCCGCCTGGCCTCGCGGAGTGTACCCGGTCTGACGTACAACCGGCGCACACACACAGAAGACGGAACCCCGAGATCGAACAACGGACACCGCGACGGTACGCTGGATACGTCGCTCAGCGCAGTCGTAGCCGAAGACGTGAAATCGGGCGATCCCGTGGCCGCGTTCCTGCACTTCGCCTGCCATCCCGTGTTCTACACCGACCGGCTCATGTCGCCGGACTGGCCGGGCGACCTGGTAGCGCGGACTAACCACGCGCTGGGCGGCGGGTTCCGGTCGATGTTCATACAGGGCGCGTGCGGCGACGTGAACCCGCTCAGGCTCGGCGCCGAAGCAGAAGCCGATATGAACCGGATGTCGGCTGGGTTGGCCGAAGTCGCCACGGACCTCATCGGCACGCCGACGGAGGGGGTATACCTCGCGCCGAAAGTCAACACGAGGCTCAGAACAGCCGACCTCGACTGGCGAGGCGAGATTCCCGACGACGAGCTGGAGCGTTACCTGCTCTCACCCGCCGACTGGACCCGCAGCGGCCGCCGGGAACAGGCGCTCCATATCTGGGCGAAGCGCGTGCTCGTCTCGCGTGCTCGCGGCTGGTGGGCTGATGGCCTGAGAATACCGGTTCAGGTAGTCACGCTCGGTGAACTCGTCATCGCATCGGCGGGAGGCGAGCTATTCGGTGAGACGAACGAAGCACTCCGCGCGGCGCATTCCGATCGACCGGTACTCACGGCAGGGTACGTCAACGATCTGGCGGGCTACATACCGCCGGCCGGAGAGTATCCGCACGGCGGGTACGAGATCGAGCGAGCGCACCAGTACTTCGGCTATCCGGAAGCGTTTTCGGCCGACGCTGAGCGCGTCGTAAGGGAGACGATCGGCGATATCCTGAGCGTGGGAACGATGTCGCTGGCAGCGGTATCCTGACGCGACCGCAACGCGATATCCCGCCTGAAACTAGACGAGGGCGGACCGGATCGATCCGGTCCGCCCTCGTCGATTCTACGATTCGCCCCAGCTACACCATACCCATTTCCTCGAGCAGGGCTCGCAGCTTGCCGTGATTCTCCTCGCTGAGCGGCGCCAGCGGCTGCCGAACCTTTCCCACGTCGTGACCCGTCATGTTCATCGCTTCCTTGACCGGGCCGGGATTCGTTTCGAGCGAAAGCATCGCCTTGCCCAGGGGGAAGAGCCACTGGTGCAGCTCCAGGGCATCGGCGACTCGCCCCTCCTCCCACGCCTGGACCAGCATCGACATTTTACGCGGAACGAGGTTCGCTATCACCGATATCACGCCTGTTCCGCCGACAGACAGGAGCGGCAACGTGAGCGCATCGTCGCCGGACATGACGGCGCACCTGCCCTCGGTGGCCATGACGACTTCGCTCATCTGATTGATGTTGCCGCTTGCCTCCTTGACCCCTACGACGTACTCGAGATGCGAGAGCCGCTCGAACGTCGGCACTTCCATGTTGATGCCGGTGCGGCTGGGGATGTTGTACATGACAAGCGGGAACTCGACATCGTTCAGCCGCTCGAAGTGCGCGATGAGCCCCGCCTGCGATGGGCGGTTGTAGTACGGCAGGACGATGAGCGCGCCATCCGCGCCAACGTGCTTGGCGTGGTTCGTCATATGCACCGCTTCGCGCGTCGAATTCGAGCCGGTACCCGCGAGCACAGGGACTCTGCCGTCCGCCGCCTCAACGACTGTTTCGATCACGGCTTCGTGCTCTTCGTAGTTCAGCGTCGGCGACTCGCCGGTAGTGCCCACCGGAACCAGCCCGTTGGTTCCCTGCTCGATGTGCCACTCGACGAGGTCGCGAATCATCGCGTGGTTGACGCGGTCGTCGGCGGCGAACGGCGTGACAAGTGCCACGTACGATCCGCGCAGTGATAACATGGTGTGCTCCCTTCTACGATCTCTCGGGCGCGTCCGAAACGTGTCGAACAGCCCGCATCGCAGAGTGTTCGCATTTGGAGAGACTACTCAGCGGGAGAGTATATCGCGCCCTACGCGAAGGGGCAACGCGGTCACCGCGCCTCGACGACCGCCGCCGGGCAGACAGCGCGCCGACGCGACGGCATCCCCGCGGATGTTCGAGGCGCGACTGCGGCCCCGTCCGATGCCGACTGGGCGCGACGTGAACGACACAAGACTGGGTGCCGGCAGTGTGAAGCTTGACGAACTGCATGTCGATACATATACTAGTCCCAGCATTACTGAGTAGCGGCTCGTTTATAGGCTGCGCTCCGTGGGTGTGCGAGGAGGCACGGCAGAATGCCGACCATCAGGCATCGGGCGGGCCGTCTTGCTCTAGAGCCGGATGCGAGAAGCAGATCAGGTATACTCATTTTCCACCAGGGAGAACACCATGGCACGTCGCTATCTATCAGCTTTGCTTTGCAGTTTCGGCTTGGTCGCGGCGCTGGGGACGACTGCCGAAGCGCAGTTGCCAACCGTGACTGGTGACTCATTTACTCAGAATGTCATCCCCGGCGAATTCGTCAGTATCGACATACTCGCCAACACCAACGGCACCGTCTACTCCGCGTACGTTGATCTGACAATCGACCAGTTCGCGGTCCTCGACCCCGATGGGATCCCAAACTACACGACGGCATTTGACGCAATCCTCGACGTCTCTATCGAGGAGAACATCGTCGGTGCCAGCATCCAGCTCGCCATCGCGGTTCCGTTCGGCGTCACCGGTGTGAATCTCGTCGGTCAGCCGCTGGTCACGTTCGACTACACCGTCGGCGCATTCACTCTGTTCGATGAGACTGTTGACGTGCTCGTGAACGATGCCGACTTCGACGAGACCCCGGCGATACTCACCGACGGCCTCGTCACCCTCGTCAACGGCTACGGCGACGTGACTCTCTCCGACGACGTCAGCGCTCTGGACGCATCGAACATCCTGCAGGAAGTCGTAGGACTGTTCCCGGCCGCCGATTTCACCGACCCCGCGGTGTTCGACCGCGGCGACGTGACGGGCAACTTCGCGATCAGCGCCCTCGACGCCTCCCACGTGCTCGCGCACGTGGTGGCCGGCGGATTCTACACCTTCCCCGTGCAGGGCGCCCCCGCAAAGCAGGCGCCGTCGTTCGCATCGTCTCGCGCGCTTTCGTGGGTCGAATCGGGCAGCGGCTACGACCTCGTCGTGAGCGATCCCTCGGGAGTGCTCGCGGGCCAGCTCACGCTTGACGCCGACGCATCGGTTGAGATCACCGGTGACTACGTGGCGGCAAATCGTGTGGACGGCGCGGTACACGTCGCATTCGCTCGTGCGGACGACTCGTCGCCGGTGCTGTTGCACATCGACGGGGTCGCAATCGCTCCGACGATCGAGCAGGCGATGCTCAACGAAGGCCTGATCGAGGTTCAGAACATCGCGTCATTTTCCGCGACACCGCTGACGTTCGCGTTGGCGCAGAACGCGCCGAACCCCTTCAACCCGAGCACGTCCATCAACTTCACGATTCCCGAGCCGGGTGACGTCATGCTGGCCATCTACAACATGAACGGCCAGCTCGTACGCACGCTCGTCGACGGTACCGTGTCGGCCGGGGCCCATGAGATCGTGTGGGACGCCCGCAACAGCAGCGGCGCCTCGGTGGCCAGCGGCGCGTACCTCTACCGCCTCGTGAGTGGCGACGATGTGCAGATTCGTCGCATGATACTCGCTCGCTGACAGAGGACCGCACTGCACACCAGTGTGAACGTCGAGAGGGGTGGGGCAGTCGGCTTCACCCCTCCCGACGTTCGTGCCGGAACTCGATGAGGGCACGTCAGTGGACTTCGCCGTCTTCTCGGCGCAGGGCGCTCGTCCGCGTGGTCGCCGATGCGACGCTCCGCGCGGGAGCGCACGAGTTCGTCTGGGGCGCACGGAATGAGACGGGTTCGCCCGTAGCCGGCGGTGTGTACCTCCATCGCCTCGACTACACCTCGGGTGGAAACCCAGTCTCCACGAAACGAACCGAACGCAGTGAGGTTCGCCGCATGACGCCGCTTCGCTGGCGAGGGGTGAGCGGAGCACCACTACGCCCCGATGCCACAACACCACGAACAGCCAACACTAGGGCGAGTGCCTCGCCCCTCCCCCCCCCGTCGCCACATAACGTCTGGGG